>NZ_CP189847.1:0-644978 GCF_050271075.1 Cupriavidus sp. H39
CGAAGCGATTCGCAACTCCCTTGTTATGGCATACCTGGTACCAGAGCGCTTTCAGGAGATGCTGAGCCGGGGCATGGAGCTTGGCGAGAACCGTATCATGTCCGGCATGCATTCTCCGCTAGACGTCATTGGTGGCCGTATGAACGCTATCGCCGGTGCTGCCGCAAATCTCTATGCGCCGAGCAATGCTGCGCTTAAGGCGTCGGCCTATGCCCAAGCCCATAACGCACTGATGGCAGCGACGGGGACGACGCCAGCCACGTTTGCGAACTTTGCGCGCTCCGGGACACCGGCCAATGACCGATTCAGCGACTACGCCGCCAATAAGACCAACTATCTGCGCCGCATGACATTCGGCTTCGCGCAGATCGGCTCGAAGTCGTTAGAGCCATCCGTGCCCAAAGGGGCTGAAGTGATCTTGGAGACGCGCTTCCCTTATCTGAGTGCCGATCAGCGTCGCGTGGTGTTCTTAAAGACGACAGAATTGGAGTCCGGCTATCCGCTCATGGATGATGCCGAAGGTTGGGGCCGCTTGAACCTGTTTGCCGCTGGGGATGGCTATGGCGCGTTTAACGGCAACGTCGTGGTATCGATGGACGCGAGCAAGGGTGGTTTCAATGCAGAGGATACGTGGCGCAACGATATTGCTGGCACAGGCAAGTTCACACTCACCGGCAGCGGGAAAATCAAGCTCGGCGGTGCAAACACATACTCGGGTGGCACGCAGGTAGCTGGGGGCGTTCTTGAAGCCGCTTCCGCCAAGGCGTTTCGGTACTGGCGATGCTTATCTGGGCGCTGGCTCAGTGGTGATCAACGCGCCGGAAAGCGTCGCCATGGCAGGCAAGTTCACGCAATTGGCCGGCACCACGCTCGATATGCGCGTCGGCCTGAATGGCCAGGGCCGCATGACGGTGGCCGGGCTGACAACGATTGCCGGTGGCACGCTGCGCATCGTCTTTGTCAATGGATATGCTCCGAAGGCTGGCGAAACCATTCCGGTCATCACTGGCAGCAGTGTTCGCGGACAGTTCACTACTATCGCCGTGGAGGGTTTCAAGGCAACGCCGATCTAACGCCTTACGGAGTGCAAATTCGCATTGATGCCTGATGGATCGTGCTGGCGATAGATAATGAATCCATCAAGGATTCTGTTTATCGCCAATTTCGGCATTGTCCCGTTGGCACGGCTTAGCTCGATTCAGGCTAGGCCGGCTCAGTCAAGTGGAAGGACTTCTGTCCAGCTCGGTGATATCGCGCCATCTGGCCGAAGCGGGCGGCGAAGTCTTCGCGGTACGGGGAAGCGCGCAGTGGATGCCGCTTCAGTGCGATCGGAGAATGGGCAGATCGATTGGCTGGATGTGACGCAACCATATTGGGAGCGCACGGCGGACCGCCGCCTACAACCTCGTGCAAATGCGCTCGCCGGGACAAATCGGTCCGCAGTTTCAGTAGTCGCGATAATCATGGCGGAAGTGGCCGACAAAAGCGAAAAAAATTTGCGGCAATAATACCGAACTCCCGGATTGGGAAACACCGCGAACCCGCCAGCCCTACCAGGGGAAGCCGCACCTCTTCCGTGGTGAGTACTTCAGCAGCCTGCTAAGCTTCTCTAGCTACTCACCAGTCCGTAATATTGGCGACGGATCGGCCCCCAGGGATGATCCAATCAGGCTACATTTCTTTTCTTCTGCAATCCTCGTAGTTTATGTTCGCCTTGTGGGCTTCAAGCCTAGTCAGAATCTCCAACAGCTCCGGCGAGAAATTCTTTGTCTTGCCACGCTGGCGCGCGTGTCCTCGACCTTCTTCTGATAGTGGGTGCCCGCCCTGCTGGCTCTAAACGTCTGGAGATTACTGGCGATTCTGGCCCGACCGCAAGCGTTGTGCCTAGAGAGTTAGTGTCCAGAACTCTTGTTGAAATGTCTGCCCAAACGCCTTTTTGTCCGGCGCCACTTTCGATGTACGGAACCCCAGTCGACTATAGAGCGCTCTTGCGGCTACGAGGCAGCTGTAGGTCTCCAGCTGTACCTCCTTCAACGAGTGCGTACGTGCATACTCTAGGGCCATCCTCATCATTGCATACCCCACGCCTCTGCCTCTATATTCAGGCAGGACTAGAACGAAATTGAGAAATGCCAGATCTCCAGGTCTTTCGGAGATTGCAATCGACGCCACCCGTGTACTCCTATCAATGCAACCCAGACACGATCAAATGCACTGGGTAGCTGGAGAAATGCATGCATCTTTTTGGAAATGCTGTCCTGAAAACTCCTGTCAAAACCGAACTTCGTGGCATAGACGTCTCCATGCGCGGCAACGATCCATTCGTAATCGTCCTGCTGTGCTGTTCGTACCTTCAACTCATGGGCCGTCACTTGTAAACTCCAATCCTTGTGTTGGCATTATTTCCCCCCTTTCGAACCCTTGATACACCAACGCTTCTCCTTCCGCTCACTGAGACACATCACTTTGCTCTACTTGCAATTCGGACAGTGAACGCCTATATACCAATGCTAAACTAGAATGACCTTCACCGATTTCCGAAACACCCCGTCTTCCGCGTACCTCGAGCGATTGGAGAAGGGTGTGGAGCATAAGGTAAAAACCCCCGATGGTGATCATTTCACTGTACGCCAGTGCCGGAGAATACTCGACTGAGTTTTCAGTTTCCCCTCTCGTATGCCAGGCAATCTTGTACTGCATCGCGCGCGAAAAATATATAGAGTTTAAGCACTCGTTGATCGTAGCGACCCGTATGCCAGTCAGTATTTGAGGCGAAGTTGGAACTAGCGACAGGCACGCCATCCGGGCTGAGCGTCTTGCGCGTAACGCCAGAAGGAAATTCACGCGGCAACACACCCATCATGGCCTACGTTGGAGCGATCCAGGAATGGCGGCTTGCGGATGTCTGTAGTTTCCGCGTCCAACGAAAAGATCGCGCCTGACGGCGCATCGGTCGGCCAATGCGTCATGCAGTGCCCGCCCATCGCCTCATCACATCGTCACATCGTCCTACCCAGGCCGCCTGGCGAGAAGTCGGTCCAAGTCTGCTGTTTCGACGTCCTTAGTACCGATATGGCGCAGTACGTTCTCAGCCAGCACGCGCAAGCCATAATGGCACGCGGGCGAAGTCCAATCCGCCCTTGACGGGGGCGCCAAGGCCGTAATAACGCAGCCCCGGCGGGCCGAATGCCGAAACCTTGGCCAGATCGAGCGCCTTGAGTGCAACCTCTTTGGCGGAAACGTTGCTTTCCTTGTCCCGTCTTGACGGCACCGAATCGTGCTGCCCACGATATGGATCTTCGCAATGTAGCGCAAGGCTATTTGGAACAATCTTCGCTACTCGCACAAATTTTAAGTGGGCGCAGCGGCCGCAGCGTGCTCCATCAGCATCTTTGCCATGGTCGCTGCTGCTGGGCTCAATGACCGGCGGTTCAATGAAAGAATACCTAGTTCCCGGTGCACTTTGGGGCGTTTCAGTGGCACGAAGACAAGGCCGCGCGCGCTCGCCGGCACACCCAGCGATGGAAGTACGGTTACGCCCAGTCCCTGCTCCAGCATGGCAATCAGCGACAGCATGTTTGACACAAACAAATGGCTGCCTGCCAGTAACTCCATCTCCGGCACACCCTCGATTTGCTGATGCGCTACCGTTCCGATGATCGGCAGGGACGCAAGCTCATTCCAGCCAATCGAGCGCCGGCCGGCCAGTGCATGATCGGCTCGACAGACCAGACCAAAGCTGTCCTTGACCAGCGACTGGAACTGAAGGCGAGACTCCACGCCCACGCGACTGCAGATGCCAAAGTCCACTTCGCCAGCCAGGACCATTGCCTGGATATTGCGGGAATTATCGTCCAGAATGCGGATCTCGATCTTCGGATGGCGCTCGATATAACGGCGTACCAAGTCCGGCAGCCATTGCGTCGCAACCGTCGGCACCGACGCAATGGTAAGTACACCCTCCTCTCTGTCCGCGAGCCTCTGCATCGCACTGACCGCGCGGTCGAAGTGTTCGGCCAACTCCCGCGCGTAGGGCACACACCCTGCCCCAAACATGGTTAACTCTGCCCGCCCGGCTTCGAACAGCCTTCCGCCGATACGTTGCTCCAACTCTCGGATAGAACGCGACAGCGCAGGCTGTGACCGGAATGCCTCGGTAGCCGCAACACGGAACCCGCCGTGGTCGACTACCAGCAGGAAGTGCTTTAGTTGAGCCATAGTCACATTTGCAGTCATTTTGCCCCTTATTTTGGATAGCTTTTTTGCATCATTCAGAAAATATTATGCGTTTTGTAAGGCACCGTAAAGCAGCATCCGATTGGTGTCATGCAATGGAACAATGAGCATCCTGAAGCGCGGACGAGTTTGCGTCGCGCCGAACTTTTAGCGTCCTGGGGTCTGGAAAGCTTGGCGGCCGCCTTGCTGACGTACTGCAATAGCGCGCGGGGAGCGCTTTGCTGGCGGGCCACTCTCTCTGAGGCATGTTGGCGTTACTAGCTGCCCTAAAGGCGACGGAAAAGTGGACGGGTTGCTGTTGTCCAACACGGATGCGAATACAGGCGGACACGGCGATACGGGGTCATGTGTTTCGCGCATCTGCCGCGATAGCGCCGGGGCTTGCGATCAAAGCAACTCCACAGGAACGCATCACTGGCTTCTTCGGTCCAGGCCGTTCGTACTCGCTCCGGCAAACAATTTGGTCGCGAGGCCTTTCTGCAAGCGGTTGCCACGCTACGTCAGGTCGATGTGCGACCACGCCTAAAGGCAGGAACGCGTGCTGGAAGTGTGGTCTGTCTCTCTCTAGGCTGCACTGCAGAGCATCGAGCAAGAATAAAGCCACTCCAAGCGTTTCTTGGGCGAGGAGCTGTCGGTCGATTTGCAACGTTTTCGCGCAAATTATCTGTGGGCGTGACAGGGGGCCGCGTCTGTTCGCACTCCGCGATCGATACAGTGCCGCAGGCTAAGTCGGGATGCGTGGCGAATTCGAGTTCGGCCAGCACTTCTTGGCACCCCACCCCACCCACTCCCGCTCGTTTTGCAGCCCCAGCATCAAGGTCTTGCCATCAACAGCCGGGAACTGACCATAGAGGTAGATGGTGGTGGCGTGCACTCGCATAGGCACGTGGCGGAGGCTCGGCGCCTTCAAAGGCGTAGTACAGCGGGAAGCCCATCCAGTTCCCATCGATTCCAACATCGAATGACGCGATGCGCTTGGCGCGACGGAAGTGCTGCGCGAACTGGTGGGCGTGGGCATGCCGGCGGGTGGGTCGCTCAAACCGCCACCCTTGGCCGATCAATAAAACTTATGCCCGTAGTCGGCGATTGAATTTCACGCAAGCGCGGCAGTCGGCTAGAGTTGCGACCAGACCGGGCGTGCATTCATGCCCCACCGCAACCCCAGGAGACACCATGCAACGTACCCGCCGCGCCTTGGCAGCCGCCGCTGCCCTGGCCGCATGCCTGCCGCTGTTTAGCGTGAAGGCTCACGCCGCCGACGCCTATCCTTCCAAGCCCATCCAGATGATCGTGCCGCAGGCGCCCGGCGGCACCAACGATATCGTCGCGCGTCTGGTCGCTGCGACGCTGTCGCAACGGCTGGGCCAGCAAGTGGTAGTCGAAAACCGTCCGGGCGCCGGGGGTAATATTGGCACCCAGGCAGCGGCACGCGCTACGCCAGATGGCTATACGCTGTTGATGACAATCAGCAGCACGCAGGCCATCAACCCCTCGCTGTACCGGAAGGTTCCGTTCGACCCGATCAAGGATTTCGAGCCAATCTCGCCCGTGGCGAGCGTGCCAAATGTGCTTGTGGCCAATCCCGCCTTCCCCGCCAAGTCGCTGTCGGAGCTGATTGCCATGGCGAAGGCAAAGCCAGACTACTACCGCTTTGCGTCAGCCGGAAATGGCACGTTGAACCACCTGCTAGGTGAGATGCTCAACGGCATGGCGGGCATCAAGCTTGAGCATGTCCCATACAAGGGCGTTGCCCCCGCGTTGAATGATGTATTGGGCAACCAGGTACCGCTGGCCTTTGCCAGTCTTCCGTCAGTCCTGGCTCACATCAAGGCAGGCAAGGTGCGCGCGCTGGGTGTCAGTTCCGCCAAGCGCTCACCCTTTGCGCCGGACATTCCTGCGATCGGCGAAACCGTCCCAGGCTACAGCGGCGACCTGTGGGTCGGCCTCTTCGCCGTCAAGGGCACGCCGAAGGATGTGACGCAGAAGCTTGCGCAGACCATGCAGGCAATCCTCACGGACAAGACTCTTCGAGACAAACTGGCCGCTCAGGGAGCCGAGGTCTTGACGGGCTCGCCGCAGCAACTCAGCGCGACACTGGTATCCGACATGGACAAGTGGGCCCGCATAGTGAAGACTTCGGGCGCACAGGTCGACTGACCGCGCGATATAACCTTGCCGTTGTGGACGTATCGGGTGGTGGCCATCTAGGTGGGAAGACATTCGGTACGCTGCATTTTGCCACCCGCCAGAAGTCGAACGGCGGCGGGAAATAACATTTCCGATGCCGGGTTCCCGATGTCAGTTGTCGACGTCCCGCAGTCTTCGCCGCCGTCTTCCCCGATAAAGTGCGGGTGGCACGCGCCACTCTCTTCGCGCACCTCCTTACTGTTTTCAATACCCGCCGTCTGACCGACATTTGCCCAACGCTTGTACTCCTGTTGGATAAAGGCATGGAATGCGTCCGGACCATCGGCACGTGTCTCTCTACCGATCTGAGCGACAATGGTGCGAATCGTCTGATCGAGCTTGTCGACCACTCCGCCGGTTTTTTTTGCCGGAGCGAGACTGCCGTTCCAAGACCCCAGCACGAAGTCAGGAAAGCCAGCATCCTTCATCGTGGGCACATTGGGCAACTGCCGACTGCGTTTCGCCGATGTGCCAGCCAATGCCTTGAGCTTCCCGCTTTGGATATTGGGCAATGCCGAAAGTAGGCTGTCGAACATCAGCGTCACTTGCCAGCCCCATCAGGTCGATGATAGCTGGCGAACTGCCACGGTAAGGTACGTGCGTCAACTTCAGTCCGGTCACGGAATTGAACAGTTCACCGAGAGATGGATGGAAATGCCGGTTCTCGAAGATGCAAAGCTGAGAGGCTGATTCGACTTGCGCGCGTAGGCAACCAGTTCCCCAACCGGGCTGCAGGCAACCTAGGATCGACTACCGGTACGTCGGGCAAAGTCGTGAACATGCTGACCGGCTGGAAACCGTCAATCGACTTCTCAGATGTCCCTTGAACAGATCCAGATTGATTGCCTGAGTGTCCGCGGCACCTACCAGCAAGGTTCAACTTCGCCCTATCCACCTGATTGGCACCAATGGTGCCAGAGGCACCGGACATGTTCTCGATCACAAAAGATTGACCCAGCTTCTTACTGAGTTCAGCACCAATCAGGCGCGCCACCATGCCGGTGGCGCCTCCAGGCGCAAAGGATTACCGGTTTCTCTGGCTTGGCTGAGGAGGGTTGGGCTGCGGTGGCTGGCAATATCGAGCCGACGGCAATCAAGGCAGTGGCAATTAGGGCGTGGTAACGGAATGAAACGCGGCGTCATGAGGTACGAGACAGGATCCGGCGCGCTCGCTCCAGCACTGGACGGTCCACCATCTTGCCCTCCATAGCCACGGCCGCACCATTCGCTGCGGCGGCTGCGGCAGTGACACGCTCGGCCCAGCGCCGCTCCGCGACAGACGGCGCTAGGCCGTCGTGCACGCCACGGACCTGGCCTGGATGGATCAGCAGCTTGGCACCAAAGCCGAAGGCCCGTGCGCGGCGCGTTTCTGCGGCAAGTGCTGCGTCGTCGCCAATCGCGGTGCAAACGCCATCCACGGGTGCGAGCAATCCCGCTGCACGGGAATGAAACACCAGCCGGCTGCGGAAGTAGTTCAGCGCTTCGCACTCATCCTGTATGTCGAGGTCGAACATCAGGTCGATGCTGCCGAACAGCAGCCGTACCACGTTGCCGGCATTGGCCAGCTCGCGCAAACCGGCGAAGCCGGCGGCGTTCTCGACCAGCGGGAAACAGCGCACGCCTGGCAATGCCGCCACCAGCGCGTTGACGCCGGCCGCGTCGGCCTTCGGCAGGACGACATCTGAGACACCCTCCGAGCTGCACCAGGCCAGGTCATCCTCGTAGTACGCGGTATCGGCGCCATTGATGCGCACCAGCATGGCGACATTAGCCGCCGCGGCGTGTACGCATAGTTTCGCCCATGGAGCCACAAGCCCTTCGCGTGCCTGCTCTTTGTCGACGGGCGCAACCGCATCCTCGAAATCGACAATGACCGCATCGGCACCCGAGCCAATCGCCTTGGCGATGCGCTCCGGACGCGAGGCCGGAACAAACAGATAGCTGCGCGAATTGACGATCGACATGGTTGCCTCCTCTCAGATGGCGCCTGCCGATCGTAATGCGGCGATTTGTTCGTCGGACTGACCCAGCTCGGCCAAGATGGCATCAGTGCTGCCGCCCAACGACGGAATCGAGTCCATGCGCGCCTCTGTCATGCCCGGCGGCAGTAAGGCCGGCACGGGACCGACCGGCGTGTCGACCCGGCGCCAGCGCTGCCGCGCCGCCAGCTGCGGGTGGTCCCATACGTCGGCAATGGTGTTGACCCGCGCATTTGCGATCTTGGCAGCCTCGAGCCGGTCGACCACCTCCGCTGCTGTCAGAGCCGCGAAGCTCTTGACGATGCGCGCGCGCAGGGCAGCGCGGTTCTGATTGCGCAGGCTGTTGCTGGCAAAGTCGGGGTGGGCGGCAAGCTCCGGGTTCCCCAGCACTGCCTGGCAGAACACGACCCACTCGCGCTCGTTCTGCAGTCCCAGCATCACCGTCTTGCCGTCGCCGGTCGGAAACGGACCATAGGGGTAGATGGTGGCATGCGCCGCCCCCGCACGCGGCGGCGGCTCGGCGCCGTCGAAGGCGTAGTAGAGCGGAAAGCCCATCCACTCCACCATCGATTCCAGCATCGAGATGTCGATCCGCTTGCCGCGTCCCGTCTTGCCGCGTTCAAGTAGCGCGGCAAGGATATTGGTGTAGGCATACATGCCGGCCGCAATGTCGGCCACCGACGCGCCGGCCTTGACCCCATCTTCCGGCGTGCCGGTCACGGAGACAAAACCGGACTCGCTCTGAACCAGGAGGTCATAGGCCTTCTTGTCGCGGTACGGGCCGTCGCTGCCATAGCCCGAGATATCGCACACGATCAGTCGCGGGTATTTCTCGCTCAGGGTGTCGAAGTCCAGACCGAGGCGCGCGGCCGCGCCGGGTGCGAGGTTCTGCACCAGTACGTCCGCGCGATCCAGCAGGCCGGCCAGCACGGGCGCAGCCGCTGCGTGCTTGACGTCGAGCGTCAAGCTCTGCTTGGAGCGGTTAGTCCAGACGAAATGCGAAGACATACCGCGCACGCGCGTGTCGTAGGCACGGGCAAAGTCGCCAATGCCGGGCCGCTCAATCTTGATGATGCGCGCGCCGAGGTCCGCCAACTGACGGGTGCAGAACGGGGCTGCGATCGCCTGTTCAAGGGAAACGACGGTGATGCCTTCGAGCGGGTGAGCCATGGTGATATCCGGTTTTGCGCAATGTCCTGCCGCCAATCTACCGGGCCGGGCCGGGACTGGGAAATACCAATTACTGAGAGCGGCATAAGTAAAATAAATACCTTGGAAACCCCCGGAGCCTGTCATGGACCTGCGCGCCATGCGCTATTTCATTGCCATTGTCGACCAGGGCAGCCTGACACGGGCCGCCGAGGTTGTCTGCGTGGCTCAGCCGGCACTCAGTCAGCAACTAGCAGCACTGGAGAAAGAACTGGGCGTGCCGCTGGTCCACCGCGGCGCCAAGGGCGTGAAGCCGACGGAAGCCGGCCGCACCCTGTATCGCCACGCCCGCAATATCCTGCGGCAGGTGGAGATCGCCGGCGCCGAGGTCCGGGTAGCGGGCATGGATGTCACCGGTATGGTTGCCATCGGCCTGCCCACCACCGCAGCAGCAGCATTCGGCATGCCGCTGATCCGCGCAGTGCGGGACCGCTATCCACAGATCCGGCTCCAGCTCTTTGAGAGCATGAGCCGCTATATCTCGGAACTGCTGGACCACAATCGGCTCGATTTCGCCATCCTGTTCCGTGATGTACCGTCGCGCGCGGTGGACCTCGAGCGGCTTGCCAGTGAATCACTTTACCTCGTCGGGGCGCTTTCAGTTGCGCGCAGGCTTGGGAAGCCGCAGTCGAAGATCGGCGCAGAAGGCGCCACCGTCACAGTCAAGGCACTTTCCGACCTGCCACTGGTGCTGCCAAGCGGCTCGCAGGGCTTGCGCGAAGTGGTCGAACTGGCTTTCGCACAGGCGGGCGTGCCGCTCAATGTGGTGGCCGACCTGGACTCACTGCCCTTTCTGCTGGCAACCGCGCGCGAAGGCCTGGCTTGCACCATCCTGCCCGCGTCATCGCTGTCCGAGGCGGACAGCGATGTGCCGCGGCACCTGATCGTGCCGGAGTTGCGTCGCACGCTGTCCCTATGCTGGCCGCGCGCACTGCCGCGAACCAGCGCGGCCGAAGCCGTGGCGGAAGTGCTGCGCGAACTGGTGGCCGGGCGCATTGCGGCAGATGGGTCGCTCAAACCGCCACCCTTGGCCGATCAATAATGCTTATGCCCGTGGTCGGCGATTGAGTTTCACGCAAGCGCGGCAGTCGGCTAGAGTTTCGACCAGACCGGGCCTGTATTCATTCCTCACCGCAACTCCAGGAGACGCCATGCAACGCACGAATGGGAAGGGCGGGTTTTCGCCCGCAGCACCAGCGGATAGTTCCTTCCTTTGACAATCCTTCAGATTTTGCGGTTTACGCCTCCGTACACTAGTCATGCACTACGTACCGATCACTCAGGATGAAGGAGAGTCAGCATGGTTTCGTCAGGCGTTCTGCTCAACCACACGGATGTTCCTGTCACCCCCGGCACCCGCACCGTTGCCTCACCTGACGGCCCCGCCAACTTCCTGATCGCGGCGCAGCGCGACAGCGTCGCCAACTTCGCGCGCGAAGGCAACGACCTGCTGCTGACCATGCGGGATGGCAGCACGCTGCGCATCCAGGGCTTCTTCACCAACGGGGCGCAGTACAACAACCTGGTGTTCGTGCAGGAAGACGGCCAATGGCTGGCCGACTTCAGCCGGGCGCTGGGCGCGCAGGGCGACGGCGTGGCCGAGGAGGCCATGCTGTTCGAGCCGATCGGCGACAGCACTTCCACGGCATTGCTGCTGGGGCTGCTGGGCGCAGCGGCCGGTGCCGGCATCATCGCGGCCGCGGCCAGCGGTGGAGGTGGGGATGGCGGAGGCGGCGGCAGTAGTGGCGTCGGGGCAGGCGGGGGCGTTGCGCCAGCCGCGCCCAAGGTGGCGCCCACCAACGGCGCCGCGCTGTCCGGCACGGCCCCGGCCGGCAGCACGGTCGGCATCGACTTCACCGGCGACGGCAAGGCCGATGCCACCGTCAGCGCCGATGCCGCGGGCAACTGGACCTACACGCCGCCCCAGCGGCTGGCCGACGGCACCGTCGTCAGCGTGACCGCAACCGACGCCTCCGGCAACACCAGCCCGCCGGCCACGGTGACCGTCGATGGCGCGGCACCGGCAGCGCCCGTGATCAGCGCGGTCAGCAACGATGCCGGCACGGGGATCGTTGCCGGAGGCAGCACCAGCGACACCACGCCCACGCTTTCCGGCAGCGCCGAAGCGGGCAGCACCATCAGCATCTACAGCGGCACCACCCTGCTCGGCACCGCCATCGCCGACGCGAACGGCCGCTGGAGCTTCACGCCGCCGTCGAGCCTGGCCGACGGCAACCACGCGCTGACGGTCACCGCGACCGACGCGGTCGGCAATACCGGCCCGGCAAGCGCGCCGTTCCTGCTGACGGTCGATACCGCAGCGCCGGCGGCGCCCACGATCACGCCCAGCGACGGCAGCGTGATCGCCGGCACCGCCGAGCCGGGCAACACCATCCATATCGACCTGAACGGCGACGGCACGCCCGATGCCACCGTCACGGCCGACGACAGCGGCAACTGGACCTACACGCCGTCGCCGGCACTGGGCGACGGCGCCGTGGTCAGCGTCACCGCCGCCGACACCGCTGGCAACACCAGTACGCCGGCCACCGCCACCATCGATGCCAGCGCACCGGCCGCGCCGGTGATTGGCAGCGTCACGGACGACGCCACCCCGTCGACCGGCCCGCGCGCCGACGGCGACGGCACCAACGACGGCACCCCGACCCTCTCCGGCACCGCCGAAGCCGGCAGCACCATCAGTATCTACAACGGCGCCACGCTGATCGGCACCACCGTTGCAGATGCCGCCACCGGCGCCTGGACCTTCACGCCCACGTCACCATTGCCCGACGGCGCCGTGAGCCTGACCGTCACCGCTACCGACGCCGCGGGCAATACCAGCGCACCCAGCACCGCCTTCACGCTGACGCTGGACGCCACGCCGCCGGCAATACCGGCCATCACCGGCGCGACCGAAGACAACCCGGTCAGCAGCCCGCTGGCCTCTGGCGACAGCACCAACGACTCCACCCCGACGCTCGCGGGCACTGCCGATGCCGGCAGCACCATCAGCATCTACAACGGCGCCACGCTGATCGGCACCACCGTTGCCGATGCCACCACCGGCGCATGGAGCTTCACGCCGACCACGCCGTTGACCGATGGCCCCTATGCGCTGACCGCCACCGCGACCGATGCATCGGGGAATGTCAGCGCACCGACCGCTGCCTTCAACCTGACCGTCGACACCGCTGCACCCGCTGCCCCGGTCATCACACAGGCCAACGGCACCACCATCTCCGGCAGCGCCGACGCCGGCAGCACCATCGATATCGACCTTGACGGCAATGGCACGCCCGACGCCACCGTCACGGCCGATGCCACCACCGGCGCCTGGACTTACTCGCCCGGCACGCCGCTGCCCGACGGCACCGCGATCAGCGTCACCGCCACCGATGCCGCCGGCAACACCAGTGCGCCGGCAACCGCTACCGTCGATGCCCTCGCGCCGTCCGCGCCGGTCATCACAAGCGTCACCGACGACAACCCCGTCAGCACCCCGCTGAACTCCGGCGACAGCACCAACGACTCCACGCCGACGCTCGCCGGCACCGCCGAAGCCGGCAGCACCATCAGCGTCTACAACGGCACCACGCTGCTCGGCACCACGGTTGCCGACCCCACCACCGGCGCGTGGACCTTCACCCAGACCACGCCGCTGACCGATGGCCCCTACGCGCTGACCGCCACCGCGACCGATGCATCGGGGAATGTCAGCGCACCGACCGCTGCCTTCAACCTGACGGTCGACACGGCGCCACCCGCTGCCCCCAGCATCACCGTTGCCAGCGGCACCACGATCTCCGGCAGCGCCGACGCCGGCAGCACCATCGACATCGACCTCGATGGCAATGGCACGCCCGACGCCACCGTCACGGCCGATGCCACCACCGGCGTCTGGACTTACTCGCCCGGCACGCCGCTGCCCGACGGCACCGCGATCAGCGTCACCGCTACGGATGCCGCCGGCAATACCAGCGGCCCCGCGACGGTGACCATCGACGCCGCGCCGCCCGCGGTCCCGGTGATCACCAGCGTCACCGACGACAATCCGGTCGCCAGCCCGCTGAATTCCGGCGACAGCACCAACGACTCCACGCCGACGCTCGCCGGCACTGCCGATGCCGGCAGTACCATCAGCGTCTACAACGGCACCACGCTGCTCGGCACCACCGTTGCAGATGCCACCACGGGCGCGTGGAGCTTCACCCCGACCACGCCGCTGACCGATGGCCCCTACGCGCTGACCGCCACTGCTACCGATGCATCGGGGAACGTCAGCGCACCGACCGCTGCCTTCAACCTAACCGTCGACACCGCTGCACCCGCTGCCCCGGTCATTACACAGGCCAACGGCACCACCATCTCCGGCAGCGCCGACCCCGGCAGCACCATCGATATCGACCTTGACGGCAATGGCACGCCCGACGCCACCGTCACGGCCGATGCCACCACCGGCGCCTGGACTTACTCGCCCGGCACGCCGCTGCCCGACGGCACCGCGATCAGCGTCACCGCCACCGATGCCGCCGGCAACACCAGCACGCCGGCAACCGCTACCGTCGATGCCCTCGCGCCGGCCGCGCCGGCCATCACCAGCGTCACCGACGACAACCCCGTCGCCAGCCCGCTGGCCTCCGGCGACAGCACCAACGACTCCACGCCGACGCTCGCCGGCACCGCCGATGCCGGCAGCACCATCAGCGTCTACAACGGCACCACGCTGCTCGGCACCACGGTTGCCGACCCCACCACCGGCGCGTGGACCTTCACCCCGACCACGCCGCTGACCGATGGCCCCTACGCGCTGACCGCTACCGCGACCGACGCGGCGGGCAACGTCAGCACGCCGACCGCCGCCTTCAACCTGACGGTCGATACGGTCGCGCCGACCGCCACGGCGACGGTCACCGCGCTGACCGACGACACCGGTACCGCCGGCGACTGGATTACCGGCGACACGACCCCCGTCGTCAGCGGCACGCTCAGCGCGGCGCTGGCCTCCAACGAGACGCTGCAAGTCAGCATTGACGGCGGCGCCACCTGGACCGATGCCGTCGTCACGGGCACCACATGGCAATGGTTCGCGCCGGGCCAGCTCGCGGACGGCACCTACACCATCACCACCCACGTGACCGACAGCGCCGGCAACATCGGCGCGGTCACCACCCAGAGCTTCACAGTGGCGCAGCAGGTGGCGCCCGAGGCTGCCGTGAATGAAGCCGGCGGCTTGCTCGGCATTGCCGATGCCAACCTGCTGGGGCTGATCGACCTGAGCGCGCAGCAGTTCTTCACCGCCAGCGACTACAACGAGAACATCAATAGCGTGGTGATCGAGTATGGCGGGCTGCTGGGCGTTGGCATGCAGCGGCTCAACGCCAGCCTCGCGCTGGCGGCCGAGCTGGGGCTGACCTTCAATGTGGTGAACGACCCGGGCATCCTGGGCCTCATCGGCCCATCGTCGACACTGTCGATCTCCGCCATCGGCGGCGGGCCGATCGACAACCTGAGCCTGAACGAACTGCTCGGTTCGATCACGCTGGAAGGCGGCCTGCTGGGCGTCAGCCTGAGCCTGCTCGACGCCATGACGATCACCGCCACCGACACCACCGGCCTGACCACCACGTCGACCGGCAGCCAGCTGGTCAGCGCCGGCGTGCTGACCAACCTGCTCGGCGCCAGCCAGCCGTCGGCGATCATCGAAGGCGATGCCACCGGCAATACGCTCACGGGCAGCGCCGGCAATGACCGGCTCTATGGCTACGACGGCAACGACACCATCAATGCCGGCGACGGCAACGACCTGGTGCGAGGCGGCGCCGGCGACGACCTCCTCAATGGCGAGACCGGCAACGACGTGCTGATCGGCGGCGCCGGCAACGACACCATGAGCGGCGGTGCCGGCACCGATGTGTTTCTCTGGGAGGCGCGCGGCAACGACAACACCGGCGGCAACGGCACCGACACGATCACGGATTTCACCGTGGGCACCGCACCGGGGCAAGCCGGCAATGACGTGCTCGATGTATCCGCGCTGCTGGAGGGCTACGCCGCCGACGCCAACGGCCCCGCCCACTACCAGAACGGCGTGCCCACCATCGATGCCGGCGACAACATCGGCCAATACCTCAGCGCCGCGCAGTCGGGCGCCGACACCGTGATCACCATCGACCGCGACGGCGCCGGCACCAATTACAGCGCGCAAACGCTGGTGACGCTGACCAACGTAACCACCAACCTGGAGACCTTGCTGGCCAACCAACAGATCCTGGTCTGACCCTGCAGCCCCCGGCCCGGCGGCATGCGCGAGCAGCCGGGCCGGCCGTGGCACCGGCTTGCGTGCATGCATGCCGGTGCAATGTACACATCCGGACGGCATCGCCATCTTGTTCACAGTCAGACTGACCCTTGACGCCGGCGCCAGCGCCGGCCCAGGCCTCGGCCTCGGTTTGTTTCCCGGTTCCTCCGCCTCGCGCGCGGCAAGACCTTTCCTCGCCACACTGCTCGCGACCACGCTGATGGCCGGGCCGGCTGGCGCCGCGCCCGTGCCAGCGCTAGCCGGCGTGCCGGCGCTGGCCGCCACGGCCCCGCTGGCCCCCGCGCCGGCGCCGGGTGCCGCCGCAGCGGACGGTGTGCGGGCGGCCTTGCGCATCCCGCTGGCGGGCATGGCCTTGCACGAGGCCGTCGGGATCGCCATCTCGCGGCATCCGGATATCGGCCGCGCCAACGCGGTGGTGGCGCAGAGCGAGGCCGAGATCGCGGTGGCGCGCTCGGCCTGGTACCCCAAGCTGGAATATGGCGTACGCCCGGGCTATGGCGGCAGCTTCGGCAGCGGCGGCAACGACATGGGCGCGCGCGCATCGGTGGGCGTCAGCCAGCTGCTCTACGACTTCGGCCGCACCGCCAGCAAGATCTCCGCCGCGGACGCCTCGCTGGTACAGCGCCGCCATGAACTGTCCGACACGGTCGAGCAGATCGCCTACAACACTGCCTCGATCTATATCGAACTGGCCGCCAGCCAGGCGATGATGGCGGCCGCGCAGCGCCAGCTCGAGACCCTTGCCGTCACGCGCGACAAGATCGGCCAGCGCGTGCGCGCGGGGCTGTCGGTCAGCTCGGACGGCACCATGGCGGACGTGGCGATCCAGCGTGCCCGCACCGAGGTGCTGCGCGCCCGTACCCGCTTCGACGTGGCCGCGTCGCGCCTGGCCGAGCTGATCGGCGTGCGGCCCGAGCGCGTGGCCGAACTGGCGCGCACCGAAGACGAGGTCCGCGGCCTGGGCGACGAGGGCGACGACATCGAGCACACGCCCAAGGTGCTGGCCGCCGCGGCCGCGGCCGAGGCCGCGCATGCGCGCGTGACGCTGGCCGAGGCCGAGCGCTTTCCGTCGGTCAGCGTCGGCGTCAGCCGCTCGGTTTCGACCGGACGCGCCAATGCCAACGACGACACCTGGATCGGCGTGGCCATCGCCGGCGACTTTTCGCTGGGCGGGCTGAACCGGCACCGCATCGACGCCGCCCGCGCCGGCCAGCGTGCCGCGCAGCAGGCGCTGGACAATGAACGGCTGCTGGCCCGTACCACGCTGCATTCCGCCGCCACCGAGGCTTCCGGCGCCGCGGCGCGCACGCAAAGCTATGCGCGGATGATCGCGCTGCTGCGCGCTTCGCGCGACCTGTACTGGCAGGAATACATCCTCAACAAGCGGACCCTGACCGACGTGCTCAATCCCGAGCGCGAGATCTTCCTGGCCGAGCAGGAATGGATCGGCGCGGTCGCCGACGGCATGCTGGCGCGCATCAAGGCGCACGCCGCCACCGGCAGGTTCGTGGCCTTGCTGCGGGAGCACGACAGTGCAAGCCACCCTTGATACGCCGCCTGCCGGCACTACGCCCGCCGGCGCCACACCCCACCACGGCGGCGCACCAGAGCAGCCGGGGCAGCCGGCGCAGGCCTGGGCCGACGCGCTGCTGCTCACGGCCCGCCAACTCGGGCTGTCGCCCTCACCGGAACTGGTGCGCGGCGCCGCCGCGTGGGCCGACCGCGCCGACGCGGACCGCGCCGTGGTCGAGATGGCAGCCGCCGCCGGCCTGTCGGCCCAGTTTGCCGAGCTGCCCGCGGCCGCACTGTCGTCGCTGCTGCTGCCCGCGCTGGTGGCGCTCGACGGGGCCAAGGTGGGCCTGCTGACGAGCATCGCCGACGGCAAGGCGGTGCTGCAGCTGCCCACCGAGGCCGGCACCATCGAACGCACTCCCGCACTGGCGGCGCTGGCGCGGCAGGCCGACGGCGCCGTGCGCCTGCTGCTGGTGCGCGAACGGGTGGCGCCTCGCAGCGGCCGTCTTGATGCCTATCTGGCGGCGCGCCCGGAAGGCTGGCTCGGCAGCATCTTCACCGCCAACTGGCGCACGCTGGCGGAGCTGGGCGCCGGCTCGCTGTTCGGCAACCTGCTGGCAGTGGGCACCTCGCTGTTCGCGATGCAGGTGTGGGACCGCGTGGTGCCGGCGCGCTCGCTGCATACGCTGTGGGTGCTGGCCAGCGGCGTGGCGCTGGCGCTGGTGCTGGAGCTGCTGATCCGCACCGTGCGGGTTTCGATCGCCGATCATTTCGGCAAGCAGGTCGACCAGCGCCTGTCGGCGATGTTTTTCGCGCGCGTGCTGGATATCCGCAACGATGCGCGCCCACGTTCGCCCGGCACGCTGGTGGCGCAGCTGCGCGACCTGGAGCAGCTGCGTGAGCTGCTCACCTCCAGCACGCTCGGGGTGCTGATCGACCTGCCCTTCGTGGCCGGCTTCCTGGTCATTATCTGGCTGCTGGGCGGCTGGCTGGTGCTGGTGCCGCTGGCGGCCATCCCGCTGCTGGTGCTGCCCGGCCTGGTGGCGCAGATTCCGCTGGCGCGGCTGTCGACCCAGGGCATGAGCGAGGCCGCGCTGCGCAACGCGATCCTGATGGAATCGATCTACCGGGCCGAGGACATCAAGACGCTGCAGGCCGAGCCGCGCTTTCGCAAGCTGTGGGACCGGGTCAACGCGGTCAACGGCGAGATCGGCCTGAAGCAGCGCTTTATCGCCGGGCTGCTGCTGAACCTGTCGCAGACGGTGCAGCAACTGGCCTATGTCGGGGTACTGGTGGCCGGCGTGCATGGCATCCTGGACGGCGGCCTGTCGTTCGGCGCGGTGCTGGCCTGCTCGATCCTGACCAGCCGCACCATCGCGCCGCTGTCGCAGATCCCCGCGGTGCTGGGGCGCATCCAGAACGCGCGCGTCGGCAAGCAGGGGCTGGACGCGCTGCTGAGCCTGCCGCTGGACCACGACCCGGCGCGCGACGCGTACCACCGGCCCGCGCTGGTGGGGCGGTATCGCTTCGAGCAGGTGGTGTACGGCTTCGATCCGCAGGAAAAGCCGGTACTCAACATCCCGCAGCTGCAGATCGCGCCCGGCGAGCGCATTGCGGTGCTGGGCCGCGTCGGCGCCGGCAAGTCCACCCTGCTGCGCCTGCTGGGCGGGCTGGCGACGCCGGTGCAGGGCCGCATCCTGTTCAACGACACGCCGCTGCCGCTGATCGACCCCGCCGACGTGCGCCGCGATGTCGGCATGGTGATGCAGGAATCCAGCCTGTTCTACGGCACCTTGCGCGACAACCTGCTGGTGGCCGATCCGCTCGCCACCGATGAAGCGATGCTGCAGGCGCTGCGGCTGGCGTGCGCGGACCGGCTGCTGCTGAACCAGGTGCACGGGCTGGACCTGACCATCCGCGAGAACGGCGTGGGCCTGTCCGGCGGCCAGAAGCAGGCGCTGATCCTGGCGCGCACGCTGCTGCGCGCGCCCAACGTGCTGCTGCTGGACGAGCCTACCGCGTCGCTGGACGAGGCCACCGAACAGGCCGTGATCGCGCGGCTGCGGCCCTGGCTGGGCCAGCGCACGCTGGTGGTGGCTACGCACCGCTACGCGGTGCTGGCACTGGTCGACCGCATCATCGTCGTCGACAACGGGCGCATCGTGCGCGACGGCCCCAAGGATGCGGTGCTGGCCGCGCTGCGCGGCAAGGGCGCGCAGGCCGTGAGTGCGCTGGATGCGGCAGGAGGCTGAACATGGGCACGGGGATGGACACGAAAGCGGCCGCGGGCGCGGACTGGATTCGCATCGGCGCAGAGCCCACGGGCCCGCGCTACCTGCTGTGGGTGATCGTGGCGGCGCTGACGCTGTTCCTGCTATGGGCGGCGCTGGCCGGGCTGGATGAAGTGGCGATCGGCGAGGGCCGCGTGACGCCGGCGTCCAAGGGCCAGATCATCCAGAGCCTGGAAGGCGGCATCCTGGCCGAGCTGGCGGTGCGCGAGGGCGACGTGGTCGAGGCCGGGCAGCAGCTGGCCACGCTCGACCCGGTGCAGGCGCGCGCCTCGATGGAAGAGACGCTGGAGCGGATCGCGGCACTGCAGGCGCGCGCGGCACGGCTGCACGCGGAAATGAACGATGCCGCCAATGTTGCCTTCCCGGCCGAGCTGGCGGGCAATGCCGCGATGGTTGATCGCGAGCGCCAGCTCTTCACCGCCAACCGTCGTGCCTTCCGCGAGAATGTCGGCAACCTGCGCGAGCAGCTGCGGCTGGCCGAGAACGAGCTGCAGATCGCCATCCCGCTGCTGCGCACCGGTGCGACCAATGAAGTCGAGGTGCTGCGGCTGCGGCAGAAGGTGGCCGAATTCTCGACCAAACTGGCCGCCACGCAGAGCGAATACTACGTGGCGCTGAAGGCCGACTACGCCACCACCATGGCCGACCTGGGCCCGCTGCTGAAGGTGCGCGAAGGCCGTGCCGACCAGTTGCGCCGCACCGCCATCAACTCGCCGGCACGCGGCATCGTCAAGGACATCCGCGTCTCCACCATCGGCGGCGTGGTCAGCCCCGGCGGCGTGCTGATGGAAATCGTGCCGCTGGGCGACCAGTTGCTGATCGAGGCGCGGCTGAGCCCGCGCGATATCGCCTTCATCCACCCGGCGCAGCCGGCCACGGTCAAGATCACGGCGTTCGAGCCGTCGATCTACGGCACGCTGCCGGCGCGCGTCGACCGGATTTCGCCCGACACCATCGAAGACCAGGTCGACAAGCGCATTTACTACTACCGCGTCTACGTGCTGACCGATCACGCCTACCTGGAAACCAGCGACGGCAAGCGCCACCCGATCCTGCCCGGCATGGTCGCCACCACCGAGATCCGCACCGGCCGCCGCACCGTGCTCGATTACCTGCTCAAGCCGCTGCGCCGCGCCGCCGAGGCGTTGCGCGAGCGCTAGCGCCAGTTTCATGCCAATCCAATCTGATTGAACCTATATTCAGTTGATCTCCCTCCATGTCAGGATAGTTTTCGCCCCGTCACCCTTCGATGAAGGTCAATGGAAAGACGGAAGCAGTTGAAGAAGGAAGCGCAATCCGGCGGAATTCAAGGAATAGGTGGTTGAGCAGATGATGTCGCCCTTGAACCGATCAGCTGTCGATTTGGCAAGGAGACAGATGTCAGGATGGTGAGTGCGATCCTGATCGTGGACTTGCCGAGTCCCGAACGCATTTCGCGCGATGAACGGCAAGTACTGAGCGAATAAAGGCGGAGTCCGGCTGCGATCAAGCTCGGCTCAGCGTCAACTGAGCAAGCAGTACCCAGCAAGGGAAGGGCATATGCAAACAAGCAGGAGTTACCCGCTTCACCTTCACCTGTGGGTGCTATTCGGCTCCCTAGTTCTGGTGGTTGGCGCGCTGACGTGCGGCATCAACTTCCTGATGACCAAGTCGGCGCTGGAGGGTGCGGCGTCCGATGCCACGCATCGGATCAGCCGCGAAACGCTTGACGAGGTCAAAGAGCTGATCGCGCCAGCGCAGATGGCGGTCAAGCTAATCAGCCATAGTTCACTGGCCGAGGCGCAGTCGATCGACGAACGGCTGGCGCTGCTGGCACTCGTGCGCGCTGCGCTGGACACCTCGCCGGCGCTGCAGTCGCTGTACTTGGGCTATGCGAACGGCAGCTTCTTCTACGTCAGGCCGCTGCGCGGAGAGACGGATCGCACTGCCGTCAATGCTCCCAAGCAAGCTGTCTATCTCGTGCGCAACATTGAGCGGGCGAATGGCGTGGCGCGGGGGTGGGCTTACTTCTTGGATGCAGGACTTAACATCATCCAGACCGTCGACGCTTCGGATTTCGCCACGAGATTCGATCCACGGCAGCGGCCTTGGTACAAGGAAGCCATGGCGGAGGGCGAGTTGATCCGCACCGAGCCCTACATCTTCTTCTCTGACCAGCAAGCGGGATCGACGCTGGCCCTGGTCACCGGCACGCGCCGCGCCGTAGTCGGTGGGGACTTCCGGCTTGATGCACTGGGGCAGATGCTTGCGCGCAAGAAAACCGTCGCGCGTTCGGTGCTGGCGTTGCTGGACGGACAAGGCCAGGTTATTGCAATCGACCGCAACCCTCCGGAATCCGGATCGGCGCCAGATGTCATCCACTCGGGCCTGCTTGTGGCACCGGCGGACTATGGCTTACCTGTCCTCACGCATTTGGCCGCCGGCCTGCGGACTCTGGGCGGATCGGCCAGCAGACACGAAGTGATCTCCGCTGGGGGCGAGGCTTGGTACACCACAGTCGACAGGCTGACGCCGACAGGTGGCAAGCCGCTGTTCCTGGTCTCCGCAGTCCCGCAGGTTGAATTGCTGAAGGGCGCGCGGCAGCAGGCGTTGCTGAGCATCGGGGCCACGGGCCTGATTGTGCTGCTGTCCTTGCCGCTGATCTGGCTGGTCGCGCACCGTATCGCCCAACCGTTGCACGTGCTGGCCGATAGCGTTGAGGCCATCCGCCGGTTCGACTTCCTGCATCCTGTCGCCGTTCGCTCGCACATCGGCGAGGTAAGGACGCTTGGCGACGCAACGGAACAGATGCGGCAGACCATCCAGCGTTTCCTGAACATCGTGCAAGCTGTTTCGGCGGAAAGCCCGCTCGATCAACTCTTGCCGGTGCTGTTGCGTAAGATGATCAACGCCGCTAGTGGCAGCGCAGGCGTGCTGTACTTGGCGGACGGCGATAAGTTGAAAGCGGCCGTGGCGTTCGACCGCAATGGGTCGGATGTCGCTCCGACGCTGCCGCAGGTAGACGTGTCGCAGGCCTTGCCGCTAGTCCGCTCCTCCGCCAGCGACCTCGCGCCGCGGGCAGGCGTGCTGACTCCGGATGACCTCCTGGGGTCGCAACTTGTTTCCCTGGCAGCCGGTTCCCCATGCCACGCGGCGGCGATCCCGCTGGCCACGCGCCAGCGTGAGCTTCAGGGCGTGATCCTGGTGCTGCGTGATACGTCGATGGAGAGCGCCCAACTTAGCTTTGTCGACACGCTCGCCAACCTGTGCGCGGGTGCGCTCGCAGTGCGCGCCCTGACGAGCGCACAAAGCGAGCTGTTCGATGCGTTCATAAGGCTGCTGGCCGGCACCATCGATGCCAAGAGCCCGCACACTGGCGGGCACTGCAAGCGCGTTCCGGAAATCGCCAAGATGCTGGCCAGCGCCGCATGCAATGCCATCGACGGTCCCTACAAGTCATTCCAGATGACCAGCGCGCAATGGGAATCGCTGCACGTGGCCGCCTGGCTCCATGATTGCGGCAAGGCTACTACGCCTGAATACATCATTGACAAGGCGACCAAGCTTGAGACGCTCTACAATCGCATCCACGAAGTGCGCATGCGCTTCGAAGTCCTGAAGCGCGACGCCGAAATCGTCTACCTGCGTGCGCTCGCCGCCGGCGAGGACGGCGAGACCGCTCGGCGCCGGCGCGACGTCGATTTAGAGGCGCTGGATGAGGATTTCGCGTTTGTTGCCACATGCAACCAGGGCGGCGAGTCCATGGACGCGCCGCAGAATGAGCGGCTGCAGCGCATCGCCTCCCGCAGGTGGACGCGCACGCTGGACGACCGCCTCGGTCTCTCGCAAGAGGAGCTGGCGCGCATGGTGCATATCCCGGTCGCGCCGCTGCCCGTAGAGGAGCCACTGCTGGCCAACAAGCCAGAACACGTGATCGAGCGCACAGCCCGAGACATCATCCCTGAGGACAACCCATGGGGCTTCAAGCTGAAGGCGCCCGCGCATCTATATGACCGTGGCGAGTTGCACAATCTTCTGGTGGCGCGGGGAACGCTGTCGGAAGAAGAGCGTTTCAAGATCGAAGACCACATAGTGCAGACACAGATCATGCTCTCGCGCCTGCCGTTCCCGAAGCACCTGCGCGAGGTGCCGGAAATCGCGGGCAGCCACCACGAGAAGATGGACGGCACAGGGTACCCGCGGCGCCTGCGCCGTGAAGACATGAGCCCTCTGGCCCGGATGCTAGCCATCGCTGATGTTTTCGAAGCGCTCACGGCCGCCGACCGGCCGTACAGGAAGGCGAAGAAACTGTCCGAAGCCGTCCGGATCATGGCGATGGCCACCGCGCAGCATCATCTCGATCCGGAACTCTTCGAACTCTTCCTGACTTCCGGTGTGTATCGCCGCTATGCCGAGCGCTTCATGCGTCCGGAGCAAATTGATGATGTAGATATTGCCCAATACGTGGGCAGGGGTTCGTCGGATAATGCTTGAGATGACCACGACATCCGCAAGTTCCCGATACTCTTTGCGCCAGCCGATTCTCGTCAGGCAACACGGTCTGGTATTCGGGGGCCAGGCGGTCCTTGCTCGGCAGGCCCTCCACCGAGTAGCGCGCCTCCTAGCAGAGCGACGGCTTTGCAGGCTACGCACAAAAATTGTTTCAAAGCAGTACTGCCTTACTGGACTCCATAAAAAGAAGCCCACAGACCAAACCACCGCCCTCGCTCAATCGGACATTTCATGTGGTAGCCAAGTACTGCCGAGAGATCATCGACAGGGTTCGATTCGACGAGGCGAACCGTCTGCGCGATGACCGGATGGCTCGCAAGGTGGTCAAATCCTCCCGCTGGCTGCTTCTGCGCAACCGGGAGAACGGAAAACGATAGCCGACCCGATCCGGCTCAAAGAACTTCTGGCGGCCAACAATGGACTGATGGCGGTCTACGTGCCCAGGAGGCGATCTCAAGACCCTGTGGGACTACCCGACCGCGGCTACGCCAGGCGGTTGTGGGAGGACAAGTACGACCGCGCCATGAGCAGCGGGATCGAGCCGCTGCTCCAGTTCTCCCGACGGCTCAAGCCCTCCCTGGCGCCCTCGGGTACCATTCTGGTCGAATGCATCAACAACCGGATCAAGGTGTTCAAGCGCATGGCCTATGGCTTCCGCGCTGACCACTGCTTATTCCTTAAGATTGGTGCCGCCTTCCTGGTAGTTCGACGCCGAACCAAAAAAAAAGCCAGACGACACGCATCGTCTGGCGAACTCAGAGATGCGATACGCACGGGGATACGTATAGGCATCTGCTAGCAAAGGTAGCAGCTTCTTAACGCCGGAAATCTGACGAATTTTGAACTTACTGATACACGACGTACCTCCGGTGAAGTAGGAGTAGCTAAATCCAGTTCGGGCGCGAGGGCGAGGGGATTTTCTCAAACGGAAATCGGCGACTTCACGGTTTCATCAGCTCGAATGGCGGGAGCTGGAATGCGGATTCAACCGGTCGATGCCAACGCTATCTCGAGGTCACCGAGTACCCGGACGGCAGGATCGAGTTGTGGGCCGACGGCGCGTCCCTGCCCACTCCCTCCTATGACCGGCTCGGCGCGACCGTCGACAACAAGCGGCTGGGACACGTGCTGGCCATCACGGCGCAGGTACAGGCGGAGCGCGACAGTCGCCAGCAGGCCGGGCCATCGCGCACGCTGCAAGGTGAACCCGCCCGGCCCCATCGCGCGCCGCCGAACGTCAAGCGGCGCGATCTGGAGCGGGCCATTGCTGCGGCCCCGTTCCAGCAGAATGGGACCTTTTGACCCTGCCCACCGTGAAACGGCTGCCCCACTCTGCGCTGACCTCAGTCACGTCCAACCAGCACCCCTGCCCTACTCCCATTCGCGCAAAATCCAACCCTGCACAAAAAGCACGTTCCGACTGACTACGTCGCAGGAGACGCGCAAGTCCGGAATGTTCTCGGGTGGCGGCGGCGCCTCTGTGACGATCGACAAGCAACGGTCAACCAGTTCGATCTGAAAAATTCCACCATCTTCAACGCCGCATCACTCATTTTGATTACCCTGTTATGGATCATCGTTATGCTTTGTAGATAGGATCGGCGCCGAAAGGATCAGTCCTAGCTCAATCTCGCTCTATACACCTTCAATTACGACACCCTGGCCTCGCAAGCTTGACCATACCGATCAAGTGAAACAAGTAACTTTTTTACTTCTTATGTAAGCGATGTATTTTTTATATATTTTTATCAGATCCCGGATCAGACCGGCTACTTTTTTGATTACGGGTGACGTCTCCGTAATTTCGATCACAAGACGTTCCGCGAACATTCTGCTTTCAGCATCGCACGGGCAGTAATCCGGATTTCTGAACTTTTTCGAATCTTGTCGAGTGGCCAGCTCTTCATCCTAAAGCCGTCCGGTGGCAAACTACCTCCGTCTCGGGAACAATGGGGACAGCGAGCCTTTATCACAGCGGCAAATCAATCGTGTTCAGCGCTGGTCGCCATGCTTGATCGGCTCCACCGACACTGCGTTACTACGGCACAACGAATCCTTAGAACCGCCCGGTACAGATACTTCCACTGGCCGCGTACCAGGATGTAGGTCTCGTGCCCGCCAGCTTTTCCCCACCGGGCGCTTGGCGTGGCGAAAGATGGTGTTTAGCGCCGGCACCAACTTGAGCGCCCATTGGTGCACGGTCGAATGGTCAACCGAGATGCCTCGTTCGGCCATCATCTGCTCGAGATGACGCGGGCTCGGCGGATAGGCGACATACCAGCGCACGCAGGTCAGCATCACCTCCAGCGGATAGTGCAAGCGCTTCAATACCTTCGCCATCTCCGGGTTCATCACCACCACCCACATTGCCTGAATTCGATACCGGCTCATTCTACCGGAGGCTTATTGCGACAAAGCGTCTGGATGCTCGCGGCGAAATGATTCGACGATGCCATGAAGATCCCGCTCTCCTTACCCTCCCTGCGGCAACCCTCCTGGACAAGCTCATGGAGGAAGACGGCGGCCCTCTAATCTGGCCAGCTATTTCCCAGTCCGCACAAAATTCCTTTGATGCAACCTGTCGCAAGCTCTATCAGTACCTGCATCGGGCTTCACTCGGCTGGCCGGACATCCGCTTTCACCCACAGATTCCGCCGACGAGCCTAAAATAGAGAGCCTGGCACCTTGGGCTAGACTGAATTTGCCGGGACTCTGTCAGGTCGCTTAACTGGGACTTCGGCATTCACGCATTCGTTGATGCTCCACTAATTCTGCCACATCCAGCGGCCTACACCGCCCGCTTTTACTTTGACAGAATGGCGGCCTGATCTTCCCTCAACCGTTGGCATACACGGCTTCCGACCGATCTCACCTTCCAGTGGTAGAAGGGATAGGAAGCGCAGGCAGCCAACCGTCTCGAATCAACGACCTCGACCGGCGGCGCTATGGGGGTGCGACACCACCAGGATCTGGCCGGTTCATCGAGGTCGTGGCAATGCTTCTTCGATTGTTTTCGAGGATGGCAACGTGCGCGACGGCCTCAACTTACGCCGGCGACCCTGTCGTCGGCCTCGGCAGGGAAACCCTCGATGGTCTTCAGTCTCGACGTCTCCAGTCCCTCTTCCACCGGACCGGAGACTGTCAACACTGGCGCATCGCGGCGATGTACATCGTGGGTCACGAAGCCGATGTCGTGGCTCGGAATCGCCAGGCACTCGGGACGGGCGAGCGAGTCGCAAATGTCGTCCAGCCCGCTGATCCAGTGCTCACCCATAGTGTCGGCGCTGAACTCGAAGTCCTTGTAGTGACCTTCGAAGAACTTGTTGCGGTAGATGAGATGCACGACGTTGACCGCACTGCCGTCGGCAATCCGCTGGGCCTCGCGCATCAACGGATGAGTCTCGCGGACCGCCTTCGGCACATGTTCCAGCAGTTCCTTGATCAGCCGCGCTTGCTTCTGGCGGCCTTCCATAGACGCGGTGACGGAACGGGTGCGGCTCGAGTACTGGATGTCCTTAGTCCGCCCCGACACGTCGAGGAAGTTGCCCGGTAGGGCCCCGCTCGCGCTCCACAGGTCCACCTGGAAGATCAGCGTGTCCTTGTGCTGCGATTCGCGCAGGATCTCGGTCAGCGGCGTATTCGATACGAGACCGCCGTCCCAGTAGAACTCGCCGTTGATTTCCACGGCCGGGAAGCCCGGCGGCAACGCTCCGGACGCCATGAAATGTTCCGGTTCGAGGCGCATTTTCGTGTTATCGAAGTACACGAGGTTGCCGGTACGGACGTTGACCGCGCCGATTGACACGCGCGTGTTGCCATCGTTAATGCGATCAAAATCGGCGTATTTGAGCAGCGTCGCACGCAGTGCGCTCGTATCGTAGAAGCTCAACTGGCTTGGCGTTGGCGTGCTGCCTGGGGCGCCAAAACTGTGCAGCGGTGAGCGCGGCAGGAAGAAGCCCTGTTGGCCTTCCACCAGCGCACGGCTGGCGGCCCACACGCTCGACCACCTGCGCGCGATGTCCCAAAAGCCAAACATTGCCGGCACCCAGGCACCGGATTGGCCAATCAGGTCAGGCGGCAGGCTGATGGTCTTCCAGAATTCGCGCAGCGCTTCCACACGATCCTCTGGGGCGTTGCCGGCGATGATTGCGGTGTTCAACGCACCTATCGAAATACCCGACACCCAGGTCGGGTGGATCCCCGCCTGGCTCAGGCCTTCGTAGACGCCAGCCTGATAGGAGCCGAGCGCGCCGCCACCCTGGAGGACGAGGCCGAGCTCGTCATAGGGCGGCAACGCCAGCGGCGTTGTTTGATGAGATGTCTTGCGTTGACTGCGGCGCACGTCGACTCCTCTTCTTATTGCATGAACCAGCCGTGGCTGACCACGACCGATTGGCCGGTCAGCGCGGCCGACTCAAAGCCGGCCAGGAACGCAACCGTACGGGCCACATCGGCGACGGTCGTGAACTCGCCATCGACGGTTTCCTTGAGCATGACGTTGCTGACCACATCGGCTTCCGAAATGCCCAGCGCCTTGGCCTGCTCGGGAATCTGCTTTTCGACCAGCGGGGTGCGGACAAAGCCGGGGCAGACGACGTTGGCGCGGACGCCACGCGGGCCGCCTTCCTTGGCCACGACGCGCGCCAGGCCTAGGAGCCCGTGCTTGGCCGTGACGTAGGCCGACTTGAGCTTGGAAGCCTCATGCGAGTGGACCGAACCCATGTAGACGATCACCCCGCCCTTGCCGGCCTTGTACATGTGCCGGATCGCCGCGCGGGTGGTCAGGAAGGCGCCATCGAGATGAATCGCCAGCATCTTCTTCCAGTCGGGAGAACGCGTAGTCCTCGATCGGATTGACGATCTGGATGCCGGCATTCGAAACCAGCACGTCGATACCGCCGAGCCTCTCGATCGTTGCGGCGATGCCAGCCTCGACCGAGGCTTCGCTCGTGACGTCCATCGCCACGGCAATCGCCTTGTCACCGTTGGCGACGATCGACTCGGCCACCTGGCGCGCTTTCTGGAGATTCAGATCCGCGATCACGAGGTTCGCGCCATCCTTCGCCAGTTGACGCGCACATTGTTCGCCAATACCACTTGCGGCGCCGGTAACGAGTGCAACTTTTCCTTGCAATGACATTGTTGCTCCCTGCGGGGGGTTATTCATTGACGACAAGCTTCGGCGCCTGTATCGGCGCAAGGTAGTCGAAAGCGACCTCGCCGATGTCGAGGGTGAGGTTGGCGATGAGATGCTTGGCGCCTACGACGCGGCGGACCGGCAGGTCGGCGACCGGCGCCAGCGCATGCGCGTGGAGTTCCAGTGCGCCGGGTCCCTTCCATGCGCCCAGCACCGTGACGTTGCGCAGGTAGAAGCGGACCAGTTCGCAGACCCGCGCCGAACCGTCGACGTGCGGCAGGACCTTCAGCAGGTAGTTTGGCGTGTCAGCGAGGCTCCGTTGTTCCGTTTCGAGGTCGAGCGGGCGGAACTTGAAGCCCATCGTTCCGGTGGCGATGCGCTGGGTGCCATAGTCAAGCGTGCCGAGCAACGTATCGTGCCCGTCGATCGACAGGCGCGGCGAACCGAGCTTTTTCGGAAAGCCCCAGATTTCACGGCCACCGGCGATTGGTCCTTCGTCATCGAGATACATCGCATGTGTGTAACTACCCATGCGCCCCTGCTCGTCGATGATCGGAATCACCTGGCCGCTTTCCGTGTAGTTGCCAAAACCGGACGAGTCGGGCATACGGATGAACTCGTAGTTGACGATGTTCGCAGCGGCCTGCAGCGGTTCTGGCACGACAGCACGCACCGCCTCGGGATCGGTCTCGTAGGAAACGATGAAGTATTCGCGTCGCAGGAACCGAAACGGCGGCCGCGGATATGCTGGGTTATGCATCGGCATGGCGAATGCGTTTCGGCGGATATCTTCAATTTTCACGGTGGATTCCCTCTGAGAAGTTAGCCATCCTGTCATGCGACACGCCCTATAGGGACGAGTGAAGCCAGCGAGGGGGAGTGGCTCGCACCGCGTTCATGTAGCGTCAAGGATGGGGGGGCGGATGCTGCCACGCACCGATGCAACGCATGGTCGAGGAGGAGAGCATCCAGATGATGTCACGGCATCAGTGGCTGTCCGTCAAAGTTCCGACTTATGAGTGAGAGCGTGTTATGCACCTCGCAGAGCGGGAACGGAACTGCATGAACAAGCAAATACAATCGCAACAAAGCTCCATTCCGCGGCGGGCACGTCCGTCGGCTACGGCCTTCGTTTCGTCATCTCACAATGACATTAGCCCGTAACGGAAAGTGCATAACATGGTCTAGTTCATGCGTCCCCTCACAATTGTCCGTAGGATGGTAAGAGGGGTGTCGGGACGCTGCCTACCAAAGTGTGGGCTTCCAGGCCTATTAGGCGCCGTCAGTGTATGGATCGCGTGGCTCGGTCACGCTGCGGGCGCCGTCGGTGTACGGGTCGCGCGGATCGGCCACGCCACGGGCGCCGTCGGTGTATGGGTCCACAGAAGCGACACGGTCGATATTGCCATCGAATCGTGCTTGGTCCGACACCGATTGCGAAGCTTGGGCGTCGGTGGTACCGATGACCAAACCGATAGCGAAGAGAATTGGGAGTACGGCGGTTCTCATGATAGTGCTCCTAGTTACTTGCCAGACGGCGCGGTGTTCCGCACCGGTTGCTAATCTAGGCTTCGATACTCGGAGCAAAAAGCGCTCATCGCTCAAAAGACTATCAATCCAGCTGTAAGAATGAATCTAAGGATCCGCCCGAGTCCGGGCGTGCCCGCCAGCTTCTCCCCACCGGGCGCTTGACGCGGCGAAAGATGGTGTTTAGCGCCGGCAGCAACTTGAGCGCCCATCGGTGCACGGTCGAATGGTCAACCGAGATACCTAGTTCGGCCATCATCTCCTCGAGATGACGCCGGCTCGGCGGATAGACGACATACCAGTGCACGCAGATCAGCATCACCTCCAGCGGATAGTGCAAGCACTTCAATCCCTTCGCAATCTCCGTGTTTATCACCACCGCCCGCATTGCCTGAATTCGATACCGGCTCATTCTACTGGAGGCTTATTTCGTGGATGGCGGGAAGACGTGGAGTGGGTGTTGCAGGTGGTCGAGCCGCCCATTACTGATGTCACCGCTGAGCTATCTACTTCGAACTGATGCTTCGCGATAGTGTCATTGGGACCGGTGTCACGCGGCCTGACATTCCGCGGCGCGATGAGGCCACGCCACGTCGCATTGCGGTCAACGTCGGATAGGACCCGCCACCGTAGCGCAGGGCGCGTAGTCGCTACTGCGCTGACAGTACCTCAGGAGGCGATCACGGAGCTTCATGCCGAGTGGCATGGATCAGCGCCGCCTGCTCGGCAGCTAGAGTCGCGGGCAGGTGGTCACGCAGCGTATCGTGTCGCAGCCACTCAATGTTTACGCGCTCTATGCGTCGCGCCAATACCTTGATGCGAAAATCCGTACCTGGATCGTTGCCCCTCGGGCGCGCATTCGCATGGCTCGCTTCGCCTTCCGCCTCCTCGATGTACGCGAGAATCTGCTCGCAGCGCTGCAAATAACGCTCGCCCGCCTCAGTGAGTGCGATTCGCCGCGTGGTCCTGTTTAGCAGGCGAGTGCGCAGATGCGCTTCAAGATCCGACACGGCGCGCGACGTCTGCGCCGTGGTTACCTGCATCTGCTGCGCGGCAGCAGTGAAGCTGCCCGCTTCCACGACGCGAACGAACACGCGCATATTCTGAAGTGTATCCATAACAAATAACCGGACAAAAAAATGGTTCTTCGCAGAAAACCGTGGCCCGAAAGAGCACATCTTGTATGCTGATGCCTGTTTCTTCAGGTATCAGGAGGATGTGTGCTGGATCGCAAGACGCTGCAAGCGTTGGGTTGCTGGAAGGGCTACCGGCTGGAGCGCGTGGTATGGCCGGAGGGTGAGAGCCGTACGCTGTCGTTGTACTTGAAGCCGGTCAGCAAGGTCATGCATTGCGAGGAGTGTGGCGCGCGCTGCCATCAGGTGCATGAGACGATGGTCAGGCGAGTCCGGGACCTTCCGCTCTTCGAGTATCGGGTCGTACTGCACGTGCCGCGCCGGCGCGTTTGGTGCGAGCGTTGCGGCGGTCCGAGACTGGAGCGGCTGGAATGGCTTGGGCGCTATCAACGCGTGACGGCCCGCCTTGCCCAGGCTTGCGGCCACTTGTTGCGCCACTGCACGGTGCAGGCGGTGGCGGCCTTCTACGATCTGGGCTGGCACACAGTTAAATCGATCGATAAGGCCCGCTTGCGTGAGGCCGTGGCGGAGCCGGACTGGTCCAATATCCGCTACCTGGCCATGGATGAGTTTGCACTACACAAGGGGCACCGATATGCCACGGTGGTAGTCGATCCCATTGGGCGGCAGGTGCTCTGGATCGGACAGGGGCGCTCACGCGAGACCGCCCGAGCCTTCTTTGAGCAGCTCCCCGCCGGCGTTGCGCAGCGCATCGAGGCCGCCGCCATCGACATGACGACCGCGTATGAGCTGGAGATCCGGGCGCATTGCCCGCAAGCAGAGGTGGTCTTCGACCTGTTCCACGTGGTAGCTAAGTACGGGCGTGAGGTCATCGACCGAGTACGGGTGGATCAGGCCAATCAGCTGCGGCACGATCGGCCGGCCAGACGGGTGCTCAAGTCCACACGCTGGCTACTGCTGCGGAATCGGGAGAACTTGAGCGCCCCCCAGGCGGTTCATCTGGATGAGGTCCTGGAGGCGAACCGGCCATTGCTGACAGTCTATCTGTTGCGCGACGAGCTAAAGCGGCTATGGTTCTACCGCCGCCCGGCGTGGGCGCAAAAGGCTTGGGAGCAATGGTGCGAGCAGGCTCGGCAGAGCCGAATACCTGCCCTGGAGTTGTTTGCGAAGCGCCTGCAAGGCTACTGGCATGGCATCTTGGCCCGCTGCCGCCACCCGTTGAACACCAGCGTGGTCGAAGGCATTAACAACACCATCAAGGTCATCAAGCGCCGCGCGTACGGCTATCGCGACGAGGAATACTTCTTCCTCAAAATCCGCGCAGCCTTCCCCGGAATTCCTCGATGAACCGAAAAAATGGGGTGCGTTCAGTGCAATAGCATGTATTAGGGAAATGATACAGCGTTGCTTGTTCTGTCGATGACAATGACCGGATGCGCGCATCGATTACATCGCCCAAGCGGAATGTGGCGATGCCGAATGTTCCCGTCACTGCGGAGACGCTGGCGGGCTTCGACCGGCGAGTGTGCGGCGCGCGTCAAGGTAGATGTCGCCTCACTCATGCAGCCAAACGCTGTTTTTCGGCGCCTGGCTTGATGCCGGTGGGCACGGCAATCTCGCGCTCCGGATTGAGCGTGACCGTATCGATTGGCGACCAATCTCGAGGGTTTTGTCGCAATAAGCCTCCGGTAGAATGAGCCGGTATCGAATTCAGGCAATGTGGGCGGGGATGACACGGAGATTGCGAAGGGATTGAAGCGCTTGCACTATCCGCTGGAGGTGATGCTGACCTGCGTGCGCTGGTATGTCGCCTATCCGCCGAGCCGGCGTCATCTTGAGCAGATGATGGTCGAACGAGGCATCGCGGTTGACCATTCGACCGTGCACCGATGGGCGCTCAAGTTGCTGCCGACGCTAAACACCATCTTTCGCCGCTCCAAGCGCCCGGTGGGGAAAAGCTGGCGGGCACTAGACCTACATCCTGGTACGCGGCCAGTGGAAGCATCTGTACCGGGCGGTCGACAAGGTGGGCAATACCATCGACTTCCTGCTGCGCGCCCAGCTTGACAAGACCGCAGCACGGGGGTTTTTCGAGAAGGCCATCGCGCAGCACGGCCAGCCCGACACAGTGACCATCGACGGCAGCCCATCCAATGGGGGCGGCCTGAGCATGACGTCAACGCCGAACGAGAAACTCCCATCACTATCTGGCAGGTCAAGTACCTGACAACGTTGTCGAACAGGACCATCGAGCCATCAAACGCCTGACCATGATTGCCAAGGGCCAGATGCAGTGTCACGAAAGGACCAATCCGTCCGCTGCTCCCTTACAGCGACAGAGCCCGTTTATGCACCAATTTGACGAAACCAGCGAAACTCGTTTGAATTCACGAAGCCTCTTGATAAGCTGTCCATGCGTGTCCAAAATGTAATCAAAGATGGCGACGTATCAGCGTGGAGATGTATCTATTACGACAGCGGCTCTAGAACTGCCGTCTGGACGGTATCGAGGGGTGGTGACTTTGGATGCGACCGCCGGCGTCTGCAGCTTTCACTGCCCAACGTACCGAAACGGTCCCCTTGAGGCGCGCTCCGACTCTGATGCCGCAGTCGAACGCGCCTACCGCCGATACTTGTGGGAAGCAATGCCGTCGCTTGTCCATTCCGACTCAACCGCAGTGACGTTTCCAGCTTGACAGATTCGATTCCCAGATCCGGCTCTTCCTTCGAGAGTGTCCATCGCGCCGGCTATTATGACCTTAGGGCCTATACCGAGCCGCTTTCAGGTGGAGGCTATCAAGGCTTCGTATTGGTCCGCCATCATACGTTGACCGGCTTAAGACAGACCACCCTCCGAGCCGGCGGCAGGGAAGCGCAGCAAGCGTGCGCCTTTGCCAGTGCAGAATTAAAGTTTCGAAACTTAAGGCAATGATTGCCGGCGGGCTGTCACCCATGAAGCCGCAACGGCAGGTCGCGCGTGTGCCCTCGTCTGGTCGCAGCTTCTGACGCGCGCCAAGCCGCCACAGGTCTAACCCTCAGTCCTCAATGTCCGACGCTCCGACTCGATTCCAGGGGTGCTACGTCTGCAGTCCCTCAGTGCCACCGCGCCGAATCTGCATGATGGCCGGCTGACGTACGGTCCATCGCCAATGTTGCAAGTCGTCGGGTGATGCTGATGGATGTGGCGATCAAGCGCAGGCGGTCCGGATGCGGAGGTGGAGCGACAGCGCTGATGGAATAAGGAGCCCGACGGGCCCCTTATGGTTGGATCAGAAGTCGTTGTCGTGGAGGTCATCGTCACGGCCATCTGGATGCACCTGTCGGTCTTCGGCCAGCCACGCGGCTAAGGCCAGTTGGTAGTGCGCATGCAGACGTTCGCGCAGATCGTCAAACCGAATCACCTTCACAAAGGTTCAGAATTTGGTCCCAGATGCTGTGTCATGATGAAATCAAAACAAGTGCGTGCCGTACAGGGCGCGCGGTAGAGACTCGACAGAAACGCATTGTTCTAAAATGACTCCCTGGATGCCACCAGCGGGAACGCCAAATGATGCGTTGCATTTTTACCGATGTCGCCACGCTGAGCCGTACCACAGAAGCAAGTGGGCTATGCAGCGTTCAAAGCAAACCGTCCGCGTTCCATTGTCGTGCTGCCGCCGCTGAAGGAATCGCCTGACGTGAACGCCACCTACGGGATACTGTCACAGGTGACGTATTCGGTGGCACTGGTCGATGAGACGTTTCGCCAGAACGGCTTAACGAAGCCGGGCGATATTCACGCCGTGCCACCGGTGAAGCTGCGAGATATTTTCGGAGCGGATGCCGCTCTGTAACACCGTCACCGAGTATGGCTCCAAGTTCAGGCTGATCAGCAGTGACACCGTTGTGGCGGCGCCTGGCAAGCTGGTCGATCTCAAAACAGGGAACACCCTATGGATCGAGTCCGCAACGTCCAGGAATAGCGGGTTGGTGGGGGCGCTGATTGGTGCTGCCATTACGCAAGCGGCGAACAGCACCTTTGATACCAGCTACAAGGTAGCCAGCACGACAACCAACAAACTGCTGTCAGCAGGTCAGTCGGCAGCCTTGCTCTACGGGCCTCGCTCACCGAAGTATGAATCAGACTGAAATGCCCGCCTGCCAGCTAGCGTTGACCGAGGCCAGCGCCGAGGTGCTGGCCCAAGCCGTGCCGCGGGTGGAAGCGGCGTATGCCAGCACCTCGGCACCGCTGCCCGAGCCGCAGCTGCACGACCTAGCCCGCCAGCTGCAGCTGGTGCATGCCTACCTGCGCGCCGACCAGCCATGACCGCCCGGCAGTTTCAGAAGCTGGTCCACCAGCGGAAGCAGCGTCTGCTGATCGCGGTGATCTGCGCCATGGTGGGCATGGAGTTTCTCGAGAACGGGATGTTCGTTTTCGCCTCGACGCACATCCTGGGTGCCATTGGCGCAGCGCCACAGGAATTCGCGCTGGTGCAGATGGCCTATGCCGTGGGTAATATGCTGATGGTAGCGCTGCAGCAGTGGCTGACGCGGCATTTCGGCTACCGCCACTACCTACTGCTGGCACTAGCGCTGTTCGGCCTGGGCAACATTGGCTGCGCACTGGCCACCAATCTGCCCGAGTTGATCGCCGCACGCATGTCGGAAGGCATGGGGGGCGGAGCGTTTTTCCTGAGCACGCGGGTGCTGATCCCTCTGTTGTTCTCGGCGTCGCTGCGGCCGCTGGCGTCGCGCTGCTTCATGCTCAGTATCTTCGGCATGGGCATGGTGGCGCCGCTGCTTTCGGCCACGCTGGTGGACGGCTGGGGCTGGCAATGGGTGTTCTGGATCATGCTGCCTATCGCCGCGGCGGCGGCCGTAGGCGTGCGCTGGCTGCTGCCACGCCACTTGGGCAAGAGCGCGCAGCCGGTGCGCTGGTCGCTCGTGCCCATCGTGATGTTCGTGCTGGCAGCGGGCCTGGTGCAGTGGGCATTCTCCGAGGCGCGCTACGAGCTGGTCGACCGGCCCGAACTGCTGGCGCTGGCAATCCTGGTGGGGATCACGCTGCTGGGCGTGTTCAGCATCCACCAGTGGCGGCACGACGAGCCACTGCTGCACCTGCGCGAGCTGACCAACCCCGGATTCCTCGCCGGGCTGTCGCTGTTAGCGATGTACTACTTCATCGTCAACTTCAGCAACTACCTGTTCCCGCAATTCGCGCAGCAGGGGCTGGGCATTCCGGTGGTGACCACCGGCTGGCTCAACAGCTTTGCAGGCGCAGTTTCCTTTGCGGCGGTGGTGCTATACATCCGCTACTCGGCCCGCGTGGCCAACAAGCGGGCGATGATGATGGCTGGCTGCCTGTGCATGGCCGCGGCCGCGTGGTGGATGGCCGCGCTGCCGCCGGATGCATCGATCACGGCTCTCTATGGCGCGCTGGCCGTCAAAGGGCTTTTCGGCGTGCTGATGATCCTGCCGGTGTCGGCGCTGACCTGGCGCGCGCTGGGCGATGCCCATTTCGCCAGGGGCTATCAGACCAAGAATGTGATGCGGCAGATGATGGTATCTATGGCCTCGTCCGTGGCCGCCGTGGCGCTGCAGAACGGCCGTGTGGCACAGTACAGCGACCTGACCGGCCGCATCAGCCCTTCCAATCCTGCTGCCGTGCAGTGGCTGGACCAGGCGCAGCACCGCTTCGAGCAGCTGGGCTACAGCGCCAGCCAGGCCCACGGCGCGGCCTTCGCGCAGCTGAGCGCGCTGGTGGACAAACAGGCCATCTTCATTGCCTGCCAGCACCTGTACCACTGGATCGCGGCCATCGCAGCGGCAGCGGCCGTGATCGTCATGGCGCAGAGGCAGCTGCGCTAGGTGGGAAGTCTCCTGAGAAACAGATAAGGGCCGGCAGCGCTAGGCAGCTGCCACTGCCATTGGCGCATGCGTGATGGCGAAGCCGAGGTCGGCGACGCCGGCGCAAAGCAGCAATGGAGCGCTGGTGCTGCTGCTCCTCGTACTTCTGCTGACCCTGGTCGACGTAGTCCTCACCGCGCGTGAGCATGAAGTAGATCATCCGAGCGAGCTTGTGGGCGACGGCCGTATTGGCGCGGGAATTGTCCATGGTCAGCATCACCTCCAGCGGATAGTGCAAGCGCTTCAATACCTTCGCAATCTCCGAGTTCATCACCACCACTCACATTGCCTGAATTCGATACCGGCTCATTCTACCGGAGGCTTATTGCGACAAAGCCCTCTATCGCTTCCTCTGTCCCTCGTAAATCGCCTCAATCTACCCACAGATTCCCCCGACGAGCCATCTTATTCAAGGAATCCCATTATGCCGTTTATCGTTGCCGCGCTCGCGCTGGTTGGCCTGCTCATTTATGGCGCGATCCTGTTGTACGCGGTGGTTGCCTCAGCCTACGGCGCTTTGGCAGGCGGTGCTGCGGTGCTGGTTGCGGCAGCGCTCATTGTCGGGGCCGTCGTCAGCTTGATCCGCCGCTACCGTGCTGTCCATGGCGTTAACGTGAAGGGGCAGCGGGTCGTGTCCCTGAGTGGGAGCTGGGGGCAGGTTGCGGTCGATGCGGAACAGAAGCGCGGGTCTGTGCGCCTGCATGACCAAGACGCACGCTTCATCTTTGCCGACATTGCAGGCGCTGATGCAATCGAACGTGAGGGTGCGTGGTCGCTGGCGTTGCGCCTGAACCATCAGACGCCGGCGGAATGGCCAATCCCGATGCGGAATCGCCAAGAGGCCAAGCGCTGGGCGAAGATCTTCGCGCTGGCTGTCACGCAGGAGCTTTGAACGCGGGCAGGGCGATCACGCGACCCGTTGTTACTCCGTCGTGCTCGGGTTCCAGTACACCTGGGCAATGCCCCCCGCGGCAGAATTGTTGTCGCCTCGATAAAATCTGAACCTTGGGGGCGATAATAGATAGAAGTGGCTCGATACTGACAAGAGTTTAAGGATCGTGCAGTAGCGCGGTTGTTACCGCCGGAGAGTGCGGCGGTGGAAGTGGTTTCAAGGGAATTGGGTGTGGCAGTGGCCACGCTGGAGCGCTGGCGTGCGGACGCTATGTCCATGCCCGCTCGCGAGCGGGCATTGGACTGCGGCGACCAGGTTTGAGGCGGTGCTGGCGACGGCTGCGTTGGACGAGACCAGCAAGAACGCCTGGTGCCGTGAGAACGGTGTGTATCCGCAGGAGTTGGAGCAGTGGCGCACTGCCGCCACGCAGGCGCTGGCTGAGCCCGAGGATGCGCGCGCCACCCATAGTGAGACAAAGGCCGATCGGCGCCGTATCAAGGAACTCGAGCGCGAGCTGCGCCGCAAGGAGAAGGCCTTGGCCGAAGCTGCCGCCCTGTTGATACTCTCAAAAAAGCTCGAGGGGATCTTCCCGAAGGACAAGGACGAGGACGCATGATCGGCCTGGAAGATCGCCAAACGATGGTCCGCCATATCGAAACCGCTCACGCAGGCGGTGCTCGCCTGCGCCTGGCCTGCGAGGTAGCTGGCATAACCGTGCACACGCTGCAACGCTGGAAGGCCCACGATGGCTTGGTGGTCGGCGACCGCCGCCCCGGGGCCGAGCGGCCGACGCCCGCGCATGCGCTGAGCATCGAGGAGCGCGAACGCATTCTGGCCGTTGCCAACGAGCCGCGCTTCGCCGACATGCCGCCGGCGCGCATCGTGCCCATGCTGGCCGATGAGGGTGTCTACCTGGCCAGCGAATCGAGCTTCGGTCGGGTGCTGCGCGCCCATGGGCAGACCCGGCATCGGGGGCGTGCCAGGCGCCGCGCAAAGCCGTCCGCCCACCACGCCCGTGGCAACGGGGCCGCGCCAACTGTGGTGCTGGGACATGACCTACCTGCCGGCCGAGGACGCTGGGCGCTGGTTTTATCTGTACCTCATCCTGGACGTGTACAGCCGCAAGATCGTGGGCTTCGAGGTCCACGATCGGGACGGCGCCAACCACGCGGCGCATCTGGTCAAGCGCACGGCGCTGGCCGAGGGTATTCACGCCATGGCGACCAAGCCGGTGCTGCACGGGGACAATGGTGCTACGCTCAAGGCCACCACGGTGCTGGCGATGTTGCACTGGCTGGCCGTCAAGCCCTCGTATTCGCGCCCACGCGTGAGCGACGATAACGCCTTTGTGGAGAGCCTGTTCCGCACGGCCAAGTACAGACCCGAGTTCCCGTCCACGGGCTTTGCCGATCTGGCCGCGGCGCGCACCTGGGCGGCGCACTTCGTCCACTGGTACAACCATGAGCACCGGCACAGCGGCATCCGCTACGTAAGCCCGGCACAGCGCCACGCCGGACAAGACGACAAGATTCTGGCCGCGCGCCACGCGCTGTATGTTCAGGCCCGTGAGCGCAACCCGCGTCGCTGGACATGCGACACGCGAGACTGGTCGCCAATCGACACGGTCACGCTCAATCCGGAGCGCGAGATTGCCGTGCCCAACAGTATCAAGCTAGGCGCAGAAAAACAGCGTTTGGCTGCATGAATGAGGCGACAACTGCCTTGACGCGCGCCGTTCTACCGGAGGCTTATTGCGACAAAACCGGCCAGTTTGCCCGGAGACTTCTGGTTATGGATGGCGCGAGTCTACGGGAAGGCGACACCCGAGAAAGCCCGGCCATTACCAGGCGATCCGGTGTAGCGAGCTAAATCAAGGCCCGAACAAGTGCGTCCAGCGCCTCCGGCAAACCTTTCGCCAGGGCTTCAACCTTTACCACCTGACCCTGTTGATTTGCATAATTAACATTAATTTTCTCGCCCAATTTCCTTAGGTTTTCAACATCGGTTTCACTAAGAGACGCCATCGCAATGCAAGATTGCGGCTCACATGCTACAAAAATCAATTTCACAAACTCTTCACCCTTAGCATCCCCCAACACAACCGGCTGGTTCAGTGCCGCACTCAGCGGCACCTGTATCGCGACGCGCAAGCTTTTTTTATCAACTGAATCTTTGCCGATCGTCACAACTGCCGCTACGCCCTCTTTCTTTGTCTTTGGTTCGGTAACAACAATGGCGGCCCGAATATCGCACGCCTTCCCTGTCGACCCCGCACTGTTCTTGTCTGAAGGGTCTGCACAGACCAGCTCCCAAGCCCCATAGGGAGTACGGGTAACATTTGAATCAGCCGGTGCTGCATTCTTGTTATCCTGACTCTGCGCCGCGTTACCATTAACACACCAAGTCGCGAGCGTAGCGAATAAGAATACAAAAATCTTATTTCCAAATCGTTTAGTTTTCATAATATTTCCCTTGCTGTGTTCGAAAGCTCACGCTGCGACTCGTTGACGGTGCAGATCAAACAAGTCCCGCAGTGTTGAGAGTGACATCAGATGCGCGAAAATCCAGCCGAGATACCCATTCTTATGCAGTTCGGCAAGCTGCGTACCCGTTAGCTTACCGAACGCTTCCTCGTTGACAACCAAGAAATCCCGGACCGTCCAGCTCGCGCCATCGGCACTGCGAATTTCCACTGATCGAGATTCTAATAACTCAAGTTTTTGAAGCGCGTCCGAGAAATGCTTCGTGCGCTCCATTTCGATTTTAAAATCGTTGAGAAAGCGAAGGCTCTCGTCAAGCGTCGCGCTATTAGTGCGATCAGGGTTGAAGAGCGGATGACCCTCCTCCTCTCCAAGACAATCACTAGAATTATCAAAGCACACTGCCAGTTCATTTTCAGGATCCGCCCCGGTTTCTGCCAGTACAAATGGGTATCGTCGAATAAATGCTGGCAGATAGACGCCTGTTCGCCATTTCCCGCTAGCGTCGATCTGGTCATTCTCCCCGGCTTTAAGACCTACCAGAAGGATTGGCGTGACAGCCTGGGTCTGCGCATCGCGAGCAAAGACAATGGGGTAGTCGCGAGACGCCGGATAGAACTCAACACCGGCAAGCGGCACCCAGTGTGTTTGCTTGGCAAAGTCAAAGCTCTCGCTGGCCTTGAGCTTGAGTGCGCTATGCGTTTCCCTGGACAGGGCGGTCACATTCTTATAGAGCAACATAAGCGTCGACATCTTGCAATTTCCTTTTTTTGCTCCGACATACCGAAACTCCGTTCTTTTCCCATACTCGCTACGGGTCGGAAATCATTTGCAGATTTATTCAGTGATCAGGAAAAACTTAACCTCGCCCGGCCGACATGGAACAGACACTAGCTTGCACGGCTTTTCGGCTTTTGACCTAGTGACAGTGTTGCCGGATAGGCCCACAACAAAGATGTTGCCGACTTACCAGGAATATTTCATACCCACCTGCGCCTTGCCCGCCGTGTAGTTATGGGCGCCGGTCTCAACGCCGACCGAACCCCAGACACTAACCGATTTCGAGACGTTACCCTGCAAGCCGACCTTGGCCTCAATCCGATTGGCCGGCAGCGCATCGTTCACTGCAATGCCATCAAAGGAAATCGACTGCGAGTTCGGCCCGTGCCACCAGTTCACTTCTGCGAACGGACGCATTTGCTTCATCCCATGGTCGTCGGCGATGCTGCCGTGAAGACGCACGCCAACGCGGGTGGTCACGCTGGTGCCAGATTGCCCGCTCACCACCGTGCCATTGTGTTCGGTGTGGTCATTCGCACGGTAGTTCGACACAATTATCTGAGCCTGCGGCTCGATAAACATCCGGGTATTTTCACTTTCGAGAATAGGGAACGAGTATCCCCCTTCAAGTGAAGCCGCCAGATTGCTCGACTTGTACCGCTCTGTTGGCAGCCCTTGCCCACTCACCGTGTTGTTGAACTTCCCATACATTACCCAGCTATCCACATAGGGGCCGGACAGGACGTCCTGGTTTCCATACCAGGTACCGTACACGCCAGCGCTGTAGCCCTCCACTGAGCCACGTGCGCCGAGTTTGCCGTTGTCGGCCCGGTTGTTGGAACTGCCGTAGGCCCCCATCGCACCAACACGCAAGCTGCCTGAATCACCGAGGTTAAAGCGCGCCACGTCACCACCGGCGTGGACCAGATAACTAGTATCCGACAAGTCCATTCCACCGGCTCCCGTCCGGTTACTGGTCTTGCCAACGACTCGCACCCACGCGTTGGGGTCCGTCACGTCGTTGAGATTCGGGCCCTGCATGCCAGGCGCTTGGCTCTGCCGCTCGTGCAGCGTATGAATCTGCTGCGTGGAAGCGGCAAGCCTGTTGTTCAGGTAGCTACCCACCTCGGGGCGCAACTGCTGGTCGGCAGGCGGCGTCGGCGGACACCGCTCGGCATTGGTTGAGCATTGATTACCGGCAGAGACCAGATACCAGTCGTTGGCAACCCCTGCATTGCCACCTCGCTTGAGGCTATAGTCATAGGCACCGGATGCGATCGTACCAACACCTTGCCTGTAGCCATCCGAAGACGATGACAGGCTGAAAGCATTTTGCTCCGTCGTACCGCCGTTCTGCGTCTCGACCAGACGGATACCTTGATTCGTCTGGGCGCCGTTGCCACCAGCGTGCTTGATAACCAGCGCGGTGTTGCCCGAGGCCTGGCCGCCGTTGATCACCAGCTTGTCCGTGGCGGAACTGTCGTCACCGAGCACCGTATTCAGAACGATCTGCCCGCCATTACCAACGTAGTTGCCCGCGACGGTCAGTACGGCGCCTGGTGTCGTACCTGTGCCGAAATTCACCGTGCCGGCATTGGTCAGCCCGGCCACGGTCTGAGACAAGCCATTGAGCGCGAGCGTCGCGCCGGCCGCCACCGAAAAGGCAGAATTCGGGCTCAGGCTGTTAGCCGCGCCGGCCTGCAGGGTGCCTGCCAGCACGTTGGTTGCCCCGCTATAGGTATTGCTGGTGCTTCCAAGCACCAGCGTGCCGACCCCCGTTTTTTCCAGGACGCCAGGCGCGGTGCCATCCGTAATGCTGCCCGTGAGGGTGGCGGTCAGGCCATCACCGACATTGACGATCGGATCACCGGACAGGGTGATGTTGTTCTTGACCGTGTAGCTGCCCAGAATATCCAGTGCGGTGAATTCGGCCATCGCCACGGTGCCCGTGCCCAATGCCTCGGCATTGCCGATCGCCACCGTACCGGCATTGATATTCGTGCCACCGCTGTAGGTGTTCGTGCCACTCAGCACCGTCGTGCCGCTGCCGTTCTGGTTGACCGCACCGGTGCCGGAGATCACCCCGGCAACGGTCATCGTGTTGTTGCGGTTAAACACCAGCGTGCCGTTGTCGGTCACATCACCGGTGATCGAACCCGTCGCGCCACCGTCGCCCAGTTGCAGGGTCGCACCGCTGTTGATCGTCGTCCCCCCACCATAGTTGTTGGTGCCGCTCAGCACTTGCGTGCCGCTTGCTTGCACCAACGCCAGTTGCGCGCCCGTGATGCTGCCCGAGAAGGTGCTCGACACCGAATCGTTAAGCGTCAGCGTCGTGGCCGTCGACGTACCGTTGGTCACCGTCCCGGCACCCGTCAGGTTTGACAGCGACTGGTTAAAGCCATTCGTATCAAGCGTGGTGCCCGCGTCCACCGTCACCGCACTCGAATGGGCGATGACATTGACTGCGTTGGCCTCCAGCGTTCCGCTCTTCACCGTGGTGGTACCGCTGAAGTCATTGGTGGTGTTCGACAGCGACACCTTGTTGTTCGCTGCAATCACCAGATTGCCCGTACCGGTCAGCTTGGCCGACAGGTCCGCGTCGTTACCCGTCGCCCCGGCCCCCTCGGTCAGGCTCAGGCTCTGCCCGGCCTGCAGATCCAGCTGCTTGAGACCATAGCTCACATACAGACCGTTCTGGCTGGCACCCGTGCTCAAGCCGTAATCGTAGGTGCCCACTGCCACCAGGTTGCCGCCCTGCTGCACATTGACGCTTTGCGCCGCACTGATCGTCTGACCATTCTGGTCCACCAGCGTCAACGCCCCGCCACTACCACGCACCGTACCGGCGGAAACCAGGCGGGTGCCAACATTGACATCGTCCTGCTGCAGCACTGACAACCCGCTCGACGGGGTCGTCGTGGGTACCACGTAGGGAGTCGGTACGGTGACTTGCACCGTACCCGTGCTGCTGACATCCAGCGTGCCCGCCTGGATCAGACTCGTGGCCTGGGTCTGCGCCGGAGCCGAGGCATTGAAAATCGCCTTGCCGCCGTTGAAGGCCAGCCCTTGAATGCTCTGGGTGCCGTCTGCCACCGTGGTCACGCTGCCGCTATCGAGCCGCAAGGTCGACCCCGCCAGGGCACCCGCGTTGGCCCCACCCAGATTGAAGGTGGTGTTCTGCAACGCCACCGTGCCACCAAAGCCCGAACCCGTCGCTGCCGTGGCGAAGTCAAAACTCTGGCCGGCAGCGTTTACCGTCATCAACCCCGTGCCGCTCAGCGTGTTGTTCAGCGTGTAAGCCGCGCCACGCTCCAGCGCCAGCGTCGCCCCATTGGCCACGTCAATTGCACCCTGCACACTCCCCGTAGTGCCTCCGTTGCCCAACTGCAGTGTCCCAGCGCTGATGGTCGTGCCACCGCTGTAGGTGTTCTCGCCCGTCAGCACCGTGGTGCCGCTGCCGATCTGGTTGACCGCGCCGGTGCCGGAGATCGCCCCGGCAATGGTTATCGCATTGTTGCGGTTGAACGTCAGCGTGCCGTTGTTCGTCACGTCACCTACAATCGAACCCGTCGCACCACCGTCGCCCAGTTGCAGCGTGCCAGCCGTGATGTTGGTGCCGCCGCTGTACGTGTTCGTGCCACTCAGTGTCAGTGTCGCCGCGCCCGTCTTGGTCAGCACCCCTGACCCACTGATGACACCACTGTAGGTGGTATCGACATTAGCGTTGGCCGTCAGCGTCGCATTGCCCAGCGTCACGCTTCCCGCACCGCTCAGATTGTTCGCCGTCTGGTTGAACCCGTTCAGATCCAGCGTCCCTGCGGCAGCCACCTTCACGTTCGCGCTTTGTGCAAATGCATTCGCAATACCCGCACGCAACGTACCGCCATTGATCACCGTGTCGCCGCTGTAGGTGTTGACCGCCGACAGCGTCAGCACCCCTGCACCCGCCTTGGTCAGCGTCTTGCCATCCCATCCACTGGTGAACGGGCCCGCTTGGTTCCCCAAGGCCACGTCAACATTGAAGGCATCCGAGGCATTGACCAGTGTGAAGCTGCCATTGCCGTTGGCCGGCCCATCCAGCCACGTCAGCCCATAGCCAACGTTGTAGTCGTTGCCACTTATGCGGCCCGCCACGCGCAGATAATCGACCGGGCTGCTCGCCCCATTGAGCAACACGCTCGCAAAATCGCCCGTGATCCCGCCGGTGGTATGCACCACCGTGAACTGCGAGCCGACCAACGCACTCGCGCTCGTCGGTGCCGCCACGTTGTAGCCCGTCAGGTTCAGCGTGCCGTTCAGACTTGCCGTGGCCGCGGTCACGGCCGGCTGCGTCAGACTGCCCACTGCCGTGCTCAGCGTCGAGCCCGCGCTTTGCGTCAGCGCTCCGCTCAACGTCACCCAGCCGTTGGCCCCGATGGCCGTGTTCGCCCCACTGGCCGTGGTAAGGGTCGTTGCACCAAAACCGCCGGTCTGCCCAAACTGCAAGGTGCCAGCGTTGACCGTCACCGCGCCGGCACTTGAGCCCGCTGCGGTCAGCGCGGCCGTACCCGCGCCCGTCTTGCTCACCGAACCCGTGCCCGACAGCGTATTGGCCAGCGTAGCGTTGCCCACAAAATCCAACTGCAGGGCCGCGTTGTTCACAACCGCGCCCGTCCCCAGCGCCGAACCGCTCTGCGCCACCAGCGTGCCAGCCGTGATGTTGGTGCCGCCGCTGTACGTGTTCGTGCCACTCAGCACCGTGGTGCCGCTGCCGATCTGGTTGACCACGCCAGTGCCGGAGATCACCCCGGCAACGGTCATCGTGTTGTTGCGGTTGAACGCCAGCGTGCCGTTGTTGGTCACGTCACCGGTGATCGAACCCGTCGCACCGCCGTCGCCCAGTTGCAGCGTACCGGCATTGATGTTGGTGCCGCCGCTGTAGGTGTTGGCACCCGTGAGCACCGTGGTGCCGCTACCGATTTGGTTGACCGTGCCGTTGCCGGAAATCACTCCGGCAACGGTCATCGTGTTGTTGCGGTTGAACGCCAGCGTGCCGTTGTTGGTCACGTCACCGGTGATCGAACCCGTCGCACCGCCGTCGCCCAGTTGCAGCGTACCGGCATTGATGTTGGTGCCGCCGCTGTACGTGTTCGTACCGCTCAGCACCAGCGTGCCCGTATCCGTCTTGGTCAGTGCACCTGCGCCGCCAATGACACCAGTCAGCCCGAGCGTTGTCCCGGCGGCCACATCGATCGTGCCGCCATTTGCCGTGACCGTGACCGCACGTGCCGAGTTGAAGCTCGCCGTCGTGGCCAGCGTGCCGCTATCGAAGGTGAGGCCACCGGATGGGCCCCCAAGGTTCGCATCGGCCGATATCTGGAGCTTGCCAGCGCTGATGGTCGTGCCACCGCTGTAGGTGTTCGCGCCGCTCAGTACCAGCGTACCTAGGCCGGTCTTGGTCACACCCGTGGTGCCCTGCAGCACGGCGGCAATGGTTCCGGTCATGCTACCGAACGTTTCCGTACCATCGCCGACTCGAAGGGTGGTATTGCCGGTGCCGGAACTCGTTTCGGTGAGCGTAAGAGGCTGGCCGTTGATCGTATAGCCGTCGACCACGAACTGCACGCCCGACGTTGAAACCTGACCGAAAGTGTTATCGACAGTCACCGTGCCCGGCGTGCCTTGAAACACTGCGAAGAACCCGTTGGTGTATGGGGCATTCGCGCTGCCATCCCCACCACTCCAATTGTCCGCTCCGAGGGTACTGGTATTCCAGATGCCACTGCCACCGTCCAAGTTGCCGTCGTTCTTAGAGGTCGGCGAGGAGCCATCCCAAAAGGCCAGGGGCTGGCCCGTGGTATTGACGAGGTTAATCTGATGGGCAACGCCCATCTGCAGCGTCAGCGTGGTCCCAACGGGCACGGAACCAAGCGCAAGACCATTGTTGGCCAGGGTCCCGGTGTAGTTCAAGACGCGATAGATACCAGGGGCGAATGTCCCACCCGCCGGGGTAGTCACATTGAGCAGCCCGGCGGCCGTGACGTTGCCATTCACGTTGATCAAGTCGCTGGCGGCTACGTTATTGATCTGGCCAAAGGTGAAATTCAGGTTGCTGGTGCTATTGAGCGTCAGGTCCCCGTTAATGGTTAGCGTACCGCTCGTGCCATCCGCATGGCCCGGGGCCAGGCTGCCGCCATTCGCCACGGTCACGTTACCGCCGATGGTGCCAGCGCCGCCTAGGGTCGCCCCCGACGCGACCAAGGTCGCGGACACCTTGCCGTCGACATACAGGCTGCCATTTGACACCGTGGTCGGACCGGTAAAGGTGTTGGCGCCGGTCAGCACCAACGTCCCCGTGCCGACCTTGGTGAGGCCGCCCGTGCCTGATATCAGGCCGGTTTCGGTCAGCGTCGTCCCATTGTCAATATTGAAGGTACCGCCACCGGCGGCAAGCGTCGCGGCACGGCTGGTGCTGAAGCTTGCCGTCGCGCGCAAGCTCCCGCCGTTGAAGGCCAGCGCACCACTGGCGTCCCCCAGGTTAGTGTCGGCCGCGACCTGCAGCGTGCCGGCGTTGAAGTTGGTGCCTCCGGTATAGGTATTGGTACCCGTGAGCACCGTGGTGCCGATGCCAGCTTGCGTCACCGAGCCGCTGCCAGAGATCGAGCCAGCGTAGGTAATGGTATCGCTACGGCCGAACGCAAGCCTGCTATTGTTCGTGATGTTTCCGGCAAACGAGCCTGACGTTCCACTACCAATCTGCAGTGTGCCGTCCTCAATGGTGGTCGTGCCGATGAAGGTGTTGGCACCGGTCAGGATTGTCGTGCCACTGCCGATTTGCTCTAGCGATCCGACCGTGCCAGAGATCGGTCCTGCATAGGTACTGGTATCGCTGCGGTTAAAGGCCACCGTGCCGGTCCCGCTAATTCCGATAGACCCGCCCATCGAGCCCGATGTGCCACCGTTACCGAATTGCCAGCGACCCGCGCTGATGGATAACCCGCCCCCGTAACCCGTGTTGGCGGTGAGAACCACCGCGCCATTGCCTGTTTTCCGGAGCGCGGCCGAACCGGCCATGGTTCCCGCCTGAGTCAGTGTCTGTCCGTCCGCCACATAGAGCGTGCCGCCCCCTATGCCGGCAATCCAGTTCAAGCCGTGGGTCGAGGTGAAGCTCGACGTCACCCCCAGTACAGCAAAATTGCCCAGGCTAATCCAGCTGCCGGCCGCCCCGAGATTAGCATCGGATGACACCGACACAGAGCCGCCGTTCGTCATGTTCAGTGCGCTGAAGCTGTTGTTGCCAGTTAGCACCAAATTGCCGGTCAGGTTGAGCGTGCCGCCGGAAATAACCCCATTCGCGGTGAGGGTCCCTGCAGTCGAGCCGAGGCCACCCGAGCCGCTTATAACGATATTGCGTGCCGACGCAAGACTGGTTGTAGCAAGCAGCCTCGCACCGTTGCTCAGGGTGACACCACCCGACGAAGCGCCAAGGCCGGCATCGGAATTCACCAGAACGGTACCGCCGTTCACCACGGTACCGCCGGCATAGATGTTGGTACCATTCAGCGTGAGGGTGCCGCTATTGTTCTTGATGAGCGGTCCGCTTCCCGACACCACCCCGTTCATCGTCAGCGTGGTGCCATTGGCAACGTCGAACGTGCCGCCGCCCGCACCGAGTGTCGTCGCCCTGACCGAGGTGATGTTAGCCGTCGTGGCCAGAGTCCCCCCGTCGATACTGAGTGCGCCAGAGGCGGCGCCAAGGTTGGCGTCGGCCGCAACTTGCAGCGTGCCTGCCGTGATCGCGGTTCCACCCGTGTAAGTGTTAGTGGCGCCTAGGACTGTCGTGCCGGCACCTGCCTGCCGCACTTGTCCGCTGCCCGAAATCACGCCGTTGTAGGCGTAGCTATTGCCTAAATTGAAGGTGAGCGTGCCGTTGTCAACGACGTTGCCGGCACCGAGTGTGCCCGTCGTCCCGCCGTTGCCGATTTGCAACGTACCCGACGAGATCGTGGTGAGGCCTGTATAGGTGTTGGCACCGGTCAGAATGGTCGTGCCGGCCCCCCTCTGATTGACCGTGCCACTTCCCGAGATCACACCGCTGAAGGTGCTGCTGTCACTGCGATTGAAAGCGAGTGTGCCGTTGTCAAGGACGTCGCCCACGATCGATCCGCTTGTACCACCGTTGCCCAGTTGCAATGTACCGCCGGACACGGTGGTACCACCCGTATACGTATTGGCGCCGGCCAGCGCCAGGGTGCCAAGATCGGCCTTGATCACACGCGTGGAGCCCTGCAGCACCGAGCCAATGGTCGCGCTGTACCCGGCCCCGGCCGCGGTGCCGTCCCCCACCCGTATGGTGCTGGCGTTGCTGCCACTGGTCGTTTCGACCAGGCTGATGGGATTACCCGTGACGGTATAGCCATTCACGCCAAACTGCATGCCCGAGCTGGTCACCTGGCCAAGGCTGTTGTCTACCGTGACGGTACCCGGCGTGCCCTGGAACACCGCGAACGTGCTGTCGCCATAGGGGCCATTGGCCGTGCCGTTGGCATCGGTCCAGTTTTGATTGCCGGCCGAACTCTGCCAGACGCCGGTGCCACCGTTTACCGCGCCATTGTTCGGATTGGCGGCATCCCAGAAACTCATCGGCACATTTGCAGATGTGACGAGGTTGACCTGGTTGGCCACCGAGGTTTGTAAGGTGTTTGTCGTCCCAGCCGGCATCGTACCGAGCGACAAGCCGTTGTTGGTCAACGTACCGGTGTAGTTGAACAGGCGGTAAGTCCCTGGTCCGAACACGCCGCCAGCGGCCTGGCTCACATTGAGCGTGCCGGCCAAGGTCAGATTACCGTTGACCTGGGTCAGGTCATTAAAACTGCCACCCACCGTGTCGGCTTGGCCCAACCGGTACCGCAGAATGGAGCCCCCGCTCAAGGCAAGGTTGCCATTGATGGTCTGCGTGCCAGGACCGGCAACACTGCCTGGGGCGAACGTTGCACCAGACGCGATGGTGACATTGCCGCCAATGGTGCCCTTTCCGCCCAGCGTGGCGCCGCTGGCCACCGAGATCAACCCATGTGCCCCACTGGAATTGCCGTCGACGTACAGCGCCCCCGCCGAAACCGTGGTAGGTCCGGCATAGCTATTGGTGCCCGTCAGCACGGTGGTGCCGGTACCGGTCTGGGTCAGTGAACCAGTACCGGAGATCGCGCCGCCATAGCTGTAGGTGTCGCTGCGATTGAACACCAGCGCAGCATTATTCGTAGTATTGCCAGCGCCAAGTATCCCCGACGTTCCGCCGTTGCCCACCTGCAGCGTGCCCGCGCTGATAGTCGTAACCCCTGAATAGGTGTTGGTCCCCCCCAAAACCAGCGTGCCGGTATTCGTCTTGGTAAATCCCCCTGCCGAGTTCCCATTGCTGATCACCCCGTTCAGGGTCAGGGTCTGGCCATTGGCGACATCGATAATGCCGCCGCCATTGCCGTCATTCAGCGTCACGGCGCGTGTGCTATTGAACGTGGATGTGACGGCAAGCGTGCCGCCATTGAAGCGCAGCGTGCCCGACGTGGCGCCAAGATTGTTGTCCGCAGAGATTTGCACCACACCGCGGTCAATCCGCGTGCCGCCCGTATAGGTGTTGGCGCCGCCGAGGACGGTAGTACCCGCACCAGATAGAATCCACTGCCCGGCGCCGGAAACGATGCCATTGAGGGTAAGTGTCGTGCCCGTTAAGACGTTAAGACCCACGGTGCCACTGTTAAGAACAAAGCCGCGCGCCGTCGCAAAACTGCCGGTGGTCAGCAAGTTGCTGCCCCCCGACAATTGGACTCCACCCAACGCACTGCCGAGGTTGGCGTCAATCGACACCTGGACTGAGCCACCATTGATAAACGTGCCACCGGTGTAAGCATTGTTCCCCTTGAGCACCAACGTTCCCAACCCACCCTTTTGCAGACTACCGGTGCCGGCTATGTTGCCGTTGACTGTCAGCGTGGTGCTACTAGAGGTATTGAAACCACCGAGACCGCTCGACAACGTGAACGTTCGACCGGTACTGAACGTCGATGTCGTTGTCAGATACGCACCATTGCTGAGGGTCACCCCGCCCAGAGCCGCACCGAGACTACCGTCACCGGCAATCGATAACGTGGCAGCGTTGACGGTAGTCCCTCCCGTATAGGTGTTGCTGGCGTTATTCAAGAAGACAGTGCCGCCGGTTACCGTCACGCCACCATTGCCGGAGACCACTCCGGCCAGGGTCAGCGTGCCACTGGTTGAACTGAATGAGGCGGAGTTGTTCAGCGCAATGGCGCGCGACGTGCTGACATTGGTCGTGGCTTGCAATGCGCCACCGTTGAACGTCAGCGCGCCGGTGGCCGCACCGAGGTTAGCGTCGGCCGAGATTTGCACGGTACCAGCATTGATGGTGGTGCCGCCGATATAACTATTGGCACCGCCAAGGGTCAGGGTGCCAGGCCCGTTTTGAATAACCGTACCGCTACCCGAAATCGCGCCGCTAAAGCTGTAGGCATTGCTGCGATTGAAAGCCAGCGTGCCATTGTTGGTCACCGCTCCGGTGCCAAGCGTTCCAGTCGTGCCACCATTGCCGGTCTGGAGCGTTCCCCCAGCGATCGTCGTAACGCCCGTATACGTGTTGGTGCCCGTTAAGATCAGCGTGCCAGTGTTCGTCTTATTTAGCGCGCCACTGGCATTCCCGTTGGAAATGACGCCACTCATCGTCAGTGCAGTCAGCGGCGCCACGTCAATCGTGCCCCCGCCAGCATTGAGCTTTACCGAACGCGCCGTACTGAAGGTGGCCGTGGTGGCCAACGTGCCGCCATCGAATGTGACGCTGCCCGCTGCAGCGCCCAGGTTCGCATCCGCCGAGACCTGCAGCGTGCCTTGCTTGATGATGGTGCCGCCGCCGTACGTGTTCGTGCCCGTCAATATCAGCGTGCCAGCGCCGCTCTTGGTGACAGAAGCCGTCGTCCCTTGAAGCACGCTGCCGATCGTGGCGGTCACACCAACATCGGTCGTGATGATCGACGGCGTGGTCCCAAAATTAATCGTGCCACCCGTGAGCACGTACCCGGTCGTCTGGAACCCTATATTCTGGACGTTCACCGTACCGCTTACGGTAACGGTGCCAGCGGTGCCACCAAAGGCGGCGCTATCTCCGGTGGCGTTGTTCCAGGGAAGCGAAACCGTGCCGTTATACCAAGCCGAATTCGTGAGGCTGGTGTCCCAGGTGCCACTGCCGCCTGAATTGGGCCCCGTGGGCGACCACACCAAGTTGGCGCCAATAGCAGACGAGCTTAACGTGCTCAACAGCAGCAACCTCGAAGCCGAAAGCGCCACAAACGAGACATTTACCCGGCCACCGCTCGCAGATGTGGCGACCGACCCGCCTACAGCATTCGCCCCCGACCTCCCTCCTGCCCGCCTTGCCATGCGCTTGGCACCACTTTGCTTGCCCGTGCGCGCCCGCGCAAGCTCCGACACTGCCTGCAGCACCCCCAAACTCACATTCCAGACGAGGCGATAGGTCTTATTCATAGTAAGTACAAGAAATTCTTGAAGCGCTTGGACGGCTGAAGGGGCCGCCCCTCGGAATCGTAGAAGCTGGTTGGGTTAATGCGGGTTCGTCGGCAGGTCTTTTTAAGTTGACGAGCCCTTTGCTTTGCATACGTACATCTCGCGTTTGAGCAACTATCCGGTACCCGAATATGATCGGTTGCAGTTGTATATCCGGCCTTGTTGCAGCCAGTTTTTTGCTGCAGGCCTCGATGCAACTATCCCTGCATTGCCGATCGGAACGTAGTGACCGGTGCGGCGCAGAACACCGCTTTCGAGCACCACGTCACAGGAGACGCGCAAGTCCGGCATGTTCTCGGGCGGCGGCGCCTCTGTGACGATCGACAAGCAACAGATCAACCAGTTCGAGCGGAAAAATTCCGCCACCTTCAACGCCGCTGCACTCATTTGGATTACCCTGTTGATGGATCATCGTTATGCTGTGTAGATAGAAACGACGCCGAAAGGATCAATGCTGATACACGAAGGCATTCAGGATTCGAGACGGTGGCCGGCCGCTACCGGGATAAAAGACCCCACGGAAACCTTTGAGTGGGTCACAAGCGCGGATGGCGCCGCCAAATAATAGCCTTGCACCCAATTAACACCGGCCTTCCGAGCCAATTCCAGGTCAATCTCGTTCTACACCTTCAATTGCGACATCCTGACCGATACCTTTCGCGAGCTTGACCATACCGATCAACTGAGACAAGTCACTTTTCTTACTTCTTATGGAAGCGATATATTTTTTATCCATTTTTATCAGATCCGGAGCACCCATCTAGCGGGCGCATCAGACCCGACTGTTCTAGCGTCGGAATGAAATCTCCTGCCATTCGCGATGGGTTCATCGTCGCCCACGCGAGCCCGTGTCAGGCATTCAAAATAGGAGATTCTCCTGATGTCAGGACTGTCAAAAATTGGCTGGAAATTGGAAGAAGAGCGCATCATTTCGGATCGCCCAAAAATGTGCTCAACAACGCACACATCAACGAGTGCGGAGAATCATCAGACGCACATGGGCCATTGCGTTCTCCATCAGAACTCTTTCATACTGCTTTCATCATCGCACTGGCAGTAATCCGGATTTCTGAACTTTTTTGAAGGGCGGTTCAAGTACGAAGTGCAACACCCCGCAGGGTTAACTTCTGACGAAGCGGCGTAGTGTCTTGGACTTTGGCTCGGTGACCATCGACGGCAGCGCATCCAACCTGGCGGCCCTGCACGACGTCAACGCCGAACGAGAAACACCCATCACTAATCCGGCAGGTCAAGTACCTGAACAACATTGTCGAGCAGGACCATCGAGCCATCAAACGCCTGACCCGACCGATACTTGGATTCAAGAACTTTCGCTGCGCGCGCATCCTGTTGGGCGGTATCGAGCTCATGCACATGATTGCCAAGGGCCAGATGCAGTGTCACGAAGGGACCAATCCCTCCGCTGCAGAGCAATTCTATTCACTGGCAGCATAAGTCAGTGGTGCCCTCGGGCGTCTTCTCGTCCTCGCTCCCTTACCGCGACAGAGCCCTCGGGTTTCAGGTCAATCCGGTAGCACTGGCCACATCAACACAGCCACCTTCTTTTCTGTTTCTTGAGAGACTTCACACCTAGCGCAGCTGCCTCTGCGCCATGACGATCACGGCCGCTGCCGCTGCGATGGCCGCGATCCAGTGGTACAGGTGCTGGCAGGCAATGAAGACGGCCTGCTTGTCCACCAGCGCGCTCAGCTGCGCGAGGGCCGCGCCGTGGGCCTGGCTGGCGCTGTAGCCCCAGCTGCTCGAAGCGGTGCTGCGCCTGGGCCAGCCACTGCACGGCAGCAGGATTGGCAGGGCTGGTTCACCTCGCGCGGCAATCTCCGCGTGGTACGGCTTGCTGTCGTAGGCGCCGTCGCCTCCGATGGTATCGATCGATGTATCAGCCGGGATCTGGCCGAGCAGGTCGGCCAAAACTTCGCCAGCGCCAACGTCCTGGTTATCGGTGCAGCACAGATTTGGCCGGTGTTCGCGTCCATTCCGAGATGGACCTTGCGCCAAGTCCGGCGCTTGGACCCAGCGAGCTTGCGAACCTTACACTCGCCTTCGCCGTAAAGCGTCAGCCCAGTGCTGTCGATCACCAGATGCTCCGAGTCTGGAGGTGGGGCAGCCGCTTCCGCCCCGCCTGACGTTTTTTCCTTTTCCCGCACACGCTGCGGGTCGTGCGCAGGCCGGACACGGCCTCGCGCCGTCACCATCGCTATCGGCAAACGCCAGCGGACCCGGATTTGACGGAACGCATCATCCTACTGGCTGGATGCGCCAGCTTTGATGGACTACCGGGCCATGGCACGTCATTTTCGACGCCATGTGGTACCTCGCACCGCGACCTGGCTGGCCAGAATCTTCCGGTATCCGCATCCCGCCGTGGCCGCCGTGACCGCGGCGCGTCACCCGCAGGCGACGCTCGTCATGACTGAATGCCTGTGGGCGCGCAGTGTCGAACCGAATGTCGATCTGCGCCGTTGGCCCTATCGGCCGCCACCGGCTGGGGTATTCGGCGACTTGAGCGAGCAGGTGATGCTACACGCGTCCATCCATACGCCGAATCGGTCGTTTTCCGGGACACCGGATCACACGTGGCTGGCCTACCATGCGGCGGCGGTCACGTTGCTTCAGCTTTGGGCGCTGGCGGAGCAGCGTGTTCGCGATACGCTGGAAGGCGCTCACTTGCATTGTCCGGACGCCGGCGAGATCGCGACCGGCCCGCGCCGTCACGCTACCTCCCTCGTTGAGCCTGTTATTGCTGCCAGCGAGACGTGGGGGCCCATCGCCCGGCCTGGCAAGGCAGCGCGCTGCTATCGCGCCATGCGGCACCGTCAACGCCGCCGGCGTGCCATTGTGGCGCAATGGCAAGGTCAAGGATCCGCGCTGACGTACTGGGCAGAGGCCGGCTGGTCGGTCGCGGCCGCCCTCGCCCCCGCCAATGCCGATCTCCGCAGGCGGCGCCTGCTCGGCGGGCCAGAGCGCGGCACGAGGTTTTGGATTTACCAAGAGGCTGGCGGCGCGTTTGTCGCACGACCTGTGCGACGGGCGAATTCAGACAGTTGGAGAAACGCCCCGAGCCGCTATCATGGGATGACGGTCCCCCCTGCTCCGCTATCGCCCGATATGAGGTTGCCTGACCACGCCGTCATGACCGTGATCACCTACAACATCAGGTGCAACCGGCTACAACATTATGTTGTGAGCGTGATTCGCGGTTCATGCGTGCAGTGTAGTTGACCGCCATTTACCTGATAACTGGTATTATCAGGTTTAATTTTTTCCGTAATATAGGGGCTTTTGCAGCGTGCACTTAGGTTCACGGCGATATTTCGGGGGTGGCGGCAACGACGCTGGGGGGCCGTTTAAGAGGCGTTCCCTGCCTTACCGGGCGGGGAAGCTGAGGCGCAATAGAGGCAGTGTAGCCACAAAATGCGTGTCCCGCCACCACCTTGCGCAAGCCAGATTCCATTGAGGCAATGGCGTGCCACAAGGATTCATGCCGCACAAAGGTTCGGCAAGCGGCCAATTATTATCAGGTAAGATGCAACCATTACTTAACTCCGTCCAGTATGGCTCAGCATAACAACGTCGCCGCAGCCAATCCGCGTTATACCCGCGCCGACTTCACGGCGCTCCGCTTCCGCCTCAACCGCATTCCCACCGCGCACATCCTGTCTCGCGTCTATGACGAGGAGGCGCTGCAAGCCGCAGGCATCGAAACGCCGGCGCAACTGGAGGCATGGCTCGACGCCATGCGCGACCATTTGGTCGAGCGCGTGTGTCTAGCCAACCCGTACCTGTCGGAAAGTCTAGCCGACGCCCGCCGCTTCAACCGCTGGCCGAAAACGGCCATCGATTACCTGGTACGGGCCGCCGATCAGGATTTCTCGCGGCCGCAACCGGACGATCCGGTGTCAGCATGGCTGCGGCCTATCGTCTTCCGGACGCTGCGTCAGGAACAGATTCACACGCTTGCGCAGCTACATACCTATATTGCGCTGCGGGGCAAGCATTGGTACCTGCCGATCCCAAGGCTTGGTGTCGGCAAGGCGCGCGCCATTGAGCGCTGGCTGCAGGGCCATGCCGCCACCCTGGGCCCGCTCGTGGTCGCTGACGACACGCCGCAAACAGCGTTGGTTGAACTGGACCCGGATCTCGGCCGCAATCTGGTGCCGCTGGAGCAGGTTGGGCGGGTGGTGTCTGCGCTTGACGGCAGCCAGGGCCGCAATCGCGCGCCGGGCTTTTGTCTCATCGCCGCGCGCAATGATCTGGAGGCCATCCACGCGTACCTCTACCGGTTCCGCGACCGGGACAAGACGGCCCGTGCCTATCAGAAGGAATTGGAGCGTTTCCTGCTCTGGTGTGTGGGCGTGCGCCGCACCGCGCTCTCCAGCGTGAGCGCCGAGGATTGTGAACGCTACAAGGATTTCCTGGCACAGCCGGATCCGTCCTGGATCGGCCCCAAGGTCCCTCGGACCTCGTCGCGTTGGCGCCCCTTTGCGGGCGTGCTTCAGCCGCAATCCCAGCGCTACGCGGTGCTGGTACTGCGGGGTTTTTTTTCCTGGCTGGTGGGCGTGCGCTACCTTGGGGGCAATCCCTGGCTGCTGGTGCAGGACCCATTGACGGCGCGCCGCGAGGTACCGCTCGCGGTCGAAAAGGCGTTGCCAGCGCGCCTCTGGGATGCGCTCGCTCGGCCGGATGGCATCCTTGATCAGCTCTGCGCCAAGTGGCCAGCGTCGTTGCTGGCGACGACGCTGGCCGCTCCACTGACCGCAAACGATGCCGACGCACCGGGAGCGCAGTACCGTCTGGCACGCGCGGCGGTGCTGCTGTTGGGGTCGACCGGCGCGCGCCGGGAGGAGGCCGCCCGCGCGCTGCGTTGCCACCTCAAGCCTGTGCCGGAGCACGCCGGCATGCCCACCGGGCTTTGGGAGCTGGCGCTACTCGGGAAGCGCAACAAGTGGCGCACGGTTTTTCTTCCGCAGCGAGTCATTGCGGCATTGCGCGCCCACTGGAACGACCGAGGTCATGATTTCGAGGACGGAACTCAGTCGCTGTCGCTAGTGTCGCCCGTGGTGGTGCCCTCCACTCCCACGGCACAGGCGAAGCACCTCAGCCTGGAAGACAGCCAGCCGGCTTTGACGGGCAAGGGATTCTCGCCGGACGGGCTGTACCAGGTGCTGACCGTAACGCTGCTGCGCATAGCCGATGATGCCACGCTGCCACTGGTAGATGCTGAGCGTATTCTGCTGCGCCAGGTATCGCCCCATGCGCTGCGGCATACGTTTGCCACCCATGCGGTCGCCAACGACATGCCACCGGATGTCCTCCAGCGGCTGTTAGGCCACGTCTCGCTGCAGACGACGTCGTTGTATGTGCGTGCGGAGCGGGCCCGCAGCCTCACGGCCGTAGCAAAACTTTTCCCAGATTCGGAGTAGGCACGGCGCCGCGGTGTCCCGATTTGGGAATCGGCACCCACCGCGATTTCCGTCGAGCGACTGTCCCAACTTGGGACAACCCCCTGCAGCAATTCATTCAGAAGCGCCTCTCAGCCTTGCGCACAAGGGCCCGAGGGGTCCTTGCGCGTGAGCCCCGGACGCCTTCTATAGACGCGGTGCAAGTAAGCGCGTATTAAAGGGAAGGCGGCATGTCGGTGAGAAGGGCTCAAGCTCATCGGAGTGTCCCAACTTGGGAAAACTGGCCCATGGATGATCAGATCTCTTCTCCCCGGCGGCCGCGCGTTGAGCGGCCCTTCCGCAGTGGGCTATTGGAGAATGCTTCTCCACGCGGCCTCGCCGCGACGCCCGTACAACTTGGGACGGCCTTGACCGGAGTCGTTTGCCCGCAACTGTCCCAAGCCGGGACACCGCGCCCCTCAAATTCGCCATGATTCTTCCTTCAGAGGCGGGGTGACTGTGCGGATGGTAGGCCTCTATCTTGGCTGGCCCAGGCTACCGTGCACTGTTGTTGATGCGAAGCTATCCCGACTTGGGGCAGTGTCTCCTCGGCGCCGCCGAAAGCGACGCCATAACGGTACGCCGGTGGCAACTCCAGAGGTTGGCCCACTGCACTCAAATCTTTGTCCTTTTCCGCGCGCGACGGCCTGGCGGCACTGCTGACATAAAGACGTGGGCGCGGAGCGTTATCGTCATATCCGAGACTCGACATCGCGCCGTCCCAACTTGGGACATCTGAGGCTCACGACCCCTACGGGGAGCTCCTCCCAGTAGTGCCCACGTCGATGCGTTGATTTGGGGAGATTGCCGCAGTCATGAGGGCGAGCTCAGGGGCTTCGTCCCAACTTGGGACAGTCTTACGGCGACGCACTCGTCCGAAAGTGCCGCAACCAACCAGGGAGAGGAGGATGGCGCGGCACAATGGCCTCATGTCATCGACCCGGGGCGCCGCGCTCTCCAAATTTGGGACAGTCGCTGGCGAAGCCCAAGCTCCTCCCATAGATCCTCTATGCCAGGCCGCCAACACCGGGCACCGCCCGTGCACTAAGATTCCTGGCTCTTCGCCCACTCACCAAGATCTGTCCCAGCTTGGGACAGATTCGCGCACGCGCGCCTGTCGCCCCGTCCGCCGACACGCCTGCCCGATAGTCAAAAGCCTCCGACCAACGGGGGGCCGACTCTGGAATGCCCGCGCAAAGCGTTTGGGAGCTGACAATGCAAGCCGTCAGTTACACCGTCGGACTGCGGTCTCCGACCGTAGCCTCTGGATAATTGCCTCGTCACGATCGACGGTCTGGTGTGCTTAACGGAATCCGGGCAACGACGCCGGGTAACGATGCGACTGTCCCAAGTTGGGACGGTCGGGAACGAGCGCCTTGTGACTGCGCATTGAACGCGCCACGGCGCACCAGACAACGACGGAAGGTGTCACTGCGGACGAGTGTCAATCCACAAGCGGCGGAGATCTCTCTGGGGCAATTTGGGCGCTGACCGCTCAAGACTAGGGCGCAACATGGAGCAGCCCCGCCCTTAACTCACTCGCCCTGAGGTGTCCTAGCGTTAGCAACTACGTGACACTGTCCCAAGTTGGGACGCCTATACCAAGTCGATGCGCAATTCCGGCGACATCCCCGTGAATCTTCCGCGCGGGAACATGGAAATAAGGCAATGCTTCTGCCCGTCTCGAGCTTCAGGCCGTCTGCTGGGCAATGCGTGAAGGAGGCATGGGTGTCCAACGCCTGCTGCGTTCGCCCCCTTGAATGCGGGTGAGGACACCACTTTTTCCCTGCTGCTTAGGGCGCCGTGGTACACACCGGTCCCGACTTGGGACACTCTGTAGGCGACCCTTTTCAACATTACGCCGGAAAAGCCGCTCGACCGAGCGTTGGAATTGGTGGTCGATGCGTCAAGCGGTCAACAAAAAACCCGCCTTCGGCGGGTTTTTCTTGTCACGTTCGCAGCGCTTACTTCGGCTGGTGATGGAACGTCTCGCTGATTAGTTGGCGAATCTGGGTCTCGAGGGCTTCGCTAAGAACATTGCCCTTGATCTTAACAGTAAAGCCATTGACGTCCTTCGTGATCGAGCCAGCATGTTCCTTTCCGGAAAAAAACTTGTCAATGCTGCGCTCGCTCGCTGAACTCGCAGCCTCAGCCCGACGGGTTGCTAGCGCCTTGATCGCACCTGCCGCCTTGCCCTGATCCATCTTGCCCGACGCCACCAGCGGCCAGATTTCCTTCGCTGCGGCATCGCCGGCCTCGCCGTACTTGCGAATCGTCATGACGATGGCTTCGGCAGCTGTCCCACCAAGCAGGTTCGGCTGAAGGTCGAGATCCCGAATGATATAGTCAGGCAGCTGTGCGAAGCTAAGGAAACGATAGAGGCCGCTTCGCGAAAGCCCAAGGGCTTCAGCCAGGCGGGCACGAGAGGGAAACTCCTTCTCCGTTTGCCGAATGGATAGCGCAATCTCATAGTCAGACAGATCATCACGGCTGACGTTTTCCACGAGCGCCAGCACCGCCATATCAGCGTCCGACGGCTCGGCGACTACCGCCTTGATGGTATCTGCGCCGAGCATCTTGTGAGCTCGCCACCGACGTTCACCCGCGACGATCTGATAGCCTGATTCGGCGCGGCGTACCACGATGGGTTGCATCAATCCCACTTCCCGGATCGACTCAGCCAGGTCCGAGAGCTTCGAATCGTTGAACACCCGTCGGGGTTGCCAGGGGTTCGGGCCGATCTCAGCGACAGCAATTTGCGAAGCGACCCCGGCGGCTTCGAGTTCCTGCACCCGCATCTGTGCGACAGCCAGCGCTCCGGCCAGTCCCGGAGCCGTTTGGGTACGCTCGTTGCGCTTGATCTCGTCCTTCTGAATCGCCGACGTCTTGCGGATACCAGCGGTCTTAGCCAATAGCTGCTCTCGCATATTGCTCATTGCGCGCTCCTCCATTTTTCTGCATAGATTTCATCCAGCCATCGGCAATAGTCCACAATCGGCTGGCGCACCCGCTGCAGCGATTTCGCAGCGCTATGGGTACTGCTCACATCAAATACGGTCGAGAAGGCCAAAGCCCCGGTGCTCATCACGGAGCTGGCGGGCACTTCAATCGAATGCAGCCAGCTTTCATAAGCGCTCTGGGCCCATGCCCGAACTATGGGCGCAGACGATGTGCGCCCATAGTCGACTTTGGAGAGCAGCAGCGACACGAAGTCGTATTTCTTGTCTGCTTCGTACTTGATAAAGCTCTTGGAAACATCCGAGAACAACCGCCAGAACGACAGCGAACTAATGAAGTCGAGGTTCTCCGGGACCATCGGCATCACCATCGCGTCGGCCGCCATGAGCGCATTCAAGTTCAGATACGACAACGAAGGCGACGTGTCCATCAGGATATAGTCATAGTGCTTTCGTAATGGCTCCAGCCCTTCCCTCAGCACTGTCCAGAAACGGAAACCCGGCTTTACCTTTTGCATGGCAGGCAAATGGAACTCTGCTCCGATCAGCTCGGTATGTGCCGGAATCAGATCCAGACCGTCCCAATAGGTCGACTGCACCTGGCCCAGCAAGCCACCTTCAATTTGCTGGTCATAGATATAGGGCAGCACGGAGTCGTCCGGTGAAACGTCCTTCTCGGCGTACAACCCACACAGCTCCGAGAGCGAAGCCTGCGGATCCAGGTCCACCACCAACACTTTCCGGCCGCGCAGCGTCAGCCCTTGGGCGAGGCACATCGTGGTCGTGGTTTTGGCCGACCCACCCTTCAGCTGGGCCGTGATGATAATCTTGCCTTGGGGCTCCCTCGTTCCAGTGACCAACGGCGTCTGATACACGTCCGAGACCTTCTGCACCCAAATGCGCGCCTCTTCGAGCGTAAAAGTCCGCGTGCGCCCGGTCCCCGCGGCAGTGCCTGGCGGCAAGTCACCATCTCCCTTGGTGGCGAGGTACTGCACCTGGGAATGCGAGATGTTGCACATCTCGGCAATCTCCCCGGTTTTATAGACTGGAGCGGTTTTTCTTGGGCGGGGCGCGAGTATCGTCTCGCGAAGCTCATCCGTGAAAATCGTGACCTTTTCCGCGAACTGGGATATCTGCTCAAGCGGAACAGTTCGATCAACGGCAGGAAGTTGGCTTGTTTTCACCATTCTGAGGTTTTTCCACAAAATTCCGGAAACCTCAGAATACAGGAAACGGTTGAGCAACGCCTTATAAACCGCTGTTTTCTAAGCCAACTTTCCCAAAAAGCTACAGTTTTGCTGAAATCTTAGGCAGTTATAAGGCGTCTTCCCCTCCACAAGGACCGCAAGGTGCCTACATATCTTCCCTTGCGACGCAGGACCCTGCACAAATGACCTCACCATCAGAGGCGCGAAGACCCGACACCGTCGCCCGTATGCCGTAAAGCCGGAAGCACCATTGCAGAATTCTGCACAAGCAACCTCACCTTGACCTCTGCCAGATCGGCGATGGCGTCCGCGCGCAAGATTTGCGGAACCCGAGGCAGGGTTTCCTCACCAGATGCGTTAATCGTGCTGGCTCCGCCAATGCAGCGGCCTTCCCATAAAGGTGAGGTTGATTGTGCTTGCGAAAGCGGTGCGCACAATTAACCTCACCAGTTGTGCCCGCAGGTCTTGCACAATGGACCTCACCTATACGGCCGCACATAGAACCTCACCTTCAATTGCTGGCGGAGGTTTGGCATTGCGGCATGCGAAAGGGCATCAATCGAATTCATGCAACGGCCATTCGCGCCCCGTGTTGACGTCCGAGAGTAGTCCCTGGAATCCCCCAACATGACGGATGGGCGGTGGTTCTGCCGAGCCGTCTCCTCGGCTTCAGTTCCGGGACCTCTGAAAGCTCATGTTTGTTTGGTTTTTTTTGAAGTAAACAACCCAACTAACAAACAGGAAAAACAAATTCCCTTTGGGGTCAACCGCTTAGGCCCAGTAAGGTGAGGTGCAATGTGCCAAAAGTGAGGTTTGTTGTGCCGCAGATGTGCGGTTAGTTGTGCTGCGATGGTGAGATGCATTGTTATCCAAGGTGCGGTTCCTTGTGAAAGCGCGGCGATGGTGAGGTAAGTTGTGCGCAGCCTGTGGATATGTCTGCTGGCCCTCGGCTACAAGCTGAGCGCAGCAATCGACCCGGCCGTGCCCTGGTGAGATCCTTTGTGCGTGAGGTGAGGTTCATTGTGTTAGCGTCGCAACGGTCCCGCTAACGGACGACTAAGGTGAGGTTCATTGTGTTGAGCCACCTCACCATGACGTGATAGAGTCTGCCGAGCCTAAAACAAGCGGGATCACAAGTATGGCGGCCGAGAATCCAACGGAGGTGAAAGCGAGGACCACGCCTCGGCAAATGGCGCTCGCGTTGTTCGAAGATATGTTTGACCTCGGCACGTCCATTAGCGAGGCGAACCGAGAAATCGGATATCAGCGCAACAATTTCTTCACGGAAATTGTCAACATGGGCCTCGCGGCGCGACGTTTCCTGGATGCCGCCTACTTTATCGTTGCGCAAGAACCCGAGGCCGTTGACCAGTACGACGTTGAACTGAACTATTTCAAATGGCTGATGCGGTATGACAGCCGTAACCTGAAGCATCTGCGCACCATCGCCGATGAAGCCCAAAACGCGAAGATTCGCGTGACCAACACGCCGTCGGACCGTGAACCGGCAGCGGATGACATTTGGGTGCAAGTGCAGTTGATCGGCATGGTAGCGATGCATCGTGGTCGTATCCGCTTCGATGTGCACCACAGCCTCATCCCGCATATACGGGATCCACGCAAGTCGCACTGGCTAAGCTTGCGGATTTCGACAGCTTTCACCCGCAGTTTGGCGCGAGCCATCTACGACAAGGTATTACCCAGCGTGCCAGCAGGGCGCACCGACTGGATCAAGCTTGACGAGATGCGAACCTGGCCGGGGAAGATGGGCGCAAACGCCAGCATCTTCAAATACTTCAAGCGCGACTGGCTCGAGCCGGCAGTCAGGGAAATCAACGAGATCTCCGACATTGAACTGTCCTACGAGACCCGGACGGAATCGACGTCATCGAAGAAGGTGGACCGTATCCGGTTCCTCCTCAAGCGTAAAGACACTGCCGATGCAGTGATGGCCAGCCTGTCGGACGCGAGCCAGATCTACAAGATCCTGAAGGACGAGTTCAACCTGTCCACGCGACAGTTCACCGAGATCTCGGATAACCGGGACACATGGAACGATGACCGCATCCTCCAAGCGATTGAATACACGCGCTTCAAGCTCAATCGCGGGCAGGTAAAGAAGAGTCCGTCGGGCTATCTGATGAAGGCCTTGCGTGACAACTGGCGCATGTCCGAAGCCGAACGAACCATGGTTCAGGTCCAGACGAAGCTGCTCACCGACGAAACGGAGAAGGCCGCTGCCAAGGCCGCAGTGCAGACATCTGTCGAGCGCAGCGTGGCATCACGAGACGATGAAACTCGTGCGCGTATGAACGAAGAGTCGCGTCAAGGGAAGGAGCATTTCGCGGCTTCTGATGCTAAAGCGAAGCGCGAGCATATTCGAGCTTGGCTTGCATCTAGGGAAGGCAAGCTGGTGCTGAGGAGAATGAAGTTAGAGGCATCCTCTATCACCGAAGACATTATCCTTACTACGCCTGATCTGGCTTGGTACTTGGGACAGTTTGTGTTCGGCAGACTCAAGGCCGAAGTTGCCCAATGAGCGACAACGCGGATTAGTTGGGCTCGCTAAGCGTTGACGGGATTCAACCTCTAGGTACCTTCAGGCTATGCCAACCCCGCCTCAACAACGAAGCGAGACGTTGGGTTCTTCTTCGCCGTCGACATCCGCATGAGATTCTGCGCCCTGGTCATTCCGACGTAGAACAGCCTGCGCTCCTCGGACTCGACGCTGTTGTCGTCCGGGATAATCGTCTCTTCACAACGGATCAGCACGGTGGCATACCACTGCAATCCTTTGGACGCGTGCATTGTAGTCAAAACGATCGCATCGGACGCCGGTTCGTTATTTCGGCGTTCTAGGAAGCTCAGACGCTCTTCAAAGGCTCCCCTTAGATTAAACACAACGTCATAAGCGGTGTTGATGGCGCGCTTGGCGCGATCAACAGTCGCCAAGCCGAGCATCCACTCACGGACCCCATCCAACACGAGGGAGTGAAAGCCTCTAGCAGTGAGCGAGCCCCATTCGGACAGTCGCTTAAGGAAGTCCCGGTATTTGTCGGCAGAGCGCTCCGAAAGACCCAAGGCGACCAGCGGTTTCTTCTTCACCTCCTCGCGTGTCTCGTTCATGTGAAGAGAATCATGCAACAGTTGCCGTTCAGATTCATCGAGTCCTGCGAATGCGAGAAGGCTCTCTAGGCTTGCATCGGCTGGTCGCTCAAGCATACGCAACAGGCTAGCAAACAGAGCGGCTTCAGGCTGATCCAGTATCGACTTGCCAGCGGCCCGGTAGTACTTGATCCCATGGGAGCGGCATATTGCTTCTACCGGATCGAGTATCCGATTGGTCCGCGCGAGGATCGCCGCGGTGTATCCGCCTCGCAGTAGTGGCACCAGGAACTCGACTGCTGCAACCGCCTCCTTGTACTCGTCGTCGTATCGGAAGAACTCAACGGACCCGCCGGGCCCGCGATGTGCCACAAGTTCCTTGTCGATCCGATCGTTGTTATTCCGAATGACCCGGTCAGCCAAGCTTAGAATCTCGGACGTCGATCGGTAGTTCTTTCCCAGAATGACCTGGCGTGCATCAAATTCGGTCGCAAACGCGCTCATACCGCGATAGCCCAGCGCAGACCGCCACGCAAAGATGCATTGGTCATCGTCTCCGACGATGCAAGTGACCGCACCGCTGCGGGCGTGTATCGCGGTCCAAAGGCACTGAAGCTCATCACAGTCCTGAAACTCGTCGACGAGCAGGTAATTGAGGCGATAGGGTGCAATGGTGCCGCCTTCCATCCCTTGCACGGCAAGGCGCATCAAATCCTGGAAATCCAGGCGCTTGCTTCGCCCCAGCACTTTCTGATACGCATGGTAGAGACGGCTTTCAGTACTTCCGTCTGCTGGCTCATGCAGGTTCATCTTGAGGCGATCGATCAGTGCGGTAGCCTCTTCAAGCTTCATCTCCAGCCCAAGGTCGTGGAGCACCTGACTGACCATTGCAGCACGATGTCCTTCTGACGCAATGTCCGGGCGCTTGCCATCGGGTGTCGCCAACTGGCGATAAGCGAGAGAGTGGAACGTGCCGGCGAGCAGCCTACTCTTTGCGGTCCCGCCCGCGAGAGCAAGAATGCGCTCACGTAGCTCAATAGCAGCGTCCTTGCTGAAGGTTACGGCTCCGACCGTTACGCTAGGGTCAGCGAGCAGCACAGCTGCCTTCGCCGCAATCGTCGCCGTCTTTCCGGCGCCTGGCACGGCCACCGCGACGCAGTGCTGACGCAAGTTGACCACCTCGCGTTGGGCAGGGTTCAGTCCTTCCAATACCTTGTCGAGCGACATGGCAATTAATTGTGGCAGTAAGTGGCACGTGGTGCCGGTTCAAGACCGCAAGTCCCTCGAAGTGGTACCTCGGGACAGATTGTCAGCGGCTAACGGATCGTTAGAAGTGGCACATGGTGCCGGTTCGAGACAGCAAGTACCCCGAAGTGATACTTCGGGACAGATGTCGGCGACTAAGGAAACGTTCGAAAGTGGGAGCAGGCCCCAGTTGGCCGGACTAAGTTTCAGGGCGTTGGCTGACGCAGGATGCTCCCCGACACCGTGCTACAAGGTGGCACTTGCCCTTTCAATGGACCTTGATGCCACTTGGCCCCAGATGCCAAGGGCAGGGCGCGCTTGGCGTCTCGGCACCACGACGAAGACTTGCGTGAGAGTCACACACCGCGAACGGTCGTCATGAGCTTCAGATGCGTCGTGTAGCTACGCAGCCCCAGCGGCTGGAACTTGCGAAGAAAGCGTGTCACTTCCTCGTTCACGTCGGTCATATCACGAATGCCATTCCAGACCATGAAATCGAACTGATCCATGGCCTGGTCGAACTTGATCAGCACCTGTAGTGCACGAACAGCGAATCGCGAGAAGGCCTGGACTTCGATATCGACGGAAGGACGGGTGATGGTCGGCTGGAAAATGATGTCGTCCTTGGCACGCATCTCATTCTCCCGCTGCTCCCGGTAAGCGGCCGCTACGCGCAGCTGTTCATCGACATAGTCCTCCAACTTGGCGAGTTCGCGCTCCAGGAAGGTCTCGATCGTCGTGAGCTCACTTCGGGAAAACGTCGACTGCCCGAAGCGCTGCAGGTTGAGCGACATGCGGTTCATGTACGGCCACCATTGCTCGAAGAGCGGACGTAGGCGGGTATGGTTGAGCTTCAGGCTGACGGCAACCACTGCCGCGCCGGCGAGCTCGCGATCGAGGATCTGCCGACCGAGTTCACGCCGGCGGCGCACGATAGCCTGGCGGTCCTCCGGCGACAGCTCACGGAACAGCTTGCGTGTCCGCTCGACTTCAGCCTTCTTCCTTTCGAGGTCGGCCGTCGAGATCAGACCCTCCTTGCGCAGCGCGTTGGCCGACGCCTCCATCTCGAACAACTCATTTTCGACGTCGTCGACGCGGTCTGCAGCGCCTTCGGTGCCGCCGTCAGAATGCATCGGTGCACCGGCAGGGGCTTCCGTCGGTACAGTGGGCATATCGGCCGCAGCAGCAGGCGACTCGGCAATGGACAGTTCTGTGGTGGTCATTCATTTCTCCTGGAGTGGCCAGCATTCGAGGCCATTGAGGGTCATAGAGACTGGGTGTCGGCTACTTGCCGACATGGAAAGACGCCGCAAGGCGCCAACTGAAGAGGCCCACGAGGCAGACGGCCAGCGTCCACCAATGGGCCATCAGGGAAACCGGTAAGAGCAGGGCGGTGGCGCCAAGGCCGAAGCACAGCAGCAAGCCGTGGGCCGCCACGTGGAACGTGACGGGGTTGGCGAATCCGGCGCCCGCGGCGCGAATCTTGCGCGACACCGCCCCATCGTTAAGCAGGGCGGCGAATAGGATGAACCCGCCGAGAAGCCAATGATGGGCGACGGTCGCGCGATAGACAGCCCGGTATACGGTCAACCAGAATCGACGCATCCAGCCACGGCCGAACTCGGATGCACCGGCATCCGGCAGCGCTGTGTCGGCATCGGAGCCGGCGAACGAGGCCTGCAGGGCGCCGGATTGGACAAACCAGCGATCGAACCGGGCATTCGCCAAGGACGCGGCCTCGCGCGCGCTGGCCGGGCCGATCCAGTCCGAAACCGAGGCCTGTTCGGCATCGCTGACTTCGAAGGCAGCATCGTTCTGGATGAACGGAACCAGCGCGCAGAGCATCAGTGGCGACACCAGCAGCCATACGCGGACGTGGGAGACGAATCGGGAGCTGGCCATGGTTCAGGCCCAACGCAGCAGAAGCAGCAGCGGGAGTGCCGGGATGGCGATAAGCGCGCCCCAGAAGACCACCGGCTTGCGCGCGGCAATGCTGATCAGGGCGAAGCAAGCTGCAGCATTGCCATGCCTGAAGTGTTCGGGCACCGGCCCGGATGCGGGTTGATTGAGCCACGCCTGCATCTCGCGTGCGAGCGCGAGATCGACGCGGAACATCCGCGCCGTCCACCGGACCGGGGCCTCGCGCAGGCGTGCCAAGGACAGCGCGGCCTTAGTGTGAATAGTCTCGAGCGACATCGTAGGTCTCAAAGTAGCGGGTGAAGCTGTAGCCAGTCAGGACGCGAGCGGCAAGTTGGAATGCGGCGCACCGCTGCGAGATGTTTCCCGGCACGGGTTCGTCGACGACCTGGCAGATATAGCCAGCGGGCTGGCGTTGCTCGAACGCGGGGATGGATTCATGGTACGGATACCAGACGTTGTATTTTTCGCCCTTGAAAGCGGCGTAGCGCTTCGCGTAAAGATCATGGGCGCGCGCGAACAGACCCTGCATAAAGGCGACATTTGCATCGCCGTGCTTGCGTGCCGCGCGCCACGCAGCGATGGCGTCCGTCAGCATCTCCTTCACCAGCGGTTCGTCGCGCACCCGGAAATTCACGCCGATGTAATCGACCACACGGGTGCAGACGTCATCCAGGTCGGGAGACACGATGAACATCGGTGAGAGCTTCGCCGAGAGCTTGTATTCCTTGACGATTTGTCGGAACAGGGTGGAGGGCATTGACCGTATTAGTCCTGGATAATTGGAATTCGACCCTGGTAGACGGAGCCACCAGAGATGCGCAGGAAGTACTGCAGGTTTGGCAATTGCATGATCAGCTCATGCGGAATGAGCGGCGCCTTCTCGAGCTGCATCGAGCGGGAGACCGAACCGCTGAACTCGCCGACATGAGCCTCGGTCCCGGTGCTGGTGCTGCTCGACACGACGATATTCCGAATCGCGGTCGTGCCGGCCTTCTCGGAGAACCACTGTGCCGTGTCGATATCTTCCAATCGTAAGACGATCTGGTTGTTCAAATTGCCCAAAACCTGCTGCATCTTGGCGACGTTTCCGAGCTTCGCCGTCATATCGGAGCGTGTCTGATAGGCGACAAACGCCTTGAAGCCTGCTCCGCGCCCCTTGTTCAGGATCTGCAACATCTGCTCGTTGATCGCCTCGGCCGCCTCGTCAATGATCAGCACAACCTCGGGCGGCTTGGCGTAGAAGTTGTAAATCGCGCCGGCTACGGAAGCGATGTCCGCCAGCAGCATCGACATGACCGCCTGAGCCACCAGGGAATTCGAGAGCGAGTCCGCGCCAACATAGAGCACGGCCTTCTGCTTGATGACCTTGTCGATGTCCCAGATCTCTCGGTTGTCGTCGAAATCATCGGCCTTCGGGGCGAGCATCAGGCCCGTCTCGCCGGTGGACAGCATCTGCAGCAAGGGCAGGGCGGAGGCGATGATCCGGCCGTAGTGATCCCGATCGTGTTGGAACGTGGCGATCAGGCCGTCGATGGCCTCATGGCCTTGGCCCTTGTTCGAGAAGCGCTCGATGTAGAGGCGGACCATCGCATCGAGCTTCGTGCCGCCGGCGCGCTGACCTACCTGCTGCATGTAGCCAGTGACCTCTTCTTCCCAATCTGGCTTGCCGGCCTCTGGAAAGAAGCGCTGGAGGGCGCTGTCCAGCAGATTGTTGATGCCGTTCTGGGCGTACTGCAGGATCGAGCGGAGGTTCGGCTTGTCCCCGACGTACAACTCGCCCTTCACCGCGCGGTCGATGAACAGGAAGGCGAACTGCCGGAACGGGCCTTCCTCCATCAGTTGCGCAATGCGAGTGGGGATCTCCGACGGCTGCGACCAGTTTTCCAGCGGATTCAGGCGGATTGATTGCGATGGCGCCGCCTGCTTCCAATAGAGGAACTTGCGTCCCGCGCGCTCGCACTCCCGCTTCACCCGAGCGGCCCACTCGGCGTCGTTCTTCGGGTCCACCACGATCAAAACGTCGTTCGGATTGTGGATCACCTGGGTCGAGATGACCTCATAGGTCCGGGTCTTGCCCGCGCCCGTCGTGCCGCTCACCGACGTGTGGCCGGGCATCGCCTTGTAATGGAAAGGGATCGCTATCTTCCGTGGCTCCATGCCGTGAATCCATGACTTTCCCTGCGGAGACTGGTCGGCAATGCTTCCAGGCGGGGCAAACAAGGACTCCACTCGCCCCACCACGGACTGCGGCAGCCACCGAGGCAGCCCCGGAATGTCGCTCGAGGGCATGCGTAGGATGTCGTGTGCGATCTGGCAATGCTTCTGTGTCCACTCGAAGCCCGTGCCGAGATACATGGCGTTCTCCGTTTTCCGCATTTGCACGCTGAGTGCCAGCAGCTTGCTAACAGGGATCACGGCGAGCCACTTGGTCGAGATGGCAAGGCGGAACTTGAGCGCCCGCCAGACCTGGACCGAGCGGAACAGGAACATTGCCAGGCAGAACAGGGAAAAATACCCCGCTCCCGGCATGCCACTGGCAAGCATGAGCACCGCGGCCAGCAACCATCCGGTCGCCGCGCGGAACTCGTAGATTGGGCGGAAATGATTGATGTAGTGGTGCATCAGGCGTCCACCTCGTTGCCGGCGGATTGCGGCCGCGTCGCGATCAGGTTGGCTACCTTGTCGACCAGCAGGATGTCCTGTCCGACGATCTTGTAGAGCAGCTGGAACTTGCGAAGGTTTCCGATGAGCGTTTCCGAGGCGATGCCGTAGTTGCTCAACATGCGCTTGCTGATGGCGAGCCGGTCGTCGACCCAGGACACCTTCACCTTTCCCGCCGCCACGTCCTGGGCCAGGGCCCGAAAGAACTCGCGCATCAGGTTCGATGCCCCGGCCAGTGCCTCCTTGAACGGATCTGCGGCCTGTTCTGGCCGGAGCGATCGCGAGCCGTCGAGCTGGACGGCGCTGGGCGCGGCGTCGCGCGGCGCTTGTGCTGTCGCTGGCGCTGCCGGTTGCGCGGGAGAGGGGGGCGCGACCTGTGTCAGGGCTTCGGTCGGCGCCTGGGGGTTGACAGGCACGGTCGCTGCGAGCTGTTCGGTTGCGGTCGTGACAGGCGGCTTCGCTTGGGCCGTGGCATCGGCAGCGGCACTCAGCAAATCCGCCTTCGGCGTTGGCGTCGAATCCGGCGCGAAGGCAGCGCGCCGCGCCTTGACTTCGAACTGCGTGACCGTGTCGATGGCTTGCCGCACAACCTTGTGCAGGAGTGTCTCGAGTCCGCTGGGTCGTTGCTCGGGATTGATGGCGCCGAACAGTTCGGCGAGGACCTGGCCGTCGAATCCGGCCAGGCGCTCAGCGCCAAGGATCTCGCGCGCGAGCAGCGCAGTGCGCATGCGCTCGATGGGAAGCGCGGTTTCTCGGCGCGTGACACCATACGTACCGCCCCCGAGCCATGGACCAAATGCGCCATGAATGGCGGGAATCCATTCAATGCCATCGCTATCCCGATGAAACTGAAAGTGCCGGCATGGCTCATCCAGCCGTGAGCAGCAGGCGGCGAGGAACAGGGCATACAGGTACTGGGGTTCCAGCCGCCTGCGGCGTTCCGACGTCTGGTCGGCGGCGAACTTCTGTGCACCGGACAGGCGCATGGCGAAGTAGGCCGCTTCCACGGTGGCGCGGAACGCGCCGCCCGCCTCAGCGTGCTCGCCGGGACGCAGCGGCATGCTGGAGAACCACGTGGCACAGCGTTCCAGCACATTGAGCCACTTGCTGGCGAAGTCAGCGCTTTCCGCCTCATTTGCATACTGGCGGATCAGCGCAACACGATCGGCGAACGACGCCAGCAGCGCATCTGTCGGCAGGTGGGCGTGTGTGTTCATCATTTTCCAGCGAGCTTGTTGCCGAGGTTCCAGGCGCCGCGGCCCAGCATCTTCATGCCGCCCGTGGCACCCACGCCGCCACCGGTCCCGAAGAGGGAGCCTGCGATCTTCGGGATCTCCATGGCAACGAAGACCAAAATGATCGCGGTGCTCAGCGCATAGCTGGCCGCGATGGTCGTGTCCGTGCCGACCTTGCCAACGTCCGTCACCATGCTGATCAGCGACTTGCTCACCAGCTGCGAGATAATGGCTGCCACCACCATGTACATCGAACCGGTGACCATGTAGTCGAGCCAGGCGTTAAAGAACCGCCGGGAGATGTCAGCCATGCCGAAGGCCACGGCAAGGGGACCGACGACAATGCCGATTGCCACCAGCAGATGCCCGACAAGGATGAACCATGAGTAGATCAATGCGGCGATCAAGACGGCGATGAAGGCGAAGGCAAACAGTATTGCGGCGACGAGGGCGTCAACCAGGGACAGCGGATTGAGCAGACCAGCTTTCAGCGTCGTCACGATGGAGTCAACAAACTTTCCGCCAGTGTTCGCGAGGGATGCCGGAAGGTTATAGACGCTCACGCCGCCGTTGATCGAGTCGGCAAGGTGGGCAAACCAAAGGAACAGGCCGGAAGAGAAGCTGGTGTAGCTGGCAAAGAGGGCGGAAAAGATCCCGAGTACCAGCAGCGTCTCGAAGAGATCCGTCCAGGCGCTGACGGGATCCGAGGTGGCTGCGAATCGTAGCCCGGCCAGGACCAGTGTGATCACTCCCAGCCCGAACGCGATCTTGTTGGCGTCCTCCACCGTGGTCTGGCTGAGCGATGCGGCGGCCTGAATCAGGCTGCTGCGCATCCCGTCAAGTCTGGTCAGCGTCTTCATGATCCCCGTGGCAATATCCCCCGGTTTGCCAGCAGTTGCCGCTGCCACGGGCGGATTGCCGCCGGTCGCTTCCTGGGCATTGCCTGGCTGCGGCAACAGGCAAAGCGCGGCGAGAAGCAGCGCTACAAAGCGCAAGCGCACCCAGACTCCCATGGTCGACATCCCGATCATTTGAGGTTCAGGATCTTCTGACGCTGCTGGTCCCGCTCGGCTTGCAGGCGCCGCGCCGTGTCGAGCGACTCGGTTTCAACCGCCAAGGCCTTCTGGTCCTTGTCGGCATCCGACTGCACCTTGGCGCTCATCATCTGCAGCAGGTCGGAATTCTGGTTTGCAAGGACGTCGAGCATCTCGTTGGTCGCTTCCGCCGCGGCCTGCGCCGTGCCAGTGAGCTTCATTTCCTTCTGGATCTTCTGGCGTCGCTTGGCCTGCGACTGGACGTTCTTGACCACCGAGTTGCCCAGGTCGAACAGGTTCTTTGCGGTCTTGTCGCCATTTGCCAACAGGGTGCGTTGATCCTCGAGCCACTGCCCGCTTGGCTTGCCGGAAGCCTTGACCATGCTGCGCACCTTGGACAGGTAGTCCGCGTTATCGGAAACGGCCCCGTAGAGGTCGTTCAGAGTCACGCCGTAGAGATCGAACTTGCCGATCTCGTCCTTGATTGCATCGAGCTGCTCGGTCAGATGGGCCGGGTCCATGCCAGTTGCCTGCAGCAACTGGTTGGCCATCATGCGGTACTGGTAGGCGATGTTGGTGTTCTCGTAGATCTCGGTCTTGAGCGACTGCAGTGCCGTCCTGGTCGTTTGCACCAGGTTCGCGACGTCAATGACCGGAAGCCCGCCGGCGTGAACACTCGTGGAAACTGCGAGGCTTGCCACCAAGGCAGCGCGGACAATCCAACTTTTCACGGGTCTCTCCTTATGCTGAACGCGCGAGCATCTCGCGCACGTAGTGTTGTTGCCAGTCGGGTGCGCCAGAGGCGTAATGGCGGTCGAGGATCGATTGCGCGACGCCGTCGGACCTGAGCATCGCAACCATTTCGTCGGAGAACGTGCTCTGCAGCATCCGGGTCTGTGCGCGCGTGATCCACAGATAGTCCCGGTTCGGGACCGCGTCGTTGATCATCTGGATCTGATCGTCGGTCAGGCCAAACTTGTCTTTGTAGAGGTCCTTGCTGGTATTGGCCTGGCTGTTCGGCAGGTAGATCAGATTCCCGACGTTGTCCTTGAGAATTTCGAAGTCCGGTACACGTTCGAGTTGACGCAGCGACTGCGTAGCCATCCAGACAGCGCCGTTGAGCTTCCGGATGGTGGTAATCCAGGTCTCCAGCCGCTTGTAGAACCGGGGGTGCTGGAAGAAGAATCCAGCCTCTTCGACTTCGATGATCGTGTACCTGAGGCCGTCCATCGACTGGCTGATCCGATAGAAGGCGTAGTCGGAGAACAGCACGGCCGCGCGTGGATACTTTTCGAAGAGGTCGCCCATCTCGACCGAGAGGTTGTCGCTGACGTCGAACGCGTCCTCCGCGTGGTCAAAGAAGTGCCCATACTGCCCGCCACGCAGCCAAATTTGCAGCCGTTCACGCAGGCTGTCGTGCAGCAGCGTGGCCAGCCGCCCGAGGGTCCAATGCTCACGCGGGTACTCCGCAAGAATCTTCACGGCTTCGAAGATGTCTTGCGACTGTTGGGGGCTGAGCGAGAAGTCCTCGTCCTCGAGGGCCAGCGTCACCCATTCGGTGACGTAGGTGAAGTTCGCGGGGCTGTTGAGTAGCGAAAGCGGGTTCACGTGTGTCGCCGCCTGGAACTTGCCGGTGACGTCGACGAACGCGCCGCCGCCGAGCAAGGTAGGAATGCGGGTCGAGCGGTCCTTGTCGAAGCGGATGCGTCGCGCGTCGTGACGCCCTGCCTGCGAAACCAGGAAGTTGAGGAACACCGACTTGCCCGCGCCGATGGGGCCGATGATGAGCAGGTGTCCGTTGCCACCCGGCTGGTGCAGGTCAACACGCTGCGCCGTGCGATGACGCGTGGGCAGACAGGTGAGGGGAGGGACTTCCTTGCCGGCCTTGTCGGACAGCCACGCATTGCGGGTTGGGCCAGGCATGACGGAGCGCACGGGCGCCAGGTCGGACACCGCGGGTGTCTCGACGAACTGAAGTCGACGCTGCTTGTCCCATCGGCCGGGCAGGGTGCTGTTCCACGCGGGCATCAGGTTCGCCTTCTCACGGATGGCGCCAAAGCCGGCGTTGGTGAGCGCGCCGACCACCTCGCCGACCGAATCTTCCAGGGCCGCTTCGGTATCGCCATAGACCACAATGGAGATGTTCGCGAAGCCGTGCTGGGTGCCTTCGGCCGTCAGACGCTTAAGTGCCCTGCCCGCTTCCTTGGCGAGTTCTTCGCGCCCTTCGTCGTTCTCGGCTTCTTCCTTGGCAAAGTACTGCTTCAGGATCGCTCGCACATTGAGCGCTGCCATCTTGTAGAAGCGCCGGACCTTCTCGATGTAGGCCGCCGCCCGTGCCGTATCGAGGAACCGGTACATGATGCAGACGTCGAGCTCGGCGTCGATCTGCATGAGGCTATCCAACGCCGCTTCCTGGAAGCTCATCCATTCCTTGACGGCAACGATTGCGGCGTAGCGTTTCCCATGGGCGGATTCGAACAGGAGCCGCTCGGAACCGACGGTGACTTCGGATTCCGTCAGATGCGAATCGAGAAGGGTCACCGGGTATCGGATGCGGCGGGACGGCACGCTTGGGTTGGCAGCCTGGTGCAGGACGGCGTAGCTGTCCTGCATGACCAATCGGCGCGTACGCAGGCGCGGCACGCCCCCTGCGAACGCATCGAGCATGGATTCGAACCGGCGCGCGTCCGTCGTCAGCTTCTCCATGTCGAAGGCGAAGGCGCTGCGTGCAAAGAGGGTGTCTTTCGTCGCCTCGAAGATGGCGGCGATGACCGACTTGCCCCCCACTGTCATGTGGTAGCCCGTCTTGTCGAAGAACTTGGCGATGCCGCTCTCCGGGGTATAGGCAAGCGCCAGGGAGTGGCTATTGTGAAAGTACTTGCCGGTCGTGATGTGCGCGCGGTTCAGCGCATCCAGCCGGGCGTCCGCCTGCGCGGAGAACTCGCCTTCGATATAGTTCCGCGCGCGCCGGTGGCTGACCTTCCACCATGCGGTGATCCGGTTGTCGAACGATCGGCAGGCCTGGTCCAGCTGGTTCCGGGCCGACGTAATGTCGTTGCTGTCGGGGCTGTCGGCATCGACACCGAGGAATTCGTAGGTCGCAAGCAGCGACCCGTCCTTGTTGAGGATCAGCTCCGGGGTGATCGAGGTCAGCCACGGCGCGATCTCGTAGAGCGGGCGGCGTTTCAGATTCAGCATGGCAGATCGCTGTCGAATCCGTAGGGGCGGCGGAAAAGCGTACCCAGCTTGCCGTGCCAGGGAATCGATTCGTACACGTCGCCGTAGTGGTTGTAGACGTTCAGGATCTGGTTCCACCAGGGATCACGGCTGGTGAGCCAGCGCAGGAGCGCGTGAAAGGCCATGCCCATCACCACGACGGCCACCGGGATCTTCCATCCACTGCGGAAGGTCACGTACACCAGCAGGGCGACAACAGTGCCATTGGCGATCGCCAGGCCGCGCACGGCCCCGCCGATCTGGCGCGGCCGGGAAAGACCGATGCTGACGTGGTGTTCGCGCATGCTCAGAAGCCAGTGCACTGGGCCGCGACGCCCAGCGTTTTCATGATCGCGGGCGCCGCAGCAGCCAGGCCGATGCCGATACAGATCACCGAGACGAACTTCATGATGGTCGACTCGGAGTTGGCGATACCGATGGCGCCAAGCACGATCAGGATCAGGCCGGCCACGAACAGGTACTTGGTGTTAATGAAGGTGGCGATCCCGCAGATGAACTCCCCGAGGTTGCCGAGGAAGCCGAAATCGGCAGCCGCGGCTGAGGTGGCGACGCCCATCAGGCTGACCATGACAAGCATCGAGGGCAGGGATTTTCGCGCCGTCGTGGCAGCACGTTGGATGAAGGGGTGGGACATGGGAGAGGCTCCTGGTGTGGTTAGAAAACGCGTTCGATGTCGTAGTCGTTGTTGCGAAAGCCCTTGATCTCGATGATTTCCGAGATGTGGCGCATCTCGCCGGTGCGGCGCATGTGGACAACGTAGTTGAAGCACTCGGCGATCAGCTTGCGCATGTCGTCGAGCTCCCAGCGCGAGCCTTGGGGGATGCCGAGCATTGCAAGGCTCTCCATGCGAGACAGCGCGGAGCGGGCGTTGTTGGCGTGCAGCGACGCCATGCCGCCGTCGTGGCCGGTGTTGAGCGCCTGGAGCATGTCGAAAGCCTCGCCACCGCGGACCTCGCCAACGAGAATGCGGTCGGGGCGGAATCGCAGCGCCAGCGCCACCAGCTGCTGGGTGGTGACGTTCTTGTCGGTGTTGGAGAGCAGGCGCACCGCATTTGGCACTCGCGTCTTGAGCTCCATCGTGTCTTCGATGGTCAGGACGCGCTCGCCGTCGGGGATGTTCTCCACGAGCGCATTCAGGAAAGTGGTCTTGCCGGAGGAGGTGCCACCGGCGACGAGGATGTTCTTGCGCTGGCGGACCAACTCGATGAGGGCATCCTTGAGCGCGTCGTCTTCGACCGCGCCTTTGAAGATGGGCTGATCCGTGTGCTTGCTGCGGGCATGCCGGGACGAGAAGGCGCCGGCCTTGACATAGTCGGTCAGGGACAGGTTCGTCTCACGATGCCTGCGGATGCTGAGGGCGTGGCCGTCGATGGCGGTGGGTTGCATCACTGCAGCGATGCGCAGTCCCTTATGGCCGGCGTTGATGATGCCCTGTGCTGTACCACGCACGGCGGACTTTTGCACCGATGAGGCCAGGGATCGGACCGCACCTTCGAGCTTCGCGGGCTCGAGCCGGACGTCCAGGCGCGTCATCTCGCCGCGTCGCTCCACCCAGATGCTGTCATGGCGGTTCACCATGACTTCGGCCACATCCGACGCCTCGATATATGCGCGGATCGGCGACAGCGACTCAAAGAACATCGCAACGGCGCTGGCTTCGAGTTGGCTGAGCTGCAGGACGGGATGGGTCGGGTCGGTGGATTGCATGCCCGCTATTGTTGGCGGGCCGCGAATGCAATTGGGCGCCGAAAGACGTGCGATTTTTGCGAGTTTTCCAGAAAACTCGCGCGAGCAACCGCCTGCCGAACCGATCTCATGCGGCGGATACCGTGCTCGAAGCCTGAGCATGCTCACGCTGGTTTTCCGGAAAGCTAGGTCAAAACTGAGAGCTTTCCGCTCTATTGTTGCAGGACAGCTCTCCGATTGAAGGCAGTAGCTGCACCGCCAGAGCTGGTTAGCAACCTGGGGCTCGTTGCGGCTCCGTCTCGTGGGGATCCAACACGGATGTGCACTGGGTACAGGGAAAATCTCAGAAAGCCGCGCAAAATCGCGCCGCTTTCTTCGATCCTCCCGTGACGGTTCACTGCTTCAATTAGCGGCATCCCAATGGACTGCCGCAGCATGCCCCTCTTCCGCAAGAACTCCAGCAATGCCAAGACCCTGGCGGTAGCCCCGGGGATGTACGGCAATGAGAGCCCTGAACAGGTGATCTTCGACCGTACCACCAGGATCGCCATCGAGCGCAATCACTGGAAGGTGGCCACGCTCGGTCTGGGTTGCATTGCGCTGGCGGCAATCATGACGCGTGAGCCGCCACCCTCCGTGGTCAAGGCGGTTGGCGTGTCAGCCGACGCGAGCGGCAAGCCCATCGTGCGCGAGCTGGAGGCCTTCCAGCCGGAGGGGATCCAGTTGCTGTGGGCCTTCAAGGATCTCGTCACGCGCTGGTTCACGATCGAGCCAATTCTGACCACGCAGGTCGAGGATTCGCGGATGGCTCGGAACCTGCGGTCCGTGCGTGAGCAGATGATCGGATCGTCGCGCAAGCAGTTCGAGGACTGGGTGACCGAGGACGAGCCGTTCCGCCAGGTTGGCGCCTCCGCGACGTTGGTGCGGGAGGTCAAGGTCACCAATATCGCCGTGCTGCCCGACAGCACGGTTGCGGTGGAGTTCATCACCACCACGACGGAGGACGGTTACAAGCCGCGCAGTATGCGCTACGCGATGACCTTCCGTTACCAGGTGAAGCCGCCCACCAGCGATGCCGTGCTGGGTACCAATCCGTTCGGCGTCCATCCCGTCTTCTTCAGCCTTCAGAAATCGCCGGCCTGAGGCCGCGACACCGCTCATGGACATTCGCAAGTCATCCCCCCTGAGTGCACTGGCTGCCATCTTGGTGGCGCTTAGCATCGCCGTGCCGCACGTACATGCTGCTGACAAGCCCCAGCGCCGGCCGGGCGCGGGCGTGGCAGGACTGGGCATCGGTTACCTCAGCGATGCGATGAACCCAGCCAATCCGTTCAACGGTGGCGTGGATCCCATAGCGCTGCCCGGCGATTCGCGGCTAGTTGTCTTTACCTACAGTCGTGACCAGATCTTCCGTGTCCTTTCCGCACCGCTGAAGATGACCACCATCGAGTTTCCCGACGACGAGCAGATCGTCGGCGAACCCGCGTGGGGTGAGAGCGTGCGCTGGGATTACGAAACCGATGGCCAGAATCACCTGTACGTAAAGCCGCAGGCGGCTGGTCTCGTAAACACGCTCTCGGTGAACACGAACAAGCGCAGCTACGAGTTCACGCTGGTGTCTTCTCCCCTGGGCGGGATCTTCTACCAGAAGGTGCGCTTCCGCATCCCGACGTCGTTTGCGGCCAAGGTGAAAGCGCGCAATGAAGCGCGCGCTGACAGCGCCGAAGGGCTGTCCGTCGATGCCGGTGGCCGCAACGCGGATGTGGTCGCTGTCGCCCCCGAGCAGCTCAACTTCGAATATTCCATTTCCGGCAGCGCGAGCTTCCGGCCCGACACGGTCTTTGACGACGGCAAGGCGATCTGGTTGCGCATCCCGAAGAGTGCCGACTGGCCTGTTGCCTTGGTCAAGGACGGCAGCGATTTCGTGGTGGTGAACTTCATTCGGCGAGGCGAATTCCTTGTCGTCCAGCGTCTGGCCGAAACGGTAGCGCTACGCTCGGGTTCGGAGGAAGTGAAGATCGAGCGTGGCCGCCGGCGCATTCTGGGGTTGTTCTGATGCGCGATCGGAAGTCGTCCAACAACGTTTCCGACGTGACGGATGCGCAGGAGCGCACAGTGAAGGGGAAGCTGCCGCGCAACATCGTGATGGTGCTTGGCGTCGTTGCGGCCTTTCTCGTCGGCGGGCTCGGCTACTACTTCCAGTCGGTCAGCGAGGAGCAGTCCGATGCCAAGGCGGAGCAGAACCGCGCGGAGCAGCTGCGCCAGCGGGCCAGTAGCGGCGACAACGGGCAGACGCTCGAGGCCACGATCCGGGAGCAGGCCGCCAGGGCTCGGGAAGAGGCTGAGCGTCAACGCGCCCTCGCGGAAAAGCGGGACAGCGGCACGGCGCCGGTCATGACGGCCGGCGACCTGGTTGCCACGGCCAAGCCCAGCACTGCGGACGCCAAGAAGAACGAGCAAGACGACATCTTCACCTCTTCGATCTACAAGAAGGGCATGCGCAAGTCGCAGATGGGCGGCACGAAGATGCCGGCTGGCATGGCGGACCTGACCGACCCCGCGCAGATGCGCGCCCTGCAGCAGGCGGCGGTCGCGCGCGCCAGTGCAAGCAACGGCCTCCCGGAGCAGCCTGAAGCGCCCGTTTCCTCCGACAAGCAGTTCCTGCGTGATGCAACCGCTGCTAGGACGTTGCGCACCGGCTTCGACGGGAGACTACCGAAATGTACGGTCAGTCGGGGCTTCGTCATTCCCGCCACCTTTGCCGGTGGCCTCAACTCGGACAAGCCGGGTGAATTCCGCGCGACTGTCTCGCAGGACGTGTATGACACGGTGACGGGCCGGTGCAAAGTCATCCCGGCGGGCAGCACGCTGGTTGGTGCCTACAACGCGGATATCGCGGTGGGCCAGGAGCGCATCCTTGCGGCCTTTGTGCGCATGCAGCTGCCGAACGGCAAGACCGTTCCGCTGATGGGCATGCAGGGTGCCGACCCCAACGGATATTCCGGCATCAGCGGCGACGTCAACAATCATTTCCTGAGGATCTTCGGCTCTGCCTTGGTTATCGGCTTGCTCGAGCACGCCTTTAAGGACAACAACACGGCGACCACGGTCGGCGCGAACGGACTGACCACCTACGGCAATGCCGCCGGTCAGATTGCCGCCCAGACCGCATCCACGATCCTGAGCCGCAACCAGGGCATCCGGCCGACGATCACGACCGAACCGGGCCAGAAGATGGTGGTGCAGGTCAAGCACGACATGGTGCTGGAGGCCTACCGTGATTAAGACGCTGGCAGCCCTCGCTGCGTGTCTGGTATCGAGCCACGCACCCGCCGCCACGATCCAGGCGGTCATTAGCCCCACGGCGGTAGTCGTGCACGCCGACGGCAAGGACTTGTTGCACACGATCGCAGGAAAACCGGTGCTCTACTGCGGGCTCGATGCGTTCCTTGCTTGGTCCGCCCGGTTGATCGGTGCATCGATCGAACCGGGCGCGGAGGCTGGGCCTGTCGTTCAGATCGGCGGGAAGGCGCTGCCGATCTCGGTGCTGTTCGCCCGCGAGGGCTGGCTGCGCCCGGCCGTACTGACCGAGGCCGCCCAGGAAGCGCTCGCCGAGCGCCGTGGCGGATGGGCATGCGCGCCGAAAACCGAGCCGTTCGCGCAGATGGGCCAGCGCGTGGATCCGAAGATCACCGCCGGCATCGCGATGAACGAATCGGCCTATCGCGGGCGGCCCTGGCCCTGGACCTTGAACGTGGCTGGCCGCGGCATGTTCTTTGCCACGCGGGAGGAAGCCTACATGGCGATCAATCGCCTGCTGGCCAGCCAGCGGTGCGATTTCGACGTTGGGCTAATGCAGGTGAACTGGTGTTACCACGGCAAGCGCTTCACGTCGCCATGGGATGCGCTGGCGCCGGCAACCAATATCCGGGTCGCCGAAGACATCCTGACCGAGAACCTGCGGCGCAGCGGCTCCACGATGAAGGCTGTGGCCTGGTACCACAGCGCCAACCCGGAGCGTGGTGGTCCGTACTTCGCCCGCTTCATGAACCACGTCGCACAATTCCGATGATCAGGCCGCTCATTCTCTCCGCTTTGGTATTGACGGCGAGCGCCAGCGCCATGGCGGCCGATACCGACCCTCTCGACTTCGATTACCAGATCGTTGCCCGGGCCGTCGATCGTCCTGCGCTTATCTTCAACGACGGGCTCTCTACGTATATCCAGCCTCGGCCCGGCCAGGCTGTTCAAGCCGATGGCGCCTTGCAGACCGGCCCATACTGGGTGGTTGATGGTGTGCCGGATGTCGTCCGCTATACCGTCAACGGGCAGCCAGTGCTTGCGCGCTGGAAGCGCGCGAACGGCTTCACCTCGGAGCCCGCCAATCCAGCGGGCGACCTGCCGCGCAGCCTGGCCGGCATTTCCGGGCGTCTGGCGCTGATCGGCAGCTACACCACGCTTGCGGTGGTGCGTCCTGGGCGCTCGTCCCTGCCTCTGGCCCAAATGATCAAGTCCATCGCGCCGGCTGGCTGGACGGGAACGGCGCAGAAGGACATTCCGCTGACCGAGGATGTCGCCGTGGAGCTTGGCGATGGGGAGAACTGGCTGCAGGCGCTCGCCCGCGTGCTGGAGCGCCGCAACCTGTATGCGGAAGTGGACTTCATCCGACGCAACATCGCGCTGCGGGCCGCGCCGCCGAAGGGCTTCTCCGTGGTTGCCGAGCCGGCGCGGCAGGATGGTCCGCTGCAGGCGGCCTCCCTGCCGGCTGCTGGCACGCCGCTGCCTGAAGGACCGACGCTGGCGTCGGCGTTCGGCGCGGTGGCGATCCGCGACAACAAGCAAGGCCGCATCGAAATCCGATTCGAGAAGGAACCGAAGGACCTGGTGCTGCGCGACGATTCTGGCAGCAAGATCTGGACGAACTGGGAGGAGGCACAGCGGGTGCTGTCGTTCTCGACGGTCGACCGCTTCACCGCGATGGCGGACGGGAAGTCGGTGCAGGTCGATCGCGCCCCCGAGATCGAGTATGTGTTCCCGCGCGAAAACGCTGCAGGGCTCGAAATGGTGTTCGAGAAAGACGGCGCCACCTATCTGAGCTTTGCCAAATCGATGGTGAGCGTCTCGGTGTTCGGCGACGAGCACAAGCGCAACGGCGAGCAGAAGGACCGCTACTACAAGTTCGACGGGATTGCCGCGCGGTTGACGGTGATCGCCGACGGGAACGTGGTCTACGTGGACCGTGTGCCGCAGGTGCGGTTCAAAGAGCAACCGGGGAAGGTCGCGCTATGAAGATCCGTGCAGTTGCAACAGCGTGCTGTCTGATGTGGCTCATAGGCGGCTGCGCCCGTGCGGACTGTCTGGACGATGCTGCGGCTTTCCATGGCGTGAGCTCGACCTTGCTGCGCAGCATTGCCTGGCAGGAGTCCGGCATGCGGCCATGGGTCACCAACCGCAATACCAACGGTTCGGAAGATATCGGGCTCATGCAGATCAACTCCATTCATCTGCCGCGGCTGGGGCGATATGGCATCACGCGCGCCCACCTGTTCGATGGATGCACCAATGCGTACGTCGGCGCGTGGATTCTGCGCGAGAACATCCAGCGCTTCGGACCGACGTGGAAAGCGGTTGGCGCCTACAACGCTTCGTCGCCTGACAAGCAACTGCGGTACGCCAATCAGATTCATGCCCGGTGGCAAGCGCTGCAGCGCGCGGCCCTGCGCTAGTCCTATCCGTTCAATCGAGACCATAGCTATGTCCCACCCCAATCGAACCGTCCGCATAGTCCTGACTGCGGCCTCGCTTCTGAGCGGTTTGTTCATCGCGCCGGCCTTGCACGCCGCCCAGCTGCTGAACGACGGCTGGCAGTCGCTGCAACCCGCTCGCGCGAATCCAGCGGCGATCGACCGCACGCTGGTGGCGGCGAACAGTGCCTCGCCAACGGCCGGTGCCGGCCCGTCGACGGCAGCGGCTGTCGGCGCGCCCCCGGCAGTCGCGGTGGTCGGTGAGTTATACCGCCTCGTCAAAGGCGAGCCCCTGCAACAGCAGCTGCAGAAATGGGCTGCCCGCGCGGGTTGGACGGTGGTTTGGAATGTCCCCGATGGCTGGATCGTTCCGGGCGACAAGGACTACGGGGATGACTTCGAGCTCGCCGTCAAGCGTGTGGTTGAAGAGCTGGCCAACAACGGCGCCGACGTGGTGGGCGACAGCTGGCGCGGCAACCGCACCGTGATTATCAGCCAAAACGGAGTCGTGCAATGATGAAGCAAAGCAAACGCTATACCGCGGCCGCCGTGGCGGCGGCCACACTGCTCTCCGGCTGCGGCGTGATGGAGACGCGTCAGGTTCAGAACACCATCAACAGCGAGGCGCATGCGCGCTACGCCGACGCACCGCGCAGTCGGCCGGTGTTCCGGGTGCATGAAGGCGCCTGGCTGTTGGGCGAGAAGATCCGCGCTAGCAAGCCGCAGCCGGATATCTACGGCAAGCACGTAGTGTTCAAGGGAACCCTTGGTTCCTTGACCGAGGCGGCCAACTGGATTGCGCAAAGTGTCGGCGTACGCTCGACAGTCGATCCGTCGGCCGTCGCCTCGTTGGCGCCCAGCGCGGCCCCGGCGGTGCAGCCCGCAGGCGCAGTCCGCCCGGGCGGGCCGATTCCGATGGGCGGCACGGCACGGGTGGACCTGGCCGCTCCGCTTAGCGTCGCGGCTGGCCCGGGTGCTTCGGTCACGGCGATCCCGCTGACCCTGCGATACGAAGGCAATTTCAAGGGCTTCCTGGATGCCGTGGAGGCGCATTTCGGGGTCTGGTCTCGCTACAACGACGGCACGGTGACGTTCTTCAAGACGGAGACCCGCACTTTCATGCTGCCGAGCCTCGCGGATTCGTCCTCGATGAACGGATCGATCACCACGACGGATAGCAGCTCGAGCGGCATGGCAGGGGCGGGCGCGACCGGGGCAGGCAATGGCGGCAGCGGCGCGGGGCGCAGTGGCCAGTCGATGAGCATGTCGGTCGAGATGAAGCCGTGGGAGACCCTTCAGGCTACGGCGAAGGCCGTTGCTGGCGCCAGCGCCGAGGTGGTTGTCGACAAGAACCTGGGCACGCTCACGGTAACCGGCGATCCGGCCCAGTGCGATCGAATCGAACAGTTCGTCAAGAGCCTGGCTGCCATGTATGGGAAGCAGGTGGCTATTGACGTGCAGGTCTATGAGGTGCGCGTAACGCGCGAGGACAACTACGGCCTGAACCTGTCACTCGCGTACCAGAGTTCCAGCGGGCAACCCGGGGTCACGTTCAACTCGGCCAGCATGCCGAATGTTTCGGGCGGCGCATCGCCGATGAATCTCGGTGCGACCATCATGAGCGGACCGTTTGCCGGCAGCAAGGCCGTGATCCAGGCGCTCTCGACACTGGGCAACGTGTCGCAAGTGGTGTCGCGCTCGGGCGTCACGCAAAACGGGAAGGTCCTGGCGCTGCAGACCGCGACGCTGCAGGACTATGTTGCACAGGCGCAAACCACGCTGGCTGCGAATGTCGGCTCGACCAGTTCGATTCAGACCGGGACCGTTACCTATGGCTTCACCAGCAACTTCCTGCCCAAGGTCGTCGATGGCCGAATCCTGATGAACTTCGACATGACGCTCTCGGACCTCCTGCCACTGCAGCCGTTCAACTCGGGCGGCTCTGCCAACCAGACCACCGTGCAGCTACGGACGATGCCGACCAACCGCTTCACGCAGTCCATCACGCTGAAGCCCGGCGAATCCCTGGTGCTCACCGGCCTGCGCAACCAGAAGGCGGCGACCACCAACAACGGTGTGGGTGAGCCGTGGATGGCGGCGCTCGGCGGCGGCGTCGGTGCGACGCGAGGCGACACCGTCATCGCGATCATGATCTCGGCCCGCTTGCTGTAAGACTTCGGACTTTCCCATGCAGAATCGCCCATTCAAACTTCGTTCCACTCAGTTCAGGGTGGCCATCGCGGCAGTGTTGCTGCAATCGGTGGCTTGTTCGGCCAACGCGGCTTCTTCGATGTCTGACCCGATTTCCGCTGCGATCGCGGCGGCCGGTCGTAAGCCGGCCTCGCACTCGGCAACGGAGTCGGCGCCGCAGCAGCAAGCGCGGCCGGTGACATCGCGACAGGAAGCCGCGCCGCCCGCGTCCACGCCGGCTGCGCAGCCGTCTGGCGCCAGCGCTGTAGCGCCGGCAGTAGTGAGTGCAGCGGCGTCCGCCACTACTGCGGCGGCTGCCGACGCAGCCACGTCGCCGCGACATACCGAGGCATCGGAACTCGCGGCGTTGCAGTCGCAGATTGCGTTATGGAAGGCCCGCGCCGAGATTGCAAAATACAAGGCGGAAGTGAAGCGGGCGGAAGAATCGCTGTTGTCGGCCTCCCAGGGCGCGGCACCCGCCGGAGCGGCGCCGGCTATCTCCCTCTCCGGGCCGGTGCCGACGGCGGGTGTTGCAGAACGGATGCCGCGTCAGGCGGGCGACGCACACAGGCTAGTGTCGTTGCGCGCGTTCGACGGCCAGTTCAACGCGGTGGTCGATGTCAACGGGCGCACTGTGCCGGTCGTGGCCGGGGACGCGCTCGATGGTGGCTGGAAGGTGGTCAGCATCGACGACGGGGGCGTCAAGATCGCAAACGGCAAGCGCGTGCGTACGCTGAGGCCCTGAGTCATGGCTCAGATCCTGTCGTTTCCTGGGCTGAAAGGCGTCTTCGCCATTGGGCTGACCTGGCAGCACGAGGAGGTTCAGCCAAGCAAGAGCGCCGTGCGCGCGAGCGCGATTGCACTGGGCCGCCACTTCCGCTGGGGGATCGTGCACCAGAGCGCCGAAGGCGCCGTGCAGAGCGGCTTTTGCGAACCCATGGCGGGTGTCAAGGTTTCCGCCGTCAAGCCGCTCGCCGCCATCGTGGCCGGCCAGCATCAACAGCCATGGATGGGCCTATTTCACCTGCAAGACAGCCTCTACTGGTACGTCGCAGTTCGTCAGGGCCACGCCATCATCTCGGGTGGTGATCGGGTAGGCACCATCGAAGAGCTGGACACAATCCGCGCCCGCCATCGTGCGCTGGGCGATTGGACCGAGGTCGAGGGCACCCTGCGCGACCTCGCCGCGATGGCGCGCGCGAGCAAGGGCGTTTCCGCAATGCACGATGTGCTGACGGGGCCCTGGCGCTCAACCGCCTATGCATTGGCCGCGGTGAGCGCGGTCGGTGCGATCGCCGGCGGTGGCTGGTATTGGTATGACATGCAGCAGGAAGCCGAGCGCGAGGCCCAGCGGGCGCGCCAGCGTGCCATCGCCGCTGCGCAGCGCCTGAGCGAAGCCGCCCGCCCGCGAACACTGCCGTGGGTGGAGGAAGCATCGCCGTCGGCTTTCCTGCAGGCATGCCGGCGGGCATGGGATGGGCAGACGCTTGCCGAGAGTGGCTGGACGATGGCTGCCTGGCGCTGCAAGCCAGCGACGGCGACCACGCTGCATATCGAGACAAGCTGGAAGCGAGAGGGTGGCGTGGCTGCCAACGCACCCGGCTCGTTGTCGGCGGATGGCAACCAGGCGAACGCAACCGCCGTTGCCCGGGCGGCTTTCCTGCCGTCCCCGTCCGAGATCGCCGCCATTGGCGAGGCCCAGCGCGCGATCTGGACCTATGCGCAGGCGCGCGGCATGGCGCTGCAAGTCACGATGCCGCCGGCGTTGCTTCCCTCGGATGGCAAGACGCCTGTCGATCCATGGCTCGTGATGACCGCGGACATCAATTTCGGCACGCCGCCGTGGCTGGGCATGGGCGCTGGTCTCGATAACGTGGCTGGCTTGCGGCTGACCGAAGTCAGCTACGAAGCGGCGACGCAGACATGGAAAGGGGTGGGGAAGCTGTACGCCCAACGGAACGGAAATGCCGCGCCCGCTGCGGAGCCTCAACACCAAGGAAAGCCATGATGACCGGGACACTTTCGCGCCTGTGGGGCGGTGCCGCTCGCAAGGGCGACCGCGCCGCGACCGTCGCTACGCGAGCGGAGCCATCGGTCAAGTCCGACATGCTGACGCTGCCGCCCCCGCCCGAGGTGCTGGCGCCGCATATCCTCTATCCCCGCACGCTCGCGGGCAGTTTCGAGAAGGTGGCATGTACGTTGAACCTGCTTGCGCCGGACGAGGCTGCAGCGCTGCGCCAACGCGTAGCGGACACGGGCCTCTACGTGGAAGACCTCGCCTTGGACCATGGACTCACCAGCGAGACCGTCCAGAAGGCCCTTGCCGTGCACGCATGTGACATATACGTGGATGCGCGCCACTTCGGCACCCCACGCTTTCTGACGTGGGAAGCCAAGGTGCGGCGCAGCGGTGCAGCGCCTCAGGTGCGCAAAGTCTCCGCCCAGGAACTGGCGGTTCTGCGCCAGCAGCGCGGCTCTGGCCAGCAGCAGGATGCGGACCTCCAGACGCTGAGCCTCGCGCGCCAGCTGGTCGCCGACTGCGCGGCGCTGATCGCCTCGGATATCCACGTTCTGGTGCGTGAGCACCATACCGAGATTCAGGTACGGGTGCAGGGCGACCTGCGCACGGTCGGCGCGCTGTCCATGCGACGCGAGGAGGGGGAGCGGCTGGTGCGTGCCATGTATACCGGTCTGGCGACCGTGAAAGCCGCGACCTACAACCCTCTGGACGTGCAGGACGCACAGATTGCGGGCGATGCACTGCCTGGCACCGGCCTCTCGAGCGTCCGGATCGTCCGAGGGCCGGCCTATCCAGTGGAGAGCGGCGGAGGCTTCCTCGTGGCGCGGCTGCAGTACCGCGAGCACCACCAAGGCGCACGCAAGGCTGACGCGATCGACGCGGCGAAGCGACTGGACCTGAGCACGCCGAATAGCCCTTCGGGCGACTTCATGCTTGGCCAGATGGGATATACGCCCGCTCCAGGTGGAACTGATCTCGCAATTGCTGCGACGGCCCATGGGCGTGGTGGTTGTGACGGGACCGACGGGCAGCGGCAAGACGACAACGCTTTTCGAGTGCACGCGGCATCAGGCCAGGATGTTCCCCGAGAAGCGTCTCGTCACGATCGAGAACCCGACCGAGTATCCGATGGACTGGGCGATTCAGCTGACCACGGAGAGCGAACGCTTCCCCGAGATGCTGCGCATGACGCTGCGAATGGACCCGGATGCCATCCTGCTCGGCGAAATCCGTGGTGTCGAGGAAGCGGTGGCCACGCTGCAAGCCGCGGCGACTGGTCACCTGGTGCTGACCACCCTGCACGTGACGGATCCCTTCGAAACATTCTCGCGTCTGGTGATGCTGGACCACGTCCGTCTGGCCATGGAGGTGATCTGCAACCACAACCAGATCATCGGCCTGATTGCACAGCGCGTGGTTCCGTTGCTTTGTCCGCATTGCAGCGTGAAGTTGGAAGACGCGCCGGAACGCCTGCCGGAATACATGCTGCGTGCCATGCGCACGTGGGGCGATCTGTCGGAAGTGCGTGTGCGCGGCGCAGGTTGCGACCATTGCCATGGCGATGCCATCATCGGCCAGCAGGCCGTGGCCGAAGTCGTGGTGACAAGCGAGGCCCTGATGCAGGACTGCATCAAGGAAGGGGTGCTGGTGGCCCGCCGGAAGCATCGTAAGCGCGCCGGCGCCGATAAGCCCATGATCGCCCATGCGATGGATCTGGTGCTGGCGGGCCGCCTCTCGCCGGTCGATGCCGAACGCAGTGTTGAGGCGATACCAAACAGGGACGAGCTATGAGCGGACTATCTTGGAGCATGCGCCGACGCCTGTACCAGCAGGCATCGAGCCAGCTTGAAAACGGACTCGGCCTCGCACAGATTCTGGAGGATTTCCGCGAACGGCTGGTCCGACGGGGGCGTGACCGAGCGGCCGAGGCAGCGCATGACGTCGCCCGAAAGGTCCGGGACGGCATGACCCTGATGGCGGCGATGGGCGCGGGGCTCAGCGATCTGGAGCGCAGCGTGCTGGATGCCGGCGAACGCGCCGGGCAGTTGCCGGAAGCCATGCGCCTGGTCCTTGACGTGCGCGAGCAGACAACGCGGCTGCGTCAGAAGTTGCAGGCCAGCTTCTTTGCTCCAACGGTCTACCTGCTGACGCTATACGCGGTGCTGCTTCTGATCGGCGCCCAGATCGTGCCGCAGTTTCTGGATTTCGTGCCGCTGGACCAGTGGACGGACTGGGCCTATGCCATGTACTGGATGGGTCAACTGGCGGTGGGGTGGCCTGCGCCAGTCCTGTTCGGGAGCCTGGGTGCCTATGCGATATGGAGCTGGTGGGCGCTACCCCGATGGAACGGCTCGGGCAGGCGCTTCCTTGACCAGCATGTCTTTCCCTTTACGGTGTATCGCGAGATCAACGGATTCACCTGGCTCAGGTCGTTTGTAGCGCTACTGCGGGCGAACGTGCCTGACGTGGTCGCCTTGGAGGGGCAGATCCAGACCGCTTCGCCATGGATGGCGTCACGGCTCAAGCCCATCCGTCTGGGACTTACCGACGGCCTGGACCTGGCGGAGGCGATGCGGCAGACCGGGTATGGCTTCCCATCGATGGACTTGATTGACGAAATCGGTGCGTATGCTGGGTTCGATGACTTCACCGAAAAGATCACGGTCGCCGTGCGGCAGAACGCGGAGGTCATCGAGCGGCAATTGCTCGCCAAAGGCATGTTCATGTCGGCGGCCTTCACCGGTCTGATGTTCCTCGCCTTCGTGGTGCTGCAACTGGGTTCCAACTCTCTCTCATCGATCCTCACGTCGTCGATGGGCAAGTTCTAAATCTTGGCGTGTTCAACAGCATAGGAGTTTCACATGGATGGCATTCTCGGGCGCGTCGTCGCCATTGTCTTGGGCCTGCTTGCACTGGTAGGCATCGCTTATGCCGGCTACAACGGCTTCCAGAACCACAAGGCGAGCGTGGTGGCAACCAATATCACGCAGCTGATTACTAACGCCCGTGCCGGGTTCTCCCAAGGCAACAACGGCTATACCAACTTCACGACGGCCAACATCGCAGCGATGATCACCGGCGGCATGTTTCCCACCGACATGGTCCGCGGCAATGCGCTGGTCGATCCCTGGGGAAATGCGGTCACGCTGGCTTCGGCGAACAATGGCTCGCGGGGCGTGATTACCTTCGGTGGTGGCAACGCGCAAACGGCAAAGCAGTGCGTTAGCGCGGCACTCGGCCTTAAGGACTACGTGACCTTGACCGTTGGCACGACGACGTTCGACCAGAGCAACCTGCCGGACCAGGTTACCGCTGGCGCAGCCTGCAGTGCCACCGCGGCCTTTGCGCTGACCTTCCAGTGATGATCGCGGCCTGACGCCGGGATCTTGGAGACGAGCATGGGATACCTCATCCTGCCGTTAGTCACGGTGCTGTTTTGCATGGGCATCGTTGCGCAAAGTCGACAGCTGTCGCAGGCAGTCCCCGGCGCCGGTGTGCCCGGGCGCATGGAGTCCGTTGCCGCGGTGACCGCGCAACAGGCACAGGCCTATGGTGCCGCGTGTGTCTCGACCGCCGGCGCAACGCCCGGTCTCGTCGGGGCGAGTGTGGCACCAATGCTACCGGCCGGGATGGCGGCGCCTGCAGGCGCGGGCTGCATGGCGGTGGCCAACCCCGCTGGCGGCAGGGATGTCTATGGATTCGTGCGCGTCGCCCCGGGCGCAGGCGCGGTGCTGCTGAACAGCACGGAAGGCAGCGTGGCGTGGTTCCGGGTCCGCAGTCAGGGCACTGCCGTCAATCTCGCGACCGGCACGGCATACAGCGTGCCGGCGTCAATTCCTGTTGGGACGCTGGTCCACTGGGTCCAGCTGAATACCTGAGACTCGAATGGAAGCCATACTGGGTTATCTCGTCGCGCTGATGTTGTCGATGCTGAGCATCGCCGGCTTCGCGACTTGGGCAAAAGCCGGCGTCACCAACGTGCAGACGGCGGCCGCAGCCACCCAAATGCTAGTCTTCGACAAGGCAGCATTGCAGTTTGTGCAGGACGAAGCCGCGACGCTTGCCGCGCAAGCCACTGCCAGCGTACCGGTCTCAGTCACCCCGGCGATGCTCGCCAACGGCGGTTATCTGCCGGCAGGGTTCTCTGCGACGAACGTATTCGGGCAGACCTGGCTGCTCCAGGTCCTTCAGCCTACGCCGAACACGCTGCAGGCACTGGTGACGTCGCAGGGCGGAAGGCCGATCTCGGACACGCGCCAGCTGGTCCAGATCGCGGCCCAGGCCGGCGCACAGGGTGGGTTCGTGCCGTACCCGGGGCAGAACGGGGACCCGACGATGGTGGCAAGCAATGCCTATGGAGCCTACGGCGCCTGGCAGGTGCCGCTGGCCAACTACACCAACCCCGGAAGCGGCCGGCTGGCTTCGTTGCTCGCCTTTACCGGCACGCAGGCCAACAACGGCTACCTCTATCGGGTTCAGGTGCCGGGTCATCCCGAACTGAACCGGATGCAGACCTCCCTTGACATGGGCGGCAACGACGTGAACAACGCAAGGCGCGTGACTGCCACAACGGCGCTGACGAGCAATGGCGAGACCTACATCACGAACACCGCCGCGTCCGGCTCGGCGTGTAACGTGGAACCATCGACGCGCAGGAGCACCACCGGCACGGGCTTCGTGATCTGCTTCGGCGGCGTCTGGCAGCCGATCGGCACCGCGGTGGCGAACGTCTACGAAGGGATGGCGTGCGCAAACAACGGCCAGTTGGCAACGGGTTCGACCAATGTCGGCTACATCTGCAAGGGCAATCGTTATGTGGCGATCAACAATGCGCTCGGCAATATGTCCGTTACGCGAAAGTACGACAACGTGACCGATGGAATGACAATCGGCAAGGACTACTGCCCGGGCGGCACCGCATGGGCGCTCTACACGCCGAAGCAGCAGATGGTGAATATTACAGGGAACGTGATGCCCCCCATTGAGGGGACTTACTTTGCGATGAACGATTACGGCACGTACTGGTATGCGCAGGCGAGTGCGATTTCTCCAGCCGCATGGTATAGCGGCAACGACGTTGGTGCAATTGGGGGGCAACTTGTCGGGACGGTCACAACCGGATGCATGTTCTAGAACCTGGATGGATCGATGAAAAGAGTTCTATTGGCATACATACTAATGACCGAGTTTTCTGCAGCGAACGCGCAGTTGTACTCGTTCCCAGCACCGCCGATGACGGTGGCAGACTGTAGACCTGGACACCACTGGTATCGGGAGCCGGGAAAATTGCCATACTGCAGGGTGGATGATCCGCCCCCGCCTCCGCCGCCGCCGCCGCCACCTCCGCTGACATGCCGATTTCTGTACCCTACCATTGGGATCACTATCGGGCCAATGGGCAACTGCTCAGCCGATGGTGGGTGTGCTGGGCATGGAATTGCCGTCTACGATGGTGGCTATACACCAGTGTGGTCCAGATTTTGGTCGAACTCGGAAATCACCGATCAGCAGGATTTCTTCAATAAGGCGATGGCTGCACTTGCAACGACTCAGTACCGCTTGGGTGCCTGGAAGAGATCGGAAATCGGCAACGGCAACTACGGTAATTCGTCTGCTTACGAGGTTTGCAAGTAGCGGCGAGCGACATTCCCGGCGTAAAAAAAAGGTTCATCGAGGAATTCCGGGGAAGGCTGCGCGGATTTTGAGGAAGAAGTATTCCTCGTCGCGATAGCCGTACGCGCGGCGCTTGATGACCTTGATGGTGTTGTTAATGCCTTCGACCACGCTGGTGTTCAACGGGTGGCGGCAGCGGGCCAAGATGCCATGCCAGTAGCCTTGCAGGCGCTTCGCAAACAACTCCAGGGCAGGTATTCGGCTCTGCCGAGCCTGCTCGCACCATTGCTCCCAAGCCTTTTGCGCCCACGCCGGGCGGCGGTAGAACCATAGCCGCTTTAGCTCGTCGCGCAACAGATAGACTGTCAGCAATGGCCGGTTCGCCTCCAGGACCTCATCCAGATGAACCGCCTGGGGGGCGCTCAAGTTCTCCCGATTCCGCAGCAGTAGCCAGCGTGTGGACTTGAGCACCCGTCTGGCCGGCCGATCGTGCCGCAGCTGATTGGCCTGATCCACCCGTACTCGGTCGATGACCTCACGCCCGTACTTAGCTACCACGTGGAACAGGTCGAAGACCACCTCTGCTTGCGGGCAATGCGCCCGGATCTCCAGCTCATACGCGGTCGTCATGTCGATGGCGACGGCCTCGATGCGCTGCGCAACGCCGGCGGGGAGCTGCTCAAAGAAGGCTCGGGCGGTCTCGCGTGAGCGTCCCTGTCCGATCCAGAGCACCTGCCGCCCAATGGGATCGACTACCACCGTGGCATATCGATGCCCCTTGTGTAGTGCAAACTCATCCATGGCCAGGTAGCGGATATTGGACCAGTCCGGCTCCGCCACGGCCTCACGCAAGCGGGCCTTATCGATCGATTTAACTGTGTGCCAGCCCAGATCGTAGAAGGCCGCCACCGCCTGCACCGTGCAGTGGCGCAACAAGTGGCCGCAAGCCTGGGCAAGGCGGGCCGTCACGCGTTGATAGCGCCCAAGCCATTCCAGCCGCTCCAGTCTCGGACCGCCGCAACGCTCGCACCAAACGCGCCGGCGCGGCACGTGCAGTACGACCCGATACTCGAAGAGCGGAAGGTCCCGGACTCGCCTGACCATCGTCTCATGCACCTGATGGCAGCGCGCGCCACACTCCTCGCAATGCATGACCTTGCTGACCGGCTTCAAGTACAACGACAGCGTACGGCTCTCACCCTCCGGCCATACCACGCGCTCCAGCCGGTAGCCCTTCCAGCAACCCAACGCTTGCAGCGTCTTGCGATCCAGCACACATCCTCCTGATACCTGAAGAAACAGGCATCAGCATACAAAATGTGCTCTTTCTGGCCACGGTTTTCTGCGAAGAACCAAAAAAAAGCCCGCAATCGCGGGCTTTTGTTTTACTGTGCATCTTGCGCAGTCGGTGCGGCTCGTAAGCTCAGAAAGCCGTGAAACTCCAGGACTTGCTGATAGCGACACCATTGCGAGCACCAGCGAATGTCGCGGTGTAAGTTCCAGCCGTCAGAGGTTGTGTCGGCAGCATGAAGACCACACCAGCATAGATACCAGTGTCCTCGATCACACCTGCGACAGAGCCAGGCTTAGCGTTAGACGGAACGAGAACGCGAACAGGAACAGAGGTACCGCCGGGGCCAACCAGTGTGAAAGATGACACTGTGAGGACATCGGATGCTGCCGGTGCCGGCACGCGGAACATGATCGGATGTCCTGCAGAGGCAAGGTCGGGCGCCGGATTGGGATTTTCCGTAGCAGGGAAGAAAGTGCCAAATACGGCGTCATTGTCTGCGGGATAGTAGGCCACCGCGTTTGCCGACATTTGTTGCCCGCCCCATTGGGGCAATCCGTACCCGCCACCGTTGGCACCCGTAACTACCCCGAAATTGATGACGCAGCGACTATCCCGTACTGACAACCCCACAGCTTCTTGGTTTCCGGTGATACCTTGCAGATGATATACGGAGCGCTTAAGACCCGAGACGCAAGCATCCGCGTCAGGCGCTCCACTCGAAACGGCTTGACCAATCCACTGGTTCTTGGAACCGCCTGCAGCAACTACCTGGTCATAGGGGGTGGTACCAGTGAAACCAACATTTCCGCTAACTTCTAGGTGACCCGTTGCACTGTTAGCCTTCATGTAGGCAAGATGGTTATCTGCGGCGTTGTCAAGCTTGGCGTCTTGGCTTAGGGCGCCAACACCCAACTTAAGACGGAGCGCGTTCAAGGCATCATAGGCCGCGAGCCGCTGATCCCCACTGGGATACGTCGTCGCCGGAGCAGTGGTAGCAGGCGGAACCGATGTCGGGTCCTGGGGTGTCGTCGGCGTGGTCGGGGTGCTGGGGTCTTGCTTGGAGCCACCGTCATCACCTCCGCCACCACCGCCACACGCGGCGAGAGCGAGCGTCATGGCCGTGACCAGGGCCGAGAGAGCGAGTTTGGATTGTTGCATGTTCTTTTCTTCCTCTGACTTTGGACCGGCCGGGGATCGACCGTTACTTTTAGCTTACCGGCTTGCGCAAGAAGTCAAGTGCCGCCAATCCCCAGCCGGGCGTGAGAATACACGATCGGACAGGAGATAGGACGGCAAGCTTAGCGAGAACTTGACCCCTTGGTTGGGGGGTATCTGATCAGGTGGTGTAGAGCGTCTGGCCGCAGTGGTTGCAGACGTGGTACTGCTTCACCGAGAGCATCCATTGCTTGCGCCAGATGCGAATGCTGCGGGAACCGCAGGAGTTGCAGCACATCCCGTGCTTCGTTGCGCATTGAGGATTTGCAAGCCGATAGTTCTGAAGCGTCGGCGTCGCCTTTGACGGCAGAAGAATGAGTAGGAGCAGGCCGAAGTAGTGCGTGCAAAAGCAAATCACCGCCCATTTGAAGCCGCTCCTGCCCCAACGACGAGCCAGTCGGTAGGCCAGAATCGGGGGTACCACAAAGAGCAAGACGAAAAGGATGAAGGTGTGCATTCCAAATTTCCTTCGCTTACTTGCGACGACGAAGAGATCCACTGTGACCACCCAACGTTCCGCTACAGCCTGGGCAGGAGAACGCATGGCTGAGTTCAATGCGCGGCGCAGTATTCGCAATGAGATAGGGGGTCCTGCAGACCCTGCAGGGTGCGAGTTCCAGCTGTGCGTCGGTGGACATGGTCCGGCAAATGTGGCACGCACGGTCCGCTGAGATTTTCGAGGTAGTTCCGAAGAACTTGTCGAAGAGGTTATAGGCTGAGATGAAGGCCTCGGGGACGTTGGCTCCGAAGGCCAATGCGATGCGGTATAGCGAAACCATGATGGTCGCCTGGAGCCGATGCGTCGGATGCTCGAAGTACCATGCGGTCGAGGTAGGCAGCTGCCCCGATGGCGAGGACCTCCCATGGATCTGCTGAAAGAGCGTTCGCGTGCGCGTGGAGGTAATCCCCAGCAGGGACGTGATTGTGGAAGCTCGGCAGTGACTACGAACCATCATCTCGCTGTACACCTTCTTTTGAAACGGCTCCAACCTGAGATTGGTCCAGCTATGCTTCGTTGCCATACGGTCGGCGCGCATCGGCGTAGAGGCGAGGAAGTGATGGCCATTGGAATCCGGTCCCAGCCGTTTCGAGTCGAAGTCGACCCAGAAGGTCTTGCTATGCAAGCGCCAACGGAAGATCGGAAAGTCGACCCGTGCGATGGCCATGTCGAGCACATGCTGCGGGAGAGATCGCAGGTAATCTGCCAGCTCCTTGGTGATTCCGAGAAGCGGCGCGGCCAGAATGCTGACGTGCAGCAGTTCAACGATCAGCCAGATGTAATGGCGATTGTTGTAGAACAACCGGAGCTTGTCGTCGTTGCTCCAGACGGGCATCTGCGAGCGCAATGCGTCGACGGCCAGGGTCGTTGTAGTATTTTCGGCCAGGCACCGCCAATCCTGTACCTCGGACAGCGTGGGCACGACAACGAGGAACGGCGTGCCCATCAAGTCCCGCTGTGTCGCCTCAGCTTTGCGCACCCGATCGACGGCGGCTTTGCTGATGTACAGGGGTTGCTCAAGCTCGGGATGCGCCCCCAGGAGTTCGGCCAGGTGGTCGGTGAGGTGATAGTTTGCCGAGCGAATACGATCGCACGTCATCCGGGTAAGTTGCAGGCGCTCGAACTCAGCGGTTGGGGAAAGCGGTTGCATGGGTCGTTGCTCCTATTTTGCTTTGATCGCAGAGCGAATTTCGGATTGGAGACGGCCGACGATGCCGTCGAGGACTGTCAGGGTCGGGCGGAATTCGGAAATGTCGCCGGCCATCTGCACCGTCAACTGGGCCGACGCAAAGCTCGAGACCGCCTGCCGGAACGCATCCACTAGCTTTGCCAGCTCGTCATGGGCTCGGGCTCGCTTGTCCAGGACCGCGGTCCGCTCGGCTATCTCTTCTTCAATCCTGTGCCGCTGAGAGATGACGTTGTTCAGTTCGGTCTTGGCGGTCGCAAGCTCTTCGTTCTTGGCTGCCAATGCGTCTTCCAACGTTGCATAGCCTGGGGGAACGATGGGCACTTCGATTGATTCAGGGCGGTCGTTACCCTTCGCAAATGCGATGCGCTCCTGAAGCTCGCGCTTCTCCCGCTCCAGGTCTGCGACTTGCATGCCGAGCGCGCTGTAACTGGAGTTTTGTCTGGTCATCTCCTCCCGCAATTGGGTAAGTGTCAGACGGTCGGTATCGCGCTCGGCCGTCAAGCGGGACAGCTCGGTGTTGAGACGTCGAATCTCGTGGTCTTTGTCCGCATTCTCCGAGATGGTGCTTGCCAGTTCGGCTGTGGCGACGTCGAGCTTGGACTGCACATCGAGAACTTCCTCCTGTTTGCGGCGAAGTCGTTCAACGAACTCACGAATGTCCTTGCGTCGATACGCCGGATCGTTCTCTTTGAACTCGATCACGGCGTCGATTTCCTCCGCGGTGTAGTCACTACGGCGAAGAATCATCAGCTCACCGATGTTCAGTTTCGTGAGTGCGCCGTTGTGTTGCAGAAAGCGCCTGTACAGGTTCAGCTGTAAATGGGCCTGGCTGCGTGTCAGGCTCAAGACCTCTTCGGCGATCGTATAGAACATCTCCCATGCACGCGTGCGAGCGACTCTGGTGTCGCCATACATACCGAGGGCAATCTCGGTGGTGTGGTCATGCATCTCTTGGAGATCGGCGCCCTGGTCGCGAAGTAGCCGCTCGATCTTGTCCCTTGTCCGCTGCAGATTACGCACGCATTGGAGTAGCCGGCTGAACGAATCCTCGTTCACCGCTGCGCCACCTAGCGCTCTACGCAGTGCAAATTCGGCACGTGAGGCGTCGGGTTGCAAAGGGAAATTGACGATGTCCGCCTGTACGGCCGGATTCTCTTTGGGCTTGTCTTGGCTTTGCGGCATTCTTTGCTCTCGGAAATGGACCCTGACAACCAGCGTAACGACCCTAAAACGTTGTCAAGTGAACTCGAGGAGCTTACGAAACGAGACAGCCGGATTGTCCGGAGAAAGCGCTTCTTTTAGGGGTGGCTTTCGTCGGAAGTGGCAGAAAGCTGGTTGCTTATGCAGTCCATATCGGCCTCGACGGCGATCAGATGTAGAGGTTTACCCCTAAGGTGAGGGGTCGAATTAAATAACGCTTACAACAGAAATAAGAGAGGTGAATATCTGCGCGTCATGGTGCGTTTGCCGCGACACGCCCGTTCTAAGAGCGCAGGGTTGCGGTGGCGAGGCCGAGCAGCGATGAGCATGCTCAGGCCCAGTTTTCAATAAGCGGGGTGTTTTTGGTGAGCTTTCCGCTGCTTACCGACAGCAAAGTCCAATTAGGATCGGAGGGACTTCAGCGTTCACCACGCATCGACATGAGCCTAGGGTTACCCAGCGCTCCAATGCAGCAGCCCCTCATCCACGCCAGCGCGCTTCCGCCATGCACTACCGCATGACGCAAGTACGTTGAAGCGCTGCAGCTTCCCTCCAGAGATTCCTTGCTCGCCCGAGCATCGAATAATCGCCTGGCATCCGCCAGGAATTCCCTTTTTTTGTTTCTGGAGAGAAACCGTGGAATCCTTTGTCACGAACCTCATCAAGCGCCCGTTCCAACTCTTCATGTTCTGCATGGTGCTGTATGTGGCCTCGCAGTCGTTCATCGTCGGTGCCTTTGTGTCCGTCGTCGGGCTCTCGTTCCTGTATCACAGGGGTGTTGCCTGGTCCAAAGCAATTCCCGCTGCACCGAAGGTTTCGATGCCGGACAACCTGTCCAAATTGAAGCCCGAAGCTGAGGAGATGCCGGAGCCCGAGCGCCAGTACGAGCGCTCGGCCGTGGTAACGCCTATTCGCCGGACAGGAACGCACGACCGTTCCTAATTCCCATGCCGCCCCTCTGGGCGGCGCTTTTCACCTGTCGCGGGTATCCGATACCCGCCGCCAGGTGGGTCTGTCGGGTGCCTACCCGGAGACCATCATGGAAACCACAACCGCCGGATGGCAGCTGGACTTCTTCGGTGAAGCAGCCGCTATCGAGGTGCCGCCCCCCAAGCTCGACCCCTTGCCTGACCCGTCCCTCTGGAGCGAGTCGGTGCGGGAGAAAATGGTCGACGCCCTGATCAGCCTGGCCTGCGACAGCAGGCGCGGCGACAACATGCCCGAGTCCCTGATCGATTGCGCCGAGATGCTGCGTGCCCGCATGCGCAATCGCACGCTCGACCGGGAGGAGTACTCCATGACGCTGGGCTGGATCTTTGGATACTGGAACGGCGCACTGCCCTATACGTACGTCTGCGCAGTATCGGGGGTCGACCCCGAGACGTTGCAAGACGTGATTCTGAACCACCGCCGCCTGCGCGAGGACCTTGAAGCGGTCCGTCGCTTGTGCTGCGGCTCACTTCTCTAAACATGTCCTGGCTCAATTTCATCAAGCGCGTTGCCGCTGTCCTGAACCCTGAGCAACGAGGGGACAGCACCGATCCGATTCCCGTTGGGAGAGGGGACGCGAACGAACGGCAGTTCTATGTTCACGGTGTCCCGCATCTGCTTCGGAAGGAAAGTGATCGTGTGGTTCACTTCGTTGGTGTGTTCGAACACCGGCTCCAACGCACGCCGTATGGCGACAAGCTGCTGCCTGAAGTCTTCCCCCGGTGGAAGAAGGTCAGCGAGCATGTCGACATGTCGCTGGAACACGTTGCTGCGAGCGTCATTCAGGACGGCAACCCGCCTGATTACCCGGCGCCTGCGCAAGCTGCTGTGGAGCCGGAGCTCCGCCGCCGCGAGCGGCCGACTCGTTCCGCGCCCAGTGCGGAACGTGGTGGTCGACAGGAGGTGGCCAGCAGCGGTTCCGGAAGTGTGGCGCCGGCGCAAGCCTCCTCGCAAACCTACACCGTAGGTGAGCTGCTCGAGTGGGGCGAGATGACGTTCCCTAACCGAAAGCAGGGCGGGCCTCGTTCCTACACGTCGTTCGCACTGAAGCTGTCAACGACCACCGGCGAGAAAATCCTTCAAGGCGAAGGCCTTAAGGATGCGCTGGCCGACGCTCGTTGCAAGCTTGGGGACCGGATTGCCGTCAGAAGACTGCATCGGGAAAAAGTGCCGGCCTTCGACAAGAAGAGCGGTGCACCCATCATGGACCGCGCAACCGGAGTGCAAAAGCTCTGGGATCGTTGGGTCTGGTCAATTAACCTCGTACATTAAATTGGAAGGATCATGGCATCCGTAAACAAGGTCATCCTCGTGGGCAACCTGGGTGCAGACCCGGAAACCCGATATATGCCCAGCGGCGATGCGGTCACCAACATTCGCATTGCCACCACCGATCGCTACAAGGACAAGCAGTCCGGCGAGATGAAGGAAGCCACCGAGTGGCATCGTGTAGCGATGTTCGGCAAGGTGGCCGAGATCGCAGCCCAGTACCTGCGCAAGGGCTCGTCGGTCTATATCGAAGGCCGCATCCGCACCCGCAAATGGCAGGATCAGTCCGGCCAGGACAAGTACTCCACTGAGATCGTTGCCGACCAGATGCAGATGCTGGGTTCGCGCCAGCGCAGCGGCGGCGATGAAGGCGGCCACGACGGTGGCGGCGGCGGTTATCAACGTGAATCGTCGGGCGGCGGCTATGGCGGCCGTGGCGCGCAGGGCGGTAGCGGCCAGCAGCGTGGCGCCGCGCGCCGTCCGCAGCAGCCGGCCTCGAACGGCTTCGAGGATATGGACGACGATATTCCGTTCTGAGCGAGTCGAAAGCTGCTCAGTGTCTTGCAGGTGTGAGTCCTGCCGCAGTAGTTGGTTAGTTTGACTGCGTAGCGATGGCGTACATGTGGAGGGCGACCGAAACATGGGAGCAACGCCGGATACCTGTATCAGTCAGCTGAACTCTGCCTTCACAACTGCGATCGCTTCGGCGGTCGCAGTTCTCCTTCCGCGGCAATCCCGCCGGCATTCTCCCCTCGCCACGCTGAAAAGACCTTCTGGCCAACGCCGGGATGTCCTTTGAGCAAGCGTCTTCACGCCTGTCTCAGGCATCGACCCATCCTCCCATACCGGAGCCATCCCATGAAACATCTGAGTGACATTGTTGGAAGCTGGACGCCCGCTCAATGGGAAGGTCTGCTCAAGCGGTATCTGCCCGCGGAAGTCCTGACGGACAGCTTCTGGCAGGGCCGCCCTGGTCCTTGCCCCCTCTGTGGTGGCCACGACCGTTTTACGTATGACAACAAGCGCGGCCGCGGCGACTGGGTGTGCCGCAAGTGCAATGCAGGAAGTCCGAAAGCAGGCGACGGCCTGGAGCTCGTACGCTGCTTCACCGGCCTTTCGTATCGACAGCTGCTGCTTGAACTGAACGGAGGGCCTGTCCTTCCGATCGACGCTGGAGCAGTACGAAGTCCAGCGCCTCATCACAAGATCAATGACGCGGCAGCAAAGCTGCGCCGCATCGCCAGGAAGTGGAACGCGGCAACGGAGCTGTCGCCTGGCGATCATGCCATGCGGTATCTCGCTGCCCGCGTGCCAGGGCTGCGGGCGCCAAAGCCAAGCGCGCTGCGTCTTGCGGTGCAGGATTACTGGCATGACGGTCAGATCATCGGTCGCTATCCAACAATACTTGCGAAGTTCACGCTGCCGGATGGGCGCATGGCAACGGTGCATCGTACCTCGTTGGATCCTTCGGCACCTGCCAAGGCATTGATTGTCGCGGAGGATGGAGAAATCCTGCCTTCCAAGCGCAACGATGTGTCAGCCCTGCCGGTTTCCGGTGGTGCGGTGCGGCTAATGTCGCCGCGCGCCGGCGAAGTGGGTGTGGCCGAAGGTCTGGAGAATGCGTATGCCGCCTACATGCTCTTTGGCGTGCCGACCTGGAATTGTCTGAATCGCGTGCTGCTTAGCCAGTTCGAGGTACCCCCAGGCTTGGGCATTCACACGGTCCACATCTTCGCGGATTTCGACCAGATTGACCCAACGACTGGAAAATCGCCCGGCATGGCCGACGCATTGAAGCTGGACAAGCGCTTGCGCGCTGCCGGGCTGCGCACCGTGATGCATCGCCCCAAAGTCCGGGGCACTGACTTCTGCGATCAATGGCGTACCGAATACCAGCTGCGCCGCATGTCTCGCCAGGCGATCGCAGCCTGACTTAACCGCCACCTCTCGTGGCGCCGTACTCAACCTCTGCCCTGTGGGTCCTTCCCACAGGGGGAGCACCCCGTGGCAGGCTCTCTCAGGAGATTGACAATGCCACAGAAGGGATTCACCGCCATCGTCAACAAGCTGCATATCCACGCGATGCGCAGCTCGGCCGCGACTGACGTCAAAGCCGGCCAGTCGGAAGCGCAGTTCTTTGATGTGTATCGCCGTGAGCCGTCGGGAAGCATGACGTTCCTCGATCGGCTGCTGTCTTTCGATTCCGCCCTCGACTACTGCCTTGCGCCGACGCTGCATTGAGCGCGCCAACCCTTAACAAGAAGCCCAGCGATGAACTGACCCCAAAAAGTTGGACAGTGATTGGCTAGGCTTGAGAGGGCTGAGTCCTGTACTTCACGGGACTCAGCCCTTTTAGTTTGAGTTTGATGCGGTCGTGATTGTAGTAGTGAATGTATTGGGCCAGGCCTTGCTGTAGTTGCTCGACGCTGGCGAATTTGTTCAGGTAGAAGAATTCGGACTTCAGGGTGCCGAAGAAGCTTTCCATGGCGGCGTTGTCCAGACAATTGCCCTTGCGCGACATGCTGGGACGGACGCTGCGCTTTTTGAGCATTTGCTGATAGGCCGGCATCTGGTACTGCCAGCCCTGATCGGAATGCAGTATGGGTCGATCCTTCGGGCCGAGGCGGCGGAACGCCTTCTTCAGCATATTCCTCACCATCTCAAAGGCGGGCCTGCGGGCAGTCTCGTAGGCGATGATCTCGCCGTTGTACAGGTCCAGCACCGGGGAAAGGTAGAGCTTCTCGCCGGCCACGTTGAATTCGGTCACGTCGGTTACCCACTTCCGATTCGCGCGTTCGGCGTGGAATCGCCGTTGCAGAACGTTGGGCGCGACACGCCCCACCATGCCCTTGTAGGATCGGTATTTCTTTGGCCGGACCAACGACTTCAATCCCATCTCGCGCATGAGCCGCTGAACCGTCTTGTGGTTGACGACCGTGCCGGTTTGCCGGATCGCCGCTGTGATGCGGCGGTAGCCATAACGACCCATGTGTCGGGCGAAGAGTTCGCGAATGCGCGTTTTCAGCTCCGCATACTTGTCCTGGGCCTGGAGCACCGCCTGCTGGTAGTAGAAGGTGCTGCGCGCCAGCTCCGCCACCCTCAGCAAACCGGACAATGGAAACTGCTGCCTCAGCTCAAGCACTATTTGCGCCTTTTGGGTTGCGCAGAGGTCTTGCTCGCTTGAACCAAGGCGTCGAGCTTTTTTAGGTACGCGTTCTCCATGCGCAGGTAGTTCAACTCTTCAAGGAGTTCCTCGCGTGTGCGCGTACGGTCGTCTGAAGACCGCGATGGCTTTGTCTTGGGAGTCCGTTGTGGCATCTTGCTGGGCCGCCGTCCCTTAGGCCGAGGCGTCAGAGCTTCTAAACCCCCAGCATCATACTGGCGTTCCCACACGCCAATGGCGCCGATATTGCGAATGTCGAACAGCGCCGCCACTTCCCGATGCGACAAGCCTTGGCGGCGCATCCGCTCGAGCACCGAGAGCTTGAACTCGGCGCTGTAGGTCTTGTACCTGCGCTTGAGGCTGGCTTTGCCGTGCAGCCGATAGGCTGCCACCCAGCGTCGCACCGTGCCGTCGTCTATTCCATGGCGCTTGGCAAGCGTACTGGCGCCTACCTGCCCGTCCAGATATTCCTTGATGACCGACAGCCTGAACTGCTCGGTGTACCTATACATGAAAACACCCCAAAAGTTGGTGTCCAACTTTTGGGGTGCAGTTCACGATTGCTGGGCTTTTTTTTTTGTCCGCGTGGATCAGCGAGTCAACGTCGCTTGCGGGTCTTGACGCCCTTGTAGACCACCAGAAGGGCTTCCCACACGCACCAGCCGATGAGGACCGTGAAGACGAAGCGGTTGATATCGTGATTGGTGGAAAGGTATTCGAACATTGTTCGGTTCCTCGTTGTTGTTGCCGACGAGACAAGCTTGCCATCGGAAGGGCGCTTGTCAAGCTTGCTCAATGGGGATATCGATTACTCGAATCGTGCCATAGCCTCATTGAGGGCGCCAAGATCGAGACCCGCAAGGGGGTCCGGGCTACCCGTTGTGGGGATCGCTACGGGCGTGGCCACCGATCCCACCGCAGGTGCCAGTGACGCGGGCGCCGGCGGCGGTTCAGCAGGTGGCGTTCCCACAGGGGCTCCCAACCCAATAGGCCTTTCCGGGGGCGTCTGTATCCGAGCCGCCGGCACACGGTCAGGTTGATCCGGTCTCCAGCCGCCCGGCGGCGCGGCCGGAGTACCGGTAGACGCGGGGGCTGGCGATAGCGGACGCAGCAGCGCATCCGGGCCAGCGCTGAGAACCTGCTGCAGCCCTCGTTGCGCGAGCAGCCTGAGCATGAACGACCGCTCCCTCGCTCCCGTGTACTGCCGCAGGTATGCAAGCAGATCTGGAGCCGAGTCGGCGGACAGTGTCACGGTCATCTGTAGCTTGTCCATGGCCGCTGTCCTCAGGCCGCCTTGGCAACTTGCTTGGCGGAACCGATGGAGAAGAAGCCGCGGACGTTGGCGAAGCAAGGGGCGTCCATGATGTGGATGACATTCAGCGGGAATGCAGCGCGGATTGTCGGTGCGTAGAGCTGGGCACCACCACCAGTCAGGATGATGGCCCGAATATCCTCGGTGCGGCCGACGCGCGCCTGGATTTCCTTGACCGGCTGATGGGTGACGGCCATCGCCTCCGCGAGATAGGGCGACACGTCGAGATCCTGGCCATAGAACACCATCGGCTTTGCGTCCCGGATGGCCTTGTCGATGCGTTCGATGCTGTCCGTGGGCTGCCCACGGTCGGCAGAAATCAGGCTGGCCACCTGCTGGTAGATGCGGGCCGCACCGCCAGGCGCACCCCCGCTGCGGGTGTCGTCCATGGTGTAGCCGCGGGCCACCACCCAGTCGGTCGTAAAGTAGCCGACATCGATGACCAGGTAGGCGTTGTCCGGATCGTACTTGTTGCCGCTTTGCTGGATGTAGGTGATCAACGTGCCCAGGGGCTGCGGTAGCGGCAGCACGCTGTTGATCTGAACATTCCCCCAACCAAAATTGTGGGTGCCGGTGAAGCGGTCCTTGAGGAACGCAGCGTACTTGTGCGTGTTATGCACCGGCAGGCCGAGGACAAGGCGGTCCACTTCGGAGGCGTTGGCGTAATGCAGCGAGCCGGCGAGCAGTGCGGCATAGTTGGGCGTCGTCACATAGTCTTCGGACAGCGAGCGACCGGTATTGACGTGCGCGGCGCTTAGCGAAACATCGGGGCCGACCTCGTACCGCGCGCCGTCGATCTCGACGTTGACGACATTGCGCGCCCGGAACATGCCGCCGGCGTGCGCAGTGAGAGAGGAGGTGGCCGCAACCGGAGCCAGCGAGGGAAACATATTGGTTGCGATCTCCGAACCGAGGGGAAAGGCGGACTTCGTGTTGCCATAGCCAACGTCGATAGCGACGGTCGAGATCTTCATTGCTCTTCTCCTAGAGGAAATGGGTGATGGGTGGCTACGATGTGCTGCTTAGTCCCATGTCCCAGTAAGTGGCACTTGGTGCCTGATTCTGGGAGACAGTCGATCTTGGGCGCGCCATGTGCCAATGACTCGCTGCAAGGCGCTGGAATCATCTGGCACTTGGTGGGACTTACTCGGTCTCGCGTCAACTGAGTCGGACGTCGTGGCACATCGACATAGCTGACTCTACCTTCGCCAAATCAAAGTCAAGTCGCCAAAATCTCCCGAATTTGCACCCTCAAACATTGCAACGCTGCAGGTCGCTGGTTTATGCTTCGAGCACCTACCGCGTCCCCGACGCATCGACCTCGCCGCCATTTGCGCGGCAATGAAAGTCCCAAAACCTCCTTAGCGAGGGCTTGCGGACACCTGTTGTCCAAGCCGGAAATTTTCCCGGCATTTTTTTCAATCAAATCAAGTGGACCGTGTCGGATAGTGAGGACACCGGACACCGCGATACCAAGCCGATTGGCGGTCTGTTCGTCAAAATAGACCGTAGTGCGGACAATTCCGAAGCCGGACATCGGACAGGTGCTCTGTGGAATCGACGCGAATGCACGACGCCCTTTCAGCCGCTTGGCTGGGTGCGGATCACGAAGCCCGACACACTGCGGCGGGGATGATCCGGCTTTGGGGCGGGGAGCCATGTGCGCACCGAAAGAAGGTGGACAGCAGGCTTCTGAGCAATTTCGAACCGGAGGGCGCTACCGGAACCAGAACAGCGCATCAGGTAATCACCCATCACGGCGGGCCCGCCAGCATCAGGACGCAATCCTGGCGCGGCATGGCCTCTGCATCGCGAGATGCATCCGGATAGGGTGGCCGCGCAGCGGCGTGTGGGCGAAAGCCGGCGCGCTTCGTGCAGCGGACAGTCACGACGCATTGCTTCCATGCTCAGGGCTGATCGGTTTGGCATCGCTAAAGGACAGGAAGGTGGGGGGTAGGACCGGCCAGGGTGGGCCGGAAAGCCGGGGGTGGTATCCCGGCGCACTCGAGGGGCATGTCCGAATCGGGGTCGGTGATTGCCCGGGAAACCGCGCCGTGCACTGTGTGGCGCCTTAGGGCTCAGAATGAGAAAGACTATCAACCTCCGCGCTGTCGTTAACCAATACGAGCTACCGGAGCGGTTCAAGGACGAGTTCGCCGTTCTTGCCGCGGACAACCTCCATTTTCCGCACAGCGGTACGCGCGTGAGCGGACGGTTCCTGTCGCAGATGTCGCAGCGCCAGCGGATTCAGGCTCTCCTGGCCATGTTTGTGGAATTGCGACGGGTTGGCGGGATGGCCGTCACATCGCCCTACAGCATCAGGCAGAAGCACATCGCCTGGCTGGTGCGGCATTGGGTCGAGGCGCGGAAGCTGAACGTGGGGACCGTGGAACTGCGCTTGACTCATCTGCGGGCCTTCGCATCCTGGATGGGTAAGGCTGGCATGGTCGGCAGGATCGACGATTACATCGTCAGGCCCGACGGTTACGTGCGCGGCTACGTGGCACGAGAAGACCGGTCGTGGGAGGGGAAGGGAATCGACGCGGCGGCACTGATCGCGGATATCGCGCGGACCGATGCGCATGTCGCTTTGCAACTCAAGCTGGAAGCCGCCTTCGGGCTCCGCGCGAAGGAAAGCTGGCGCTTGCGCCCGGCTCACGATGTACTGCCCTCAGGGAACCTGCACGTTCATGACGGCACAAAGGGCGGTAGACCGCGGCGTGTTCCCATCGAGTTTGGTTGGCAGTATGAAGTGCTGGGCCAGGCCGCAACGCTGGCTCATGCGACCAACCCGGAGCGGGGCACGCTGATCCCAGCTTCGTTCACGCAGAACCGCTGGCGCAGGCGCTTCTATACCGTTCTGGAGAAGCATGGCGTCACCAAGAGCGGTGCTGGTGTGACGGCACATGGCCTGCGCCACCAGTTCCTGCAACAGATGTACGAGCGAGAAAGTGGCCAGGCGGCCGCTGTGAAGGGCGGCGGCCGGGTAGTCGATGTGGCGGCACACAGGGAAGCGATGCAAAAGGTCGTTGAGGCAGCAGGCCATAGTCGGGCGACAAAGGCGAATGCCTACCTCTCAACCTACTCGACACAGTTGAACCTGGGCCAGAAGGACCCGACGCTGGACGAGATCAAAGCCGCGATTGTCGCGGCAGATGGCAACAAGGCGATGGCAGCACGGCGTCTCGGGATCTCGCGTGCGAAGCTCTATCGGCTACTTGCCAGCCTTGGTTGAGAGGAGCTCAACTCAGTTTTCCCAAAAGCTTGCTGCATTTGCGACACTCTTGCCGGGAAACTACATGTCGCAAAATGGTAAGTTGCCCCTTCAATCCTACGTAACGCATCCTTAGGAGAAGCGCATGACGAAATCTGAACTGATCGACGCTATCGCGGCGGGCGTGGAAGGCCTCACGAAGACCAAAGCCGAGCAGGCCCTGAACGTGACACTGAACTCGATCATGGAGGCAGTGGCCCCGGGCGATACGCTGAGCCTTGTTGGCTTCGGCTCTTTCAGCAAGGGCGAGCGTGGCGAGCGCATCGCGCGCAATCCGCGTACAGGTGAGGAAATCAAAGTCGGGGCTGCCAAGACCGTGAAGTTCAAGGCGGGCCAGAAATTCAAGGAGGCGTTGAATTCCTGATTGTGCCTCGCATGCCAGCCCAGCGAACCGATGCTTCGCGTGCGGGCGTGGAGAGGCTATCGTGCGTAAGCCGCCGCGAGCGCCAGCATGGTGCTCGCCGTGCGAGCAAGCTTGTGCAGCGGATCTACCGCCGGCACAGCTGTGGCAGACTCGGCGCCGGCCAGCCACGCGAATGAGACCTTCCTGGCTACACGCTCGCCCGGGTGCGGCGTAGGCGGCGGCAAATCCAACGCTGTCATGCGCATGGGCGCCGGCAGCGACGGAAACGGGTCCACGCCGACGAAGTGAGCCAGCTCCGCGATGCTCACGACGCTGTATGCCGGGGTCGCGTCATTGCGCGCGATGTAGGCCGCGGCGCCCCTCCCGGGCACGTAGATGGCCTTCCACACGAAGTCCGGGATCTGGATGCGGCCTCGCAGCGTGCCGGCGTCCCGGATAAACGCAGGGCCGGTGACGACGTAGGCGGTGCCGACCTTGCGCACCAGGCGCCGGGTCGATGTCTCGAGGTGGCTCCATGTGCGCCGGTTGGAGAACGGGTGCTGTGGGATGACGTTCGCCAGGCTGAAGCTCTCCGCCTGGGATGCCTTGTCGCCAAAATCGCCGCTGGGCGCCAGGTGCCCCCGGTCGAACCCGGCGCCGCGCCCGTAGTCGTTCAGGCTGGCCCGCTCGTTGCGCGCAAGCCTCGGTTCCTCGTAGAAGTCGCTGTCGCGCGGCAGGTCACGGGCTGCGTCGACCGCCGCGCGTGTCAAATGCTCGGCCGACCAGACAGCCGTGCGCGTTCGCGCGGAATGCATAACCGCATAGGCACGAAAGCAGAGAAGACGGTTATCGGCATGCCTGCCGACGGCAGGTGGCCGGCCATCGGCGAAGACCTGGAGGCATGCGGATTGCGATGAATCCCTGGCGCTCGCTTCGCCGGCTGAGAAGCACAGGACGAAAGCAAGGGTGGAAGCGGCTATGGTGCGCAGCATGGAATGTTCTCGAGCAGGTAGAGCTTCCAGCTTGCCGCGGACGGCGGGAAGTCAAGGCTGGGCGCTATCCGGCAGACTGTCCACGGCGCGCGCGACAAACTCCTCGAGGATCGGGAATGGCCATGGAGCGTCTTCCTTGGCTTCCTCGGCGATCGCAGCGGCCATGGCCGGGACGTGGTCGAATCTGACCATGGGAGCGCCATCTATATAGATGACCTTGGAGCGGCGCACCAGCTTGCGGTACCGTCCCGCATCCTCGAGCACCGTTTCGGGCGGAGAGACGTACCTGAAGTCAACGCCTGGCCGTGCCAGCGCCGCGGCCATGGCCGCGAATTTCGGGCCGTTCGACGACCAGTCACCCGTGGTGGAGGCGAGCAGGTTCAGGAAATAGGGAATATCGGAGGCGCTCAGTTCCCGCCGGGCAAGCATGGAGATCGTCTGCTCATCGGCTGGGCGGTGTTCCATCCGCGTGTTCCAGATGGCCTGCAGTTGTGCGAAGGCCTTATCGCTGTCGGTGGATTCGAGGCGGACCGGCGGCGTCGAGACGCCGCACTCCTCGCAAACGACGACGGCCTGGAGACGGCCGGCGATGAATAGGGGGGCGCCATCGCAGTGGGCGCAGTTCAGCAGGCCGGTTGGCATGGCGGGATCCGGGATGGAGAAAGCCGGAATTATGACCTGCGCCGACGGCCGGCCGTCATGATTGGTCGTCGGGCTGTTCGAACATCGGCTCGTTGATGGCCAGGTACCGTGTTGAGGTGCTGAGCAAGCCGCGGCGAGCCGTGCCCTGGAAGCCCTGGAGCATTTCGCTGTGCTCGCGAAGGGCCCGGCCGATTTGCCAGAACTCGTTGAGCCAGTGACCCGGCTCGCCCATAGGTCCCCCCATCCTGCCGGTGGCGATCGCGCCGCGGATCGCGAGAACGGTCTCGGGCTCGGGATACTCGGATGGGTCGTTGTCAAAATGCTGCATTGCTTCCTTGGTTGAGTGCACTGATTTTTCCAGCCGCCAGCTCAGGCGGTCTCCTTGCTGAGGGCTTGTCGACAGGCTTGTGCGATATCCGCCCTACTGATCGGAAATTCGTCGTGCTGAACGCCATCGAGCAGACGGCCGGCATGGCGCTTTCCCGCTCGGTGGATCATGGACCAACCATCAGCCCTGGAGGCGCCGGCAGGATAGCCGGCAGCGTCAAATCCACCATGCACCACGCGGCCGTCGCGCGCCACCGCCGCAGTCTCGTAACGACCTGCCCCAAAATCCCCCGACCCGGGGGCCCATTCGCCATGCTGCTTGAATAAGAACGGGACGCCAGCTGCGGCGCACTGGTCCCGCAGAGAGCGGGGCCAGTCCGGATGCATCGGGCGTGCGCCAGGTCCGCTCTCGCCGCCTGCAATGACCCAGTCGATCATGGTTGGCGCGCTGGCGACGGAGAAGACATCGACGTGGCCCAGCAGCGGCTCCATCGATAGGAACCGCATGCTGGCCGGGACCCGCATCAGCTTCGGGATGTCACGGTCGGCCTCGCACTGATTGACCACGGTGGCGCCGAGCCAGATATCGGCGGGAGCGTTACCTTCCAGCCAGCTGGCCAGCCACTGCGCCGTCGAGCTGCTGTCGCGGTCGCGGCTTGCCAGGAGGTGCTCCAGTGCTGCCTCGAGCCGACGTGTAGCGTTACCGATACGCTTGGACAGGACCAGCTTGTCGAGGTTCGGGGTTCGGCGCCAGACTTCCAGCGCATCAATGAACCATTCCAGCGGCACCGTGTTGTCGAACATGTCCGCCAGGCTCGCACAGAAGACGCGTTGCCGGCGGCCATGGACGGCGGCAAACGCCACGTGTCGGGCATCCCATAACAGCGGCTTGCGCCAGTTGGCTGCCGACGTGCGCCGGCGCGGCGCGCCAGCGCCCCAATTGATGGCGATGCCTCCGGCAAACCTGGCGTTGCGGGCCTCGGCATAGCAGTGGTCGCAGCCCGGGCCGACCTTCTGGCAGCCTTCCCACGGATTCCATGTGTGGTCTGCCCACTCGATGCGGGTGTAATCGCTCATGCCGGCATGCCTTCGAACATGTCGATCGTACGGGTGTCGCGGTCTGGCTGCCACTCTGCGGCGAGCAACAGCTGGCCGATGGAAGTCGCTCCGTCGCCACCGTATGGGGTATCGGACTCGGTCCAACCATCCTTGAGGTCGGCAGGTGCGCGCACTTGGCCCGCCAGGTCGTAGCGCGGCTCGGCGCAGTCGCTCTCGATGTCCCGGCGCTCGCGCCTGGCGGCCGACAGCGCTGCCTCGGCGTCGTCGGCTTGGATGACGGCGCGGTAAACGAGTTCTATGTTGAAGAGGGGCATTATCGAATCTCCTCGCCTCGCAATGCCTTCATGGAGGGGAAGGCGCGGTTGGGTTGCTTGAACTGGATGCGATCCAGCGTAGCGCGCGCAGAGGCAAGTCAAGGAAAGGGAAGCCGGCTCGCCTTGCCGATGGCCCGTCAGCGCCCGGCCACATCAGTACTTGGCCTGAAGCACACGACGGGGAACTCGAACAGCGTCGCGCAAGCGCAACTGTCGCCACAACGCGCGGAGACTGTCGCCTCTTTAGCAAGCCCGTGCCGTAGAGCGGCCGCGCGCAGTTGGTCCGCATCGATCCGATCCGTGGTCAGCGCGCTCAACACCTCCTGAGCGAAGGCGGTAAGGCGCGCCAGTTCCTCGCCAATGGGGCCGTGGATGTAGAGGTACAGGCCGTTCTGCATCTTGCGCACGGCCATCGTCTCGGCGGCCATGCGTTGCAGTAGTGCTTCTGCAGCTCTCCAGCCGACCCGCAGATGGCGCTGGATGAGTGCAGTCGACGCTGCGCGGTGCTGGTGGACCAGCTCGACGGCCTGGTGGAACAGCTCGTCGTTGAGGGATGCGTCGTCACCCTTCATGGGCTGCCCCAGATCGCTTCGCCGCCGGCGGAAGCTGGACGGAGTCCAGCGCCTGGGTGGGCGCTTCCCATTCGACCACGGACATGCCGGCGCTTCGGTAGTGCTCACGCTTGGACGCCGTTCTGGCGTCGTACTCCGGGTTGCCGGTGAGCCCAAGGACTTCGACGATGACCTCCGCTGCCGTATCGGTCAGCACAAAATCCGGGTGGACGGGCGCGTTGCCGAGGTGGCGCAGCGGCTTTCGGAATGCGCGGCGCAGCGTGACCAGGTGATCGGCCATCGCCACTTCGTAGGTGGAGTCGCAGGGCAGGAATTGCGCATTCGTCAGCATCGCGGCGCCGTCCACGATCGTGAGGTAGTTCCTGTCAACCGGCTTTTCGACCAGGAACACGGCGACACATCGCAGATTCGGCTGCCCAGCCCCGGCCAACGCAGGCCCGTAAGAGCGCTGCAGGCGCTCGTACAGCGCGCTGCTCATGAAGCACCGCAGCTGCGTTTGCCGGAGAGCGAACTTTGCTCCGAACTGCGACGGCTCGTGCGACGCAACCTCGGCGATCAGCAGGCCTCGCCGGCTACCGGCGGCGGATGGCGTGAGCCTGGCCAGCCACGCATCCAGTTCCGCCAGGATTTCTGCTTTGCGCGCGGGCTCCCATCGCTCGAGGATATGGAGCGTCTTGTCGGCGGGCTGGCTATTGATGCGGCAATCCGCCAGCTCGGCGCTGAGTTGTGACCAGCAAGCGCTCCACCCCCGTCCGCCCGTGCCGGGCCAGAGGTTCAGCCCGGCCTGCTCCCACGCGAACTCGAGGAAGGCAAGCAGGCCTGCGGTGCACCGCTGTGGCTTCTTCGATTCTCCCTCGGGGTTGGATTGAACCGGTTTTGCTGGGGTGCGGCTGCTGATCCGCAGACTCGCGTCAAGGCGGATATCCAGCGCGCCGTTGCGGAAGCGGAATGGGTCCAGTTCGGTGCCGGCACCACCTTTGCCGGTGTTGCGGCATTGGAAGGGGCACCTATCGCCGTGCAGTTGAGCCTGTTCGGGCCAGCGCGCGAGCAGGAAGATCTCACGGTGGCGCCGGATGACCAGCTTCGGCCGTGGCCGTCCGGAGGTGCAACCGCACTCGGCAAAGCCTTGTGTGGTCTTCGCGTGTTCAAGCAGGCGGGAATGCCGACCGGGATTTTCCAACACATCTTCAAGTGGCAACTCGTTGTTGCCAACACGCACGGTGATCATGGGCTTCTCCTAAACTCCGGCGTCGCGGAACATGGTGTACAGGTCGCGGCGGATCTCGCTGATGTCGAGCAGTTGCTTGGCCCGGGTCATCGCGACATACAGCAGCCGCATTTCTTCCGGCGACATGCTCAAGTCGCCTTCATCGTTGGTCTTGAACTTGAAGTCGCCGGCGAGGTGAACTCGATCCCACTCCAGGCCCTTGGCCCGGTGCACGGTGCTGACGATGTAGTCGGCGTCGGCTTCGGGCGACACCCGAGTGAGGATCAGGCGCAGGTAGTCCACCCCCTCGTTGTCGATTAGCTTCACCAGCGGCTGCAGGTCCCGCCCGGCGAACGATTCGGCGTGCTCCTGGACCTCCTCCCAGGACTCGAAGAGTGCAAGGGTGGCGGGGTACCCAATGCGCTGGCCGCGCATCAGCAATTCGGCGCCGTCGGCGAAGGCCTTCAGTTCCTCGACATTGGCGCGTACGGCGACTTTGTCGCCGCGGGCAATACCTTGGGCGAGATGGGTCAGCACTGTGGCGTTCTTACGGCACAGGATGGCGTCGAAACGATCGTGTCCCGGCGTGGAGTCCTGCAGAATCCGGGACTCGATGTGATCCTGGCCACGGACCGGCACGTCTTCGTCCATCAGGTTGAGCACCCGGCTTGCCAGCTGGGCGATCGCCGGCCCAAACCGAAACGATTCGGTGAGCGAACGCTCGGGCGCCCGAATGTGGTCCATCGCATTGACTGCGCCGCGCCATTCGTAGATCTGTTGGTAGGGGTCTCCCACATAGACCACTTGCGCCTGCTGGGCGCGCAGCACCGACAGCATCAGGCCGTCGGCATCCTGCGCCTCGTCGAACAGGATGAAGTCGGCGCCAATTATCGGGCGGCTTCGCTCCCATAGCTTCACATACACGTCATGGGTGATGGCAGATGGCGTCGCGGGATCGCAGTATTCCTGCCACAGCCGATGGACATGCGGGAGCAGGGATTCGCGTAGGTGCTCGGCTTCCTCTTCCCGGATGATGGGCTCGACGGGGATATGCCAGGCGAGCGGCTCGCCCTGCGCGGAGCGGCAGAAGCGCGCCGCGCCGTCCATCACCATCCGGGCGACCTTGCTGGCGCTCAGTTCCAGATCCTTGCCGATGGTGGTGGGCAGGCGAACGGTGCCCAAGCCGTAGCGCAGGGCCAGCTGATGGGGCGGCTCAACCGGATTCTTGAGCTTGCGGGTGATTTCGGGGCGGGTGGCACCGTAGGCGATCGAATGTACGGTCCGGCAGCGGGTGTTGGACGGGAACTTGCTGGCGGCTTCGGTCGCAATGTCCTTGTTGAATGCGAGATAGAGGCCCCGGGCGCGGCCGCGGGCCTCTGCGGCCATGCGCAACGTGGAAGTCTTGCCGGCGCCGGCGTACGCCCTGATCTTGACGGCACCACCGGCGCGTACCGCCTCGACGACACGCTCTTGTTCGGCGGTAGGAGTCATGCCATCTCCAGTTGTTCCGGCAGGCTCGCAAGGACCCGTCGTTTGATGGTCAGCGCGTGTGCGCGGGAGGGTGCGGCGCGTTGCGCAGCCTCGCCACTGACGGTGTCCACGATGTAGGCGAAGTAGAGGGCGGTGGTGGGGCCGGTCCACGCCAGCCACTTGGTGCGAATATCCGCCCGCTGCTCCGCCGTCAGCGAGAAGTAGACAGCGCGCTTCTCGCGCCAGACGCGGGCGTGTAGTGCGCGCATCGCCGTTTCGAGCCTGTTGGAGCGCCGTTGGCGGCGGGCCAGCTCCTCGTCGGCCGAGTGCTGTTCGGCGGCCACGTGTTCCGCGAACAGCGGATATCGGTCGCGCTCGCGCTGCTGCTTGCGCGCGAAGGCGGCCACGCGGCGGGCGTTAAAGTCGATTGGGGCGTGGCGTTCGAGTCGGGTGAATCGCATGGGCGGCAAGAAATTGGATGGTCTCAGACCAAGATACCGGCCCCGCACCGAAGTCAAGGCGCCCGACGGACGAGGTTTACCAAAACGCTATTCTCCCGGCCCGGCCGGCAGTAGTTGTCAGTGAAAGCTATAGAATTGGGGCCATCTTTCACGGAAAACGTCATGGCGTCCCCCACCACCAGCTTTCGCGAAGTGTCCCTCGGCACCCGGCCTGCAGGCGAGCGCGAGTTCATCCCTCCGGGGGACCCGCAATACGGGGAGATTGCGCGCCTGGACGCCTTTACGTTCAAACGTTATCTGGATCGGGTGTTCTGGCATCCACGGCCGGAGGTCGTTCGCTTCGAGGTCAGGGCGCTTCCCTCGTCGACAGGCAGTGTCTATGACGTCGTCGCTCTCGTTGCGACGGGGGAGGGCGACGACTGGTTCTCCGAAGCCGCGGTGCCGCAGCGCTGGGACTACGTTGCGATCAGCGAAACCAGCCACGGGCTGTCAAAATTGCAGGCCGCGCGGCTGAAGGAGGAGGGCAAACTGCCCAAAGACTACACGCCGTTTGGCGATGAGGGTCCGATACTGGATCACTCGAACCTGGAGAACCCGGAAGAGGTTGATCTGCGCCGCTGGGATGTCATCAACCGCATGCGAGAAGCGAGCCGACGGCGGCGCGCTGCAGGTTGACCGCGCCCCGGGGTATTGTCCACCGGCGTCAATTCGCTGTAAGATCCGCCCGATTCTCCGCGCTTTCAGCGCATCGACCTTGCCGGCGTACCGGCCATCTGCTTTTCCACCCATTGGGGCTTTTCCCAATGGGGAAGGCTCCATTTCCGGAGCCTCTCCATGCTTATCTCCTCCCGTACCAGCACGCTGGCCGTCCTTGCGACGGTTATGAACCTGTTCGCGGCGCTGTACTTCGTTGTGACCACCGGTGACGATCGTCTTGCAGCAATGCAATTGCACATCGTTGCTGAAATCGAGTTTCTGGTTCTGATCAGCTGGCTTCTCGCGAAGCTGCTGAATCTGGATCCGAAGCCTGCCACCGCCGGCTGACCTCTCGTGTCAGCAGCCAACGCTACCCACCGGGAGCCGTCCCGGTGGGGCGCTTCCCTCGATTTGTCAGGAAACCTATGAATCCCTTTTCCTTGGTCGCCCAAGAGCGTAATAGTAGAGACGTGTTGAAACGTGCCTCAAGCATGTATAAACTTGTTTCTACATTTAACCAGGTGGTTTCCATGTCCAAGTCCGCAACGTTGACGATCCAGAAGTGGGGCAATAGCCTCGCCGTGCGCATTCCCTCGAATGTGGCACGCGCTGCCCATTTCACCGAGGGCCTTACCGTTGAGGTGGCGTTGGATGACGACGGGCTCACTGTGAAGCCTGTTGGTCAGCGTACCTTGACCCTCGCGGAAAAGCTCGCATTGTTCGATCCCGCAAAGCACAGCGGGGAGGCAATGGCCGTATCGCCCATTGGGACGGAGGCGATGTAATGGCGGCGCGCAAGCTATGGGTGCCCGAGCGACGTGACATTATTTGGATCGACTGCAATCCGCAGGCCGGAAGAGAGATGAAGGATATGCACCCGTTGCTTGTCCTCTCCCCTCAGGCGTTCAACGAGCGCACCGGTATTGTCATCGGCCTCCCAATGACTACGGCGGCGTACAACGAAACGAATCCGTTTGCAATCAGCTTCGCGGGGCCCAGGGGCAAGGTAAGCTATGTACTGGCCCACCAGCCTAAGTCGTTCGACTGGCGCGCTCGGCGTGCGAAAGCACACCCGTGGAAGCAGGCGCCTGCTGAGGTCTTTACTGCCGCATGTGAGCAGTTGAACCAAATCATCGCCATCGGCCAATAAAGCCAACCATCCCGATCGCAACGAGCGGGTCTCTATCACCCACCGGGGAACGCCCGGTGGGGGCGTTCCCTTTTCTAAGGCAACGCCATGTTCAAACTCCATACCATCAGCATAGAAGTAGGACCGGTTCCCGCCGAGGAATCGTGTGCACAGGTCGGCCACGCCGACTACGAAACCCATCGCGCCTTGAGTGCGCAGTCTTCATACGCCAACTGAAACGCGTCTTTGGCAATCCAGATCCGGTCGCGCTCACATTCGAGCGCCGCGGATTTGCGCATGAGCTTGGCCGCTACCACGAGGTGGTCGCGATCATGACGGCAGCAGGGGCGGACCTCTTCGATGAGGCGAGAATCCCCACGTGTTGGGATGCGATTGCACCAGCCGAGCTCACGTGGCTGCGCCTGCAGGCACAGTGGCGAGCGCAGGTCGTTGCTGGCACCGTTGAACTGGCGGATGTACCTGCCAGCTTCTGCCGCAGCGCCATTCCGGACTTCCCCGATTATCCGGTCGCGGCTTGGTGGGCGATGGGCTTCTCGCCTCTGCCCGCGGGTCCTGCAATTTCCCTGCACTGAGGGAGGTCGCATGTACAACGAGATCATCGAGCGCTTCGTCAAGGCGCAGGAAGCGGCCGACGCTGCCTATCGCTCTGCGGCGAACTTCGAGCGCGATTGCCTGGCGGGTATCCCTGAACACTCCCACGCTGTGGAAGTCCGGTCGGACTACCGTACGCATGCGGAACTGGAGCGCTTTTGCTCCTCGCTTGCCGGCAACGTGATCAACCGTGCCAGACGTGAGTTCGCTCCGGCGGGGACTCGGCTGGACATCGACGATGCCACAGAGCGCCAGCAGGCCGGGCTGGACATCGGCGAGGCACTCAATGCTGGTCGGGTTCCTGACATCGATGGACTGTGGGCATCGCTTCGCGCTCGCTATGGCGGCGATGGCGGCAAGGAGCTGGCGTATCAGCAAGCTGCGCAGCGCGTCATCAAGGGCTTCTGGCTGAACCGGAAAAAAGAGGTAAAGCGGACCGCTTCCGCGGTGGTGCTTCGTTTGCGGGCGACATCGGAAGGCTGCTACGGACGATCCGCACGCAAGCTGGGCTATTACAGCTGTCAGCATGCCGCGGATTGTCTGCAGGGTCTTATCGCATTTGCCGCCAAGGCGGGGCATGCGGCCCTGGCCAGCGGCCCCGGGCGCATGAACGTCCATACCCTCGAGTACAACTACCGCGAGAAGCGAAGCTATCCCGGGCTCGACATCGTCTTTTTTAAGGACGCATGGGAGTTCAAGTTTTCGCACCAGATCGCGGAAGAATTGATGCTCTTCATTCGCGAATACGGTGCCGTGTTCATGGAAGACCAATCCTGACACAGCAAGAAAGGGCGCCATCGATTGGCGCTCGCCTATCGTCGTATATCCACCTTCATGCCCCGCTTCAGAGCGGGGCATTTTCATTTTCGAGACCTATCATGAACGACTGGTACGAGCTGCGGATTCAACCGGTCAACGCAACGGATTGATGGAATCGTTCTGCCGGCGTATCGAAACCTAGTGTCTTTCGAGGGCGTTCATTGAGTTGCCGCGCTACGGCATTGAGCTTGGCTTGCGAGTAGACAGAGAGATCGATACCTTTGGGGAAGTACTGTCTCAGAAGGCCGTTGGTGTTCTCGTTCGAGCCGCGTTGCCACGGATGCTGAGGATCGCAGAAGTACACCTTGATGTCCGTGGCCACAGTGAAACGCTTGTGTTCCGCCATCTCGGATCCCCTATCCCAGGTCAGCGATTTGTAGAGTTCCTGCGGCAATTTGCACGCATGCTTGATGAGCGCATTGACAACTGTCTCACTGTCTTTGCTGGCAATCTTCACCAGCATAAGGTAGCGCGTCTGGCGCTCGACAAGCGTCACGATCTGGCTGCCCTCGCTACCACACAGCAGGTCACCTTCCCAATGACCCGGTATTGCACGGTCCTCGGCTGTGGCAGGTCGTTCACTGATCGACACCGTGTCACAAATCCTGCCGTGGTCGTCCGTCTTTTGTGTGTGATGGCGCGAACGACGCATGGCTCGTGAGCGCCGAAGGTGCTCCAGCAACTCCTTTTTGAGCGCGCCGCGGGCCTGTATGTAAAGGCTACGATAGATCGTCTCGTGTGACACCTTGTAGTCCTTGTTGACCGCGTACGCATGCTTGAGCCACCCGGCAATCTGCTCGGGAGACCACAGCATCTGCAGCTTGTCCGACACAACGCGTGCCAGCGCGCGGTTCCTGACGAGCTTACATACTTTTGGCCGACGGGCCCGCTCCCAGGCAAGCTGGTCGGCCTGGCTCGCCCGATAGCCCTGACCGCCACCATTGCGCGTGAGCTCCCGACTAATGGTAGAGGGCGCGCGTCCGAGGCGGGTTGCTATGGAACGGATTGAAAGGCCAGCAACGATTGAGCGAGATATCTCCTCGCGCTCAGACAGCGTCAACGCCAGCCTGGAACGATGTCGTTGTGCGGGCTGGATACCGCCGGTTTCCGCCAGAATCCGTTGTACGGATGAGTGGTTACGATCGAAAAGTTGCGCAATATGCTGAAGCGATTCGCCCTTCCTCCAACGCTCCCACATCAGCGCCTTCTGGATTTCCGTGTAGTAGATACGCCGCCTTTGCTTCATTTGCAACACCTCCACTGCTCACGCAGTCTCCAGTGTGTTGCATCGACCGGTTGAATCCGCAGCCCTTGCCGGCGATCGTCAGCCTCGGCTCGCAGGCCGAAAAGCTCGCCCACATGGGCGAGTTGCACGCGGCGCGTCAGCGCCATCTTTCGCAATTTTTCACGCCGGATGCCATTGCTCGGCTGATGTGGGGGTGTGGTGGCGGACTGGCGTCCGGATAGAAAGGTGTCCGTCCTCGACAGTTCAGTCGGTTCCGCTCGACTGCTGCAGTTCGCAGACCCGGCACGGCACAGCCTGTTCGGCGTTGATGTGCACGAGCCCACGATTGCAGCTGTCCAGCAGGCGATCGAGGCCGCCGGCTTCGATGGCAGCCTTCGGCATGCAGGAATGGAGGATATCCACCCGCGCAGGTTCGATATCGCCCTCATCAACCCGCCATTCTCGATTCACCTTGAATCGCCCCACCTCCAGCCCTACAACTGCACGTCCTGGGGCCGCTTCGGGCCCAGCACCAGCGCGTTGAGTCATGAGTATGCGCTGGCGCAGGCACTGGACGCCGCGCAGGTCGTGGTTGCCCTGCTGCCAACCACGTTTGTCGACAAGTTCGCCCACGCGTGTATGCAGCACGATGAGCCATACAGTGACGCAGCGAGCCGCCTGGTTGGGATCTTCGACCTCCCGGTGAGCGCCTTCCGCAAGGAAGGCGCAGAAGTGCGTACCTCCATCGCCGTATTCGCTCGCTATCGCCTGGGGAGTGGAATTCTGCGCGAGCCGGTCAAGGATTTGGCCGCGCCGCTGCCACGCCTCGAGCTGCAGTGGGACGAGCGGCGATATGCTGAACCGGAGCTGGCTCACCAGTTGCTGGGCGATCATGGACCAGCTGTCACGCGCCCGGTGACTTCGCAGAAACGGGTACGGATCTCGCACGATGGACGGCGAATTGTCCTGGGTTCGAGTGCGTATTTACCGAAGCAATGGTCCTTAACCGTGTGTTGGAGCGCCGCATCGTGTCGCTGGAAGGGCAGCGCTTGCCGAGCGGCTTTCGTTACGCGGGCACCGGCCGGCTGGACTTGGAGGGCCTACCTGGTACAGGACGATCCGGTCCGTACCTTGGGCAAGCTTGTGAGCCTGGTGAAGCACGCCGGCGGCGAGCCCGAGTTTGCTCCGGGTTTTCTGGAGCATTTCCGGCGGCGGATGCGACGCAGTTTTCGGCAGGCCCTGCCGTTGCGGCATGCCGTCTGGACGGATCGGTGTCGGCGCCGTGGACCAGCTGGCTGCCGTCGCGACCAAGACGCATTTGGTGGACACCACCGTGTGGGGCAGCCCGGTAGTCAAGGCTGGCCAGGCCGTTCAGTTTGCTCGACAGGCGGATGGCCGATACGCATACGAGGTATGCGGCAAGCGCTACGTGGTTTCGTTGGACGAAATCACCAGCCTGTACAGTGTCGCGAGGTCTGCGCAGGCCTGGGAGGTCGTTCATGAAGGTCTGGAACGCCGCTATCCCGGGCAGGCTGCACAGTTGCGCAAACGCCTGCTGACCTTGGGCATCGACAAGTGGCTGGATTGGCAATTCCAGCAGGATGACCTGGTTGAGCTACTGCTGAAGCCCAACGGTGCGGTCGCCGCATAAGAGCAAGGCTGCGGCAAGTCGCGGCTCGCCGCGGCGCTGATCCTGCTGTCCGGTGTTCGGCATGGCCTGATAGTGGTGGAAGCCAGGCTGGTACCCGAGATGCGCGCTGAGCTGGCGCAGATCCTGCCCGCCTCAGACGTTCACGTGATCGAGGCCCCCGAAGACCTGGGAAGGCTGGGGCGCATTAACCTGATTGCCTATGAACGCCTGCGCATGCCTGTACGCCGGGACGCGTCGTCGCGCATCACCTATGCGCATCGGCTTCGTCGCCGCATCGGGCTGCTGGTGGCTGACGAGGGTGAGCGGCTGTCTAACCCGAGCAGTGACCAGAGCAGGGCGTTGTGGCAATTGTCAGCCAGGCGCCGCTATGTGCTGACAGGCAGCCCGATTGCCAACTACCCTCGCGACATCTTCGGACTGATCGCGTTCACGGGCGGTGATGGCACTGCGGCGCAGCCGTATGGCTATCGGCGTGGTTATCTCGAGGCGAACTGGCTTGCGACTGCCCAGCATGCCGAACGGGGCATCGATCGCTTCCGCAACGACTTCGTGGTGTTGGAGTGGGTGACCTGGGAGTTTGCCGAAAACCTGCAGGACGGGGCAAAGCGCGAGGTCCCAAAGATCGGCAACTTGCCCATGTACCGCCAGATGTTGGCGCCGCACGTCAAGCGACGCCTGGTCTGCGAGCCGGATGTGTCACGGTACATCCAGATTGACCCACCGGCTGTAGAGGTGGTGGAGACAGACTGGGACCCTGCCCACCTGTCGCTCTACCTGCGCACAGCAGATGAGTTTGCCGACTGGTACCGAGAAGTTCGCAAGGAAGGCCGCCCAAACAATCTCATTGCGATCCTGGCCAGGATTCGTGCCGTGCACTTCGCCGCGAATTACCCGCAGCATGGGGTGGAGGGAGTCGGAAGGTTCGGGCCACTCACCAGCAAGCAACGGGCCGTGATCGAGCGGCTCGAGGCAATTGCCGGGGAGGGGAAACAAGCCATTCTGTTTGCCGAGAACCCGGGCGTCATTGATCTCATCGCCGCGCAACTGAAGGCGAAGGGCGTAGAGGCAGTGGCGTTCCATGGTGGCATTCCGATCGCGAAGCGCGTGGCCGCGAAGGACAGGCGGTTCGTGGCCGGTAATGCCACGGCGCTCCTGTGCACGAAGGCGTCGGGCCGGGCCGGCTACAACCTGCCCAATGCCGACTATGTCCTCTTCTATGACCGTTCGTGGACGTGGCGCATCGAGTATCAGGCGATGCGGCGCGCGCTGCGGTGGAACCGGAAGGGGCAGTTGAAGGTCGTGTATTTCCAGCTGCCGGGAAGCATCGACACCCACCAGGACCAAATGGTGGCGCACAAACGGGACGCCATGGAGGCAAGCCTGGACTGGGCGACGCCGGAACTGGAAGACGAGGCGTTCCTGCACATGGACACGCTGCTAGATCATTTTGTTGAAGATCTCGCCAAGCTTCACGGCCGCCAGGCCCGGGATCAACGTGAGCTGCTCAAGGAGGCGGCATGAAAACTGAAGACTGCAAAATCGCCATCGGCGATGGCCTCGCGACCATCAAGCGCCGCGGCACCCGTGGCACCACCGTGGCAAGGATTCTCGGTACCGTCGAGGCAGACGGTATTGAGGTGATTTGCCTGGACCGGCTGGTGCATGGAATCTTCGAATCGGAGTTGGACGGCTGGCAGGTCGCCGGCGCAGTTACGACGCTGCTGTCGCGACCAATCGGTCCGCGGCAGAGTGCGCGTAGTTCATAGAATGCATGGTCGTACGGAGGATGGGCTGGGATGTTACTCGTTCCAGCCCATCCTCCCGTCAAAAGACGTCGAAATTGGCGAGCTTTTGGGCGTCAGCCAATGCGGCATGGCCCTTATGATTGTCTCCGTAGTCCCCGCTACAGAAACTCTCTCGGATGCACTCAGCCCTCCTCGTGAGGGCATTTTTTTTGTTCGTCGCCGGCGCGTTCATCTACGTGGAGCGGTTGAGCTTCCGATACTGATTGAAGTGCCGGATCGCCTTCTGCATGTGGCCGAGCTCCTGATGCAGCCGCGCGGCGTTGTAGTGCGCGTCGGCGTCCCTAGGCGCCAGTTCGATACTACGCTCGTAGGCGCTCAGCGCGGCCTGGGTGGCACCGGTATCCTCGAGGGCGACGCCAAGATTGAAATGCAATTCCGGCTCGTTGGGCAGCATCGCCAGTGCGGCTTCGTAGAGTGAAATCGCTTCGCCGAGCCGCTGCTGGTCGGCGAGCAGGCAGCCGAGATTCAGATAGCCCTCCAGCATACCCGGATGAAGTGCCACGGCTCGCCGGTACGCTGCCTCCGCATGCCGGACATCGACAGATTCGAGCGCCCTGCCCTGTGCCAGGGCTGCGTCAGCTTCGGCATACGGCGGCGGCTGCCGGGTGAACTCGGTGATCTGGCCAGCCGCTTCCTCGCTGGCCTCAAAGTCCATGAGCCGCTGGCCCGATTCAACGATCCATGCGCCATGGTGGTCTCTGGCAGATACCTTGCCCCCGCATGCCCCAACGCGGACGGCCGCCAGATGCCGGTTTGGCTTGAGCCGTTCGAGGTGGCGCAGCGCACGCAGGATCTGCGTCGGGGCAACGCACGCCCTAAGCAGCGAACCTGCAGTGCGTATCAGCACGGCGTCCTGGAAGGAAAAGACGTATTCGCCGTGGCGGCCGCGCATGGGTGTCACCAGGCCGGCGGCCACCAGACCGGCGACCAGGCGCCGCGGCACCCCCAGCCGGGCTTCCAGCTCCCGCGTGGTCAAGCCTTCGCCGCGGTTCACGCTGATTTCTTCGTGGTGCGGCGGATCGGCGTCGGCTCGGCCGGCGCCGCGCCGCGCTTGGCAGACTTGCGGGCGGGTGGGGTCTCAGCGGCTTTGCCTTTTGCCGCCGGCGTTGCCTTTTTCGAAAGGCTGGCACGCAGGGCATCCATCAGGTCAATGACCTGGCCGCCGGCGCCGGCTTCCACCGGTTCGGGCGCGACGATATGCTTGCCGGCGATTTTCGCGTCGATGGCGGCGAGAATTCTGATCTTTTCTTCATCCTGATACTGGGTCGGATCGTATTCCTCTTCGGAGGCCTGCTCGATCAGCTGGATCGCAAGCTTCAGTTCGGCGTCGGAAACCGCCGCCTCCTCGATATGCAATTCGGCGATATTGCGGACTTCGTCGGCGAACAAAAGTTGCTGGAACACCAGCCCGCCCTCGATCGGGCGGATCTGCACGATATGCGATTTGCCTTTGGCAGCCCATTTGGCAATAGCACAGCGTCCGGTTCTGGACATGGCCTCGCGCAGCAAGCTGTAGGGCTTGCCTCCGCGCTTGTCAGGCGCGATGAAATAGGCCTTGTCGTAGTACAGCGGATCGACGCTGCGCTCGGGAATAAATGCGACGATATCGACCATGTGGCTGGCGCTTTCTTCCAGCGCCTTGAGCTCGTCCGGCGAAAACGTGACAAAGCGACCCTTCTCGAACTCATAGCCCTTGATCATGTCGGCTCGTTCGAGCACCTGCTGGGTCTGCTCGGAAATGTACTGCTGCTTCACACGCGAGCCTTCCTTGCTCAACAGGTTGAAGCGGACCGCGGAGCTGGTCTCGGTGGCCGTGTAGAGCTTGACGGGGATCGACACCAGGCCGAACGACAACGACAGGGAGGCGAGGGATCGGGCTGCCATTGGATGTCTCCCATAAGGCGATGCACGTCAATTCAGCTTAACTGTTCGATTGCCTGCGTCAAAGTTTGGCGTGTTTGCCAGTACGATTGCCATGGATCCGCCACTTGGAAGCTGAGGTGCTCACGCGCGTCGCGGATTGTCCATTGCGCGCCACTTTTGAGCTTCGGAAGTTGCTCCCACGACACCGGCATCGAGACCCCCAAGCCCGGCCGGGCCCGCGCGGAGAAAGCGGCCGCCGTGGTCTGCGAGAAGCCGTTGCGCAGGTAGTCGACAAAAATGAGCCCTTTGCGATTGGCGGCGCCCGAGCGTGCGGTGAAGCGCTGCGGCAGGATGGCGGCCAGATGTTTGACCGCGGCCCGGGAGAACGCTTTCACTTCGTCGTAGGAGCGCCGCGGCGCGAGCGGAACGACGACATGGAGCCCTTTGCCGCCGCTTGTCTTCAGCCAGCACTGGAGGCCCAGTTCGGCCAGCAGCGTGCGCACCAGCATCGCAGCCTCCAATATGGTTTCCCAGGCCACGCCTTCGCCCGGATCGAGGTCGAAGATGACGCGGTCGGGGCGGTCGATGTGCCGGGTGGTGGAATTCCAGGTATGGAACTCCACCACATTCATCTGCGCGGCCGCGACGATGGCCTCTGGCGTGTCCGCCGTCAGCAATGCCGCGTGGCCGGGCCACAGGGAAGCGGGACGCTCGGTCAGCCCCGGCATCGCTGTCTCCGCATGCTTCTGGAAGAACGTCGCGGCGTCGATGCCGTCGGGTGCGCGGACCAGCGAGAGCGGGCGCTCAACCAGGTGCGGCAGCATCGCGCTGGCGACGCTTTCGTAGTAGCGCACCAGTTCGACCTTGGTGATCCCTCTGGATTGGTCGATGACCCGGTCCGGATTGGTGACCTTGATCGTCGAGATGCCTTGCGGGGTCACCGCAGTCTGCACCGCTTCACGGCGAATCGATTTTGCGGCATGGTCGGTGCGCAACCCCTTGAACGACGCGTGGCGGATTTGCCCGTCTGGCGTCCACTCGGAAAACTCGACTTCCGCGACCAGCTTCGGCTTGACCCATTGCACCGCAGCGGGCCGCCGGCCACCCCATCGCCTGCTGGCACGCGCCTCGGTGGAGAAGGGGTTGTGGTCGATTGCCAGCGCAGCCAGGCGCTGGGGCAGTGTCGCCGCGGTTGCGCTGTCCCAGCCAGTGCCAACGCCGCCGGTATAGACCAGGTCGTCATCGGCGTAGACGCCGAGATAGAGCCTGCCCACCTCGGCGACCGCGCCTTCGCGAACGGAGAAGCCGCCGATGACGAATTCCTGGCGCAGCTTGCACTTGGCCTTCAGCCAGGTCTGGGTGCGAGCGGAAACATAGGGAGCGTCGCCACGCTTGAACATCAAGCCCTCGAGGCCGAGCTTGCACGCCGCCTGGAACATGTCGGCGGGTGGCGCGTCGAACGCCTCGCTGAAGCGCACGCGCTCGGAACGGTCGGCAACCAGCGTGGCTAGCCTGGCCCTGCGCTGCACCAGCGGCAGGCTGCGCAGGTCGCGGCCCTCCCAATAGGGCAAGTCGAATGCGAAGTAGACGATAGCGTCGTGGCGATCCCCGTCGATGGCGTTCTGCAACGCGTTGAAATCCGGCATGCCATCGCGCAGGACGACGATCTCGCCATCGAGCCATCCTTGCGAGATGTCGAGCTTCTCGATCTCCGACGCCAGCGAACTCAGCTTGTGGGTCCAGTCGTGGCCATTGCGGGTGAACAGCGCGGCCCTCGCATCGTCGATCCGCGCCAGGATGCGATAGCCGTCGAACTTCGTTTCGATGATCCAGTTGCTGCCAGACGGCAGGATGGAGGAGAGGGTGGCCAGCTGTGGCGCGAGCTTCGCCGGCAGGCGCACGCGCGGCGCGCGTCGGACTGCCGAGTCAGGGTCTCCCTCCATGACCGGACCCGTGTCCTCGTCCGGCGGACTCAGTGGCTTCGCGATAACGCTGTCCGGAAGCGCTGCCAGCACATCGAACTCTGACAACGGGCGTGCCCAAGCGTCGCGTTTCTTGAACAGAATCCACTGCTCCGATTTGTCGCCCGGTTTGGCGATGCGCACCAGTTCCCAGCGCCCCATAAGCTTCTGACCATTGAGGTCGAACAGCAGCTTGCCCGCGGCCATGCCGTCGCGCGGATCGCCCACGGGCGTCCAGGTACCGCGATCCCACACAATGACCGCCCCTGCGCCATATTGTTTCGGCGGTATTTCGCCTTCGAAATCGGCATAGTCCAGCGGGTGGTCTTCGACATGGACGGCGATGCGTTTCTCGGCGGGGTCGTAACTGGGACCTTTCGGTACCGCCCAGCTGAGCAGCACGCCATCGAGTTCAAGGCGGAAATCGTAGTGCAAGCGCCGGGCCCAGTGTTTCTGGACCACGAAGTTCAGCGGCCGCGCCTGCCCGCTGCGGCCCTTCGTTCGTCCTGTCGGCTCAGGCGTAACGCCGAAGTCTCGCTTTCTGTTGTAGCGGTCGAGCGGCGCATCGGGCTCGACGGTGACGCGCTTGGTCCTGGGCTTGCCTCCGGTGGTGCGGACAGCCATGGCCGTGACCCGATGTCGCTGGCGCGCGCCAACTCGAAAAGCGAGAGGGGGCCGCGGGCGGCTGACACTATCCTCGGATGTTGCGAGGGTCGTGGCCGAATGAATTGCGCTCGCGTATTTGCCCGTCGCGGCCATGAATCAGCAGTTCAACCTTCTGCTGCCTGGCTGCTTCGGTGCCGGCGGCGATGGCGTCCTCCCGGGATGTGAAAAGCTGTCGGCCACCGCCACCCTCAGTTTCGATCGCCCAGCTGGTGTCTACGGGTACTACATGGATGTTCTTTCCGGGCATGACAGACTCCTGAAGTCCATGGCGCCAGCATCCGCCCCCGCGGCATTGGATGGTATCGGTTGCCGTCTGACAAGGATGTCGCCTGTGTGCTTCATGCGCCATGTGGCAATGGGTGGCAGCGTACCACCTCACGCGTTGTCCGCGCTTACGTAGGCATGCCGTGATGGTCTCCGACACATGCGGGGCCGTGCGTCGTCGAGTCGAAGACAGTTTGTGGGCACACCGGCCCATCGCCAGACCGACCGTCCCTGAACGACCCTTCTCAGCCATCCCAAGTCCTTCGATGATCTGGCGGCTTCTTGGCATAGAACCGCCATTGGGGACTCGCTGACGGCTCGTCAAAGTCATATCAGGACGCGTTGCACATCCCGATCTAGCCGTCCATGCGAGCTTCGCCCGCTCGTCTGCAAGTGCCACGCGCCAAGTCGGGAAAATCTGTGGGGGACTGCCTCGGAAAGGATAAAAGGCGGTAGCCCCCAGACATGCCTGTGTGGGGCTACCGGCGTCGACGCGACGACAAGAAGGGATCACAGCGGCTTGGGGGAGTAGAGCGCGCTTTGGAATTCGGGCACGTACTCGTACTTGACCATCTTGCCAAGGTTCAGGGACTTGATGAACGTTGATAGACTTCCTTCAGTCAGACTGAGGCTTACCGCCTCCGCACTTGTGCTGGAGGTATGACTGAGCTGACGGGAAGTTGCATAGGCCGTGGTCAATTGCCCTTGCTGATCGACATTGGTAAAGCTATTGGTCACCATGGAGATCTTGCTCGAAAGGTTGGCCAGCTTCCTGGTTTCCATGGTGACATCGACTTTGCCCGTCTGACTGTCAAAGATCTCGACGACAACCGACTTGTCGGTCTCGCGGTAGTTAATGCCCGTCAGCCATTTCGGCAGGTTGTAGCCAACCACACCACGCACCCTGGCGAGCTCGGTATTAACCGGAAGCTTCAGTACGTAGCCCCAGAAGTCGTTCGACATCGCCTGACTCATCAAGGTGAGCGGTCCAAAACTGGAGCTGCCCGGCCGATTCGTGATGACGGAGAGACCAATCTCGTTGTAGCTGTCGTTGTCGCAATAGTCATAGGCGTAGGCAGTGAGTGCGACAAGGCCTCTGCCCGGCCAGACCTGGAGCGGTTGAACCTTCTCCAGGACTTGGGCAGGCATCAATTCCCGAAGCTTGTTCAAGTCCGCGGTGAAGATGACTGTCACCCTGCTGTTCTTGTAGTAGAAGTTTGGCGAATAGGATTCAAAGCCAATATCCACCTTCTCCTTCTTGAGCCCCTTGAACCAACTCAAGTCAACGTCCGGAGCTTCAGATGCAATGACGGAAAGGGGAGGGTTGGAGCGATAGCGGTCATACAGCCCGCCTTTAACCACAGGGACGTCATGGCCGGCGATGCCGATTGTTGTGCTTTCGGTTTGCCTGGTTTCCGATGTGCCATCGGCCCATGCAGGATTCAAGAGGAAACTCATGATTACCCCTGCTGTAGCTGCAAGATTGCTGATTTTCATTTTGACGATACTTTGGGTGCTTAAGTTGAGAAAGGTCCGGTTCGGGAGTGATTGATGCCGTGAAGCATCCTAAGCTCCAACGTACCTTGAAGGTCCAGCGCTTGGCCTGCATTTCTGGCCTCACATGGCGGCGACGCGCCGGGGGGATGGATACGGGCCGAAGGCAGGACCTACCTGGCTGCAGACTCGGCCTTCGGTTGCAGTAGCGACAGCACCTGCCTTGCTACAGCTTCGCTCGACTGAGGGTTCTGCCCCGTGACAAGACGTCCATCGGTGACGACATAGGAGGTGAAGGGCAGGAGCGCCTTCTCGTACTTCGCACCAGCGTCCACCATGGCGTCCTGCAGATAGAACGGAACTTGATCCCGGGTGCCCGACAAGCGCTCCTCGAAATCGGAGAAGCCCGTGACGCGTCGACCGCTGATGAGCGGCTTGCCATCCGCTCGCTGAAGTTGAATCAGTGCTGCGTTGCCGTGGCAGACCGCTGACACGATGCCTCCCTGCTGGTAGATCGCCTCCGCCACGCGCTTGAGGTCCGGGGCGTCACGGAAATCCCACATCGTTCCATGGCCACCGGTGAAGTAAATGGCGCTGTAGGCCCTCGGGTCAACGTCAGTGGCCGGCTTCGTGTGATTGAGTCGATCCATGAAGGCCGGGTCGCGCAAGTGGGAGCGGGCGGCATCATCAAGATAGAGCCTCCCCAGGCTTCGCTCATCAAGCGGACTAATTCCACCCTTCGGGCTGACGATGTCCATGGCGACCCCGGCTACCTGGAGCACGTCCCAGAAATGCGTCAATTCCGTCAGCCACAGCCCGGACTTGTCCTGGCGACTCGGGTAGTCCGCATGATTGGTGACGACAACCAGCACGCGCGCACCTTGTGCGGCAACTTCCTGTGAACCAGGGGCCTGTGCTTGCCCCAGCAGGGGAAGCATAAGCACGGATGTCATCACGAGGGTGAGCAAGTTCTTCAGCAGTGCGTTCATGGATGCATGGGGTCCGAAAGGTCTCGACATCAGCTTGCAGCATTGTCTGGCCGGTCAGGCATGGACGCGCTGAGCCACCCAGCGCCGGTATTGGCGGACGCGGCATGCGTTGGACACCTGCTGCAGGATCAGCGCGCGCAGCGGTGACACCCTGGGATCCGTGGCCTTGCCTCGGCTGAGCTGGCGCAGTTGAAACTTGACTGCCGCCATGTTGGCCAATGAGGCCAGCGGCTTGTTCTTCCAACTGATCGGCAGCAACGCAGGCGCACTGTCTTTGCCAGCACGCCAGTCGCGCGGCAGATTGGGGTCGATGGCCAGGGCAGTACCGATGCCAACCATGTCCACGCCGCTCCTGACCACTTGCTCGGCCACCGGCCGACGGCGGATGCCGCCTGTGACCATCACTGGCATCTTCGCCACCGCGCGGATGTCGCGGGCGAACTCGACAAAGTAGGCCTCGCGGGCGAGCGCGCTGCCGTCGCGGGCTTCACCCTGCATGGCGGGAGCCTCATAGCTCCCTCCCGACAACTCGACCAGGTCGACGGCAAGCTCGTTGAGCTTATTCACAACCTGGCGGGCCTCATCCGCGGTGAAGCCGCCACGCTGGAAGTCGGCAGAGTTCAGCTTGACGGCAACTGCGAATCCGGGCGAAACCACGGCGCGTACGGCCTTGACGATCTCAAAGAGCAGGCGAGCGCGGTTCTCCAGCGGGCCACCCCACGCATCTGTTCTTTGGTTGCTCAACGGCGAGAGGAATTGGCTCAGCAGGTAGCCGTGTGCCGCGTGAATTTCGACGCCTGTGAAGCCTGCCTGTTCCCCCAGTTGTGCCGTACGGGCAAAGCGCTGGATCACGTCCTCGATGACCTCCTGCGTCATCACCTGCGGCGTGTTGAAATGCCTGGACATGTTGCCCAGGTTCATCGACACAGCAGAAGGAGCCCAGGTGGGCTGCCCCAGATTGGCAGGCATCTGCCGGCCGGGATGGTTGATCTGCAGCCAGAACTGCGCCCCCTTGGATCGGCCGACCCGTGCCCAGCGCCTGAACCGGTCCAGGTGCCTGGCGTCTTCCAGCACGACGCCGCCGGGCCCCGTCATGGCACGGCTGTCGACCATCACATTGCCGGTCATCAGCAGGCCGGCACCCCCCTCTGCCCAGGCCTTGTACAGCCGCATCAGCGCTTCGGAGGGCGCGTGGTCGGCGTCCGCCATGTTCTCTTCCATGGCGGCTTTGGCGATGCGGTTCGGAACGGTTGAGCCGTTGCGAAGGATCAACTTGTCGAACACGTTCATGGGGGTCACCTCGTTTTGATCGTGGTTCGACTTTAAGGTTAAAGTCAACTTTAATGTCAATACCTTTTTTGAGGTGATGTATGAGCGTCGCGGGACACGGCTGTGAGGACCGGACGCCGAGCAGCGGCCGTGCGGCTATTTCAGGCTGAGGCTCCCGCTTCGCAATGACGGGAACCCCCAAATGAAAAAGCCCGCCACAAAACTCGTGGCGAGCAGAATTGCGTTTTCTCCACTGCAGCGCGGTCGAGCGTCCGGAAATGCTTCGCGAAGGGGGAAGCAGCCAGGTGCCAGAAGGCTATGCTTCTGGCACCCGTGGCTGTCAGCCGCGCACGAACGCCAGCAGATCGGCATTGATGGCTTCGGCGTTAGAAGTGGGCATTCCGTGCGGGAAACCCGGATAGGTCTTCAGGGTGCCGTTCCTGAGCAGCTTCGCCGACAGCGGGCCAGAATCTGCATAAGGGACGATCTGATCGTCGTCGCCGTGCATCACCAGAACGGGAATCGTGGCGCTCTTCAGGTCTTCGGTGAAGTCGGTCTGCGAGAAGGCAACGATGCCGTCATGGTGGGCCTTGGCGCTGCCCACCCATCATTCCCTGCCGCCACCAATTCCAGATGACGCCTTCCGACGGCTTTGCGTTGGGGCGGTTATAGCCGTAGAAGGGGCCCGCGGGAATGTCGTAATAGAATTGCGCACGGTTCGCCGCGAGCTGTGCCTGGAGGTTGTCGAACACTTCCTTGGGCAGGCCGCCTGGGTTCTTCTCGGTCTTCACCATGATCGGCGGAACCGCGCTGATGAGTACTGCCTTGGAGACGCGGTCCTCCCCATGGCGGGCGACGTAGTGGATGACTTCGCCGCCGCCTGTGGAATGGCCGACATGGACAGCCTTCTGCACGCCGAGGTGGTTCACGACCGCGGCCACATCATCCGCATAATGGTCCATGTCATGGCCGTCCCAGACCTGACTGGATCGCCCGTGACCACGGCGATCATGTGCGACGACCCGATAGCCTTGCGCTAGAAAGAAGAGCATCTGGGCATCCCAGTCGTCAGCGCTGAGCGGCCAACCGTGATGAAAAAAAATCACCTGTGCATCACGTGGCCCCCAATCTTTGTAGAAGATCTCAACGCCATCCTTTGTTGTCACGTATCCCATTTTCGCTTCTCCTGTGTAGTGCATAAGCCTTCAATCGGCGATGTGCGCGCTGATATTTGCTGCGCGGAGGTCCTGCTCCTTTCCAGATCGGTAGATGAGGGGAGGAAATGTGGCCGGGGACGCCGCGCTAGCCAGTTCGGCCTGCCTTGCCGGGCCAAGATTCACTGTAGGATTAAAGTGAACCTTAATGTCAATGCTTTCTTAGGTGCCGTATGAGAATTGGAGAACTGGCTAAGCTCAGCGGTCTGACGGCCTCCCGCATTCGCTTCTACGAGGCAGCCGGATTGATCCTGGCGGTCGAGCGCCAGGCGAATGGCTATCGCGACTACCCGCCGGAGGCGGTATGGATTCTGGAAATCATCGCCAGCGCGCAGAGTGCGGGGTTCTCGCTCGATCAGATCCGCCATCTGCTACCCCTCGGTTCGGGGAACTGGCAGCATGATGAGTTACTGGATGCCCTCAAGCGGAAAGTCGCCGAAATCGAGGACATGCAAAAGCGCCTCAAACAAAACAAGGCCCATCTGCTCGCCACCATCAGGAACATCGAAAACCGGCCTGCGGATATGCCCTGCTCTGACAGGACGAAGTGGGTGCTGGACCGCCTCCGCGAAGAAGGCGCCGTCGTGCCGGCCCGGGGTAAGACCCGTCGCCCTGCAGCGAGCTGACTCCGGAACTTACTGGTAAGGCCAGAAACTGCCGGCGAACGCGTCTCTCAATGTGTCGGAACGTCTGTTTTTTGGTTCCGATCCCATCAATACCCCCGTTGGGATTCAGAAGGTGATCGGAATGAGTCCAACCTGAACTATCCGCACTGGATGCTTGACCTTCAAGTTGAGTTTAACCTTAAAGTGCTGGCTGCCGGCTGAATCGGCTTGCCTTGGGCGCTGCCTCAGGCACGCATACAGGGTCAATCATCGAGAAAGCTCAATGAATATGGATAGGCGGTGTGCACAAATCGAATTCGGACCGCTGGAAGGTGAGCCGGAAGGCTTGACTTCCAGCCCCTCGGCTATCAGCGCCGCAAGGGAACGTCCATGACCGCACCAGACTATGACGTCGTCGTCTTTGGCGCCACCAGCTTTGTTGGTCAGATCGTGACGCGGTACCTGGCCGAATACCTCTCGGGTCAGGCCGAAACCATGCGCTGGGCCATTGCGGGCCGATCCGAAGCGAAGCTCGAGGACGTCAGGCGCTCGCTGGGCGCGGCGGGGCAATCCCTGCCCATCATCGTGGCGGACGCTGCTAACGAAGCCCAGTTGCGAGCCCTGTGCGCGCAGACCCGGGTGGTGGTGTCCACTGTCGGCCCCTACGCGCTGTATGGCGAACCGCTGATCAAGGTGTGCGCTGCAAGTGGCACGGACTACTGCGACCTCACCGGCGAGACCCAGTGGATCAAGCGGATGATCGAGAAATATGAGGCCACGGCCCAGCAGTCGGGGGCGCGCATTGTGCATTGCTGCGGCTTCGATTCGGTGCCCTCCGACATGGGCGTCTATTTTTTGCAGCGACAGGCGATGCGGAATTTGGGTGCCCCGGCCGCCCATGTCAAGATGCGTGTCAAGACACTCAAGGGTGGCGCTTCAGGCGGCACGGTGACCAGCATGATCAACGTGGTCAAGGAGGCCGCTGCCGATCCTTCCTTGCGCAAGGAGCTGGCCAACCCCTATGCACTTTGCCCCAGGGGCCACGGTTTTACGGCACGCCAGCACTACGTGAGAGCCGCCGAGTTCGATACTGACTTCGATGCCTGGATAGCCCCCTTCGTCATGGCGGCGATCAATGAGCGCGTGGTTCACCGTTCCAACGCCTTGTCTGGCAAGGCCTATGGCAACCCGTTCACGTATGACGAAGCGATGCTGACGGGGGGGGTTCAAAGGCCGCTTGACTGCACTGACGATCGTGGCGGGTCTCGGTGCGTTCATGGTGGGCGCCGTCATCAGCCCCATACGCGGCGTGATGGAGCGCTTCTTGTTGCCCAAGCCCGGTGAAGGGCCCAGCCCTGCGGCACAGTTGGCCGGTCACTACGATCTGCGCCTCCTGGGTCGAACCGAAGGGGGGCACACCTTACGTGTGAAAGTCACTGGTGATCGCGATCCGGGTTATGGCTCCACCAGCAAGATACTTGTCCAGGCGGCGGCCAGTCTGGCACTGGACCACGTTAAGAACGGTATCAAGATCGGGCGCGGTGGCGGCTTCTGGACACCGGCGACGATATTCGACGAGCGCTTTATCGACCGACTGGCGCGCCATGCTGGTTTGCGCTTCGAGGTGATATAACGAAGCACCTGACAGGCGCGCTCATTCCGCCTGCAAGCCAGGATGGCGCTGGCCAAACGCTGAAATCGGGAAGCCAAAGCATGACCGTAACAGATCAAGCCGGAGCGGTTCGTCCGGGAGAAGAGTTCGACATAGCGGCAGTAGATCGATGGCTTAAAGCACAGGACCGCAGCCTCTCGGGGCAGCCGACTATCACGCAGTACTCCGGCGGTGCTTCCAATTGGACCTACCGGCTGGAATACCGCAACCGCGATCTTATCCTTCGGCGTCCGCCAGCAGGCACCAAGGCGGCGGGTGCGCACGACATGGCACGCGAATACTACATTCAGAAGAATCTGAAGCCGGTATACCCGATGGTGCCCAACACGGTCGCCCTGTGCCAGGACCCTTCAGTGATTGGGTGCGACTTCTATGTCATGGAGCGTATTGCAGGAATCATCCCCGCGCGAACCTGTCCCGTGATCTCGATTTCACGGCGCCGCGTGTGCGCGAACTGTGCCTGAACGTGCTGGACCAGCTCATCGCTCTGCACCAGACGGATTACCAGGCGGCTGGTCTGGATTCACTGGGTAAGGGAGCAGGCTACTGCAAGCGTCAGGTCGATGGCTGGGACGCCCGCTACGAGAAGAGTCTTACCTGGAACGTGCCACGCTTTCGCAGCGTGCGCGCGTGGCTGCGGGCAAACACCCCCGAGGACAGCCGAACCTGCATCATCCATAACGACTGGCGCTTCGACAACGTCGTCCTGTCCATTCAGGAACCCACGCAGGTGATCGGTGTGCTGGATTGGGAGCTTGCCACGCTGGGCGATCCTCTGATGGACCTTGGCACCATGCTGGCCTATTGGGTGCAAGCCGATGACAACTTCATGATGCGGGCGGCGCGACGTCAACCGACGCACTTGCCGGGCATGCTGAGCCGAACAGAAGTCGTCGACTACTACTTCGGCAAGACTGGCCTCAAGGCCGACAACTGGGCCTTTTACGAGGTCTTCGGACTCTTCCGGCTGGCAGTCATCATTCAGCAGATCTACTACCGCTATCACCACAAGCAAACGAAGAATCCGGCATTCAGGCATTTCTGGCTGATGGTATATGCGCTCCATCGACGCTGTCGGCGTCTGATCCGGCGAAGCGGGAGGGCTTAACCATGACTCGCGTCATTCTCGTACGCCACGGTCAGGCCTCATTCGGGGCGACAGACTATGACTGTCTCTCCGACAAGGGGCACGAGCAGGCGGCGCACCTCGGCAAGGTACTGCGCGAGCGCGGCGAAACTATTGATGCTCTCTGGTGCGGAAGGCTTCAGCGCCATCGGCAAACGGCAAAGGGATTGATCCAGGGTGCCAACCGCGACCTTGAGCCGCACTGTCTCGCAGGTTTTGATGAATTCGACCACCAACAGGTGATTGTCCGCTATGAGCCTCGCTACAACTGTGGTAATGATGAGAGAGCTCGCCACCGCGGAGAATCCACGCGATGCATTCTTCGGTATGTTCAGTGCGGCACTGGCGCACTGGTACGGTGGCACTGCGGATGGGGACTATGACGAGCCCTGGCGCCAGTTCCAGGCGCGCTGCCAGGCTGCACTGGAGCAGGTGCTGAAGCTGGCCAGGCCGGATGAGACGCATCTGGTAGTCACATCGTGTGGGGTGATCGCGGTGATTGTCCAGGCCTTGCTTGGCCTTGGCGATGCAGCCGCGATGCAGGTCAACTGGCACTGGCCAATGCCAGCATGACGTCATTGCAGGTGAGCAGCCAGCGTAAGCGCAGGCTCATGACCTTTAACGAGTACTCACACTTTCACGGCGATCGCAGTCATCTGCTGACCTGGCGCTGAATGATCGGGCAAGACGAGATCGAAATGACAAATCAATCCAAGACCGTCCTGATTACCGGGGCCAGCTCAGGACTAGGCGCTGGAATGGCGCGGGAATTCGCTGCACGCGGCTACAACCTTGCGCTGTGTGCGCGGCGTACCGAACGTCTGCAGGAGCTGAAGGGCGAGCTATGCGGAGCATTCGGCGTGCGAGTCGAGGTCAGTGCCCTTGATGTCAATGATCACGAAAAGGTTTTCGCCACATTTGGCGAGTTTGTGCAGATGTTTGGCCGGCTGGGTCGGATTATTGTCAATGCCGGCATTGGCGAAGGACGGCGCATTGGTACCGGCCATTTTGCCACCAACCTGCGCACCGCCGAGACAAACTTCGTAGCAGCCCTTGCCCAATGCGAAGCGGCTGTGGAGATCTTCCGAAGCCAGAACGGCGGTCATCTGGTGGTTATCTCGTCCATGAGCGCGAAACGCGGCCTGCCCAGGCACCTGACCGCCTATGCAGCAAGCAGGGCAGCAGTGGCCCATCTGGCGGAAGGCATTCGCGCCGAACTACTGAACTCACCGATAAAGGTCAGCACCCTCTTCCCCGGCTATATCCGTACGGAACTCAACGCAGCAGCGAAGAAGTTGCCGTTTGAAGTTCCGGAGGACCTCGGCTGCCAATACATGGTCAGAGCTATCGAGCGCGAGCCAGATGAGGCTTGTGTTCCTGGCTGGCCGTGGGCATTTGTGGGCGTGCTGATGCAAGCCCTGCCGCTAGGTTGGGTAGCGCGTTTTAACTGACATATAGAGCCAGAGATTCTTGAGGGCAATTTCAAGCTGGTTGAGGAGTTTGGCGAGCATGAAGATCGGGGAACTGGCGGAGCGCACTGGCCTTGCCCCGTCGCGCATCCGCTTCTATGAAGGCATCGGACTGTTGAAGGTCGAGCGTCAGCGGAACGGCTACCGGACCTATGCACCTCAGGCGGCGCTGGTGCTCGACCTGATCGCGACTGCGCAGCAGGCCGGTTTTAGTCTCGACGAGATCCGCACGCTGCTTCCGCCCGACCTGGCGCAGTGGAAGCATGGCTCATTGATTGAAACGCTCCGCAGCAAGGTGCAGGACATCGAATCGCTGGAGGTGCGGCTTGCGCAGAGCAAGGCGCACCTCGTTGCACTCCTGGCGGAGATCGAGGCGAAACCTGAGGAAATTGACTGCGCCACCAATGCGAGGAGGGTGTTGTCGCGGATACGATCAGGGGACTTGGAAGGCCCAGCCCTGGGGACCGGCGATGTCACTACCCTTCGCAAGGCAAGCCGGCGCCGGTCGGTCAGGACTGGCTAACGGACCGTCGATGGTCTGTGCACAGCGCCGCCAAAGCGCTTGGCATGCGCGACAAGCCAGCATGAACTTCAGTAAGGGCAAGGAGATAACACATGAATCTTGACGTAAACCACCAGCCGGTCAGCGTCGAATGCGACCCGGCCACCCCCTTGCTGTGGGTGCTGCGGGACCACCTGAACCTGACAGGCACGAAGTTCGGCTGCGGCGTCGCGGCATGCGGCGCGTGTACCGTGCATCTTGATGGCGCGGCGGTGCGGTCCTGCGTCCTGCCCGTGGCGGCGGTGTCCGGCAAGCGCATCACCACGATCGAAGGGCTGGGCAACGCGCCGGGCAAGCGCCACGCGCTGCAGCAGGCCTGGATTGACGAACAAGTGCCGCAATGCGGCTACTGCCAGTCGGGCATGCTGATGGCGGCGGCGGACCTCCTGGCCCGGCAGCCAGACCCTAGTGATTCCGACATCGACGCGGCCATCACCAACCTGTGCCGCTGCGGCACATATCCGCGCGTGCGCACCGCCATCAAGCGTGCCGCGAAGGCGCTGCGGGAGCGCCGCGCATGAACGCCAACGCAATGACCCCGAGCCGCGGACGGCGCCGATTCCTGCTGGGGGCGCTCGGCCTTGGCGGCGCGCTGGTGGTGGGCTGGGGCGTGATGCCCCCGCGCAGCCGGCTTGGCGGTCCCGCGGTATTCCCTGAAAAGTCCGGCCAGATTGCCCTGAACGGCTGGATCAAGATCACGCCGGAAGGCAACGTCATCCTCGCCATGCCGCGGGTGGAGATGGGACAGGGCATCCACACCGCGCTGTCGATGCTGGCCGCCGAGGAACTCGATATGCCGCTGACGCGGGTGAGCATCGAGTCGTCACCAATCCAGCGAATCTATGGCAATGTCGTTACCATGGGCGACAGCTCGCTGCCGCTGCATCCGGACGATGCCGACAAGACCTGGGCGCGCGCACTGCACTGGATCATGGCCAAGAGCGCGCGAGAGATCGGTCTCATCATCACCGGCGCCAGCAGCAGCTTGGCCGACGGCTGGCAGCCAGTGCGTGAGGCCGCCGCGACCGCGCGCGCCACCTTGGTGGAAGCTGCTGCACGCGAATGGGGCGTGCAGGCGGCACAGGTGACGGTGCGGGAAGGTCAGCTCATTGGCCCGGGCGGCAAGCAGATGCCTTTCTCCGCGGTCGCGCGGAAGGCGCGCGACGTTGCGCCGCCATCGAGCGTCACGCTCAAACCGGCTGCGCAATATCAACTGATTGGCAAGCCTGCACCGCGCAATGACATCGCCGCCAAGACGGATGGCAGCGCACGCTTTGCCATCGATGCGCGGCCGCCCGGCATGTTGTATGCGGCGGTCGTCATGTGTCCGGTGATTGGAGGCAAGTTCAAGACCTTCCAGTCGAAGGCGGCGCTTGCCATGCCCGGCGTGCGGTATGTCGTGCCGTTCGAGGGATCGACGGGTGGCGCACCGGGCGTGGCCGTGGTGGCAGACCACTACTGGCAGGCACGCCAGGCCCTGGAAAAGCTCGAACCGCTCTGGGACAACGGGCCGCATGCCTCGCTCGATTCCGCGGACATCCGGCAGCAGCTCGTCGGCGCGCTCGACAGCGACAAGGGCGGTATCACGTACCGTTCGATGGGCGATGGCCTGAAGGCCTTTGACAAGACGGGTGGCGCAACCATCGTCGAGGCCGAATACAGTGTGCCGTACCTGGCGCATGCCGCCATGGAGCCCATCAACTGCACGGCGCAGGTGACCAGGGATGGCGTGCAGCTCTGCGCGCCCACCCAGGTGGCCACGCTGGCGCAACTGGTCGCCGCGCGCGCCGCAGGTGTGAGCCGGGACCAGGTGCAGATCGACATCCCGCTCATTGGCGGCGGATTCGGACGGCGGCTGGAGTCGGATTTCATCGGCCAGGCCGTGTCGATCGCCACCAAGACCGAGGGCCGCCCGGTACAGGTTATCTGGGCGCGCGAGGATGATATCCGCCACGACTTCTATCGCCCGCAGGCAATCGCACGCCTGAAGGCTCGCGTCGAGAATGGCAAGGTGACGGCCATCGCCTCGCGCAGCGCCGGGCAGTCGATCCTGGCCGGCGAGCTGGAGCGCCTGTTCGGCGCGCCGTCGCTCGGTATCGACCGCTATGCAGCCGAAGGCCTGTTCGACCTGCCGTATGAGATCGAACACGAGCATATTGCGCACCTGGTGGTCGATTTGCCGGTGCCGATCGGATTCTGGCGCAGCGTCGGCCATTCCTACACGGGGTTCTTCCTGGAAGGCTTCCTGAACGACGTGGCGGCCGCTGCCAGTCTCGACCCGCTGGCGATGCGGCGGGACTTGCTCAAGGCGCATCCGCGTGAACTGAAGGTGCTCGACACCGCAGCGCAGGCGGCAGCCTGGAACCGGCCGCTGGCACCCGCCGCGGACGGCGCACCGCGTGCGCGCGGGCTGGCGCTGCACAACTCGTTCGGCTCGATGGTGGCACAGGTGGCAGAGGTGTCGCTTAAGGACGGAAAGCCGCGCGTGCATCGCGTCATCTGCGCCGTGGACTGCGGCACGGTGGTCAATCCGGATATCGTTGCGCAGCAGATGGAAAGCGGAATCATCTTCGGGCTGACCGCGGCGCTGTACAGCCAGATTCAGATCAAGGACGGGCGGATCGTGCAGACCAACTTCCCTGACTATCCGATGATGAAGATGGCGCAGACGCCGGTAATCGAAACCCACCTCGTGCCCAGCACGGCCGAGCCCAGCGGCGTCGGTGAAATTGCCGTGCCGCCGATCGCGCCGGCCGTAGCACATGCCGTCGCCCAGCTTACCGGCAAGCCGGTGCGGCAACTGCCAATGGTGTAAGTCAGCAGGCTCCCGCCAGAGTCCGCTTACCGACCTGCTTCGGCCGCCCGACGGCGTAAGGGTGGCTGGCCGAAACTAGCCGGCAAGCGACTACTTGCCGGCTGCGGGGTTGTCACACTTCAGTTTGCTCCGCCATTTCGAGTGCATCGTCTACTTCGATGCCGAGATATCGAACGGTGCTTTCCAGCTTGGCGTGCCCAAGCAGCAACTGGACGGCGCGCAGATTCTTCGTGCGCCGGTAGATCAACGAGACTTTGGTGCGTCGCATTGTGTGCGTGCCGTACGCCGTATCGTCGAGACCGATGGACGCAACCCAGCGATGTACGATTCGCGAGTACTGTCTGGTCGAGAGATGCGGGGATGAGTGCAGCCGACTTGGAAACAAAAACTCTGGCGCTCTCAATCCACGAGCCTTGATCCAAGCCTCCAAACTCTCACGGGTCGGAGCCGTGATCTCAAACTGTACCGGCCGCTGAGTCTTCTGCTGCAACACGGTAGCCCGGATGGCGACCAGACTACCGTGGCAGACGTCTTGCACGCGGAGTCGTGTGAAATCGCACGCTCGCAGCTTGCTGTCAATCGCGAGGTTGAACATCGCTAGCTCGCGTATGTTTGACGTCATCTGCAGTCGCGTACGTATGGCCCAGACCTCGCTGAGCTTCAACGGCGGCTTTTGTCCGGTGAGTTTGCCCTTGTTCCATGGGACGTGAGTTCGGGGAGGGAAGTATAGCGGTTCCATGACGATCTCCTTTCTACAAAGGGAGATCAAGTCTGCACTTCTCCAGATAGTCGCTGACCGACCCATCAGATACGTTCGATTCCAAAGCGCCGAAAGGCCGTATCCGATGCCAATTCGGCCATTCGCGGGGAAAGCCATCCAGCCAAGGAAGTACGAAGCACAGACACAGCCGGCCGCACGTGCCCCCTTCCGCCGGCCTGCCGCCGAGCTCGCGAGAGGATTCGCGTATTGCGAATCTTCGCTTCGCCAGTGACGCCTTGAGCGCGAGAGGCTCTCTCCACTAGCATCCATTCAAAGCAAACCGAAGCGGTAACAACCAATACGGGAGACATGGATGGAAGCAACGTGGCAAGCCTACGACGTGGCATGGCGCCCCGACCCGGAGGCAGCGAAAGCCAGCTCTCTGGCGGCCTTCATGTGCCGACTTGGCGTCGGCAGTGCTGATCCCAGTGGCTACCAGGCGTTGCTCGATCTGGCGGCCGAGCATCCCGCGACCTTCTGGAATGCGCTGATCCAGCACATGGACCTGCGCTTTTACCAGCCTTACGAGTCAGTGGTCGATACCAGCGAGGGGATCGAGTGGGCAAAGTGGTGCACTGCCGGCACCACCAATGCCGTGCTCAACTGCCTGGATCGCTACCGCGGCACTGCGCGCGATGCGCAGGAAGCAGTGGTGTGGGAAGGCGAGGACGGCAACGTGCGCCGCTGGACCTATGCCGAGCTCGATTCACGGACCAGCCGGCTTGCCGCCGGACTGCGCCAGATTGGCTGCCAGCCCGGCGACGTCATTGGCGTCTACATGCCGATGGTGCCCGAGGCTGCCGCGGCGCTGCTGGCAATCGCCAAGATTGGCGGTGTGGTGCTCCCGCTTTTCTCTGGCTTCGGCGCACATGCTGTCGCCGGCCGACTGCGCGACAGCGGTGCGGTCGCGGTGCTGACGGCAGATGCCAGCACGCGGCGTGGAAAGGCCAGCCCAATGAAGCAGACCGTCGATGTGGCCCGAGCGGAGGTACCGACGCTGAAGCATGTAGTGGTGCTGCGCAACCGGGACGTCGAGGTGGCATGGCAGGAGGGCGTTGATCACTGGTGGCATGAGTTGGCCGAGGGACAGCCCGACGACGCGCCCACTACAGAGATGCCGGCCGAGGCGCCAATGATGCTGATGTACACGTCGGGCACCACTGGCAAGCCCAAGGGTACCGTGCATTCGCACTGTGGCTTCATTGCCAAGCTGGCGCTGGACATGGGACTGTGCGCGGACATGCGCGCCGGTGACCGCATGATGTGGCTGAGCGACATGGGCTGGCTGGTTGGTCCAATGCTGATCTACGGCACCACGTTGCTGGGCGGCACCATCGTCATGGCGGAAGGCGCGCACGATTTTCCGGATCGCGGCCGCTTCTGGCGCTTGATGGAGCAGCATGGCGTCAGCGTGCTTGGCATTGCGCCGACCATTGTGCGCAGCTTCATGTCGGTGGGCGGCGCGGACGTTGAGCGTTATGACTTGTCGTCGCTGCGCGTGGCGCTATCGACCGGCGAGGCTTGGACCGTGGACGCCTGGCGCTGGATGTTCGAGAAAGTGTGCGGCAGCAGCAAGCCCATCATCAACTACTCGGGCGGCACGGAGGTAGGCGGCGGCATCGTTACCGGCACCGTGATCCATCCGCTCAAGCCTTGCGCCTTCGCGGGTCCCGTTCCGGGCATGGGTGCCGATATCGTCGACGAGAACGGCAAGTCGGTGGGTCCGGGCGGTGTTGGGGAGCTGGTGTTGCGTGCACCCTCGATCGGCCTGACCCGTGGCCTGTGGCGCGACCGCGAGCGTTACCTGAGCAGCTACTGGAGCCGACTGCCCGGTACCTGGATGCATGGCGACCGCGCCGCGATCGATGACGACGGCTTCTGGTATGTACTTGGCCGCTCCGATGACACGCTGAAGGTGGCCGGCAAGCGTACTGGGCCATCGGAGATCGAGACGCTGGTGATGGCCACCGGCAAGGTGGCAGAAGTGGCCGCCATTGGCATGCCTGACCCGGTCAAGGGCGAAACCGTCGGGCTTGTGGTAACGCTGATGCCGGGCGTGGCTGCCGATGCGGATACCGAGAGGCTGCTGTCCGCCGCCGTGGTAGCGGGACTGGGCTCGGCCTTCCGTCCGACGGAAATGCTGTTCGTCGACGATCTGCCCAAAACCCGCAACATGAAAATAATGCGCCGTGCCGTGCGCGCGGCCTGCCTGGGCCTGGATGCCGGCGATCTGACGTCGCTGGCCAATCCAGACACGCTCGGCGCCATCGCGCGAGCTGCCGGCGCGCGCGGACTTTCGCAAGCTCAGGAGAAATGATGAAGCAGCCCTACGAGGACATCGACCTGGAAGTCTCCGGGCGTGTCGCAACCATTACGATCAACCGCCCGCAGGTCATGAACGCCATGCGTGCGCAGACCGTCGACGAACTGATCGATGCTATTTCCGCTACAGGCTGGGATCGCGCGATCGGCGTGATCGTGCTGACCGGTGCCGGCGACCGTGCGTTCTGCACCGGTGGCGACCAGAGCGCACACAGCGGCCAGTATGGCGGGCGCGGCTCCATCGGCATGCAGGTCGAAGCGCTGCAATCGGCAATCCGCGACGTGCCTAAGCCGGTCATCGCCCGCGTAAAGGGCTACGCCATTGGTGGTGGCAATGTGCTGGCGACAGTATGCGACCTGACCATCGCCGGTGAGTCGGCGGTGTTTGGGCAGGTCGGGCCGCGCGTGGGCTCGGTCGATCCGGGGTTCGGTACGGCCTATCTCGCTCGAATCGTAGGCGAGAAGAAGGCGCGCGAGATCTGGTACCTGTGCAAGCGCTATCCGGCGCGCGAGGCGCAGGCGATGGGCCTGGTTAATGCCGTGGTACCCGATGACAAGCTGGATGCGGAAGTCGCTGACTGGTGCGCGCGCATCCTGGAGCATAGCCCGTCCGCGCTTGCGATTGCCAAGCGCTCTTTCAATGCCGACAGCGAGAGCATCCGCGGCATCAGTTGGATGGGCATGCAGACGGTGTCTTACATGTACGACACCGAAGAGTCGGGTGAGGGAGTGCGGGCCTTCCTGGAGAAGAGAGCACCGGATTTCCGACGTTACGCGAAATGATCCGATCCCCTGGAGGCCAAACGTCACGCATGTGGCGGCGGTTCCGCTGGATGGTCTGAGCCACGTACAGCGCCGGATCAGCCAGAAATCCGACTTCATTAACTACGCAGTACAGATCCGCATGTTGAATCATCGAATTTAATCTTTAAAACTAACGTTTTTTAGATAGATAAGTAGAGAGGAGAGAAACATGAGTATGGGTGTCATGAAGCCGGTGCGGTCAATGCTGTTCGTACCGGGCAATAAGGCGGATTGGATTGAGAAGGCGGTCACGTCCAATGCGGACGCGCTCATTCTGGACCTGGAAGATAGTGTGCCGCCGGACCTTAAGGTCGAAGCGCGCGGCATCGTGCAATCGAAGCTGGCGTGGCTGGCGCAGCGGGGACAGCGCATCTTCGTGCGTATCAATCGCGGCCCGCACTTGTATGACTTCGACGACATCGTCTCTGTGGTCGGCCAGCATGTAGAGGGCATCGTGGTCTCGAAACCTTGTGGGCCGGAGGATGTGGACTGTGTGTCGATGATGTTGTCCGAGGCGGAGTACCGCAACGGCGTGAGACTTGGTTCGACGCGCGTCATTCCGCTGCTGGAAACGGCGCGCGCGCTGGAGCTAGCCTATGAGATTGCCACGCGTGAACGCGTCGGGGCCATTGTCGGTGCCACAGCCAAGAACGCGGATGTGGCGCGCGCTCTGGGCTATGTCTGGACCCCGGACGGTCGCGAAAGCCTCTACTTCAAGTCCCGTGCAGTGATGGCAGCGCGTGCCGCCGGCAAGCTGGCCATCGGTGGTGTGTGGCAGCAAGTGCGCGATCTTGAAGGCCTGCGCAAATCGTCGTTGCTGGACCGAAATCTGGGGATGACCGGCGAGCTGGCGCTCCATCCGTCGAATGTCGCCACGATCAACGAGGTCTACAGCCCCTCACCGGAACAGGTGACCTATTACGAAGGCATGATCGCCGCCCTTGACGAGGCGCAGGCCAATGGACGTGCCTCGACCATCTACGACGGCGAACACATCGACATCGCCCACGTCAGGACCGCGCACGAAATCGTCGCGCTCGCCAAGTCTTTCAACGCCTGATTCCCCAAGGAGAGAACAAAGTGGCTGGAATGTATTTTGAGGATTGCCGTGAAGGACTGGTGGTCGAACATGCCATTCGCCGCACCGTGACGGAGACGGACAACGTGCTGTTCTCCGCGCTGACCTACAACTGCGCACCGCTGCATATCGACGCTGAGTACAGCAAGGACTCGATCTATGGCCAGCGCCTCGTGAACAGCATGTTCCTGCTGGCGCTGGTGGCCGGCGTGACTGTCTACGAGACGACACTGGGCACCACGTTGGGCAACCTGGGCTTCCAGGAAATCAAGTTTCCTAAGCCGACGTTCCATGGCGACACCATTCGCGTACGTACCGAGATTGTCAGCGCCCGCTTGTCCAAGAGCCGCACTGATTCCGGCATCGTTACCTTCCGCCACGTCGGTCTGAATCAGCGCGACGAAGAAATTTGTGTGGCCGTGCGCACCGGCCTGATGAAGCTGCGCCCGCAGCAATAAATATGCAATTCCGGAGACTGAACATGACAGAGCTTCTTTCCGCATCCTACGCCGCGCAACTGCAACGCGAACAGGAATTGGGCGAGGTCCGCGACGCGGCCCGCACGCTGGCGAACAAGTTCCCGTTGTCGTACTGGCGCGAGTGCGATAAGGACGGGAGCTATCCCTGGGACTTCGTGAAGGCGTTCGCCGGCGCCGGCTGGATGGGCATCATGATGCCCGAGGAGTATGGCGGCATGGGGCTTGGGCTCACCGAGGCGGCGGTGATGCTGCAGGAGATCGCTGCTTCGGGTGCCGGCATGAGCGGCGCGTCGGCTATTCATTTCTACGTCTTTCCGCCGGCGCCAATCCTACGCCACGGATCGGAAGAGATGAAGAAGCGCTACCTCCCGGCGCTGGCGCGCGGCGAGATGCTGATGGCGTTCGGCGTGACGGAGCCCACGTCGGGGGTGGATACCTCGCGCATCCGCACCCGTGCCGAGAAGAAAGGCGACCGCTGGGTCATCAATGGCCAGAAGGTCTGGAGCACCAACGCGCAGAACGCCACCAAGTACCTGATTCTCGCCCGCACCTCGCCGCGCGACGAAAAGCGCCCGCTCGACGGCATGTCGCTGTTCTTCGCCGACATGAACCGCAAGCACTGCGACGTGCGCGTGATCGACAAGCTGGGCCGCGCTGCGGTGGACTCCAACGAAGTCTTCATCGACGGCCTCGAAGTGCCCGAAGAGGACGTGGTTGGCGAAGTCGGAAAGGGCTTTTACTACTTGCTCGATGGGCTGAATCCGGAACGGATCGTGGTAGCCATGGAGGGCGTGGGCATTGGCCGTGCGGCACTCGGCCTTGCCGTCAATTATGCCAACGAACGCGTGATCTTCGACCGTCCCATCGGCAAGAACCAGGCCGTGGCCCATCCGCTTGCTGAGTGCTGGATGCGCCTGACCGCGGCCGAGGCGGTCGCGCTGAAGGCCGCCGAGCTGTACGACAATCGCCAGCCCTGTGGCGCCGAAGCCAACACCGCAAAGTACCTCGGTGCCGAAGCCGGCTTCCTCGCGTGCGACCAGGCGATGCAGACACACGGCGGCTACGCCTACGCCAAGGAATATCACGTCGAGCGGCTGTGGCGCGAGGTGCGACTGCTGCGCCTCGCGCCGATCTCGCAGGAGATGGTCTGCAACTTCATCTCGACCAAGGTGCTGGGCTTGCCTAAGTCGTACTGAGGCGTAATGAAGTCAGGCGTCTTGCTACGGCGCCGCTTACACAACAGGAGGAAACTGCCTTGGGACCGCTAGAGGGTGTGCGGATCGTTGAACTCGCAGGAATCGGGCCTGCCCCGTTCTGTGCCATGTTGCTGGCCGACCTTGGTGCGACCGTGATCCGGGTCGATCGCAAGGTGCCGTCCGGGCTGGGCCTCTCCCGGCCGCTGCAGTTCGATCTCGTGCTGCGTAACCGAAAATCCATCCGTGTCGACCTGAAGGACACGACCGGACTCGAGATGGTCTGTTCGCTGATAGACAAGGCCGATGCGCTGATCGAGGGATTTCGCCCGGGTGTCACGGAGCGCCTCGGCCTGGGTCCCGACACCTGCCTTTCCCGGAACCCAAGGCTCGTCTACGGCCGTCTGACGGGATGGGGGCAGGACGGTCCGCTGGCGCAGGCGGCCGGTCACGACATCAACTACATCGCCATCACGGGACTGCTGAGCGCGATCGGTCGTAAGGGGGAGCCGCCCACAGTACCGCTCAATGTCGTGGGCGATTATGCCGGCGGATCGGTGTATGCCGCGCTCGGTATCGTCAGTGCCATTCTGGAGGCGCGGTCTTCCGGGAAGGGGCAGGTGGTCGATGCGGCGATCGTCGATGGCGTGGCATCTCTTCTGACGATTCACGCGGGGCTCCGCGCGGCCGGGCTGACAGGGCCGGAGCGGGGCACCAATTTGCTGGATTCCGGCGCGCCGTTCTACGACGTCTACGCTTGCGCCGACGGGGAGTACATCTCGATCGGTCCGATAGAGCCGAAGTTCTACCGGCAATTGCTGGAGCTTATTGGATTGGATGCCCCCGAACTGGCCAACCCCTCGGACCGTGCAAGCTGGCCTGCCGCGCGACGGCTGTTTGCCGACCATTTCGTGACCCGGACACGCGCTGAATGGAGGGGACTCCTGGAAGGCAGCGATGCCTGCTTTGCGCCCGTGCTGGACCTGGATGAGGCTTGCGAGCACCCGCACTTGAAAGCCCGCCGCACCATGGTCGAGATCGCGGGCGTCAAGCAACCTTCGCCCGCCCCGCGCTTTTCGCGCACTCCCGCTACTGACCCAAAACCCCCAGCCGCGGCCACGGCGGAAAACGCCGCCGCTGCGCTAGCCGAATGGTTCCCGGAAGAGGAACTCGCTGCCCTGGTGGCAGCCGGCCTGGTTCAATAGGCGCGATGGTGCGCTAACTGTTTTCCTACAATGCGCGTCCACCTGCAATCAAGAATGCACGTCAGCCTGCAGCGGTTATTGCCGGCGTTCCCACTTTCCGTGGCGGGCATACAGGGGAGACAGATCGTCAAGCGGCGCGGGTATGAGCGTCTGCTGACACCGGGGCAGGAGATCACTATCGAGCCATTCGACAGCATCGACCTGTCCCTGGACGGGACTCCAGCGCAACCTTCGGCTTGTGTCCTGTTGATTCATGCCGCAGGGACGGTAGCGCTGTCGACCTCTCTGCACCAACGCATCTGCGAGCGTGTTTTCCTGCAGCCCCAGAACGCATGGAGCGCAGCATTCATTGCTGGGCGATGGAAGATGTCAACCGCCCAGTTGCGCCGCATGCTCTTTTCGCAAGGAACTGCGCTCACCGACCTTTGCCGAACGCAACGGTTGATGAGGGCGCTGTTCTGGGCGATGGCAAGCGACATAGCGCTCTGCGATCTGGCGCGCCTTGCCGGCTGGCCTCCAAACGGCGACCTGCGTTCTGCTTTCTATGATCGCTTCGGTTTGACAATCGAGGCTGCCAGACGGCTGGCGAACCACCAATCACCGGAGCGCCGTCAATCGGCGGCCTGAGGCCAACGATCAATTCGATCAGTCGTCGTCCCAGACAACGGGTCAATCTGTGAAGAGAAGGCTAACGAGATGTCCAAGGTTCTTGAAGGTATCCGCGTCCTCGATTTCGGACGCTTCATTGCCGGCCCCTTCTGCGCCGCACTGCTGGCAGACTATGGGGCCGACGTCATTCGCATCGACCGGGTGGGTGGCAGCGAAGACCGCTTTATCGTGCCTGTCACCGACACAGGAGAAGGAGCGCTGTTCCTGCAGTGCAACCGCAACAAGCGATCGATCACACTGGATATCGCCAGCAAGGAGGGGCGAGAGGTTGTGCACCGGCTGGTCAAGACCGCCGATGTGGTCGTGGCCAACATGCCGCCAAAGACGCTGACCGTCCTGGGTCTGGACTACCCCGCGCTGAGCGCTATCAATCCCGGCATCATTCTTACCGCTTCGACAGCCTTCGGTTCGCATGAGGGGGCGGGCCACCGCGTCGGCTTCGATGGTACGGGGCAGGCGATGAGCGGCGCGATCCATCTGTCCGGTACGCCTGACAAGCCAACCAAGGCGATGGTGCCGGTGGTCGATTTTTCCACCGCGTTGTCGTGCGCACTCGGTACCGTGATGGCGCTTTATGAACGGCGTATCAGCGGGCTCGGCCAGTGTGTCGAGGCGTCGCTGCTGCAGACTGCGTTGAATCTGTCGAGCGGCGCGCTGATCGAGGAAGCGGCGCTGGGCGTCAACCGGCAGGCAATCGGCAACCGCAGTCCCTCCTACGGACCGTCGGACATTTTCCGCGTGACCGACGGCTGGATCATTGCGCAGGTGATTGGTCAGCCCCTGTTCCGACGGTGGGCCGCCCTGGTCGGTGCGCCGGGACTGGTGGATGATCCGCGCTTCAGCGACGATCTCTGCCGCGGCGAGCAGGGAGGGTTCCTGAGCGAACTCATGGGCAAGTGGTGCGCCAGCCGCACCCGCGCCGACGCGCTGGGAGAACTGGAGCGGGCGAAGATCCCCGCGGCGCCGATCTACTCCCCGCGCGAGGCACTAGACGATGAATCGATCCGGGAGTCCGGCGCATACATTTGGCTCGATTACCCCGGACTGCCGCGCCAGGCCCCAATCGTGGCGCCGCCAGCAATGCTGTCGCGCACGCCACCCGATGTCGCGCGCCGACCGCCCACGGTTGGCGAACACTCCGACGAAGTGCTGGCCGAAGTGGGTTATGACCCCGAACAGGTTCAAGCGCTGCGTCGAGCTGGCATTGTTTGAATGCGTAGCGGCGTGGGCCACCGCCGGGCGGGGCACGCCAGTGAGCGGGGAGGGGGCGACATCGGTCACGGCTGTGCCGCACGAAGCGCCCTCGGCGTTCACGCAGCGGTTCGCCATACACGAATCCCGTCCTTCTTCAGTCGCAAATTGCAACGCCGCACCCGCGCTCCTAGAGTTGCGGTGAAGCCCGCCCGGGCTTGAGCATCGAATCGAAGACACAGGAGAGGCAATTGCAATCCACGGAATACATGAATCTGAAGAACAAGGTGGCACTCGTCACGGGATCGTCGGGAGGGCTGGGCCTGCGCGTGGCACAGAAACTTGCGGCCAGCGGCGCGACTGTCGTGATCAACAGCCGCTCGGCGGAAAATGCCGGCAAGGCGGCGGCGGAGCTGCGCGGGATTTCGGAGGCGGTCAGCATCGCCGTGGGGGACTGCGGTGACTACGAACAGGCGGCCAGCGTGGCACGACAGGCAGCGGAAGCCCACGGCGGCATCGACATTCTCGTCAGCGCCGGCGCACAGGGCGCGATCCGCCCCATGCCGTTCGCCGAGATGTCGGGGGCGGAGCTCGTCACCGCGTTCGAATCGCGGTTCTTTGCGCGCATCTTCCCCGTGCACGCCGCGCTGCCATATCTCCGCGAGCGTGGCGGGTCCGTGGTCATGGTTGGGACCGATGCCGGCCGGCATCCGACCCCGGGCGAATCCATCGTCGGCGCGGCGGGGGCGGGCGTGATCCTGATCACCAAGGCGCTGGCCAAGGAGTTTTCGCGCTGGAGCATCCGCGTCAATAGCGTCGCGCTGACGCTGACTTCCGACACGCCATCTTGGGACCGCATCTTTGCGGAGGAGCACTTCCAGAAGCGGCTCTTTTCCAAGCTCGTGGAGCGCTTCCCGTCCGGCCGTCCACCGACCGCCGAGGAAGTGGCCCGGGTGGTCGTGTTCCTGGCGTCGGATGAGGCGGCGCAGGTCACGGGACAGACCATCAGCGTGAACGGCGGGCTGTCGTTCGGCGGCTGGTGAGGGCACTGCAGCACGAAGCCACCGCGACGACGAACACCGCACAACGATAGCGGCAACCGTAATCACAACGACAACCACAGGCGCCGGCACACGGTGCCCACAGGAGACCTTCGATGACTTTCCGCCTGCTACACACGCCCGGCCGCATGCTTTCTGGCCTATCCCGCCTCGCCGGCCCGCTAATGGGCCTTCTGATCGGCCTCGGCCCCGCCTTGACGACGCACGCGGGCACGGCCGTAAACCTGTATCCCAACAAGCCCATCCAGCTCGTGATTCCCAATGTGGCCGGAGGCGCCGTGGACGTCTCGGCCCGCGCCCTCCTGCCGCGCATGTCGGCGTTGCTGGGCCAACCCATCGTGCCGGACAACCGGCCCGGCGCGGGCGGGCATCTCGGCAATGCCATCGCCGCGCGGTCGAGTCCCACGGGCTACACGATCCTCGCCTGTTCGGGCAGCGTGCTGCTGTCGGGCGTGTATCGCAATCTGACGTACAACCCCATCGCCGACTTCACCCCCATTGGCATGTTCGCCACAGGAGCCTTCCTGCTGGTGGTGCCGGCGAGTTCACGCTTCCATACCGTCGCCGATCTCGTCGCCTTCGCCAAGGCCAATCCTGGCAAGCTGAACTATGCGTCAACGGGCACGGGCAACTCCTCCCACATCGCCGGAGAAATGCTGAATATGTTGGCTGGCGTTTCCACCACGCACGTCCCATACAAAGGCAGCGCGCCCGCCTTGACCGACGTCATCGCCGGGCAGGTTGACTTCCTTTTCGACAACAAGGCGTCGTCGTTGCCGCAGGTGCGCGCCGGCAAGTTGCGCGCGCTAGCGGTCACGTCGGCCGAGCGCATGCCCGAACTGCCGAATGTGCCGACGGTCGGCGAGACGCTGCACGGCTACCAGATGGAAGGATGGATCGGCCTGTTCGCGCCGGCCGGCACCGACCCGGCCATCGTCGGCAAGTTGAGCGACAGTCTCAGGAAGTCGCTGTCCGACCCTGCCGTTGCGGCAAAGGTGGCCGAGCTGGTGGGCGATGCGCGGTACATGCCCCCCACGGCCCTTGCGCGCTTCATGCGCGAGGACCAGGCGCGGTTGCAGAAAGTGGTGAAGGCCGCCGACATCTCTGTGCAGTAAGCTGACGCGCCGCCGGCGAACGTGTCGTGCGGCAGTACGTTCTACGCCTGGGCAGCGGCTTTGTGATGCCCCGTGAGCTGGTGGATGAAGGCCATGCAGGCAGGCCCTAGAGACTTGCCGCGCAGCATGCCGACGCGATGGCTGCGCATGGCCCATTCGCCGTCCAGCGGCACGCTGCACACCGGGCCGGTACCCATCTGGCCGTGGTCCTCCGGCGACAGCATCGACTCAGGCTGGATCGTCACCCCAAGCCCGGCCGCGACCATGCTGCGCGCGGCTTCCACCGTATTGACATTGAATTTCGAGTGGACTTCGCGTCCAAGCGCTGCGGCCGCGCGGCGCAGGTTCGGCAGCAGCGTGGTGCCAGCCGGGCTGACGATGTCCGCCTCCAGCAATTCTTCCAGCGTGAGTTCCTCTCGCCCGCACCAGTAGTGGCCACGGGGCACCACGGCCACCAGCCGGTCACGGCCGCACTCGAAGCTTTCGATGCCTTCCGTGGGCAGGTCCGGTGAAGCGACGAACACGGCGAGATCTACTTCTCCCAGATTCAGTGCGCGCACAGCGCCGGCGTTGTTGTCCTCGCGCAGGTCCACCTGCGCCTGCGGATAGGACTGCAGGAACTCCGCCACTTCGCGTGCGAGAAAATGCACGATCAGCAGGCGCGGCGCGCACACGCCGATATGCCCGCGCACACCCTCGGCGAACTCGCCGATCTCGCGGCGCATGGCCTCCAGGTTGTTCAGCATCATGCGGATGTGCCGCGCCAGCACCTCGCCGGCGGGGCTCGGCACCACGCCCTTCGGATTGCGCTCGAACAGCTTGAGGCCCGCGAGATCCTCCAGGTCCTGGATGCGCTTGGTGGCGGCGGAAGGCGCGATGTGCTCGCGCGCGGCGGCCCGCCCGATCTGGCCTTCCTCTACTGCGCTGAGGAATAGCTTGAGGGTGAATAGGTCTACCCGGCGGACCAGCGCCTGGAAGCTGAGGCCGTTCATCGCCTGTCCTGGTGAATGTCTCGTGACGCGGGAATTGATGCCACGCTAGCACGAGTCATATAGTGGGTCAATGTGGCGCATGACATACATGTCGCGGCGGCCGCCAAATGAATACGGCATCCATTGCGGATGCCGGGAAAGTGAAGCTGCAAGACCGCGTGTCAGGCGTCGCGGGCCTGCAGTTCGGCGAGAATGGCGTCGCGATGTTCGTCCAGCACGGGTGGGGGGCGCACGGCGCTGGGCCGCTCGCCGTCGTAGCTCACCGGACTACGCACGGTGCGGAACGTCCCCATCTGCGGATGCTCGGCCGACACCAGCAGCCCGAGGTGGCGCGCCTGCGGGTCTTCCAGCGCCTCGCTGGCGTCGTAGACCGGCGCGTGCGGCACATCGCGCGCCTCCAGCAGCGCGCACCACGCCTCGCGCGACCGGCTCCGGAAGATGGGCGCCAGCAGCTCGATCAACGCCTCCTGGTTGGCGATGCGCTGGTCGCGGCTGGCGAAGCGTGGATCGTGCAACAGGCCAGGCTGGCCGATGGCGTCGGCAAGCGCCTGCCAGAACTTTTCAGGCGATGACATGTGCAGCGCCACCCGCTTTCCGTCGGCGCATGCCAGCACGTACGACTGCGACACGCTCGCTCGCGTAAACGGTCCCGGCACCTGCTCCCCTTGGTAGAACTGCGTGAACGCGTCGACATTAAAGTGCGTCATGGCCTCCAGCATCGACAGTTCCACTTTGCGTCCGACGCCGGTGCGCGCGCGCTCTACCAGCGCTCCGAGGATGCCATAGGCCGCGTAGAAGCCGGTAACGGCATCTGCCAGCGCCGGGCCCACCACGCGCGGGTTGTCCGGATGAACCAGCAGGCTCAGGAAGCCGCTGGCGGCTTGCGCCACGTTGTCGTAGGCGGGCCGCCCCGCCGCTGGCCCGGTCGCGCCGAAGCCGCTGATCGAGCAATAGACGAGGCCGGGGTTGATGGAACGCAAGCGTGCCTCGCCGGCATTCAGCCGTTCCGCCACGCCGGGCCGGAAGTTCTGGATGTAGACGTCGGCCGAGCGCACCAGCGCGTCGAAGGCTTCAAGGTCGTCCGGCTTCCTCGCGTCCAGCGTCATGCTGCGCTTGTTCCGGTTGTATGCCTGGAAGTGTGGTGCGTAGTAGCTGCCCTGGTAGGCGCGGAAAGGGTCTCCGCTGCCAGGCTGCTCGATCTTGATGACGTCGGCGCCCAGGTCGCCCAGCAGCATGCCGGCGGCCGGGCCCGTGATGAACGTCCCCTGTTCCAGGACGCGAATGCCCTGTAACACATTTGCCATGAAAGGTCTCCTGCTGCTATGCGTTGGTGGCGGCCGCCGGCATCGTGCCGGCATGGCGGCCCTTGCCCGCCGCCATGCCGTGCGCGGCGCGGCCCAGTTCTTCCCGAAAGCGGGGATGGGCGATGGCGATCATGGCCTCGGCGCGTTCGCGCAGGCCCTTGCCCCGCAGTTCTGCCACGCCCCATTCGGTGACAACTACGTCGACGTCGCTACGCGGCGTGGTGACCACTCCGTCCGCCAGCAGCGGCACGATGCGGCTGATGGTTCCTCCTGCTGCCGACGACGGCAACAGCATGACCGACCGCCCGCCGCGTGACTGGTTGGCGCCGCGCACGAAGTCGAGCTGTCCGCCGACGGCGCCGATATAGCGCCCGTTCAGGCTCTCGGCATTCACCTGCCCACCCAGATCGACCTCAATGGCGCCATTCAGCGCGATGAAGTTGGGCAGTGCACGCAGGGCGCCCACGTCATGTGTCTCGGCGGCCGGGGCGAGGCGGATGGCCGGGTTGCAGTGGGCGAAGTCCAGCAGCGCGCGGCTGCCCATCAACAGCCCCGCCACGCTGGTGCCCCTGTCCACCGGCTTCGCGGCATTGGTAACCACGCCCGCCTGCATCAGATCGGCCACGCCGTCGCCGATCACACCGGAGTGGATGCCGATGTCGCGATGGCCGCGCAGCGCCTGCAGCACCAGTTCCGGCAGCGTGCCGATGCCCAGTTCCAGCGTCGCGCCGTCGGGAATTAACCCGCTTACCCAACGCGCGATCTCGCATTCCTCGAAGGAGGCCTCGTCGAGGCTGCGCCTGGGCAGCGTCAGTGGCTCGCGGCCAGTGCGCACCACGATGTGCGGGCGCACGTCGGGCGGCAACTCTGCGCCGAACACCCAGGGCACGCGGTCGCTGACTTCGGCAATCACCAGCCGGGCGCGGCGAGCGGCGTCGACGATGTAGTCGTGAGTCAGCCCAAGGTTGAAGCCGCCGGCGGCATCCGGCTCCGAGCAGGTGAGCAGCACGACGTCGGCAGCCAGCATGCCCCGGGCGAACAGGTGGGGCAGGTCGGAGTAATGGGCGGGCACGATGTCGAGCACCCCGGCCGCATGCAGCGCCGCGTTGGCGCCGGTTCCGCAATAGCTCTGGAAGCGGACGGTGTCACCGTGGCCTGGCTTGAAGGTGTCGGAGAACGTGGGGCCGATCACCATCCGGAACGGCCCGATCTGCGCGCGTTGCGCCATCAGGCTGCGGGTCAGTGCCACCGGCTCGGCGAGCCCCTGGCTGCAGACCACGCTGTCGCCAGGGCGCACCAGCGCGGGGAAATCCAGGACGTCGGGGTTGTCGATCTCGATCATGGGACCTCAGAACTTGTGGCGGATGCTCAGCGACACCCCGGTCTGGTTCTCGCCCGGCTTGATAGTGCTGCCGAATCCGTTCAGGCCGAGGTTGGAGTCATCCTTGTTGTGCACGTAGCCCACAGTCAGGAAGGCGTCGGTGCGCTTGGAAAACGCGTAGTTGGCGGAGGCGACCAATTCCCACGGGTCCTGGCCATTGCGGCGGTTATTGAAGACGTAGCCAGCGCCTGTCAGCGTGAGTGCGGGGGTGGCCTGATAGCGATAGCCGAGCCAGAACAGGTCGTTGCGGCGCGCGCCGCCAATGTCGCCGTTGAACCAGCGGTAGCCAGCGAGGATCGTAGAGCTGCCGAAAGCAAAATTGGCCGCGGCGGCGATGCGGCGGTCGGTTTGGGCTGAGTTCTGGCCCGCGATGTCGCGCGTGCCTTGCTGCTGGTCGTAAATGACGGTGGCGCCGAATGGGCCGCTGGCGTACTCCAGCCCGCCGCCCAGCGCACGATCACTCTTCAGGTCGCCCGGCGTCTCTCCTGCGATGCTGGAGACGCCGGCGGTTGTCACCGACGTGCCGCGCGCGAAGCTGTAGAACGCCGTGGCCGTCACCGGCCCGAACTTGCCGGTGTACTTGGCCGTGTTGTCGTTGCGGCCCACCAGCGTGGGGTCGAGGCCGAGGGCGGAATAGCGCGCGGCCAGTACCATTGGCTCGTAGTTGATCAACAGGTCATAGAGCGTGTTCTGCTGCCGGCCGAGCGTGAGGCGGCCCCAGGCGTGCTCTAAGCCGACGAACGCCTGCCGTCCGAACAGTCGCCCGGCCTGGCCCATCACGCCGGTGTCGAGGTCGAAGCCGCTTTCCAGCACGAAGATCCCCTTGAGGCCTCCCCCGAAATCTTCCGTGCCGCGCAGCCCCCAGCGCGAGCCAGAGACGTTGCCCGCGCTCATCCGCGTTAGGGTGTTGCCATTTGCGTTGGTTTGGTTCAGAAACTCCAGACCGATGTCGGCCACGCCGTAGAGCGTGACTGACGACTGCGCGGCGGCGAACGGCGCCGCCGCCAGTGCGAGCAGGGCGCTCGCGTAGTGCTTGTTTTTCATGGTCTCCTCCGTGTCGTTGTCGTTGCGCGTAGTGTTGTTTTCAGTGCGACAACGGGAATTTCCCCGGCAGCGTGCAGGTCGCTACGCGGACCTTGCCGAGATGCCGTTCCTGCGCAAGCCGAGCGGCGTATGAGGGGGAAAGGGTTGCGGTCAAACGATGTCTCCGGTTGGTATGGCAAAGCGGCTCCCTCCCGGCCATTGCGTGACGGCGGGATGGTGCGTGGTGCGTGGCGGATGTCTGGTGGCGCCTTCTGGGGCAGGGTCCGCGCTAATTCCAATAGCGGGCGCGGTCCGGCGGAGGCTCTTCGACTAGGGCGTGCACGCCTATGCGCGATTCGTGCGGTGCTGTGCAGGCAAAAATGCCCGTTCGACGAATGCCGCGGATGCCATCGCTGTCTCCATGTTCTGTATGGATCAGATGCTAGTGAATGGGGCACTTCCCATTCAAGTGGCAACTGGCGAAGCAGGCGCTTCGCGTCGCGCGAAGCGGGTGCAAAGCCAGTTCGCGCCGCCCCACCTTCACGATGCTCACGGTCAACGCCGAGAGGCATCCCGCAATGCATGCGCTGCGCTCATTGGGCGAAAGCAACGCGCGCCAAAGGATTGGCTAGCGCACTAGCCAAGGGCTGTCCGAATGCGGCTACAACGCCAGGCAGATCGCCGTACTGCCCTGCGCGGCGTCGTCAAGGGCAACTCACGCGGCAGGTTCGCGTAACGCGAAGTCGTGCTTCACGAGTCGCTACTTGCTGTGGACTGGCCGGGACGCCTAGCATGAATGCTGAATTGACCCGGTCAGGCCGGAAGGGAAGCCAACTATGACATCAAGCACGATCCGACACGTCACATACCGCAATCTTGGTTGGGACTCCGCGGCCGACATCTACCTGCCGCCGGACTTCGACGAAAAGCGGCACTACCCTGCCATCGTGAGCACGCACCCGATCGGTAGTTGCAAGGAGCAGACTTCGGGGGCCGTTTACGCGGCGGCGCTGGCGAAGGAAGGGTTCGTCGTCATCGCATTCGACGCAAGCTTCCAGGGGGCCAGCGGCGGATCGCCCCGGTTCATCGAGGATCCGGCGATCCGCGTGTCGGACATTCGCTTCGCCATCGATTACCTGGTCACGCTGCCATACGTCGACGAGAATCGGATCGGGGCGCTCGGTGTCTGCGGCGGGGGTGCCTATACCATCCAGGCTGCGATGACCGATCGTCGGATCAAAGCGTTGGTCTCGATCACGGGCGTCAACTTCGGCCGGTTGATCCGCGAGAGCTTCAGCAACTTCGACCCCGTTAGCGCGATGGAGGAAATGGGCAGGCAGCGGACGGCGGAAGCCAGGGGCGCGGCGCGGAACGTCATCAACTACCTGCCAGATTCGGTGGAGTGCGGCCGGAAGGCCGGCATGACCGATATCGACGTGCTCGAAGCCACCGAGTACTACAAGACTCCGCGCGGCCAGACGCCCAATGGTGCTACCAGTGGCTTGTATTCCTTCAACAGTGCCGCCATGGGTTGGGATGCGTTCCTGCACGCGGAGGTGTTGCTGACGCAGCCGCTGATGGTAGTGGTCGGCGACAAGCCGGGGGGCTTTGGCGCCTATCGCGACGGTTGGGAGATCTACGGCAGGGCGGCGTCGAAGGACAAGCATATCGTGGTGGCCGAGGGATGGTCGCACTACGACCTGTATGACAAGCCCGGAGCTGTGACACTGGCGCTAGGCAATGCCGTGCCGTTTTTCGGGGAACGCCTGTAGGGACTGTTCCGGTACGGCTTGCGCCTCAATCAGTTCGCAGATCAGATCACCGAAAGGTTGAACGTTGTTGAACGAGCTGGCCTGCTCAAGTGCTTTCAGGTACTCCGGACGCGCCTGGATCGTGACGATCGTCCACGGATAACCGCCTGACAGAGGGACTGGAGATTATCGACCCGACCGGCAGCTCGATCGCCTCACCAGATTTGGCATAACTCGGTGCTCATGGAAAGCGTCGATGCGTCAGGCAGGTATTCCTCGAACTCGAGATGCGTCGCCACGCAGCCGGCGCTCTGCACGCGTGGCAGGAGGCGCTTCTCCGGGCCACCTTGTGGCGGGTGTCCAAGGAACTGCAGACATTTGAGTGTCCAAACTATTCGATAAGCGAATGCCTGCTCCTGGCCAGCATCGGGCGTCGGGCTCTTTCTTCTTGGCGCCAGATGCAGCTACCGACCCGTTGCGGTCATTCTGGCGACAGGTCGAGGCTCTGAACCAGATTCAGCCTCCAAGCTTCGCAGTGCTTATGATCAAACAATGGTTACTATTCGAAATTCCCGTCCCGAGGAAGGCGCTCGCGCCTTTGAAATTTGGCGCCGTGCAGTTGACGCTACACATGATTTCCTGTCCCCCGAGGACCGCAAAGCCATTGATGATTTGGTCTGTGACTTCCTCCCGAAAGCTCCACTCTGGTTGGCAGTGGATGCCAATGATTACGCCCTGGCATTCATGCTCATCGACAACGGCCACATGGAGGCACTGTTCGTTGATCCAGCCTGCAGAGGGACTGGCATTGGTGCAGCCCTAGTCCGTCATGGCCTGAAGCTTCACCCCAAAATGACAACCGATGTCAATGAGCAGAACGGTCAAGCCGTTGGCTTCTACGAAAAAATGAGTTTCAAACGGACGGGCCGCTCTCCACTGGATGGACAGGGAAGACCATATCCACTCATTCACTTGGAGTACATCGGCGTCTAAGTGTATGCTCATGGCCGAAGGCAGCCGATCGTCGGTCGCCAGGCCGGCAGCGACCACGGATTACCGCTTCCGACCCCGAAGGCGCCATTTGAACTCTGCAGATGAATGGCGGCTTCCCACGCCGCATCGTGCCTCGCTGCAGCAACCTGTCGGTACCGCCTTACCGGCCGGGATCCCGCGGCAGTGACACTGAAAAGGTGGTCTCCATCCCATCGGATCGCGTTTCGATCGCACCGCGGTGAGCCTTGGCGATTTCGCTTGCGATATACAGACCTAATCCGAGGCTACCTCTTTGCTCATCTTCACTTCTCGGACGCGGTCCCCGCATTAGAGGGTCGAAGATGCTGGCCAGGGTTGCGGTTCCGATCGCAGCGCCGCGGTTGCTGACGTCGATACGGATATGTGTCGCATCGCCAGTCACCGTCACGCGTACCGGCGTATCGGGCGCCCCATACTGGATAGCATTGAGAACAAGATTGCCAAGCAATTGCTGGAGGCGAGAACCATCCCAATTCCCCTGCCCATCACCGCTCACCTGTAATTCGAGCTTCCTGTCAGGATGAATGGCGCGTAACGCGTCCAACTCATCAGCGAACACATCAGCCAAATTGACGTTCGAAGGTCTTACATTGACGCCCAAGCCAAGTTTGGTCCGGTTGAAATCAGTGAGGTCGTCAAGCAATGCTTGCATCCGGGCCCCGCTGCGTATCAGGCGCGCGGCTGCATTGGATACTTGCTCCCCGGCATTCAGTATCGCCAGATACGAAGCAGTGGCCTGAATTGCCTGGAGCGGGCTGCGCATGTCGTGCCCCAGCATTCCCAGCAGAAGGTTCCGATTCTGCTCAATCTGCGCGCTGAAAGACGTGACAGATTCGGCCAGTGCCTGATCGATCGCTTCATTAAAGCGAATAATGTCGTCCACAAAGGGAATTTCGGGCGCGCAGTCGTCCGTCCACAGGCGAAGCACGCTGGCACGCAGGGCGCGATACTCAGCGGCAAGCTGGTTCACGTTGAAGCCCTCCCGCGCCCGTAGAATGCCATGCTTTTGGGCGGCAGTTTCTCCAGCCGGATTGACAAGTCCAGCGCCCAGTCCCATTGACTTTGCGCGTTGGGCGTCCCGAGTTTGCGCTGTACGCAAGTCCGCTGCCACGTCTTTGAGCAGTTGTTCGACATGCTCGCGCAGTTCCGACGGTCCCATATGTTCCGCTGCCGGTACAAGGGTGGCCGCAAACGCCTCCCACTGTGCCGCAATCGGCTCAAGGTTTCCCAAGATAAAGTCTGAGAGCCGCATGGCTGCATCTCCGGACTGGTCAACGTTCCTGTGTTATAGGCATATAGTGACGGACTTCAATCGCAGAGTCTCGGTCGCGGCCGCTTGCCGTCGTGGCGCCGAGCCATGGAGCTGCTCAACTTCAGTAAGGTCAGCTTACCTTTTGCAATGCCACGATGTCCTAAGTCAAGCTCCACAGCCCGCGGTGGATGCCGTGGTGCCGAAGTAGGATGGTAGTGAGCTCCAGCGGGCTGTTCTCAAAGGTGGCTAGCGGCATGGTGGAGACCTGTAAGTGCTCGGGAGCGAGCAAGTCCCTGCGTTAAGCGCGTTCTTGGACTTCGGTTGCCTCCGCCCATGGGTCGTCGCTGTGAAGCAGCGCAAAATCATCGGGGAACAGCCCGCGAAAGGGCGGAGGGTATTGAAATGCCAGCACCGGTTCGAGTTCTCGCTGGTCAGTTACGACAAACACTTCAATGAGACGGCGTTGGCCGATGTAGTCCCGGGCATGAACGTAGTAGTACCTGACGTCCTGCCAGACCAATGACTCAGCAATGTAGGGCCCAACGATCCCCGGGATCAGGCTGAAGACCTTGAATTGCTCCAACGCCTGGTTGACATACTCGGCTTCGGATAACTCAGTCCCATGGCCGCTGCCGTGAGCCTGAGACGTCTGGCTTTCGTCATATTGTGATGTAAGGCGCCGTTGGAAAACCGCCTTCATTATTACGGCGACGTCCTGACGTGACAAGCCCACACGCCCGCATGATGGATTCTGTGGCTCGAAGGGCGGCGGCTCGGCCACTACACAGTCAGCTTTTCGGTGCCAAGGCGCTCAGGGCCGCAGATGCACCAGAACGGGGCGGTGCTGGCGGCGACAAGGAACCGGCAGCGTGCTCGACGTCGCCTACGTGGCAGGTGCGGGCGGGTGGCGTCCAGCCCGAACCAAATTATGTGGGTCCGGGACTTTTTCTGAGGGGCATTTGTCGGGGCTCTCCAACGGAGGTGATTGACGGTGTCCGACCCTTCTCGGTCAGCCGGCCTAATTGCAATTAAGGCCGGTAAGCAATCTGTAACGGCCATCCAGAATGATCTTCGTTGCAGCGGTGTACAGTAAGCGACCAGTTCATCTACTGCAATCGAGGGAGGGGATCTGGCGCTTCCTCACGAAGGAGGATCAGGGAAAGGCGTCGAAAATTAAGTGGGCGCGCTAGCGCGAGTACAGCACCGACTTCAGGCGAAGCTCCGGGCGAAGGACGAAACGAGCGTGAGCGGGGAATGGGCTCGAGCCTGTGTTAAGGCGGGCTGAAATCAATGGTGGAACCATGCGGCGTCGCGGCCAGCGGGCGATTACCGAGAGCCGTCAGTGGTTCGTCCAGCTACATACCATGTCCGTAGCTCGCCGATTCCCTTCGCGTTGATGGTTCCGCGCGCTTCCAGCAGGAAGGATTCCCCCAGCTGTTCCTTGGTGGCTTCCGATATCTGAACACGGCCGGCAATACCGTGGGACTCCATCCGGCTGGCAATATTGACGGTTTCGCCCCACAAGTCATAGATGAATTTTCGTCGGCCGATCACGCCGGCAACGACCGCGCCGCTGTGGATACCGACCCGCAGTTGCAAGCTGAAGCCGCTTTGCTGGTTAAACCGGGTCAGGAAATCCAGCATGTCCAGTGCCATGTGAGCGGCCCGGGCTGCGTGGTCGTCAGCAGGGACGGGAAGGCCGGCCGCTGCCATATAGGCGTCGCCGATCGTTTTGATCTTCTCCAGCCCGCGGTTCTCCGCGATATCGTCAAACTCAGCGAAGATCTCGTTTAGTACGGCTACCAGGCCTTCGGGGCTCAGGGCAGGAGAGAAGCAGGTGAACTGGACGAGGTCGGCAAACAGCACCGACACTTCCTCGAACCTGTCGGCAATGATTTCGGGCGGACCGGGGGCGATGAGATCGAATCGCAGCTTCAACCGTTCGGCAACGGGCGCCGGCAGTACATTAAGGAGCAGTCGTTCGGTGACCTGTTGCTCGCGAACAAGTTTTTCGTAGAGCTGCCTGAGTTCATCGCTTTGGTGAACGATCGTTTCCCTGCTCGCTTCCAGTTCACATACCTTGCGCTCGAGTTCCTCGCCGTACCGCAGGGACTCACAGTGGAGCAGGCGCACTTCCAACATGTTCCTTACCCGCATCAGCACCTCGCCGAGGTCGAACGGCTTGCTCACGAAATCTCTCGCTCCGGCCCGAAGTGCTCGCAGCTTGTGATCGGGCTGGGCGGTGATGACGATCACCGGCAGGTAGCTTTCCGGCTGTACGGCCTGGAGGTGCTCCATGACTTCGAAGCCATCCATGCCCGGCATCTGGAGATCCAGCACAATCAGGTCATAGTGATTCCTGCGGTGAAGCTCGCCGACCGTGCGTGGATCGGTGGTTGCCTCGACACGGGTGTAGCCGGCCCCATGCAGCATGGCCTCGAGCAGCAGGACGTTGGCCTCGAGATCGTCAACGACCAGGATTCTTGCAGCGAGGATATCCGCCGTGTCGATCATGGCAAGCTGGTTCGCGGCGGTTCCAGCGCAGCGTTCAGTGCGTCCATGAACTCCTGAATCCTGATCGGCTTGGTCAGGTATCGAAAGAATCCTGCCTTCACGCCACGCTCGATGTCGCGCGGCATCGCGTTGGCACTGAGGGCGATGACCGGGATATGCCGCGTCACTGGGTCGTCGCGCAGGCGCGCCAGTGCGTCGATGCCGTTGATGTCGGGCAAATGGATGTCCATCACGATCACCTCGGGCAGGGCAGTGCGCGCAAGTTCGACGCCGAGCGTCCCCGTGGCCGCGGACAACAAACGCACATCTGCCCGGCGCGCGACAAGTTGCTCAAGGAGCTTGAGGTTCGCCGGATTGTCTTCCACATACAGCAAGGTATGCATCGTGCTCGAAGATTCGACACGCGCCCGGACGGGCGCGGCGGTGTCCGTGCTTTCGCGAGAGATTGCCGGAGGGGCGGCGGCGGGCAGTTCGACCCGAAACACGCTGCCCACGCCGGGCGTGCTTTCAACGTCGATGGTCCCACCCATCAGCTCGGCCAGTCGCCTGGCTACCACGAGCCCGATCCCGGTGCCCTCCACGGGGCCCGCCTCATGTCCGAGGCGGTTGAACGGCTGGAATAGCTGAGCGAGCCGTTCCGGTGTCAACCCCGTGCCGGTGTCGCGCACGCTGACGCATACGCGATGTCCCGTCGTCGTCACCTGCACATCGACCGAGCCCCGGTCCCGGTTGTACTTGATGGCATTGGAAAGCAGGTTGAGAAGGATCTGCTTCAGGCGGGTCCGGTCGGCACGGACGAAGCAGGGTGGCGTGGCCGCGGGAAACCGCATGCGGACCGCGCGTTTCACTGCTTGCTGCTCAAGCATTGCCTGGCACTCGTGCAAGGTGTCGATGACCGAAACCGGCTCGGGGGACAGCGACGCCTGGCCGGCTTCTATTCTGGCCAGGTCAAGCACTTCGTTGATGAGCTCCAGCAAATGCCAGCCCGCTTTCAGGATCTGGTCGATGCTGGCCTGCTGCGACGCAGTCGGAGGCGGAGACTCGGAGGCCATCACCTGCGCGAAGCCAAGGATGGCGTTCAGCGGATTGCGCAACTCATGGCTCATGTTCGACAGGAATTCCGTCTTGGCATGATTGGCGCTTTCAGCGGACGCCTGGGCTTGCTTCAGCGCTTCGATATCCGTGCTGGATGCGAGCCATTTCACGATCTTGCCGTCGGCATCCTTCAATGGCGACCCGCGTTCGAGGTGCCACCGGTAGGCGCCATCGGATGCCCGTTTCAGGCGATATTCGATCTCGTATTCGCGGCCCTGCGCCACCGCGTCTGCCCAGCGGCCGAGATTGCGCGCGATGTCCTCGGGGTGGACGGCCGATTTCCAGGCGCCGGACCGGGTCTGGTCGAGGCCAAGGCCGGTATAGCTGGTCCACCGCCGGTTGCAGTAATCGATCTGACCATCCGCATCGGCGGTCATGATCATGTGAGGAATGCCATCGGCTAGCTGCCTGAAGTGCGGCTCGAACTGCCTGAAGTCGAGGGCGGAAAGGCGATCCTTTCCCGCTCCGCCGTGAGTCTGCCTGCGCATGATCTACCCCCGCAGTCCGCGGGCTGGCGCCTGGCATGCAAGCGGCGATGGCAGGCCGGCCGGAATCCGCGTCTCAGGGAAAGAATACGCCCAGCCACTGCCGGTGCAAACCGGCCGGGGCGGTGAAGTCGCTGGTCAACTCGTAAGTCGATAGTGCACCACTCCAGGCAGCTCAACCGAGGCTGGATGCCACTACATCCTGGCGAGATAGCGGGCCACGGCCGGGATGTCTTCGTTCGACAAGGTGGCGGCAATGCCGTCCATCGCGCCGGTCGCGTCATGGCGCTTGCCGCTCTTGTACGCCGCAAGTTGGTGAGCTAGGTAATGCTCTCCCTGGCCGGCGAGACGCGGTGCCAGCGCCTTGCCCGTCAGTGCTTCCCCATGGCAGGCCTGGCAGCTGCGCGCCTGGACCACGGCCTTGCCGCGCGCTTCGAGCGCGGCGCTCTCCATCGCGTCCGTGCTGTCGGCCGGTGCCTGCCTTGCGTAGTAGGCTGCCAGTGACCGGATCTGCTCGTCGGTCAGGCTCCTGGCAAGTGGCCCCATGGTCGGGTTGTCGCGCTGCCCGCTGGCGAACGCGCGCAGCTGCGCCTCGAGATACGCTGCCGGCTGCCCGGCCAGGGCCGGGTACTCTGCGTTCCGGGATTGCCCTTGCGGACCATGGCAGGCAAAGCAGGTCTCCGCAAATTGCGGCCAGGGGCCGCCATTGGCCTGGCTTGCCCTGGCCTGATTGTCCAGTGCCGAGCCGAATCGATGGTAGTCCACCAGTTCGGGAACGAGGAATGCGGCCGCTGCCGCCACTACCGCGGCCGTCGCGAGCATCATGCGCTTCATCTTCATTTATGCCTCCGGGACGGGAGAGGGCAGCGGCGCTTGCAGCGCGCCGAGTGCCTGCAGGGCGGCACGGTGTCCCGAGCGCACGGCGCCGTCCATGGCGCCGGCCCAGATGTCGGCCGTCTCGGTCCCCGACCAGATCAGCCGGCCCAGCGGTGGATGCAGGTGTTGGCCGAGTTTCGTCCAGAAGCCGGCGGGCATCGGGTTGATGCAGCTCATCGACCAGGGGTCGATCTCGCCCCAGTCAAGGTCGTGGTATTGCGTGGGCTTCAGCGCCTGGTCTCCGAATGCCCTGGCATAGATGGCGGACAGGATGGGCTCGGCGGCGTTCGGGTCGGCCGGCAGGTAGCCGGGTTTGACGAAGGCGCTGAGCACGCCGACCGAGCCGTCCGGCGGCGAGTTGTCGACCGACCAGATCAGCGGGCCGTCGAGCGGCACCACCTGGCCGTTGAAGCCTTTCTCGCGCCAGAACGGCTGTGGGTAGACATGTGCGGCCTTGCGCATGGGCGCATGGGCAGGCCACGCCCGGTGCAACTGGGCCCGGCCGGGAGGCAGGGGGGGATCGAACACAATCTGCTGGCACAGCGCCGGATTTAGCGCGGCAATCACGTGACGCGCGCGCACCACGCCGTGATCGGTGTGCAGTTCGACGATCTCGCGGTCCCAGCCCACGATCTTGCGCACCGGGCAGGACAGCCGGACCTTGTCGCCGAGGTCTTGCGCCATCCGGATGCTGAGAATCTGCGAGCCGCCGACGAAGCGGGTTTCCTGTGCGCCGTCCTTGATCTTCTCGAGCGTGTCGTAGTCACTGTTCGCGCTGTTGATCACGGACAGATAGTGCAACAACCCGAGTTGTGCGGGCGGCGCGCCGAGCGACAGGGTCGCCGCCATGCTGAAGGAGAACTTCTCCTCGTTGCTCAGGCCTTGCCGCGCCAGCCAGTCGCCAAGCGTCAGCTTGTCGTATTCCGCCGCTTTCGACGCCTTCCATGGCGCGCCGCTGGGCACGCCGCGCGCCATCTCGCTGAGCCTGGCGGCAACCTGTCCCTGCGCACCGATGCCCCCATGCAGGTCCTGGGTCACGCGGATGTTGTCGGCGAGGAATACGGTCTTGCCGGCGTAATAGGTGCCGAAGGTCTCGACGCCGAGCTCGCGCGCCAGGTCGGCAATGGCGGTCTGGCCGGGGCCGATCCACTGGCCGCCCGCTTCGGAAACCACGCTGTTGCCGAGGTCGTGGTTATAGGTGCGGCCACCGACGCGGTTGCGCGCCTCCAGCACCACGAAGGACTGGCAGCCGGCGCGCTGCAGGTCGCGCGCGGCGGTCAGTCCGGCCAGGCCGGCGCCGAGGATGGCCACGTCCAGCACGTCGCGCTGAGCGCGTGCAGCGCCCGCGCGCAGGGGTGCGGCGCTGGCGGCATGCGGTGCGGCAGCTACCGCTAGCGATGCCGCCGCCGCCGCTGCCGCAATGCCGAGCAGCCGGCGCCGCGTGTGTGAGTCCGGCCCGGAGCCGGGCGCCCTGTCCTGTATCGCCTCGACCTGTGCCGCGCCATCCCGGCGCCTTGTGTGCTCGCTCATTGTTCGGTGAAAGCCAAAAGTAGTATATGAGTGTAAATATAGGACGAAAAGACAAACAAGTCAAAAGACCGCGGTGTAGGTGGTTTCGGCATCGCTTCGCGCCATGAATGACGAGTCAGGGCAGGGAATACCCTGTCTTTTTTCTTCTTTCGATATTTGTCATAGTGACCTAACTTTGGTGTGTTGGCCTATTAACGAATCGGCCTCGGAACGACAGGAGTTCACCCATGGATCAATCCAAGCGCAAGGCTTTCGCGGAGGACGGGGCCGTCCTTATCGAAGGCTGTCTCAATTCGGAACAGCTGGCGCTGTGCCGGCAGGCGTTCGACTGGGGCATCGAGAACCCCGGTCCCAATGCGCACAGCCTGTTCGACGGCTCGGTGCAGAAGTCGCATGTCGACAACGCAAATCCCTTTGCCAAGGGCAGGCTGGATGAACTGGCCGCCGCGCTGCCCTTTGGCAGGTTGTTTGCCGACCTGTGGGGCTCCGAGCACGTCTGGTATTTCGCCGAGGAACTGTTCCTGAAGGCCGGCGGCAACGCAGGGCGCTCGCCCTGGCATCAGGACACTTCCTATCTCCCCTGGGCCGGCAAGCACTTCGCCAACGCCTGGATCAGTTTCGAAGCGGTACCCAAACGCAACGCGCTGGAGATCGTCCGCGGCTCGCATCTCGGCACGCGCCACGACGGCAGCACCTTCCAGAACCCTGACGATCCCACCGAACCCTTGCACGGTGGTGACGCCTGGCCGCAGCTGCCGAATATTGAGGCCGAGCGCCGTGCCAATCCCGATGCCTACGACATCGTCTCCTGGGCGACTAGGCCCGGCGACGTGCTGCTCCTGCACCCCGGCGTGCTGCATGGGGGCGGTGCCGTCGACGCCGATTTCCCGGATCGCCACACCCTGGTGATGCGCTTCTTTGGTGACGATGCGGTTTTCAGCCCCCTGCCGGAGCACAGCGATGCGGGCTTCACGCCGGCGGGCGTCCTGTTTGTAGAGGAACTGGCATCGCTGAAGGCGGGCGATCCGTTCCGTTCCTCCTGCTTCCGTCAGATCTTCTAAGCCAAGGCCCTCGCTGACATGACGACTCCCACCATGAACCGAACGTCCATCATTCCACCCGGCGCAGAGGCGCTGTACGACGCCCTTCATTTTTCACCCGCGACGCGGGTCGGCGACACCATCTGGGTCTCCGGGCAGGTCGGCATCGACGCCACCATGCGCCCGGCAGAAGGCATGGAGGCACAGGCGCGGCTAGCCTTCGAGTCGCTGAAAGGGGTGCTGGCGGCCGCCGGCGCGAGCCTGGCCGACGTGGTCGAACTGACGACCTACCACACCAGCTTTCGCAGCGAGCTCGCCGGCTTCACCAGGGTGAAGGACGAGTACATCCCGAATCGCTATCCGTCCTGGACTGCGGTCGGCGTGGCCGAGCTGGCGCTGCCGGGGCTTTGCATCGAGATCCAGGCGGTTGCGGTAGTTGGCTGCGGCCAGGCCTGAGAGCGCTCGCTGGCGGGCAACCCCGCCATTTTTTGCGCCCTATGTTTGTCATAGTGTCCTATGTTAGGCACTTTGTTTAAAAAATAAGAAGCCGGGACAGTAACCGGTTGAACCTGGTGGTAGGAGACACAGATGAAATACACGACGTGGTTGATCAGCGCGACCGTTGCGCTCGGCGGCGCAGCTTACGCCGCCGCTCCCGAACAGGACATGGCCCGGTTTGGCAAGGACCTTACCCCGGTGGGTGCCGAGCGTGCCGGCAACAAGGACGGGTCCATTCCGGAATGGACCGGTGGCGACATGAAGGCGCCAGGCGGCTGGAAGCCCGGCACGCCGCGCCCCGACCCCTATGCGAACGACAAGCGCCTGCTGTCGATCGACGCGTCCAATGTCGACCGCTACAAGGACAAGCTCGCCCCCGGGCAGGTCGAGATGGTGAAGACGATCCCGGGCTACCGCATGGACGTCTATACGACGCGCCGTTCCTGTGGCTTCCCCGACTTCTACTACGAGCGCACGAAGAAGAATGCGGCGAGCGCCAGGCTTGCCGACAACGGCCAGAACCTGGCCGAGGCGCTCGGTGCCGGCGTGCCTTTCCCGATCCCGCAGAACGGCGTCGAAGCGATGTGGAACCACAAGCTGCACTGGAAGGGCGAGGGCTTTCAGATGAGCTACGCCGGCTATATCCCGCCCAAAGGCGGCGACGGCATCGGCGAGCCGCTCGGCCAGGAGGAATGGCAGACGTCGCCGATGTGGTCGCCGTCGAACAAGGGCGTCGCCGACGCGCGCGGCATCGAAAGCCTGTACCTCAACACCTTCACCAGCCCGCCGTCGATCGCCGGGGATGCCACGCTCACGCAGTACAAGTTCGCCGAGGCCAATGACGTCTGGCTGTACTTCGCCAGCCAGCGCCGCGTGCGCCGCGCGCCGACGTACCAGTACGACGCGCCACAGCTCAATACGGAGAATCTGCTGACGGTCGACCAGTACATGCAGTTCAACGGCCCGCTGGACCGCTACGACTGGAAGCTGGTCGGCAAGAAGGAGATGTACGTCCCGTACAACACCTATCGCCTCAATTCTTCCGCAAACAAGGTCGAGGATGTCGTCAAGCCGAAGTTCCTCAGCCGCGACCATACGCGCTACGAGCTGCACCGCATGTGGGTGGTGGAGGCCACGCTCAAGTCCGGCATGCGCCATACCTTCCCCAAGCGCGTGTTCTACCTCGATGAGGACACCTGGACCATCCTGGTGGAAGACATGTACGACGCGCAGGGGAAGGTCTGGCGCACGACCGAGATGGGGCCGTACATGGCCTGGGAAATTCCGGCCTGCGTGTGGGCGGCCAACACCAGCTATGACCACCAGACCCGGCGCGCGGTGCTCGACCGCGTGGTCGCAGGCCGCAAGGAGCCGGACTGGCTGGCCACGCGCGAAGGACGCCTGAAAGAGAAGACCTTCGAGCCGGACGGCCTGCGCCGATTCACCACGCGCTAAGCGATCACACGGGTACGGAGAGGCCATCATGAAACTGCGTGATCACGCGGGACCGGTCGCCGGGGCGATCGGCAGGGCGAGTGCGAATGCATGTGCAAGCGCAAGGAAACTGGACCGGAAGCTGGTCTGCACCGCGATCGTCGGCGTGCTGGCTGGGGCCAATGCAGGAGCGGCCCGCGCCGCGCAATGGACGCTCGACAACGGCTGGCAGGTGGCCTTCGACTCGACGGTGTCGTTCGGCGTGGCGGTGCGCACGTCGAAAACGAACTGCAGCTTCGTCGGCAATGACAACGGCGGTTGCGTCGGCGACGCCCCGACGCCGCTGCAGCAGAGCAACCCGGCCGTGTTCTCGTCGAGCCTGGACGTGCTGCGCGTGAACCAGGACGACGGCAACCTGAACTACAAGCGCTGGCAGCCGGTGTCCGCCAATGCGCAGTGGACCAGCGACCTGTACGTCAAGGCGTCCGACGGCTGGAGCGGGCTGCTGCGCGGCGTGGTCAACTACGACTTCGCGGTCGACCACACCCGGCGCAGCGACCTCGACCCGTCGGCGCGCAACTTTGCCACCAGCAACCCGCGCCTGCTCGACGCCTACGTGACTAAGGAGTTCGAGGTCGGCGACCAGCAGGCGCGCGTGCGCGTCGGCAACCAGGTGCTGAGCTGGGGTGAAAACCTCTACATCCCGGGCGGCGTGAACTCGATCAACCCGATCTACCTGCCGTCGGCGCACCAGCCCGGCACGCCGCTGAAGAACCTGTTCATTCCGTCGCCGATGGTGTCGGCCAGCTCGTCGCTGGGCCCGGACCTGGGCATCGAGGCCTTCTACCAGTGGAAGTGGAACAGCTTCGTGTTCGATGCGCCCGGCACGTTCTTCTCGACCAGCGACTTCGTCGGCAGTGGCGGCCGCGGTCTCTATATACCGACCTCGACGCTCAACGCGGCGCTGGGTGCCGCCGGCGTGCCGCCATTTCCGCGCGCCACCATCGGCGACAACGGCACCAGGATCGTCGGCATCAATCCCGCGACCGGGCTGCCCTACAACCGCCGTCTGAGTGCCGGGGAACTTGCGGACCCCGCCACCAACCCGGTGGGGCCGCTGCTTGGCACCGGCACATTCATCCCACGCGGCCCGGACAACAAGCCGACCAACGCCGGGCAGGGCGGGCTGGCGCTGCGCTACAAGTTCCCCGACAGCGGCAACGAGCTCGGCATCTACTACCAGCACTACAGCGACAAGGTGCCGTTCGTCAGCTATCAGGTGGGCAACACGACGGCCAACCCCTTCGGCTGGCAGGCGTCGCTCGACTACGTCAAGAACCGCGACCTGTTCGGCCTGTCGTACAACTTCCAGGCGGGCGAATGGGTGATCGGCACAGAACTGTCCTATCGCCCGCGGGATGGCGTTGCGATCGACCCCACCGCGGTGATCGATCCGGGCAACCCGTACTACTGCAATGCGCTGGCCGATTTCACGGTGAAGCCGGTCGGCAGCAGCTGCAAGGGCTGGGTCGACACGCAGCACTACCAGCTGCACCTGACAGGCATCCACATCATGTCGCCGTCGGGATCCTTCGGCTGGCTGCTGCGTGCGCTGGGCGCGAGCGAGGGCACGCTCACCGCCGAGGGCTCGCTGGCCTACTACCCGAAGCTGAAGCTCAACGCCGGCATCCCGTATGCGGTCACCGCTGACTACAAGCTGCCGACCAGGCTGTCGGCGGGCATGGTGCTGGCGGCATCGGTGACCTATCCCAACATCTTCGGCACGCGCGCGTCGCTGTCGCCGGATATCGCGGTCATGCAGGGCGTCGGCGGCTATTCGGCAACGGCACTGCCGGGCTTCATACAGGGCGCGGGCGCCGCCGTGATCGGCGCGACCATCGACTTCAAGACCAAGCCGGAAACGAAGATGCGCCTGGACTACACCCACAACTGGGGCGGTAGCGGCAGCAACCTGCTGCGCGACCGCGACTTCTTTTCCCTCAGCATGACCACCGCCTTCTGATGCTTGCACGCCTGTTAACCCGTCTAGAAGCTGCCCTGTTCGGGCATCGCCTTCCATTCCTGCTGCTGCTGGCGGGCTTCACGGCCGTCATGGGCGTGCTGGGGGCGAAGCTCGAGCTCGAAGCCGGCTTCGAAAAGCAGCTGCCGCAGGGCCATGAGTACATCAAGACCTTCGAGCAGTACCGCCACCAGCTGTTCGGCGCCAACCGGCTGACCATCGCCGTCCATGCCCGCGACGGCGACATCTGGAACGCGCAGGCGCTGACCCAGGTGCTCAAGGTAACCGAAGCCGTCACCTACCTGCCCGGCGTGGACCGGGCGAGCGTGACTTCGCTGTGGACGCCGAACGTCTTCTTCACCGAGATCACCGAAGACGGCTTCCGCGCCGAGGCGGTGACCGGCGGAGACGTCGTGCCGGAGAAGCTGTCGGCCGAGGTGATCGGCATGGTCCGCCAGCGTGCCACCGCCGGGGGCCATATCGGCACGCTGGTCGCGCGCGACCAGACCAGCGCGCTGATCACCGCCGAGCTTGGTGATGTCGACCCGGCCACGGGCAGGAAGCTCGACTATATCCAGTTCAACCGCTTGCTGGAGGAGAAGATCCGGCGCCCGTTCGAGAATGACAAGGTCGAGATCCAGATCATCGGGTTTGCCAAGCAGACCGGCGACATCGCCGACCGCGCGGCCGACGTGGCACGCTTCTTCGCCATCGCCTTCCTGCTCACCGGGCTCGCCGTGTACTGGTACTGCCGCTCGCTCCGCCTGACGCTGCTGCCGCTCGCGTGCTCGCTGGTGTCGCTGGTGTGGCAGTTCGGCACGCTGCGCCTGCTCGGATACGGGCTTGATCCGCTGGCGATCCTGGTGCCGTTCCTGGTGTTCGCCATCGGCGTCTCGCACGGTATCCAGCAGATCAACTTCATCGTGCGTGAAGTTGCGCAGGGAACCGATTCCGCCATGGCCGCGCGGCGCAGCTTCACGGGCCTGCTGATTCCAGGCTCGCTCGCGCTGATCACCGCGCTGGTCAGCTTCGTCACGCTGCTCCTGATTCCGATCCCGATGATCCGTGAGCTGGCGCTGACCGCGGCGATCGGCGTGGGCTACAAGATCGTCACTAACCTGATGATGCTGCCGGTGGCCGCGTCGTACTTCCGCTTTTCGCCGGAGTTCGCGCGCCGGTCCCTGGCCCGGCGTGAACGCCATAACTTGTGGCTGGAAGCCATCGCCCGCATCGCGCGGCCGCGCAACGCCGCGATGGTGACGCTTGCCGGCGCGGTGGTCTTCGGCCTGGCGGTTTGGCAGAGCCAGGGGCGCCACATCGGCAGCCTGCAGGCGGGCGCGCCGGAACTGAGCGCGGACTCGCGCTACAACCTCGACGTGGCGGCGATCGTCGACCGCTTCGACGTGGGCCTGGACTGGCTGACCGTCGTGTTCGAGGCGAGACCGGAGCACAAGGGCGAAGTCTGTTCGCGCGCCGACGAGCTGCTGTTCATCGACGACTTTGCCTGGCGCATGGGCAGCGTGCCCGGGGTCGTGTCGACCGACTCGCTGGCCGCGCAGCTCAAGCTCTACAACGTCGGCATGAACGAGGGCAGCCCCAAGATGGCGACCGTGACGCGCGACCCGCGCGGCCTCGGCTCGCAGTTCCAGGGCGTGAACAACCGCATCGCCGGCCTGTCGTCGATCGACTGCCGCGTGCAGGGCGTCAACCTCTACCTGCCGGACCACCGCGCCACGACGATCAAGAGGGTGGTGGAGGCGGTGAAGGATTTCCGCGACGCCAACCGGATCGACGGCGTGCACGTGCGCCTGGCGAGCGGCAACGCGGGCGTGCAGGCCGCCACCAACGAGGTGCTGGAGGCAAGCGAGCTGCCGATGATGCTCTACGTCTACGCCGCCATCCTGATCCTGGTGTTCCTGGTCTACCGCGACTGGCGCGCGATGATCGCCTGCTGCCTGCCGCTGACCGTCGCGACGTGGATCGGCTACTGGTTCATGAAGAAGCTGGAGATCGGGCTGACCGTGGCCACGCTGCCGGTGATGGTGCTCGCGGTCGGCGTTGGCGTGGACTACGCCTTCTACATCTACAACCGCCTGCAGGTGCAGCTTGCGCACGGTCTGGAGTTCACCCGGGCACTCGAGCTGGCGATGAAGGAGACCGGGCTTGCCACCGTGTTCACCGCCATCACGCTGTCGGTCGGCGTGGCCACGTGGACGTTCTCGAGCCTCAAGTTCCAGGCCGACATGGGCGCGCTGCTGACCTTCATGTTCATCGTGAACATGGTGATGGCCATCACGCTGCTGCCCGCCTTCGCGGCGATGCTCGAGAAATTCTTCCCGCGGCGTGGACCGGTGTACATGCCGGAAATTCTGAAGCACTAGGACACAACGATGAGCCACCTTTTGATGAGCCCGCTCCGATACCTGCCCTTTGCCGCGCTCATGGCATGCCTGTCGTTGCCGGCAGCAGCCGCCGGGGCCACGGCACCCGCGCCCTGGCCGGCCATGGAACGGGCCCGGCAGGTTTCGAACGCAGCCACTGCGCCGCTGCTGGCAGCCGCGCGCGCCGGGAAGCGCGTCGTCGCGGTCGGCGACCACGGCGTGATCCTGCTGTCCGATGACGGCGTCAGCTTCCGGCAGGCGAAAGCCGTTCCGGTCCGTACGCTGCTGACCACGGTCCAATTCATCGACGCCCGCCACGGCTACGCGGCGGGCCACGATGGCGTGGTGCTGGCCACGCAGGACGGCGGCGAGACCTGGACCTTGCTGCGCGCCACGCCCGGCGTCGAGCAGCCGATTCTGGCGATGCACTTCGACAGCCTCAAGCATGGCATCGTCGTAGGCCTGTACGGTTGGGCGATCGAGACACACGACGCAGGCCGGACCTGGACCGACCTGGCGATCGCGTCAGGCGAAAGCGCCGACCGGCATCTGCTGCACATGTTCGCTACCGCCCGCGGCTCGCTGTTCGTCTTCGGCGAGGGCGGGACGATTTACCGCTCAACCGACCGGGGCAAGTCATGGGAAGCGACGACCACCGCAGGCAAGGGCTCGCTCTGGCACGGCCTTGCGCTCTCGGACGGCACGCTGCTCGTCTGTGGCATGCGCGGTCACCTCTATCGCAGCAGCGATGACGGCAAGACGTGGCAAGCCGTCGACGCGCATACAACCCAGTCGCTGACGGGGATCGCGGAGCTCGCCGACGGCAGCGTGACCATCGTCGGCATGGGCGGCACCGTGCTCGCGAGCACGGACCACGGCAAGACCTTTGCGCGCACGGAGCGCGCCGGGCAAGAGGCGCTGACAGCGGTGCTTGCTGACGGCGCGCGCGCGCTGGTGGTGTCGATGACCGGCCCGTTACCGGCGTCCGGCCCGGCGCAGCGATAGACCTTCGCGCACACGCGGCACTGCAACACCTTCATTCACCGAGCAGAACCAACCTGCCCATCCTCTCAAGGAGACAATCATGGCAAAACACCCCGTCGTCATCTATGGCGCAAGCGGCTACACCGGCATGCTGATCATGGACTGGCTGATCGACCAGAACATTCCCTTCACCGCTGTCGCGCGCAATGCGGGCCGGACCAGGGAAATGATGGCGCAGCGCGTTGTCCGCCTCGAAGCGGCGGAGTACGAGATCATCGAGGCGGAGCACGACGTCGACTCGCTCGTCAAGGCCTTCCGTGGCGCCAAGGTGGTGTGCAGCACGGTCGGACCGTTCTTCCGCTTCGGCATGGTAGCGGTCGAGGCGGCGCTCAAGGCCGGATGCCACTACCTAGACCCGGCCGGCGAGCAGCACTACATCCGCCAGGTCCGCGACGAGTTCGGCGAGCAGTATCGCGAGGCCGGGCTGCTGGTGTCCCCGTCGAACGCCTACATGTACACGTTCTCGGAAATCGCGGCCGAGCTCGCGTTGGAGACGCCGGGCGTTGATGCGCTCGAGACCGCCGCGCTGTGCCGCGGCCCGCGCGGCGGCGCCGGGGTCAGCGTCGGCTCGACCGCGACCATCTTCGAAGGCTACCGACAGGAAGCGTGCTTCCTGTGGGAAAAGAAGCTGGAGCGCCATGCGCCGGACGCGTCGTTCAACATCGTCGACCCGGCGTTCATGCAGCCGGTGTTCTGCCTGCCGTGGGGCGGCACCTCGCTGCCGGTCTATTTCGAGAACGATCCGCGCGTGCGCAGCTGTACCTCCTGCGTGGGCTTCTACGACAACAACGCCATGCGTATGGTGCATGCGATCGGACAGAAGTGGGAGTCCGAATACAAGCACCTCGCGCCCGAGCAGCAGGACGCAGTACTCAAGCAGCTGGTCGATTCGACCACGCCGGCCATGCCGCCGCGCGAACGCACCACGCTGCAGCGCACGGTGGACTTTGCCATCGGTCGCGGCCAGCTCGCATCGGTGCGCGCGACCGTGCACGGCATCACGCCCTACATCGCCACCGGCGCGATCCAGGCGGCCGAGGTCATCAAGCTGCTTGACGGCGACACGGCACGCGTCGGCTTTGCCTCGGGCTCGAAGGCCTTCGGCCATCGGTACCTGCTCGGCTTCCTCGAGCAGCGCGGGCTGGCCCGCGCCATGGTGACCAGCCTTTAACTCGCCGGTCCGGCTATTCCTTGCCCGCCTCAGGGCGGGGAATAGCTGCGCAGAATAGTTTCACAGAATTCGTCAGAACACGCTGAGAGTGAGGAACGCCTGAGATGGCAATCATTGATTTTTTTGATCGCGGCCTGCGCATCAATCCGCACGGTATCGCCTATATCCAGGACGAGCGCAGCTTTACGTTCCGGGAGATCGGCGAACTGTCGTGCCGCATCGCCAACGGGCTGCTCGCTGAAGGGCTCGCCAGGGAGACCAAGGGCGCGGTCTGGGCGGACAACGATGTCACGGCCTGGGGCTGTGCGCTGGGGCTATGGCGCGCGGGGATGGCGTATATCCCCGTCAACGGGCGCAATGCGCCCGACGAGAACCAGTTCATCCTCGACGCCTTCGACTGCGAGGTGCTGTTCTTCCAGCAGGCGTTCGCACCGGTGATCGATGCGTTGCGTGGCGGGCTGCCGAAGGTGAAGCTCTGGGTGTGCATCGACGCCGACCTGCCGTGGGCGCCGTCGCTTGCGACGTGGAGCGCGGGCCAGCCGTCGAGCGCACCGGTGGTCGACTACGACATGGACGATGTCGTGACCCTGTCGGCCACGGGCGGCACCACGGGCCGGCCCAAGGGCGTGATGAACACGCACCGCGCCTACCAGACCTATTTCGCGCAGTTCATGACTGCGTTCCCCTACCAGGGCGAGGAGCGCCCCGTGAACCTCGCCGCCGCGCCGATGACGCATACGGCCGGGATGCTGTCGCTGCCTTGCACCGCTCGGGGCGGCACCGTGGTGGTCCTGCCCAAGCCCGATCCCGCGGCCGTGCTGGGCGCGATTGCGCGGCACCGGGTGACGGAGTTCTTCCTGCCGCCCACGGTCATCTATCGTATGCTCGACATCCCCGGCATCTCGAAGCAGGACTTCTCCTCGCTCAAGTGCTTCCTTTATGGCGCCGCGCCGATGTCGGTCGAGAAGCTCAAGCGCGCGATCGAAGTGTTTGGCCCGGTCATGGCGGGCGGCTACGGCCAGACCGAGGCGCCGGCGTCGATCTCCTACCTGACACCGGCCGAGCATTTCGTCGGCGGACGGCTGGCATCGGACGAGCGGCTGTCCTCGGTTGGCCGGCCGAACCCGCTGATTCGCGTGGAGATCCTGAACGACCGTGGCGAGGTGCTGCCCCAGGGCGAGAGCGGCGAGATCTGCGTGCGCGGGGACCTCGTCATGAAGGGTTACTACAAGGCGCCCGACAAGACGGCCGAGACCATTGTCGACGGCTGGCTGCACACCGGCGACATCGGCCATCTCGACGCGGACGGCTATCTGCATATCACCGACCGCAAGAAGGACATGATCATCAGCGGTGGCTTCAACGTGTACCCCAGCGAAGTCGAACAGGTCATCTGGGCGCATCCGGCGGTGCAGGACTGCGCGGTGATCGGGGTGCCCGACGAGACGTGGGGCGAGGCGGTGAAGGCCGTGGTGGAACTGAACGCGGGCCATAGCGTCAGTGCGGACGAACTGGTCGGCCTGTGCAAGCAGAAGCTAGGCTCGGTGAAGGCGCCCAAGAGCGTGGACTTCGTCGCCGCGCTGCCGCGCAGCCCGGTCGGCAAAGTCCTGAAGAAAGACCTGCGCGAGCAATACTGGCAAGGCCTGCAACGCAAGATCTGATCGGGTTTTCGGGGAACGACAAGCTATGAGCAATATCTACATCGCAGGCATCGCCATGACCGTATTCGGCCGGCATCCCGAGCGCAGCATCGAGGACCTTGCCGGCGAGGCGCTGCGCGGCGCGCTGGCGGACGCCGGCTGCACCGCCGGCGCCATTGGCGCGGCGTTCTACTCCGGCATCACCAACGGCGCGCTGCAGGGCCAGTTGTCGGTCCCCGGACAAGTTGTCTTCAGCAAGACCGGGGTCGAGGGCATTCCGGTGTTCAACGTCGAGAACGCCTGCGCCTCGGGCAGCACCGCCGTTCACCTGGCGGTGCAGCACCTCAGGGCCGGAGCGTGCGACGTGGCGCTGACCATCGGCGCCGAGAAGATGAACGTTCCGGACAAGGCCAGGTCATTTGCGCTGTTCGAAGGGGGGTGGGACGTGTCCAGGGTCGAGGAGAATTTCGCGACGCTGGCACGGCTGGGCGAAGGTATCGAGCCACCGCCCGGATCGGAGTCAGACAAGCCCTACAGCCGTTTCATGAAGATCTATGCCGCGCTGTGCCGGTATCACATGAAGACCTACGGCACCACACAGCGCCAAATCGCGGCGGTGTCGGCGAAGAACCACGGGCATTCGGTGCATAACCCGCACTCGCAGTTCCGCCGGCCGTTCACGATCGACGAGGTGCTTGCCGCGCCGCCGATCACGTATCCAATCACGCTGCCGATGTGCGCGCCGGTCTCGGACGGCGCGGCGGCCGCCATTCTTTGCACCGAGGCAGGCCTGCGGCGCATCGGCGCGGACCGCGGCCGATGCATCCGGGTTGCGGCGAGCGTGATCCGCAGCTTCACGCACCGGCCCATCGATGCGCCGGAACGCAACATCGGCTACCTGGCCGCGCGCCAGGCGTATGAACAGGCCGGCCTGGGCCCGCAGGACATGCACGTCGCAGAAGTCCATGACGCCTCGGCGATGGGTGAAATCATCCAGGCCGAGAACCTCGGCCTGGTGCCGTTCGGCGAGGGCGGGCCGGCTGCCGAGCGCGGCGAGTTCACGCTGGGCGGGCGGATCCCCATCAACACCTCGGGCGGGCTCGAATCCAAGGGTCATCCCTTGGGCGCGACCGGCATTGGCCAGCTCTATGAACTGGTCACCCAGTTGCGCGGGGAAGCCGGCGTGCGGCAGGTGCAGGGCGCGCGTCACGCGATCCAGGAGAACGGCGGAGGCTTGCAGGGCGTCGAGGAAGCGGCGCTCGCCATCCATATCCTGAGCAAGGATTGAAGGAGACAGACATGGCTGGGTTCGACAGGCAGGGCAGGCCGGTGTATCGCCCGCTCGGCGGCTGGGTGGAGGCGCCGGATGACCTGCAGCCGGAACTGGAGGGCGAGGCGGCCGCGGACGTGATCATTGTCGGCGCCGGCTTTGCCGGCCTCTCCACCGCGCTGGAGCTGGCCGCGCGCGGCGCAAAAGTGATCGTCCTCGAGCGCGAGTTCGCCGGATTTGGCGCGAGCGGTCGCAACGCGGGCTATCTCGCGGGCGGGCAAGGGCTCGAGTACGATCTGTTCCTCAGGCGCGTGAGTCACGCGCAGGCGAAGCAGATCATCCGCTTCTACGATGACGGCGTGGATTACGTGGAGCGAAAGCTTGCCGAGCTCGGGATCGATTGCGACTACAACGCCTCGGGCATTATCCGTGCGGGGGTTCATCCTTCGCAGGAGAAGAAGCTGCGCAAGAGCCTGCGGACCGGCGTGGCACTCGGCTCGCCGGGGGAGTTCCTTGACTACGCCGCGATGCGCGCGCGCGGCATACCGCCGGCATTCCTGTTCGGTTGCTACCTGCCAGGCGGTGGCACGCTCGATCCGGGCAAATATGTCATGGGCTTGCGGCGCGCGGCGCTGCGTGCCGGGGTGAGGATCTGCGAGAACACGAAGGTGCTGTCCTGGGCCGACGGCCCCACCGTCACGGTGCAGACCGAACGGGGCCGCGCGCACGCGCCATTCCTGGTGCTTGCCACCAATGCCTATACGCCGCAGCTTGGCCTGCTGGGCAACAAGGTGATCCCGCTGCGGGTGTCGGCGCTCGAGACCGAGCCGCTGTCCGCGGCACAACTGGCGTCGCTCGGCTGGCCACGGCGCGAAGGCATCGTGACGGCGCACTGGACCATGGAAAGCCATCGCCTGACCGCGCGCAACACGCTTGTGACAACGACGAAGCGGCTGCACTACGTCTACGGCAGGCAGACGCCGAATGTGCCGGACGAGGCAGCCTATCGGGCGCTGGCGAACGGGCTGCACCAGCGCTTCCCGATGCTGGGGGACCTGGCCATCCGGTCATGCTGGAGCGGCTATATCAGTTTCGCCTACGACGCGCTGCCCGTGGTCGGCGAAGCCGGCGCACAGCGCAACGTCCTCTATGCCGCCGGCTGTTCGGGGCATGGCGTCGGCACCCAGTCGCTGATGGGGCTGCTGCTGGCCGAGCGGATCTGCGGCGCGGAAAATCCGCTGCTTGCGGCGTTGCGCCACAAGACGCCGCTGACGCTGCCTGAACCGCTGCAGTGGTGCGCGGTCAATGCCGCGCTGGGCGTGGCCAACAGGCTGGACCACCGGGTGAACCGCAAGGCGAGGGACGCCGCGCGCCGGTAAGGTGCGGCAGCATGCCATTTCACTGCTATCTTCAAGGAGGGAGCCGCCGCCGAAGCGACTCTGGCGCCATGCGCGCCGACGGGCGTCAGCTATAATGACGCCCGCCCAGCGACCCGCTGGCGCGATCCTTTCCCCAGTGCCGAAAGGCCCTGATTCAAGGCAGAAGAGATGACCGTGCCTACGGAACCGCGCACCACCAGGAAGCGGCGCACCGCGACCGCAGCGTCCACCGGAGCAGACCCCGAAGGGCTGCGGGCCCAGGGCCTGCGCACGCGCAATGCCATCATCCGCGTCGCGCGGAAGCTGCTGCTCGAAGGGGGCAGCCTGGAATTCTCGCTGCGCGCCGTGGCCCTTGGCGCCGGTATCAGCATCAGCAACCTCCAGTACTACTTCCCGACCAGGCAGGCCGTGCTGCGCGCCATCATGGCGCCGATCATCGACGCCTACCTCGAAGACCTGAAGCGCGCGCTGGACAGCCGCATGGCACCGCGGGAGGCGCTCGACACGCTGCTGGATAAGGCGCTCACAGACGCCAGCAGCCACAAGGAGTCGGCGTTGTGGTGGCACTTCGTTTCGCTGGCCTCCACCGATCCCGAGTGTGCGCGCATGTTCGACGAGTGGTATGACACGCTCACGCGCGGCATTGCTGAACTGGCGCGAGCCGTGAATCCTGAACTGAAGACGGCAGAAAGTCTGCATGTCGCCTCGCTGCTGATCGCCATGGCCGATGGACTCGCCCTGCAGCTCGGTGCGGGACGACGCAAGCGTGCGTACCACGGCGGCCTCAACAAGGCCTTTCGTGCCACCGTCAATCATCTCGTGCTGGGCGAGCGGTCGACCGAAGAGGCCGGCTAGGCGTCACAACGTCGGTGCCCGGATGCGGAAAGACAGGGATTACCCTGTCTTTTTTTATGCTTGTATGTTTGGCAACATGACCTATGTTTTGTAGAGTGTTCTAATAAATGAGCGACTGGTCCCGACAGCCGCCCGGTTTGTCCACGAACAAAGGAGACAGAGATGATTCGCCTGAACAAGACCACGGCCCTGCCAGCAGTCGGCCTGACCGGATTCGAGACGCCGTTGAGCGAAGAGGAAAACGCGATCCAGCAGACCGTTCATCGTTTTGCTCGCGAGGTACTGCGGCCGGTTGGCCGCGAGCTTGACCGCATGACGCCGGAGGAGGTCATCGCCCCGGGGTCGCCGTATTGGGCGGCGATGATGGAAAGCGCGAAGCTGGGGCTCGACCCGCAGCTGATCGCGCAGTTTCCGCCTGAGGTTGCCGTTCGCATCGAATCGCTGATCGGTGAGGAGCTCGGGTGGGGCGATGCCGGCCTGGCCGTCTCGCTCGGCGCCGCGACCATGCCGCTGACGATGGCGCAATCGCTCGGCAACCAGGAACTGGTCGAGATGTGTGCGGGCAAGATCGGCTGCTGGATGAATACACAGCCCGACCGCGGTTCCGATGCCGCGATCTTGTACCGCGAGGAACTGAGCGCCGGCGGCAAGCAGCCGGTGGGCAACGTCACCGCAAAGGTCGGTGCCGATGAGATCGTCATCAACGGCCAGAGCTCGGCCTGGGTGTCGAACGGATCGGTGGCGCAGGTCGCGCTGGCCTACCTGGCGGCGGACTACGGCGACGGCTTCCATGGCACCGGGGAGCAGGGCGGGTTCACCAACGGCATCGGCCTGATCCTGCCGCTCGACCTGCCAGGAATCTCGCGCGGCAAACCGCTGGACAAGATCGGCCAGCGTTCCCTGCCCCAGGGGGAGATCTATTTCGACAACGTCAGGGTGCCGAAGCGCTTCGCCATTGCGCTGAAGGACGACTACCTTGGCAACCTGGCTTCGACCTGGTCGTTCGCGGGCACCCACATGTGCCAGGTCTTCGTCGGCGTGGCGCGTGCGGCCTTCGAGCTGGCGCTGGCCTATTGCCACGAACGCAAGCAGGGTGGGGCGCTGCTGATGGACCACCAGATGACCCACTTGCGCGTCGGCGAGATGCTGCGCCGGCTGGAGATGGCGCGCGCCATCGCGCGCCGCAGCCTGGCATTCGCGCGCTTGTCGCCGCAGAGCCATCCCTATGCGACCGCGCAAGCCAAGGTCAGCGTGACCGAAGAGGCGATGAATATCACGCACGAGGCCTTCCAGCTCTTCGGTGCTAACGGCACCACGCGCGAGTTCCCGATCGAGAAGCTCTTCCGCGATGTGCGCTCCGCACTGATCGAGGACGGCGAGAACTACGTGCTCGCCTCGCGCCTGGGGGTGCTGGCCGGGCGGCTTTACCAGAATGGTTGGGCGCGCGAGTAAGCGTATCGGCATGCGTCCGGCCGTGCGCCAGACACCGTCCGTCGCGGCGGCCGGCGCAGGGCAACGGACAAAGCAGCCCTTTGCAGTGAGAAGCAGTCATGACGACATGTTCCAGCGCGAGCGCAGCCGCATGGGGGCAGCAGCCCGGCTCCAGCGAACTGCTCCACCGGATCCGCGCCTCGGTGGCGCGTATTCGCGTGGATGCGGCAAACGGTGCCGGCATCGAACGCCTCTTGTCGACCCTCCTGCGCCACGCGCTCGCGGCGGGCTCGCCGTTCGAGATCGCGCTGGTGCTCGGGAGCGCGGCAGAACTGATGTTGTTCCCGGAACCGGAGGTCCTGGAGCAGTGTACGGCCGCCGTGCAACAGGCTGATCAGCAGGCGCTGCGCGGACTGGTCTGGGCTGTCCGGCACAGAAGCATGAGAAGCGGGAAGGGCGCGCGCAGGTTCGCGCTCGACCCGCAGTGAGGCAATGAAATTGCGAAACAACATGGTGAAGCCTTCAATCAACACGCAGCGCAGGCAGCTGCTCAAGCTGGCTGGCATCTCGACTGCGGTAGGCAGTATGGGCAGCCTGAGCCCTGGGCCGGCGCATGCCCGCAAGCCGGGGGACGTCCTCGACGTCGTCATTGTCGGCGCGGGCCTAGCGGGCCTGACGGCGGCACGGGACCTGAGCCATGCCGGCTGCGAGTCATTGGTCGTGCTCGAAGCGCGTGATCGCGTTGGCGGGCGGACGCTGAACTACGACGTGGGTTCCGGGCACGTGTCCGAGGTCGGCGGCCAGTGGATCGGCCCTGGCCAGACCGCCGTGGCCGACCTTGCGCGCGAACTGGACGTCGGCACGTTCCCGAGCTTCTACCAGGGCAACACCGTCATTCTCGGCGGCGACGGCCGCCTGGAGATGGACCTCAAGGGCACGTTCGGCAGTGACGAGGCGATCGGGAGCAAGCTCAGCGGGCTCTCGCGCGAAGTTCCCGCCGGCGCGCCATGGAAGTCGCCGAAGGCAGCCGAACTGGACAAGCTTTCGGTCGGCGACTGGCTGGCGCGACAGAACATCAAGCCGGAGGACCGCACCGGCTGGAATGCGAGCATCGCGCTCTCCGGCGGGGTGATGCCGGCCAAGATGGGACTGCTGCATTTCCTCTCGATGATCAATTCGGCTGCCTGCGACTACATGCAGCTCGACAGCATCAAGCATAGCGCGCAGGAAACGCGTTTCGTTGGCGGGTCGCAGGTACTGAGCAACCGGATGGCGCAGGCGTTGGGCGGGAAGGTGCGACTGTCGAGCCCGGTGCGACGAATCTCCGGATGGGACCGCGACGTCGTCACGCTGCACACGGACCATGGCGCGATGCGCGCCCGGCAGCTGATCATGGCCCTGAGCCCACCCTTGTGCCAGCAGATCCAGTTCGATCCCCCGCTGCCGGCAAAGCGTGCCGCCCTGCAGCGTGCCTGGCCCGCCCACTCGCCGGCGCGGAAGACGGCCATGGTCTATTCCCGGCCGTTCTGGCGCGACAAGGGCTTGAACGGACATATCTTCCAGGTGAACGGGCCCATCCTGTGGGCTTTTGACAACTCTCCGCCAGGGGGGGAGATCGGCGTCATCAACGCCTTTATCTCGAACGCGCAGGTCCCGTCGGAACCCAAGGCCGCGCAGCAATTCCTGACGGCGCTGTACGCCCGTGCCTTTGGCCGCGAAGCGCTGTCCCCGGTGTCATATCACGACCACGACTGGGGCCGCGCTGATCCATGGACGATCACCTGCGTCTCCGCGATCCCGCCGGGCTTCTGGAGCACCCACGGCGAGGCCTTGCGTCCACCGTGCGGGAAGCTGATCTGGTCCGGCACCGAGACGGCCGAGATCTGGGCCGGCTACATGGACGGCGCCGTGCGATCGGGTCACCACGCCGCGCTCCAGGCGCTCAACGCGCTGCGTCGCGTGTAGGAGGCAGAGATGAAGAAACGCATATTGCTGGGCGCCGCCGGCGCCATCGTTGCCGGACTGACGGCCTGGTTGGGGGCCGACCTCCTCGGACTCTATCGGCTTGACCGCTACATCTCTGCGTCCGCGGCGGCCTACGAGACCAATAGCGGTCCCTGGCCTCACGTGACCGACGCTTGCATCGCGTGCCACGGCGTCAGGGGCAATTCGATGCATCAGGGTTATCCGAGCCTGGCGGGCCAGCCGGCCCCGTACGTGGCTACCCAGCTCCACAAGTTCGCGAGCGGCGAGCGGCCCAACCCTACCATGGGCCCGCTGGCGATGACCATGAGCGAGACCGAGATCAACCATCTGGCCGATCACTTTGCCAGGCAACCGGCCGTGGCCAACCGGACTTTCACGCCGGATGCGGTGTTGCGGGAGCGGGGCAGGCAGTTGGTGGCATCGGGCAACTGCATCGCTTGCCACGGCGGCCAGTTGATGGGGCGTGACCAGTTTCCGCGCCTTGCCGGCCAGGGTTATGAGTACCTGCTTGCGCAGTTCGACGCGTTCGCCGACGGCACGCACAGCGATCCGACCGGAATGATGAAACGCATTGCCATGGCGGCTTCAGCGCAGGACCGCAAGGCGATGGCGAGCTACCTCGCCAGCCTCGCCCCGCAGAAGTGACGAAGCTGCCCGAAAACATTTACCTGGAGTCGTAATGGAACTCAGCTTCTACATTCTCTGCCTTTCGATCGCCACACTGGTGGCAACGTCCTTGATCTTCGGCCTGAAGTTTCTGGGCAAGCGCAACTATCTTCTCGGGTTCGAGTGGCTGATCGTGACGTTCTCGGCATCGAACTTCCTGCTCTATTTCCTGGGCGGTGTGGAAATCTCCTATCGCATCTCCTACTTCCTGGATGCGTTCTCCCGGGGCTTCGGTATTCCGGTGATCGCCACTGCCGGACTGATGGCCGTCACGCATCGCTACAAGCCGTCCATCCTGTCGGATGTCCTGTTCTTTGCCGCCGCTATCGCGGCAACGGCGGTCCTGGTGTCGGCCGACTTCATGGCGCAGCCCCGGCCGTACTTCTACGTAGCGATGTGGTCCGCATTCTCGGTGTACCTCGCCTACTTTGCCTGGAGATTGCTGAGCGCCGGGGAAGGTCTGCTTGCACTCGGCGTGCTCGTAGTCCTGCTGACGTCTCAGGCCATCGCCACCATCTACGACTTTTACAAGATCCCCGGCGATGACGAGCAGGCCCTCTTCTATGTGCTCGCGTGCCTGGCGTGGTCGCTCATGTGCGTCGTGATGTATTACGCCTATGGTGCGCTGGAGCGCGCGGAGAAGAACGAGGCATCGCTGTCGTCGATGCTGGCGGCCCGATGAACCCGGCGACTCCCATGAGCACGGACTTCTCCGCGTTCGCCGGCACGCGCCCGGTGACCGAAGCCATCGGCTTCGATCCCGCTGCACTGCAGGACTGGATGACGAAGCACGTGGAGGGATTCGCCAGCCCGCTGGCCATCGAGCAGTTCAACGGCGGCCAGTCCAATCCCACCTTCAAGCTGGTCACGCCGGATCAGACCTATGTCATGCGTGCCAAGCCCGGGCCGCGGGCAAGGCTGCTGCCGTCGGCGCATGGCATCGAGCGCGAGTTCCGCGTGATGGCAGCGCTCGCCGGTACCGACGTGCCGGTTGCAAGGACCTATGCCATGTGCGAGGACGAGGCAGTGATCGGCCGCGCCTTCTACATCATGGAGCATGTCGAAGGGCGCGTGCTGTGGGACCCGTCGCTGCCCGGCATGGCCCCGCACGAGCGCGCTGCCATCTACGACGAGATGAACCGGATCATCGCGGCGCTGCACAGCGTCGACTGCAAGGCTGTTGGCCTGGGCGATTATGGCAAGCCTGGCAACTATTTTTCGCGACAGATCGAGCGGTGGAGCAGGCAGTACAAGTCTTCCCAGACCGAATCCATTCCGGCGATGGATGCGCTGATGTCATGCCTGCCCCAGCACATCCCGCACGAAGCGGAGGAGCAGGTCTGCATCGTTCACGGTGATTACCGGCTCGACAACCTCATCTTCCATCCGACCGAGCCTCGTGTCCTTGCGCTGCTCGACTGGGAACTCTCGACCCTCGGCCATCCGATGGCGGACTTCAGCTATCACTGCATGAGCTGGCATATCGAACCGGGCCCGCTCCGGGGCATGGCAGGCGTTCACGCCGCCAGCCTGGGTATCCCGGACGAGGCGGCCTATCGGCGTGCCTATGAGCAACGTACCGGACGCAAGATTGCGCAGGACTGGCAATTCTACCTCGCCTTCAGCATGTTTCGCACCGCGGGCATCCTGCAAGGCATCATGAAGCGGGCGTCGGATGGTACCGCGACTTCCACGCGTGCGCTCGAAGCCGGGAAACTGGCCAGCCCGGTCGCGGCAATGGCCTGGAAGCATCTGCAAATGCATTCGCGCTGACCGGCACTTCTTCCAACATCACAGCATCATGGCGAATTCAACACCGACCCCTATCGCGCAGCCCGGCCTTGCCGGATTCCTGGACTTCACCGGCAAGACGGTGCTGGTGGTGGGAGGCTCCAGCGGCATCGGCAACGGCATTGCCCAGGCATTCCGGCAACTCGGCGCAGAGGTCCACGCATGGGGCACGCGTGCCCGCGCGGCGGACTACAGCGCCGACGACGGCTCTGATCTCTCCGGTTTGCATTATGCGCAGGTAGATGTCTCCGACCAGGCCGCCATCCACGCCGTGCAGCCTGCCTTCCAGCGCCTGGATGCGCTGGTGCTGTCACAGGGCACCATCCTGTACAAGCGGGCCGAGTTCGAAATGGAAGCCTTTGACCGGGTCCTGAGCGTTAACCTGTCCAGCGTGATGGCGTGCGCGGTCAAGTTCCGGCCAATGCTCCGCGAGAGCCAGGGTTCCCTGGTTACGCTGAGCTCGATTGCGGGCTTCCGGTCCGTGCGCGGAAACCCGGCCTACGCCGCATCCAAGTCAGGCGTGGTGGGTCTGACCCGCACGCTGGGCGAAGCCTGGGCAGCCGAAGGTGTTCGCGTCAACGGCATTGCCCCGGGACTGGTCGATACCAAGCTCACCAAGGTCACCACGGCTTCGCCGACGCGGCTCGATGCAACGCTTTCGCGCGTGCCCCTGGGCCGCATGGGCTTGCCACACGAGATCGCCGGAGTCGCCGTTTTCCTGGCCTCGCCGTTGGCCTCCTACATGGTTGGTGAGACGCTGCTTGTCGACGGCGGGCTGACGCTGGCCTGACACAAGGGAATCGAATATGCAAATTGGTATTCCACGGGAAACACTCCGCGGCGAGACTCGCGTCGCCGCCACCCCGGAGACCGTCAAGAAGTACGTCGCCCAGGGCCACAAGGTGGTCGTTCAGGCCGGTGCTGGCCTAAACGCCAGCCAGCCCGACGGCGCGTATGAGGCGGTCGGCGCCACCATCGGCAGCGCCGCCGACGCGCTCGGCGCGCAACTGGTGCTGAAGGTGCGCGCGCCCGATGCCGCCGAGCTGGCGCAGATGAAGCCCGGCGCGGTGCTGGTGGGCATGCTCAATCCCTTCGATGCCGAGAACAACGCGCGCATGTCGGCCGCCAGCATCACCGCCTTCGCGCTCGAAGCTGCGCCGCGCACCACGCGCGCACAGAGCATGGACGTGCTGTCGTCGCAGGCCAACATCGCCGGCTACAAGGCCGTGCTGGTGGCCGCGCACCACTACCAGCGCTTCATGCCGATGCTGATGACCGCCGCCGGCACCGTCAAGGCCGCGCGCGTGCTGATCCTGGGCGCGGGCGTCGCCGGCCTGCAGGCCATCGCCACGGCCAAGCGGCTGGGCGCGGTGATCGAGGCCTCCGATGTGCGCCCCGCGGTCAAGGAGCAGATCGAATCGCTCGGCGCCAAGTTCCTCGACGTGCCCTTCCTCACCGATGAAGAGCGCGAGATCGCCCAGGGCGTGGGCGGCTATGCCCGCCCGATGCCGCCGGACTGGATGAAGCGCCAGGCCGAGCTGGTGCACCAGCGCGCGGTCCAGGCCGACATCGTCATCACCACCGCACTGATCCCGGGCCGCAAGGCGCCGGTGCTGCTGCAGGAAGCCACCGTCGCGCAGATGAAGCCGGGCTCGGTGGTGGTGGACCTGGCCGCCGCGCAGGGCGGCAACTGCCCGCTGACGGTAGCCGACCAGGTGGTCAACCACAACGGCGTGATCCTGATCGGACATACCAACCTGGCCAGAATGGTGGCGGCCGACGCCTCGGCGCTCTACGCCCGCAACGTGCTGGACTTCCTCAAGCTGATCATCGACAAGGACGGCCAGCTTGTGATCAACAAGGAAGACGACATCGTCGCCGCCTGTCTGATGACGCGGCGGGAAGAACAGGCAGTGGCCTGATCAGGAGAACAATCATGGAAATGGTGAACCACACGGTGATCAACCTGATCATCTTCGTGCTGGCGATCTACGTGGGTTACCACGTGGTCTGGACGGTCACGCCGGCCCTGCATACGCCCCTGATGGCGGTAACCAACGCGATCTCGGCCATCATCATCGTCGGCGCCATGCTCGCCGCGGGCCTGACTGAAGGCGGCGTCGGGCGCGTGATGGGCACGCTGGCGGTGGCATTGGCGGCGGTCAACGTGTTCGGCGGCTTCCTGGTGACCCAGCGCATGCTGGAGATGTTCAAGAAGAAGGAACCGAAGGCCAAGGCGCCCGAGGCCAAGCCGGCACTGGCCAAGGAGGGCGCGTGATGGCGGGCCTTGTCAGCATGAACCTCGTCACCCTGCTCTACCTGGTGGCCTCGGTTTGCTTTATCCAGGCGCTCAAGGGGCTGTCGCACCCGGCCTCGGCGCGCAAGGGCAATGCCTTCGGCATGATCGGCATGGCCATTGCGGTGGTCACCACGCTGGTGCTGATCATCAAGCTGAAGAATGAATTCCTCGCGGCGGGCACGGCCCAGTCGTCGGTGGGCACGGGGCTGGCGCTGATCTTTGCCGCGCTGGTGGTGGGCGGCGGCATCGGCGCCTACGTCGCGCGCAAGGTGCAGATGACCAAGATGCCGGAACTGGTCGCCGCGATGCACTCGCTGATCGGCCTGGCCGCGGTGTTCATCGCGGTGGCGGCGGTGGCCGAGCCGGCGGCGTTCGGCATCAGCCCGGCCGGCTTGCACCTGATCCCGCTGGGCAACCGCATCGAGCTCTTTATCGGCTGCTTCGTCGGCGCGATCACGTTCTCCGGTTCCGTGATCGCCTTCGGCAAGCTGGCCGGGCGCTACAAGTTCCGCCTGTTCCAGGGCGCGCCGGTGGTGTTTGCCGGCCAGCACATGCTGAACCTGGCGCTGGCGGTGGCCATGGTCGGCTTCGGCATCGCCTTCTTCATGACGCAGGAATGGCTGCCGTTCCTGGTGATGCTGGCGATCGCCTTCGTGCTGGGCGTGCTGATCATCATCCCGATCGGCGGCGCCGACATGCCGGTGGTGGTGTCGATGCTGAACTCGTACTCGGGCTGGGCGGCGGCGGGCATCGGCTTTTCGCTGAACAACCCGATGCTGATCATCGCCGGCTCGCTGGTGGGATCCAGCGGTGCAATCCTCTCGTACATCATGTGCAAGGCGATGAACCGCTCGTTCTTCAACGTGATCCTGGGCGGCTTCGGCGGCGATGCATCGGCTGGCGCGGCCGCCGGCGCGCAGGCGCAGCGCAACGTCAAGTCGGGCTCTGCGGACGACGCCGCCTTCCTGATGGGCAACGCCGAGACCGTGATCATCGTGCCCGGCTACGGCCTGGCGGTGGCACGCGCCCAGCACGCCCTGAAGGAGCTGACCGAGAAGCTGTCCGAGAGGGGCGTGACCGTCAAGTACGCGATCCACCCGGTGGCGGGCCGGATGCCGGGCCACATGAACGTGCTGCTGGCCGAGGCCGAGGTGCCCTACGACCAGGTCTTCGAGATGGAAGACATCAACAGCGAATTCGGCCAGGCCGACGTGGTGCTGGTGCTAGGCGCCAACGACGTGGTCAACCCGGCGGCCAAGACCGACCCCAAGTCGCCGATCGCGGGCATGCCGATCCTGGAGGCTTACAAGGCCAAGACCATCATCGTCAACAAGCGTTCGATGGCCGCCGGCTATGCCGGGCTGGACAACGAGCTTTTCTACATGGACAAGACCATGATGGTGTTCGGCGACGCCAAGAAGGTGGTCGAGGACATGTTCAAGGCGGTCGAAGCATAACCCTGATGCCTTGCGTGAAGGCGTCTGCGTCCATAACGACATCCCGTTCTGCCTGTGCCGCGTTTGCAGGCATCTTTTATTTTGATGACTGATGTTATTATAAATAGACAGAGAACAGAACTACGCAGCCTGACCTGATCGCTACCGGGACGCTCCGGCTGCGGCAGATCGCCAAGACTGCCTAGGCAAGGATGATCGACATGAGCACAGCGTTCTGCAATTCAGGCACGAAGCGACATATCCAGCGCGTGGATTTCGGACGCGTGTCGGTCTTCTTTGGCGAGAAGAGCGGCAAGTATCCCGACGGCAACCAGGTATTGATAAGGGGGTCCGAGACCCGAGCGGCTTTCGACACGCCGCTTGTCGCGAACTACATCGGTCCCGAGTTTGACGCCACCGAGCTGGTGGTGATGGGCCATGTGCATGAGGACCATATGGCTGGGTTGCATCGCCTGCCGGATGCATCGGTCCATGTGCACGAAGGCGATTTGCCGGCGGCGAGGAGCTGGGATGGCATGGTTGCCGCTTTCGGTAATGCGGCGTATGCATCGGAGACCCTGCTCAGGTTTCAGCGTGAATTCTTCTATGCGCCGCGGCCCGACGCGCAAGGCTACGTGGACGGTGCGTGCTGGGATCTGGGGCAGACCGGAATTCGGGCTTTCCACCTGCCAGGGCACACCGCGGGCCATACCGTTCTCCTGGTGGAACCGGAGGGGGTGGCTTTCACGGGCGATATCGACCTGACCGGATTCGGACCCTACTATGGCGATGCAGGGTCCAGCCTGGAGGACTTCCGTCGTAGCCTGGCACGGTTGCCTGAGGTTCCGGCCAAGGTTTGGGTTACGTCCCATCATCGGGGCGTCTATACCGATCGTGAGCACTTCCTGCGCGATCTCGCTGCCTATGCGGCCAAGCTGGACCAACGCGAACAGCGCCTGCTGGCCTTGCTGCGCGAATCGCCAAAGACACTGGCACAGCTGGTCGACCTGCGGCTGCTGTATCCGCCGGGCTTTCAAGGCTCATGGGTAGTCGATGCCGAGACCCGTACGATTTCCCGGCATCTGGCAGAACTGCTGGCGGACGGGCGGGTCGAGGTGAACGAAGAAGGCGTCTACCGGGTGGGATGAGATACCCGGGGGGACCACTTCGGTAGTGGCCGCCCTTGCATCATCTCCCGATGCGGATCACTGAAGCTGCCCGCATCGGGATTGCATCAGTTTGACGATTGCCGTCGCGCTCAGAAGTTGTGGCGGATGCCCAGCGCGACACCGAACATGCTGTCCTTGCCGGCAGCGGGCTGATAGCCGTTGTTGAACGCAATGGACGCGGTGTCCAGGCACAGGCCGGCATTCTTTGCGTAAGCGGTGGTCAGGTACAGGTCCGTACGCTTGGAAAGGCGGTAGTCGGCGATGAGCATCCACTGTCTCGGATTGCCGGCAGGCCTTAGCGCCGGCAAGGTCGAGGACCGGAACGTCTGGTAGTAGTAGTCCAGCGTCAGGCTCAGCGCAGACGTCATCTCGTAGTAGACGCCGGCCCAGTACAAGTTGTCGCGCGTCAGTGTGTGCCCCGGCGCAGTCGACATGCCCCAGCGGTATCCAGTCATGAAGATCGCTGGACCGACGGCGTAGCTGGCTGCTGCGGCGGCCTTCTTGAATGTGCCGGTACCGGCGAAACCGCCATTGCCGATGATGCTCGGATTCACCTGGTCGTAGGTGACGGTGGCACTGAACGGCCCCGCCGCATAGGAGGCCCGGGCGCCAAAGCCGGTATCGCGGCGAAACTGGCCGGGAACCTCGCCCGAGCCACCCAGGCGACTCAGGTCCACGGTGCCGCTGCTGCCGCCGGTGCCAAAGCTCCAGTGTGCCCCGACGCTGACCGGACCGAAGGTGCCCGAATATTTGACGGTGTTGTCCTCGCGGTACACCGGTCCGATCTGGGCGATCACGGGCTCATACAGGCTCGACATCGCCGCTGGCGAGAAGTTGGCCAGTGCCTCCAGCATCGAGGTGTATTGGCGACCGAAGGTGATCTTGCCGTAGGTGGCGCTCTGCAGGCCGACAAACGCCTGCCGGCCAAACAGGCGACCGCCTTGCTGCAGGGTGCCATCGTCTGCGCCGATGCCGCTTTCCAGCACGAAGACGCTGCTCAGTCCGTTGCCGAGGTCTTCCACGCCGCGCAGGCCCCAACGCGAACCCGAGAGACCTTCCCCGTTCAGCGCGTATCGATGGGCCGAGCCGCTGCCGGCGCTCTTGAAGTTGGTGTCGAATTCCAGATTGGTATCGAGCGTACCGTACAACGTGACGGACGACTGGGCGTGCGCCGCGCCTGCGAAGACACCAAAAGCTGCCAGTGCGACAACAGGCGTCTTGCCCCAGTCGCGTGCCAGCTTGCACGGCACCGCCGTGACCACAGCCCCATCCTTGTCAGAGGCATAGCGCCTGAATGCATCCATCAACGATCTCCTTGTTTGTCAGTTGCCTGGCGGCCGCATGCAGCGCATCGGCCGCGCACTCGTCCTGAAACCTGTCGGCGATTCGCGCAAATCGTGAATTAGCATAACGAGCGTAATGTTAAATAAAAAGGCCGGGTATTCCCTGCTTGGGCGGCGCCCTGAGCTGGCACAGGTGTGGCTACGTGCGGGCGTGCGAACGCCGGCGCACTACCTGGGTGGAACAGACTGCGCATAGGCCTTGCCCGAGCGGAGCTAGCGGGAGAGGACCACATGGAATCAGAACATAACGATGATTCTGTAAAATCACGCATCTGGCGGCTAACCAGGCCGGCAGCTGGTGATCGAAATGCTCAAGAGACAGAACAAGACAATGGAAAGCGACGACGATATCGAGCAGGTCTCAACCCGGGGTCGTCCGGTCGGCGATCGCGAAGCGAAGCGCAAGGAGTTGCTGCGCGCGGCATCGACGGTGATCGCACAGGAGGGCTATGCCAACGCATCGTTGCGCAAGGTTGCGAAGCATGCGGGCTACACCACCGGCGCGGTGACCTATTACTTCGCCAACAAGGAAGAGCTGGTCGTGGCGCTGATGGAAAGCGCATTCGACCGTTTCGACGGGATGCTGGAGTCGGCCCGGGAAAGCGGTGACATCCTCGCCCCGTTCGAAAGCTGGATCAGGCTGACCGACCGCAGCACCAGGTTCTGGCCGGCGACATCGGAATTGCTGGCGCAGGGACGACACGAGCCTGCGTTTGCGGAAGTCATTACCAGGCGCTACGCTCGCTATCGTCGCCTGCTCACCGCCATTGTCAAGGACGCGCAGGAACGGGGGACGGTCCGCAACGATATTCCGGCGGACATCCTCACCGACCAGCTCGTTGCCATGGGGGATGGATGGATGATGATGTACCCGATCGAACCCAAGCGCTTCACGCCCAAGCGAATGCGGGCGCTCATTGATGCCCTGGCGGTGCTGGTGGCGCCCGTGCCGGGCGAGCGGAAGCCTGGCGGACGGGCGGCGCGCGCGTAGCACGGATCACAACCGGTGCTCGCCACGCAGGGCGCGAGCGACGTCAATAGCGGCTTTGGCGCCGGTCTCGATGGCGCCGTCGATGCCGCCGACCCCGATGGGCGCTATGTCCGCGCCCGCGAAATGGATGCGGCCGTGGCTCTGCCGCATCAGGGGCGCGGCCTGCGTCAGATTGCCGGGGCGGTGATGCATCCATCCGCCTTTGGAGAACGGGTCGTTCGACCAGTCCTGGCAGACGGTGTCCAACACTTCGATGTCCGGAATGAAGTCCCGCAGCGCCTGCTGTACTGCCTCGCGGTCATTGCCGTCCAGCGCCGAGCTGTCGGAACAGAAGCACACCACCAGCGTATCGCCATGGTCGCGCCGCTCGGCATGGGCGGTGTTGATGGGATGCTTGCCCGCCGGTGCATAGATCACGAAGGGCTCGATCTCGCCCCTGACCCGTACCCAGATCTTGGTGGGCATGATCGGGTTTCTTTGCTCGATCATGGCGCGCACGGGGCGCGGCAGCGCAGGCGTGACGGAAAACTCGCTCAGCATGTTCAGCGGCAATGCCACCACGGCGCGCCGGGAACGGATACGCTGTCCATCGCGAGTGGTCACAATGACCTCGTGCCCGTTGTCATCGACAGCGGCCACTGGCGTCGAGAGGCGCAGTTCGGCTTTCGATTCGGCGCTCATGGCGCCAATCAGGCGACCGGTGCCGCCCTCGATCGGCCAGTGCCCGGCGATTTCCTTGAACGCGCTCCAGTTGCCGAAGCAGATCGCGCACCAGAACAGCAGCTGCGCAAGCCCTTGCTCGCGTTCGGAGCAAACCAGGATGGACATCGCGTTGACCAGCACGTCGCGGTCGTGCGCCGAGAGTTCAAGCGCGTCAAGCCGGTCGGCGATGGTTTGCCTGTCGATCGTGCCGACGTCGGCGGCTGCCAGGTCATCCACCTGGGGAAAGTGCATCCGCGCATCGGCAAAGAAGCGGGCGACCAGCGGCGTGGCCAGTTGGTTGAGCTGTTCCCATGTCCCGGCGTGTACCACGCCGTCGGCGTACCAATAGGCCCTGGTCACCGGCATTGGTGTCGCCAGGCCGATGCCATAGCGCTTGAGTTCCCGCCACGCATGCGCCTGCGTCCAGTGCACGTAGGTGCCGCCCAGATCGAGGTCCAGGCCAAGCGCCTTGCCCCACCAGGTGCGCCCGCCAATCCGGTCACGCGCTTCGAGCAGCAGCACCGAATGGCCTGCCATGCTGAGGTCCCGCGCAGCGGTCACGCCTGCGAAGCCAGCGCCGATCACGGCCACATCGTACAGATCTGTCATGGGAATTTCCGTATTGAGTTTCAGGTGATGCGTGGGCGGGAAAGGATGGCTCCCGGCAATTGCGAGGCCGCCTCTCACGCTGCCTCATGCGCGGCGCGCCTTGCGGTTCGAACGTTCATCGAGACCGCTTGCGACCTTCAGGGCGCCGTTGAGGGCGAGCCAGCGCAGGGGTTCCGGCAGCGTCGCGGGCGGCGCGTGTTGCATCAGCATGGCAAGCAGCGGGTTGCCGATACCCTGGATGTCTTGCGCCAGCATGTGTCCGACCATGCCCTGTGTGCCGACGCCGTGGCCGGAACATCCCGCCGCGTAGTAAATGTTCCTGTCTGCTCCTGTGCGGCCGATCACCGGCAGGCCATCGTCGGCATAGCTGATGTAGCCGCTCCAGCAGCGCCGGATGGCGATGCCCCTCAAGGGCGGGAAGCGGTCATGCAGTGCCATCCGCAGGGCTCGATACTGGTCGTGCTCGGGCACTTCGGGCGTCCGCGAGCCGAACGGGTAGCGCAGGCGCTTGGTGGTCAAGACCAGCGTGTTGCGCGCCGTCAGGCGATGGCTCTCCATGACCCAGTGCATGGTTGTGATGCCTTCGCGGCGGTGCCATCCAAGCGCCGCCAGCTGTACAGGGGAAAGCGGTTCGGTCTCCATGGCCGAAAGCCGCAACGGCACCACCTTGTCCGCAAGCGGGCCGAGCTGGGGCGTATAGGCGTTGGTGGCCAGGATCATCACCGGCGCACTGACGCTGCCGCGAGGTGTCTGCACCCTGACGGTTGGTCCTTCGGTGAAGGACAGCAACGGCGTGTTTTCGTGGATCGTCACGCCTGCCCGCAGGGCCGCGCGCCGCAGTCCCAGGACGTACTTGCCGGGATCGAGCGTGCCGCCGGTCGGCACGTAACTGCCAAACAGGAACGCTGGCGGGATGCCGCGTGCGCGCATCTCGGCCTGGTCCAGGTATTCCGATGGGCATCCGAGTTCGGCGCCGATCCGCATATCCTCGCGCGCCCTGGCTTCCTGCGACGGCTCGATGCCGGCACGGATCAATCCCGACCGGTGGTAGTCGCAGTCGATCCCATGCTCCGCGAACTTGCCTTCGGCGAAGCGGACCCCGTCTTCGTAGAAGCGTACGATCTGCTTCGCCTTTTCGTGGCCCGCGCGCTTGAGGAAGCGGTCGTACTTTAGTCCCTGCCCGCCGGCGAGATAGCCCGCGTTGCGGCTGCTCGCTCCATGGCCACAGAACTCGCGTTCGAGCACGACCACCTTCACGCACTGCCGGGCGAGCTCCAGCGCCGCGCATAGCCCGGCGAAGCCGGCGCCGACGATGACCACATCGGCGTTGGTGTGGCCCTCGAGCGATGGCTGCAGGTCAGCCGGCCTTTCGATCCAGCCGCCCAGCGTTCGATATGTCTTGAAGTCTTCGGTCACGTTGCCGCCTTCCTTTGTCTGGTGAGCCATGCGGGCGGGAACAATCCGCGCTTGTCGCAAATGCCGTGTCAGGCGGCCATGGACGTGTCCGGGCATGGACGCGCTCCGTTGGCAGCGCCCGGCTCGTCGCCGGCAACGGCTTCCAGCGAGCGGTTGGTCGTGCGCGGGCCGAACAGCGCGACGGGGATGGAGAAGACGATGTAGCAGGCTGCCGCTGCCAGCATGACGCCAGCCATGCCGCTTGCGGAGAACAGCGCGGCGCCCAGGACGCCGGCGGCCGCTCCGCCGAACCGGCCGCCAGACATCACGATCCCGCTGCCGAGGGCACGGAGCTGCGTCGGTATCGTCTCCGGGATGTAGGTGTAGTAGGCGTTGACGACGAGCCCCGTGATGATGGCGGCGAGTCCGCCTGCCCCGGTCACTGCCCAACTGGTGGCCGAGATGCCGAGCACCGCCAACGGCAGTGCGCTTAGCACGGACACGACAAGGATGGTGGACTTGCGTTCATACCGGTCGAGAAACAGCATGGCGACTAGCGGCGTGGCGCCATAGATCACGTTCCACAGGAACTGGATGTAATACGCATGCTCCTCGGAGTATTTGAGGCTGTATACGAGCGAGTAGACGCCCCATTGGCCGAACAAGTAATAGGCCAGGCTGGCACCAAAGTAGCCGAGCGTGAGCACGGCGATGGTTCGCAGCAAGGCCTTGTCGTTGAAGAGGTCGCGTAGCGTAGGCGCTGCGGCGGTCGGCTGAACGGTGGCAATTGCGGGTTCGTCGAGCGGACCGTGGCGCAGCGCGCGCGCTTCCAACTCGCTGACGATGCCTTCGGCGCGATCGAATCGACCGCGCGAGACACACCAGCGCACCGATTCCGGCAGGATGAAGCGTGCCAGGGGCGCAATCAACAGGCCGACGCTGCCGCCCAGGAACAGGTTGCGCCAGGCCTCACTACTGCTGTGGGGGAGATAGAACATTGCCAGCGCGGCAGCACCGATGCCGGAGACCACGAACCCGATCGTCACGATGGAGACGAAGCGGCCACGTGCCGTGCCGGGAAACATCTCGGCGATATAGACCAGCAGCACCGAGGTGGCGGCCTGCACGCCGATACCTGTGATGACGCGGGAGGCCAGTATGGTCTCGTAGGTAGGTGCGAATGCCGTCGCCAACGCTCCCAGCGAGTACAGCACAGTGGTCCATACGAGCACCGAACGTCGTCCCCATTGGTCAGACAGTCTTCCTCCCACCAGCGCTCCGATGATCATCCCGATGAAGAACGCGCTGCTGATGGCGCCGATCTGCTCGGTGCTCAGGTTGGTGTGGGCCTTGATCGTGGGACTGGCATAGGCAAAGATGGCGTTGTCGTAATACTCCAGCATCAGGTTGGCCGCGAGCAGCGCGGCCCAGACGTAGTGGGAAGCCATTACCGGCAGGCGGTCAAGCCGCGCAAGAATGCTGGCTGGCTTGTCCGTTCTGACGACCGCATTCGGACGGTTCATGTTTGTGTCTCCATCAGCTTTGTCGCTGTTCTTTTTTCTAAGGGATGTCGTGCCGCGACCCTGGTGTGCAAACGGGCCGCGGCTTCTGGCTGTCAGCCGGCGCCGCAACCGGCGACTGCAATCGCGCGTATCTCGACCAGGAACTCGGGACGTGCCAGCTGGCTTACGCCCACGCCTGTCCACGAGGGATAGCGGTCGGGGAAGTACTCATCCTTGACTTTCACGAACGCCTGTATCTCGCCGCGCAGGTCGGTGTGGAACGTCATGATTTCCACGACGTCGGCAAGGCTGGCTCCTGCGGCTTCGAGCACCGCCTTCAGGTTTTCGAACGCCAGCCGGGCCTGCGCTTCCATTCCCTGGCCCACCGAGGCCGTCGCCAGATCGAAGCCCACCTGGCCGGACACCCAGATCATGTCGCCGACACGGGTTGCCGAAGAGAAGTGAAGCTGGTCGTAGTGCCTAGCCTGCATGAGGCCGGGATTGATCATTTGTCGTTTCATGGCGGCTGCTCCATGCAAGGCGATATCAGGCGAGTTGGCGGAAGACAGGCGAGCGGAACGGTTCGCCTTCATTGAGCCTGGCCATTTCTTCCCGGAAGAGCGGCCCGTTGCGGGCATAGCGCGGGTTCGACATTGGCAGGGCGCGGAACGTGGCGTCGTCACCGAAGAAGCGCAGCACCAGCGTGTGCCGGATCGGGCAGGCGGCATCGACGGCAGCTCCTCCGTGAAGCGAACGTGGATGCAGGAACACGACATCGCCAGGGGTCACCTCCCAAGAGAGCACGTCCCAGGAATTGGGGTCTTCGGCGAGCTCCTTGTCGATATGCGGCAGGCGGGGCAGGGTGCCGTCGCCGTACAGCGGATCGGTCGGGTCATCGGCATTCGCGAAACTGGCCCCGTCGTACTGGATGCCGAGGTGCGAGCCGCGAATGATCTCCAGCGAATTCTTCTTTGGAATGGCCTGGAAGGTAATCCACGCGTTGCCCCAATGCTTGCCGGCCCACGGCAGGTTCGCGGTGTCCTGATGCCACGGCCCGCGGCCGCTGTTGCCGCCTTCCTTGGCGAACACCTCCTCGGCGAAATACCAGACATGCTCAGAGCCCCATAACTCCTGGAACACCTTTCCGAACGGCAGCGTCGTGACCAGGTCGTCAAGCTTCTGCTTAACCACCGGATTGGCGTTGTCGATGTGGGTCTGCAGGCTGGTGCCGTCCAGCGAGCGGAAGTGATATGGGCCCGGGTTGGCGACGTTCCACTTGAAAGCCTCGTAGCACCGGGCCAGCTGCACAGGGTCGAGGCAGTTCTTTACAAGTACGGCGCCGTCCTCGCGAAACGCCTCTCGTTGGGATTGGGTGGTGAGCATGATAAGTCTCCTTCATTCCTCGGTGATGGACGCTGGCCGGCGCGATGCATGAACAATAACTCGCAATCGGATTTAAGACAACATGCGTTGTGTTAAAGTGCGAGCCTCGGGATTCTTGGAGAATCGTCGAGTTTGCCGTCCGTGTAATCGTGACGAGAGTTCGGCCGTGCTTGGTTCTCCGCGGACAAGAAGGCGTTGTCCAGGTATATGGCTTCAACTCGGGAAAGACGGACGTGCGGATACCGCGGCGTGCGCCGTGGCAACATGCCGCCTCGATGCGTGGCGGGCTGGTCGCAGATCGGGTAGTTGAATGTCCCACCGGGCCGTGGGCACCGGGGTCGTGGAAGGTGCTGTGCGACGCCGGCCCATGGCCGCCGTCATGAAAAGCGTGGGGAGTGCAAAGTGTTGGGACTGGCGCAACGCCCGTTGACTAAGGCTCAGTTAAGGCCATCGGAAAGGTAGGGGTGTCCCGAAACGCTACCTCGGCAAATGGCTGCAAGTGGATTTAGAACGGTCCTTCGCTTCGTCGAGGTCAAAGGCCGTTTTTGGCCGAAGGCGGCCGATCATCGCTCGCCAGGCCGGCAGCGACTGCGGATTACCGCATCCGACTGCGGATTCAACCGGTCAACGCAACGGATTGATGGAATCGTTCTGCCGGCGTATCGAAACCTAGTGTCTTTCGAGGGCGTTCATTGAGTTGCCGCGCTACGGCATTGAGCTTGGCTTGCGAGTAGACAGAGAGATCGATACCTTTGGGGAAGTACTGTCTCAGAAGGCCGTTGGTGTTCTCGTTCGAGCCGCGTTGCCACGGATGCTGAGGATCGCAGAAGTACACCTTGATGTCCGTGGCCACTGTGAAACGCTTGTGTTCCGCCATCTCGGATCCCCTATCCCAGGTCAGCGATTTGTAGAGTTCCTGCGGCAATTTGCACGCATGCTTGATGAGCGCATTGACAACTGTCTCACTGTCTTTGCTGGCAATCTTCACCAGCATAAGGTAGCGCGTCTGGCGCTCGACAAGCGTCACGATCTGGCTGCCCTCGCTACCACACAGCAGGTCACCTTCCCAATGACCCGGTATTGCACGGTCCTCGGCTGTGGCAGGTCGTTCACTGATCGACACCGTGTCACAAATCCTGCCGTGGTCGTCCGTCTTTTGTGTGTGATGGCGCGAACGACGCATGGCTCGTGAGCGCCGAAGGTGCTCCAGCAACTCCTTTTTGAGCGCGCCGCGGGCCTGTATGTAAAGGCTACGCTAGATCGTCTCGTGTGACACCTTGTAGTCCTTGTTGACCGCGTACGCATGCTTGAGCCACCCGGCAATCTGCTCGGGAGACCACAGCATCTGCAGCTTGTCCGACACAACGCGTGCCAGCGCGCGGTTCCTGACGAGCTTACATACTTTTGGCCGACGGGCCCGCTCCCAGGCAAGCTGGTCGGCCTGGCTCGCCCGATAGCCCTGACCGCCACCATTGCGCGTGAGCTCCCGACTAATGGTAGAGGGCGCGCGTCCGAGGCGGGTTGCTATGGAACGGATTGAAAGGCCAGCAACGATTGAGCGAGATATCTCCTCGCGCTCAGACAGCGTCAACGCCAGCCTGGAACGATGTCGTTGTGCGGGCTGGATACCGCCGGTTTCCGCCAGAATCCGTTGTACGGATGAGTGGTTACGATCGAAAAGTTGCGCAATATGCTGAAGCGATTCGCCCTTCCTCCAACGCTCCCACATCAGCGCCTTCTGGATTTCCGTGTAGTAGATACGCCGCCTTTGCTTCATTTGCAACACCTCCACTGCTCACGCAGTCTCCAGTGTGTTGCATCGACCGGTTGAATCCGCAACCCGAAGCGGTCATTCGTGTTTCCCGAAAGCGGATCGCTGGCGGGCGGGAGTGCTTGCGGCTGAGAGGGAGCGCTCGGGGCGCGGCCTCGCCCGCGAACTCGTTGACGAAGCCGCTTTGATACTTGATGTTGGTCGCCTTGCAAAGGCAGCGATCAATTCACCGTGATGTGACGGTCCTTGATGATCTGCCCCCAGCGCACGCTCTCCTCGTTGATCATGCGTGCAAGTTCTGCCGGGCTCGTGGAGAGTGGCTCGAATCCCCGTTCCTCCAGCTTGCGTGTGAAGTCCTGGCTCTTCACCACCTTTTCGATTTCAGTGCGCAGCCGCTCGATGATGGCCGGGGGCGTCCCTTTCGGGGCGACGAATGCAGCCCAACTCTCCAGGGTGAGCTTGGGGAAGCCTTGCTCCGCAACCGTGGGCACTTTGGGAAGCGCCGCCATGCGATTCTTGCCTGTGACAGCCAGTGCGCGGAGCTTTCCCGCCTGGATATGCGGAACGATCGTCGCGGGTGCCTCGAAGTAGAGATCGACTTGGCCGGCGAGCAGGTCGTTGAGCGCTGGCGCGCCGCCCTTGTAGGGCACGGTGGTAATCGTGATGCCTGCTTCCTGGCTGAAGGTTTCACCGGCAAGATGCGGCGTCGTGCCGACGCCCGGCGAGGCGAAGCTCAGCTTGCCAGGCTTGCTCTTGGCTGCTGCTATCACATCTCCCAGCGACTTGTAGGGAGAGTTGCTGTTTACGACCAGCACCAGCGGAAACTGGCTCACGGTGGCAATCGCCGCGAATGATGCAGGCGTGATGCCGGAGCCCGGTTGCAGGTGGGGCGCAATGGTCAACGTGCTGGCATTCGGCAGAAAGAGGGTGTAGCCGTCCGCGGGCGATCGTGCCGCCTTGGAGGCCGCGATCATGCCTCCGGCACCTCCGAGATTTTCGACGACCACCGGTTGGCCAAGGGCAGACGTGAGGCGCTCCGCGGCGATGCGGGCGACGACATCGGACTGGCCCCCGGCCGCGAACGGCAGGACCAGCTTGATTGGCTTGGAGGGGTAAGCATCCGCGGCCATGCCCGCTGTGGGTACGATGGTGGCTGCGACGGTGAGTGCGGCGCAGGCAAGCAGCTTATCGATGATTTTCACTTCTTTGTCTCCTGAATTGGGTGTGGGATGAGCGCCGGCTAGTAACCGACGCTTCTGTCGACCTGGTTGAGCAAAGGCTGGCCCTGCGCGAGGCGCTGCAGGTTCTCCAGGAACTGCTCCACGACGGGGCCGACCGTCGGCTGCGCGGCGACGTGGGGCGTGACCAGGATCCGCTCGTGGTGCCAGAAGGGGCTGTTGGCGGGCAGCGGCTCCGACGCGAACACGTCGAGCGCCGCGCCGGCGAGATGTCCCTCGTCGACGAGGGCTAGCAGGTCGTCCTCCACGACGATGCCGCCGCGCGCCACATTCACCACGAAGCTGTCCTTGGGCAACTTGCGCAGGCTGGCGTGGTCCAAAGTGCCCTTCGTCTCCGCTGTGAAAGGCAGCAGGCAGACGAGGTAGTTCGATTGCGCGAGGAAGTCGTCCTTCTGGCTCTCGCCGACGAAGACGGGAACGCGCGCTTCTCGCGCCGACGTGCGCGTCCACGCGATGACCCTGAATCCGAGCGCCAAGAGTGCGTCGGCGACGACGGAGCCGATGGAACCGAGCCCCATGATGCCCACGGTGAGCTGGCTGGCGTCGGGGACGGGCAACCGCTTCCATTCACCCGCCGCGTGCTGTCGCTCCATCGCTGGCAGCGAGCGGAAGTGCCGCAGGATCTGCAGGCTCACGAACTGCGCCATGCTGAACCCGAGGCCCGGTTCGACGGCGCGCGTGACCTTCACATGGGGCGGCAGGTCTGGGGCCGAGAGGATGCCGTCCGCACCGGCGCCCACCGAGGCTGCCAGGCGCAGGTTGGGAAGGCGCGGTGCGATGCCGGCAGGCAGCTTGAAGGCGAACAGCGCGGTGACGTCTGGATCAGAGGCGCCTTCGATGTCGGTGATCACGTGCAGACCGGGGGCGCGGGAGCGGAGTGCTTCGTAGCGGCTCGTGACGAAGTCCGACGTCAGCAGCATCAGGACTTTGGGGAACGAAGGGGATTGCATGCTCTTCAAACGGTTCGCTCGTACGAGAAGTTCGGGTTGTGCCTGCGCGCCTGTCGCACCAGCAGCTGCCACCGCAGATCGACGACGTCGGGGCGCTGCAGGAAGGACTTGGTCTGCCGCGCTTCGGCGGTCGGCAACAACTTGGGCGTGCCTGCGGACATGGCTTGCAGTTGCACCCGCGCGGCGAATTCGAGGACGGTCGCGGCGATCGTGGCGTCGGCAATCGAGTTGCCCACGACCACGGACCCGTGGTTGCGCAGCAGGATCGCACGGTTCGGGCCCAGCCTGGATGCGATGCTGGCGCCCTCCTTCTTGTCGAGAACGATGCCCTCGAACTCGTCGAACAGCACGATGTCCTCGTAGAACAGCGCGCCGCTCTGCGTCACCGGCTCGAGGTTGCTGCCGATCACGCCCAGGGCCAGGGAAGCTTCCGAATGCGTGTGCAGAATGCAGCACACCTCAGGGCGCGCATTGTAGATCTCGGTGTGGATATTGAGAGTCGGGTTGCATGGCAACGTCCCGGTCACCGTGCGCAGGTCGAAGTCGGACTCGATCAATGCGTCCGCCGTGGCCTCCTCGAATCCGTATCCGTACGGAATGCTCCAGAACGTACGCGCACCGGGCAAGCGCGCTGTGAGGTGTCCGGAGACGCCACTGCCTTGTCCATCCATGGCCAGGATCTGGAAGGCGTGCACCAGGTCGTGCAGGAGGTCGTGCAAGGGTTGGGTCTGTTTCATCTTGAGGTCCTGACTGGGTTCTTAGGTCTGCGTCGCAGTGGGGTGACCCGCGGACACGTCGACCGCGGTGGCGTCGTAGCTGAAAAGCCATTCGTAGCGCTCGCGCACATGCTGCTCGCTCCACTCGGCGTCCACGTAGCGGCTCGCCTCCACTGGGTCCGCCAGCAGCGGGTTGTGGAAGCGCGCCGCGTTCGCCGCCGAGCCCAGCACGATGCGCGAGGTGCGTTCCAGCCGTAGGGCCTCGTACCGGGCCAAGGCCGCTTCCGGGTGCTCGGCGTTCGCCGCCAGGCAGCGTGCGAGCACGATGCCGTCCTCCAGAGCCATCACCGCGCCTTGTGCAAGGAAGGGCAGTGTGGGATGGCAGGCGTCGCCCAGGAGAGTGGAACGGCCGACGGTCCATCGGTCCATGGGCTGCCGGCTAAGAAGCGCCCACTTGTACGGCTGCTGGATCCCCTGGATCAACGCCTGCACGTCGTTGTGCCAGCGCTCGAAGTCCTTCAGGCATTCCTCGATGCTGCCGCGTTCCGTCCAGGACTCGACCTGCCAGTCCGTGCGCTCGACGATACCCACGAAGTTCATGAGTTCGCCATTGCGAAGGGGGTAGTGGATGACGTGCGCACCGGGACCGATCCAGTTGGTACCAACGTTAGCCTGAAGATGGCGCGGAATCTTCTCGCGCGGAATGAGACCGCGCCAGGCGACACAGCCGGTGAACTGCGCGTCGCCCGCTCCGAACAGGGCGCGGCGCACGCGCGAGTGCACGCCATCGGCGCCGATGAGGATGTCACCGCGAATCCGCTCGCCGCCTTCGAGCTCCACCTCGACACCGACGTCGTTCTGTTCGACGCCGACCACCTTCGCGCCCAGCCGGATCGCGTCCGGTTGCAATCGTCTCACGTGACATTCCATCAGACCATGCAGGTCCGGCCGGTAGATCATGTAGTAGGGGAAGCCGTACTTGCGCACCGACTCGGCACCGAGATCGAACAGCTTCCATGTCTGGCCTGTACTCCACAGGCGCACCTGCTTGCCGCCCGCCTCGGTGGCGATGTCCTTCAGCTCCGATGCCAAGCCTAGGTCGGCCAGGCAACGGACGCCGTTGGCGCTGACCTGGAACCCGGCCCCGACTTCGCCGAGTTGCGGCGCCTGCTCCAGGACGGTGACGCGGAAGCCGCGCTGGATCAGTGCCAGAGCGCAGCACAGACCACCAATGCCAGCACCGGCAATGAGGATTCTTGGGGAGGGCGGCGTCATGTTGGATGCTCCTTTTGCGGGATCGCTGCGTTGATGGAGGTCAATTTCATCGCACGCACAAAGATTTTGGAAGTTAAACTATCAAATCAATTCATTAGTAAACGAAATGAACGTCAGCACTCGGCAACTGCAGGCATTTCTGGCCATCGCCCGGCTAGGAAGCTTCACGCGGGCGGCAGAGGAAATCTTCGTGACGCAGGCAGGCCTAAGCCTCATGCTCAAGGACCTCGAGGCGCAGGTCGGCGCAAGGCTGTTCGATCGCACGACGCGGAGCGTGCGACTCACGCCTGCAGGCGAATCACTGCTGCCGACCGTGCGCCGCATGATGGCGGACTGGGAAGCCGCCACATCCAACGTCGGGCGACTTTCCGCGGAAGCGGAGCAACGAATCTCCCTTGCGGCGACGCCGCTGATTGCATCGAGCGTGCTTCCCCTGTGGTTGCAGGCGTTCCATGAGACGCACCCCGCAGTCCGCGTCTCGATCAGCGACCTTGACCGACGCGAGATCCTGTTGGGGATCGAAGCGGGAGAACTTGACGTCGGTCTTGGTGCTTTCTTCCGGCCGGCCACGGGCATCGACCGGCAGTTGCTCGCCCGTTTTGACATGGTGCTGGTCAAGGCCAAGGCGATGGATTCCAGGACACGCGGGCGCGGATTCGAAACGGGACGCAAGGTGAAGTGGTCGGCCCTGGACGAACAGGAGCTCGTCGTGCTCCCGAATGACAACCCCATCCAGAAGCTCGTGGACACGCAGCTTCGCGCCCTCGGAATCACCACGCGACGGACCACCGCACTCCAGAACATCCAGGCCATGATCTCGATGGTGGAGGCGGGCCACGGCGTGGCCGCCCTACCCGGCTTCGTGGTGCCTGCGTGCGCACGCTACGACGTGACGGTGCACACACTCGTAGAGCCAGTGGTGCCGATCGAATTCTTCGCGGTGAGCATGAAAGGACGGCTCAAGACGGCGCTCGTTTCCGGCCTCGTCGAAGCGCTCGGGGCGCACTTTCAAGAGCTCGCCAAGCAGGTGCGCGCGTAATTCGCGCATGATCAATCTCGCGAAGTCCTATATGTGGCGCTAGTCTCACTAATTCCGTTTCCCTGCACATCTTCGTCCAGCACAACCCGCTTGGGCGAGGCAATCGACCCGATCAGCTCCCGCACCAGAGGTCTCTACACGATGATTGTGTGTATTTCTGGCCCTGGCGCTGAAGTACTGAGCGGGAATGGGGAGATGTCGATGCCAATAAAGCGGTGCGTTCTGCCGAATTGCAACCTAATAGGACGAAAGGTAGTGACAGTGGGAAAGAGCTTTGAACTTCTCCGCAATGGGCCCACCTACATTTTGGACATTCAGACGATTTATATAGGATGCCGTAAGCGCTGCGCTCGAACCGATGGCCCGCGGAACACTCGATCGAATCTTAGCGCTCAAGCCTTACCATGACAGCGCATGACACATAAAGTCCCGCAGCTGGCGGCGGCATGAAGCCGATCAAGCGCCGCGGTAGAACGGCGCGATTCGTTTGCAGTATCGCTTTTGACTGTGCTTGCGGGAGCTTCTGTGTCGATGACCGCTCTTGGCCGAAGGCGGCCGATCATCGCTCGCCAGGCCGGCAGCGACCCACGGATTACCGCTTCCGACCCATTTGCGACGCTCAGGCAATCTGATCGAACGGGTGGAATAGGAGTGAAGACGGCCTTCCCGATGAGTATCACGGGAAGACTGCGCGAGAAGCATTCGACGAATGCCGCATTAAAAGTCTGCCAACGTAAGTCAGGCTCCTTTCACCCACTTTTCCATGGCTTGGGACGTCGGACGATCGGAATTCACACGCTTCTTGCGCACATCCACTCAAAGCGAAAACGCTGTGGGATTGATCCCGCGGACCGTGTCGCGCGCCCCAATATGTATTCTATGATGCACTTCATAATACGGAGGGGAAATCCTTTTCGACGGAAAAGCGATTCAAAGTCAGCCGGCCGAGAAGATCGTAAGCCTGGGCGTCGTGCAGTCCCCAGAGGGGCGGCAAGTTTTCGCCCAGATGTCAGTCCTCGAAAACCTGATGATGGGGGCCTACTCCCGCCGACGGAGCTTTTCGAACTCAGAGCTCGACGCGGTCTTTGAACTGTTCCCGCGGTTGTATGAGCGGCGAACGCAGTTGGCAGGACTGATGTCCGGAGGCGAACAGCAGATGCTGGCGATCGGACGTGCGTTGATGACACGCCCGCGATTGCTGCTGCTCGACGAACCGTCGATGGGACTGGCTCCGCTTGTCGTCAAGGCAATCTTCTCGGTCTTGAAGAAGCTGAATCAAACCGGGCTCTCGATTCTGCTGGTGGAACAAAACGCCAAGGCCGCTATGCGCCTATCCGACTACACCTATGTCCTGGTGAACGGACAGCTTTACAGAGAAGGAAGATCGATCGATTTGCTCGAGGATGCCGAGATCAACGAGGCGTTCTTAGGACGACACGTAAACAACAATGAAGGAGCCTGCCTTGTCTGAGCAATCCTATGATTTCGTCGTGGTTGGTGCGGGTAGCGCCGGATCCATCATGGCGAGCCGGCTGAGTGAGGACGGGCGATTCTCAGTGCTAGTGCTCGAGGCTGGAGGGTGGGACCGGAACGTTTGGATTCACGTACCCATTGGCTTTGCAAAGTCGATCATCAACAAGGGAGTGAACTGGTGCTACCAGACTGAGCTCGAGCCCGAACTTCACAATCGTAAAGTGTATTGGCCCAGGGGTAAGGTCATCGGTGGGTCTGGGGCGATCAATGGGCTGATCTACATGCGCGGTCAGCCGGAGGACTTTGATGGCTGGCGGGATAGCGGATGTCCGGGCTGGGGCTGGAAGGATGTGTTGCCGTATTTCCTCAAGGTGGAAGACCACTATCTAGGAGATACTGACCTCCATGCTAAAGGTGGGCCGGTGAGCGTCATCAAACCAAAGGACCGCACGAAGCTCTGCGACAGCTTTATTGCCGCTGGCGTCGGCATTGGCTTGGAGCGCAACGACGACTTTAACGGACCGAAGCAAGATGGAATCGGGTACTACGACCTGACTGTGAAGCGAGGGTTCCGCTCCAGCTCCGCTCGGGGGGCGCTGCATCCAACGAAGCGCCGCCAACCGAATCTAAACGTATGCGTGTATGCCCATGTTGACCGGATTCTGATTGGAAAAGGAAAGGCGGTTGGTGTGGAGTACCACGTCGGGAAGAGCGCTACAACCAGGGTCCTGGCACGACGCGAAGTCGTGTTGTGCGGCGGTGCCGTCAATACACCAAAGCTCTTGATGCTGTCCGGTGTGGGACCGCGCGAGCACCTGAAATCCAAGGGTATTGACGTCAAGGTCGATCGCCAGGAAGTCGGAAGAAATCTCCAAGACCATTTGTCGGCAAGAATTATCTGTCGAGCAAGTGAACCGATTACTGTGAACGACCAAGTCAGGACGTGGCTCGGGAAGATCCTCACAGGGCTTAACTTCCTGTTGCGGAGGCGCGGCCCGCTTTCCTATGCGGCGGCACAAGCGGGAATGTTCTTCAAGTCGCGAACTTCCGTGCCGGTGGTCGACGGTCAGGCATTCCTGCTGCCGTTCAGCGCGGAGGGGATCGGCCAGCCACTCCACGCATTCTCGGGATTCAATCTGTCAGTTTCACAATCGTGGCCTTCGAGCCGAGGCACCATCGAACTGAGAGACGCGGATCCCCGTAGTGCTCCCGTAATTCGACCGAATTACCTAAGCACCGAGGAAGATAGGACGTTTTTCGTTGATGCCATCAAGCGAGCAAGGGAAATACTCAGGCGACGCCAATGAACGAGATTGTGGCGAGCGAGTATTCGCCAGGTCCTGCCGTTAAGTCCGACGCGGAGATCCTGGACTTCGTTCGTCGCACCGCTAGCACGGTCTTCCACCCGTGTGGAACGTGCCGGATGGGAAATGATGAGGACTCTGTTGTCGATCCTGAGCTTCGCGTACGAGGAGTCGATGGCCTTCGTATCGCTGACGCCTCCGTCATGCCCCGCATTACGTCCGGGAACATCAACGCGCCGTGTCTGATGATTGGCGAGAAAGCTGCGGACTTGCTTCTCAAGGAGCACCGGCACGCGCCTGCTCTTCGCGCTCAGACGTTTCCGGTCCAGCCCATTTAGCGCTTATCTAATCAAGCGTGATTACCCGAATACCCACATCCTGGATGTGGGGAAGGGGGCGTTCGTCCTAATTTTCTTGCTGTCGCGATTTACCCCCACAAAGCGGGTGTCTTGTTTCATTGAACTATAAATTATCTGAATAACGGTGGAGACAATGAAGGTGAGAACCAACGCAGTGAAGCTGCTTAGTGCGTCGATTTCCCTATTGGTTTCGGGGGCAGCGTCTGCGCAGTCTTCGGTCACTCTGTATGGCGTCGTGGATGTTGGTGTGGAGTTTGCAAACCATCAGCCGGGCGCGGGCGACACCGTCGCTCGTGTTTCTTCGGGCAACATCGCGGGTTCGCGTTGGGGGATTCGAGGGACGGAGGACTTGGGCGGAGGACTGAAGGCACTCTTCGTCCTCGAAAGCGGCTTTGACCCTGATACCGGTAAGTCGGGGCAGGCGGGCAGGCTGTTCGGTCGCTCCGCCTACGTGGGATTGGTTGGCCAGTGGGGCAGTATCCTGTTAGGGAGGCAGCAGGGTTCATTCTTCGATTTCGTCGGCAACTTCGATCCGATGACCCTCGCCCCTAAGTATTCAGTCTTTACGCAAGATGCCGCATACGTGCAACGTGCCGACAATACGGTGAAGTATGTCGGCAATTTCGGCGGGCTGACGGTATCGTCCTTTTACAGCTTTGGCGCAGACAGCACTGTCGTGAATGGCAGCGAAGTGCCAGGCAGTCCGAAGCTGGGGCGAGAGTTCGGTGGCTACATCACCTACAACCTGCGGGCCTTGAGTCTGGCAATTGCCTACGACGAGCTCAACACTGGAACCACGACACTGAACCCCGATGCTACTGCCCGCCGCGTTACCGCGGCTGCGACCTATGCAATTGGTCCGACGAAACTCTTCGCCGGTTACCGATGGGCGCGGGCCTTCGATGGGGGCATCATCCCTGGTTCCATTGCCGGCAACCAGAATCAGGGATCGAATCTATATTGGGCGGGTGTGAATTGGCAGGTGACTCCAGCGATCGTTCTGACCGGTGCTGCGTACTATCAGGATTTCAAGAACACCGGCAGCGATCCGTGGCTGTTCGTGTTGAATGCCGACTATGCATTCTCGAAGCGCACACACGCGTATTCGTCGATCGGCTACACGAAGAACAAGGGCACATCCAACCTGGGCTTCTTTGATTCAGGCAAGTCCTTCGAAAACACGAATCCCGGCCAAAACCAGCTTGGCGCAGTGATCGGGGTACGGCACTCCTTCTAGCATTTCCAGCTTCATGCTTTTGCCGAGGAGTTGGCTGAGCAGGCCTTCCTCGGCCTCTTTTATGCTTGTCCGGTTAGTAGTCAGATGGCTCGTGGATCCGCGCATCCAAGGCACGTCCGGTTGGATGCCGCTTGATGAAGGTGTTGGGGCACTTGGAAAAGTAAAAGCCAGGCCAGCCAGAGTCGGTGACCGCGCTGAATCTTCTTAGTCTGAATAGACTTGGGGCGCGAAGATCACATAGTAAGCGTCAACGCCTGAGAGAAGTCGGCGATCAAGTCGTCAATATCCTCAATGCCGACGGAAAGTCGGAGCATCCCGTCAGAGATTCCCATCGTCTTTCGCGTTTCTGGGCCGGCTTCATAGAAGATGGTCGGCGCCACAGGGATAATCAGTGTACGTGTGTCGCCCAGACCGGTCGCCGCGATAGGTAACTGAAGCGCGTTAACGAATTCGATCATGCGTTTCGGGCTAACTGTCCAGCCCAGCAAAGTCCCCTTGTTACACACAGCCATTAGTTGAGGGCGCCCATTCCAGCCGAGCCAAGTTTTGCAAGCATCTTCAGGTTCTCCCATCGTCCTCTTGGTCGCTGGGATTCATTCTCAAGAAGAGGTCGGCCGCCTTCCTGCATTTGGCTACATTTTCCCCCTTGCATGATAATGAATTCTTGATTGCGCGCGAAAAGGCCGTCACACGTTTCTAAGAAATCAGCATCTTCATAATGCACGCTGAACTCGGCACTGGCTTTCACGTTAGCTCCAGGAACTAGGCGCTCCGGATTGTCATCGCAACAAACTTCGGCCATGGTGGTGGAGAGCGGACGCCTATCGACCGGCGATGCCGAAGACGAGCATCGATATCATCGACCGTCCCTCAGCCGCCATGGTGCGACCCTACTTGCAATGACTTTGAATAACGTGTCGGACATTGCGACGACGTGAGTTCGAGGGCCAACGACGCTTCATGGCAGCCGGTTGCGGACGCTGAAATGGCAGTCAGGCCATCTCGGTCGCGGCAGCTTCTGGCTCAGGCTTACGGGATTTCACGCCAGTCCGGCTAATTCCGGTTTCCTACAGTTCGCGCCAACGTGCCCGTCCAAGGACCTCAGCGACCTGATTGGCAAGAAGAAATGGTTCATCCAAGCGGCATACTGCGGCGACCTGCCGCTCCCCAGCCCCTGCAGAAGCGCCGTCGAACCGGGCGTGGAACTCGGGCCTGGATCTGGTCTGACAGGGCGGCCGATACCTGTTCGGGTGCTGATTGAGACCCATGGCGCCTAAAGTTCTGGCAAGGCAGCCGTTTAGTCGCGACGCCCGCCATCAGCCCGCTGCGCCAGCGCATGATTGAAGACATGCGGATGCGCAAGCCCCAGTTCACCGCCGGAACCACAGCAGCGACAGACCGCAGGCCGCGACCAGCAGTGGGACCGAGGCCGCTGCCAGCAAGGCACTGATCTCGATTTCCTTGCGCTCCAGCGCGAAACGGGCGCTCAGTTGGCGATACACCTGCGTCAGGTCCGCAGCCGAGCCAGCCTGGAAGTACTCGCCGTCAGTGAGCGTCGCGACCTCGCGCAACGTGGGTTCATCCAGGGAGTCAGAGAGGCTCGACACTGCCGCACCCTCGTCCCGCGGCGTACCAAAGCCCACGGTATAGACGCGCACACCGCGCTGGGCGGCCATGCGCGCGGCGTCCAGAGGGTCCGGACCAGTGGTGCGGCGACCATCGCTGAGCAGGATCACTGCACCGTGCCGATAAGAACCGGGCTGCGCCGACGGCTGCTCCTGCTCGCGCTTGCGGACGGCCGCCGCCGCGGCGGCCTCTGTCCGGGATCTGCCGCCGGGCCCGGGTGCGAGCGACTCGCCGCTGAAGAGGATTGCTTCCAGGTCGATGCCATCGTCGGGGAACAACACCGCCAGCGCCTGGATCAATCCGCTGCCGGTCGCCGTGCCGTGCTGGAGTTGGAAGCGATCGATCGCGTCGAGCATGTCGTGCCGGTTGTCGGTGGGGGACAGCACCACGGTCGCCGTGGCGGCAAAAGAGACAATGCCCAGGCGCACGCTGGCCGGCAGGCCGACGATGAGATCCCGCGCAGCCTGCTGGGCGGCGCTGATCCGGGCGGGCGCGACATCGGTCGCCGCCATGCTGCGGGAGGTATCCATGGCCAGTACCAATGTGACAGTGTCGGTCGGCAGCGTGATGGTCGCGATAGGACGGGCGCAAGCCAGCAGGGCTGCGCCCAGCGCGAGCAGGAAGAGTAGCGGCGGGATGTGACGCCGCAGTCGTTGATTGCGACCCAGCACGGCGCGCGGCAGCGCAAGACTGGCATACAACAGGGCGATTTTCTTGCGCCGCGCAATCAGGTACAGGTAAGCGGCTGCCAGCAGGGGAAGCGAGAGCAGCAGCCAGAGCATTTGCGGCCAGAGAAACTGCATGCCCTGCTCCTTGGCGTGTGGTAAGCCGACGGTACTGCATTTTCCATGTCGGGACGGGTCCTCGAGGGCTGCGATGAGATGGGGAGAGCCCGGCTCACGCCTGTAGTTTAGGTACGGCGTACCGGGCTGATGCCTATGGCGTGAGGACGACGCTGCGGAATTGCTTGCGGGGCGGCCGGCACATCCTTGCACACGCGCTTGCCGTACTGCACGTCGCCGTCGTCAGAGTGGAAGCGGACAGCCGTCGTGCCCGACAGCTCAAACAGGCCCTCGGGCTTCACATCGGCCATGGCGTCCGTACCGAATGCCACGGGCGTATCCGTGCTGGCGCCAGATCACCGGTACAGCGCAAACGTCCCATCGTCGGCCACCGGCCCGGCGGCGATCACGTATTCCTTGTCCACCCGCTCGATGCCACGAATGCCTCTGCCGCCGAGGTCAATCAGGATCGGCGCGCCAAAGCGTGCGGCATTGCCCTTGATCACGGCAGCGGGGTTGTGTTGCATCGACCGGTTGAATCCGCAGCCGAATTCGGTCGTTAGCCTAGCGCGCTACCGACTAGCCGCGGTCGCTCGGCTCGCTCTCTTTCTGAGCCGCGGCTCATGGGCCGTACTGGTAGGGCGCCTTGAGGGTGCCTCCGACTTTCTCGTCGTCGGGTAACCATTCCCTTCGACATTCGACGATGACCCGTCTCTTGTTGCTCATTAATCGTCGTACCTACTGGTCGAGAGCGTTGGCACGAACCTATTGATTCATCGGACCGAGTTCGGATATCCTTCTCCCACTTACGCGTCCAAGACGCATCGACCTTCGCCCCTTTGGGGCCAGCTTCTGCAGTACGGTGGCCTCCCGCTTTGCCGGGCCAGTCCATCCTTCCATCCCACCGGGAACCTGTTCCCGGTGCGGCAACGGGTTCCCCATTCCGTCTCGGAGAACCCAAAAGATGCAAAACCCCACTGTTGTCATTGGCAAGATTCGTCCTGGCCGTAATCCGCGCAAGTACTTCGATCCTGTCCAAATGGCTGAGCTGACTGAGTCCGTTCGCCTGGATGGTGTCGTCCAGCCGATTCTGATCCGTCCCATTGAGGACGATGAGAATGGGCATGAGTACGAAGTGGTGGCAGGTGAACGCCGCTACCGCGCCGCACTGGCGGCCCATGGCGAGGGATACCAGGTCCCCGTCAGCGTGAAGGTGCTGACTGACGCTGAGGCTGCCCGCCTGGCGTTGATTGAAAACGTGCAACGTGCCGACATGGCGCCTTCGGAGGAGGCCGTGGAGGCAGCGCACATCGTTGGCCTGCTGAAAGGCGACCGTGATGAAGCCGCCCGGGTCATTGGGTGGTCACGCTCGACGCTCGACAAGCGCCTCGCGCTGCTGAACTGCAGCGACTCCGTCCTGGAGGCACTGAACACGCGTGTCATCCAGCTGGGCCATGCCGAACTGCTGGCTACGCTTGCCAAGGACAAGCAGGATAAGCTCCTGCCGGTCATCGTCAGCGAAAAGAAGTCGGTGTCGGAGTTGAAGAAGACCATCGAGGCCGCCGCGTGCAGCCTGGAATCGGCCATCTTCGACAAGTCCGACTGCGCGGCGTGTCCCCACAACTCTTCGTTGCAAACGGAGATGTTCGGTGAAGCGATCGCCACCGGCAATTGCACCAACAGGTCCTGCTATACCGAAAAGACCGACCGCAAGCTCGAAGGCATTGCCTACGAGCTCAAGGAAGAGTTCCCAATCGTGCGCATCGTTCGCGCCGGCGACAACCATACCCGCATTCAGCTGAAAGTGGATGGTCCGACCGGCGTAGGTGAAGAACAGGCCAAGGCGTGCCATGCCTGTCAGAATTTCGGTGCCGCGGTGAGCGGCCTGCCGGATTCCATGGGCAAGGTGTTCAGCGGTCAATGCTTCGATACGGCCTGCAACCAGCAGAAGGTGGCAGCCCGGATCAAGGCAGAACGTGACGCCGCCAAGGCACCTGCTGGGAAGCAGGGTGCTGGCAAGCCGGCCGCGGCAACGAAGGGCGATAAGTCCTCCGCGGCCGCAGAGAAGCCTGTCACGGTCATCAGCGAGTCGGAGAAGGTGAAGCAGTACCGCACCGAACTCTGGCGCAAGGCGCTGCGCAAGGAGGTCGCGCAGAACGCCGAGCAGGCCAATGCCTATCTCCTGGCCATCGCCATGCACGGGCTGTCGCGCAACATCGGCGGCGACGTGATGGGCAAATTCTTTGAGAAGCTCACCGAAAAGAAGCCATCGTCGACCCTGCAGGGCTGCCTCACGGCGGTCCACGGCATGGACGTCGGACGGCGCCAGCAGCTGACGATCGGCATGACGGTAGCGGCCATCGACGGCATGGAGGTGAGCAACCTCCGTGAGTTGTGCCGGTACCACAAGCTCGATTTGCGCCATCACTGGAACCTGCAGAAGTCCCAGGACTTCCTCGAGATGCTGACCAAGTCCGAAATGAAGGTTCTGGCAGACGAACTCGGCATCCGCAAGGTGCTGGGCGATGGCTTTGCCAAGCTGTTCGGCAAATCGAAAGCAGAAGTGGTTGCTGGCCTCCTGGCTGTCAATGGCTTCGACTACAACGGCAAGGTCCCCAAGGTCCTCGGCTATTGATCCATTCAATCGGGGGGCGCGCTACCGGCGCGCTGCCCGTCATTCCATTTTCCCCAAAAGGATTCACCTATGTTCACTGAACTGGCTGCGCTCGTGCGCGCGAGTGAGAAAGTGGTCGTCACGCTCACCATGCAGGGCGACCTGATGTCTGTTGTCGTTGTGCCCGTCATCAAGAATGCGGCGGATGCTGCGCTGACCACGCCGCTGGTGCTGTCGGCCACGCCCGCCGAACTGGACGAAGGCTTCGCGCAAGCCCTGGCCAGCGTCACCGCTGCCCGCCAGTCGCTCGCAGAGCAGGCCGAGGCCACCAAGTCCATTCTGGAAGCGGCTAAGTCCTCGCAGTCGAGCAAGGCCACCAAGGCACTGGTCAAGGCTGCGGCACCGGCGGAATCGTCGGATGCAAACGATGAAGAATGCAAGCCGCAAGAGAGTGCGGAGGGCGAGGCCTCGACGACAGCCGAAGGCAGCGCTGCCACCTCGGGCGGTACGGATCTCGCATCGTTGCTCTGAAGGAGGCTGACATGGCAATCGAAGTCACGAAGCTCACGCGCGAGTTTGCCTACAACGGCATGACGTTGATGGACCCCGGTCAGCAGTTCACGCCGGAACAGGTCAAGGACGTCTATGCGGCCCAGTATCCGGAGCTCACCACCGCCGCGGTGGATGGCCCGGAGCACAAGGGCGAAGTCGCTCGCTACACGTTCGTGCGCGCCGCCGGCGCCAAGGGCGCCGATGCGCAAATCTGACCTCATGAAGGCACTGTCCACCGGGCAGTTTGCCGCCATCAAACAGGAGCCGCCCGAAAGGGCGGTTTTTTTTCATTCTGAGGAGACCCAACAATGCTGTTCGATCCTCGGTCGACTGTTCTTGATTTCCCTGCAGGACACCAACCCGCATGGACGTCACACCGACAGCATCCCGCTGCCGGACGTGGACCTGCCCATCGTTTTCTGACCCTGCCAGCGGTGGCTCGCTCCGTGCCAGCCGCGGCGCGCGTGACGTTCTGCGACGAGGTCGAAATCACCGACGTGGTGATCGCCCAGTTCGATGCAGGTGTTCTGCGAGCGAGCGACGTGTCCGATCCCACCGGGGCCGGCGACGCCTTCGCGCAAGCGATTTTCGCGTGGTTGAACCCGCGTATCCCGCATTGTCAGCGCCTGCAGTTTGGCTTCGCGTTGATCGATCAGCCCGCCGCGGCGGACCAGCTGACCCAGTTCGGTTGGGAAGCGGAGCTGAATTCGCCGCTTTACCTGGCGATTGAGCTGCCCGGGGAGCAAGTGTTTTCCATCGGCACTGCCAGGGCACAGGCGCTGCGCGCGGCGGACCCGTCGCTGCTTTTCACCGCCATGAGCCTGGTCAACGCCGCATGCTCCCGGTCACTCTTCGTTCGAACGCCAGATGTGTTGCTGGATGAATTCGCCCGGTGGCATTGGGACTACGACGCGACCTTGGCCGATGACGACAGTGCGCGGGAATTCCTGAAGGAAAACTGGGGCGGAGATGACGCGGACATCGAGCGCTATCTGCCCTCCGTTGTTCGTCCGGAACTTGCGCCCGACGACACCCTGCCACGGCATTCGCATGTCCAGGCGGGCTCGTCCAGCCTTGAAGTGCTTTCGCAACGCACCTTGCGTGCCTTGGCACGCTCGGACGATGCGTGGCTGAGCGAAGTCTGCTCAGCCTTGGCCGATCTGCGGCTGACGTTGGCGAGAGCTCGCGAGCGATCAGTAATTGCCGGCGCCCAATGGGCTGAGCCCGCCTATTCCGCAGCCACGATCGCGTATTGCGAGAGCGACTACGTATCGGAAGTGCTCGACAACCATTTCGAGTGCGCGAGCAACAGTGGCGAGGCCACGATGTTCCAGTGCTTCATTCCCATCGCGACGGAGCGCAAGGCTATCCGCCAGCAGTTCGGTGATCTGGCCAGCATGCTGCGGATCATCGGTGCGCTAGACCGTGTCCTGACTTTCATCTCTTCATAGGAGGGCCTCATGGCCGAGATCCTGACCGCCACGCGGTCGCATGACGTGGCGCTGCAAGGCGCCATTCTGCTGTACGGCCGATCTGTCGCCGAGTTCTCGTATGCCACCGCGCATCGGATCGATCCTGACGCAAGCACTGGCCGTCCCGTCATCGGGGCCGGCACGCCGCTCAATCGACAGGCGCTGATTCAGGCGGTGCGCCAGGTTGCCGAAGCATCGCTGCCAAAAGGCGAGTTCCTCACGCCGAATGTCCTGTCGATCAGTCCGACCGCGGTGACGTGGTGGTGCCCACCGTGCCATCGCCGCGTGTTCTTCAAGTGCAACGAGTTTGGAGAACGCAGCGCAGTGGTGCCGCATCCGGGCCTGGTCTTCCAAGCCTCGCACGCGGGATTCCGCGTGTTCGCGCTGTCTGGCGAGGACCGGCCGGTACCGGCCGCGCTGCTGCACGAGCCGCCGTACTTCAACACCTGGGACAACGGGAAGATTTGCATTGGCAGCGCACATGTGCCCAAGCAGATCGACGTCGTCTCGATTGCCGGATGGGAATCGGGGTTCTTCGATTCTGCCTTCACCCATCCCAACCATGGGAATCCGCGCGTCAAGTTCGAGCGCGGCCCCTATGCCTTTTGGAAGGACATGCTCGACGGCCGCTTCACCGACTACCCGAAGCAAGTCCTCATCCCCATGAAACGCACGCTGGCCGATCTGATTGCCGGCAAACTGGAAAAATGACCATGCATCCTGCTGATGTCACCCTGCAACAGTCGTTCCCGTCGGTCATGGTGCCGCGCTTCTCCAAGCTCGAACCCATGTCCCGGGCCGGCGAGCGGCTTCTCGTTGCCGCGAACGGTGTATTTCTCGAAATCGCACGCCCCTGGATCCGGCTGGTACGCTGCCTCGGGCAATTTCAGCATCGCACCGCTGTGCCGTACGGCGACGCCCGGGAGGAGACGGACCTGATCTGCGGCCGCATCCCGGCGAACCTGATCGGCGATTTCGCCGCCATGGCGCGCGAGGCCCATCCGAAGGAGACGGGTGCCTGGATCGTTTGGAACGCCGCCACCGTGGCGTTCCGCCTCATTCCGGTTGGCATCCTCGAGCATAGCGCTGGCCACCTGAAGTATCAGCGGCCTGAGCTTGGCGCCGACGATGTGCTGGTGGTGGACTGCCATTCTCATGGCCGTTCGCCAGCGTTTTTCTCCGCCACCGACGATGGTGACGACCGGCACGACGTGAAGTTCGCGTTCGTGATTGGCAATTGCGCATCCGCGGTGGCTTCCATGGCGCTGCGGCTGTGTGCCAAGGGCATTTTCGAGAAGGTGGAAAAGGTGCCGGCGGAGTGGTATGCCGCCTGTGAGGAGGCGATGGCATGATTGAGCATCGCATTCCCACGGCCATGACCAGGCGCGCCTGGAACGTCATCGTGGTCGGTGCCGGCGGCACGGGTAGTGCGCTGCTTCCCAATCTGGCACGTTTGCACCACGCGATGTTGGAATTGGGACACCCGGGCGGTATCGCCTGTACCGTCTACGATGATGACCTCGTCAGCGAGACCAATGTAGGCCGACAGGGATTCTATCCGGTCGATGTTGGCCAACCGAAGGCAACCTTGCTGGTGAATCGCCTGAACAACCTGATGGGCACGCGCTGGGAAGCGCAGGTCAGTCGCGTTGACAGTCGCGACCGCTTTCGCTGTGACATGGTGATCGGCTGCGTCGATACGCGTCGCGCGCGCAAGGCCATCTTGGGTGCAATGACGCGCGGCGGTGGTGGCTACTATCTCGACTGCGGCAACGAGTCGGACAGCGGCCAGGTCATTCTGGGGCAGGTCCGCGGCAAGGCGGCGGAACGGCTGCCCCATGTGGGCGACTTGTTCCCTGAACTTCTGGACCCGAAAGGGGACAAGAAGGACACCGCGCCCTCCTGTTCGATGGCCGATGCGCTTAGCAGGCAATCGCTGGTGATCAACCAGGCGATCGCGGTGCAGGCGTACAATTTGCTGTGGACGCTGTTCCGCACGGGCACCCTGCAGTACTGCGGCGCGTTTGTGAATCTGGCAGCCGGTCGCACTAACCCGCTGCCGATCGACCCACAGGCTTGGTTGAGATTCGGGTATCGCCTACCTGAGCCGAAGCGCGCGACGCGCGCGCCTCGCCAAGCCGACTGAGCCCGCCATCCCCGACGTTTGGGGATGGCTTTTTTCTTATGTGGCAGCGACTTGATAGGCGCGTTCCGCGCTGCTAGGATCGCGTCACACCTCGCGTCCAGGACGCATCGACCTCGTGGCACTTCGCCACACTGCATTTTCAACCCGTTGGGGCACCTGCCCTGGCGGTGTGCTCCTTTCTTTCTTCGGAGCACATCATGAGCGACTCCCCCAATCAAGGCGGTACGAACCGCGCATGGCGCCGCGTTCGCGTGACGGGCAGCTGGCTGCCAGACAATGCCTTCGTGTGGGCGTATTGGAACGGCTCAATGTGGAACGGCTTTCCTGTCTCGTTGTTTACGCGTCAGGACGCGATCAGTCTCTGTGCAGTGATGCCCGGCCTCGTGTACGTTGAGGCTCGCCACGCCTTCCTGTTCGACGAGAACGGCGAGGCAGAATGGTTCCATGCGGGACCGCAAATCGTGGACGGCCAGCAATTGCAGCTCTATTCGCTTGGCGAAAGCTGGTGCTGGCAACTCGTGGATGCACCGGACCGCGCCACGGTGGTAGCAGCTGGCTGCCCCATCAGCCCTCTCCACAATCGCGGCTGAGCCTGCTAACATTGCTGCACCTACCGCGTCTCAGACGCATCGACCCTTCCGGTTGTATAGCCGGACATCTCCCTTCCCCCCTACGGGCCTCATGCCCGTGGGCATGTTGGCCCGTTTTTCATTGAGGCCAACATGATCAAGCGTTTCTTCCTGCTTTTCCTTTGCTGCGCCGTCTTTACTGGCTGCGCCGCCCAGCCGACTTCGCCGAATACCTATCGGGGTTCCGAAGCGCTGAGGCCAGGTACCGCTGAAGCTGTCACAGTCGTCCGGGTCCGCCCAGTAACGATTGCTGATACCGACGGCTTGATGTCTGCGAACACCGGCGTGCCGGGTGTTCTGGGTGCTGTTGTTGGCGCGGTACTGGGTGCGCGCGTCATCGGCAACGGCAATGGCCGTTACCTGGCCGGCGCGCTCTCGGGCACCGTTTCTGCGGTCATTGCTCAGACGGCCGCCAATCACCTGAGCCGTCGCAGCGGCGTGGAGGTCATTGTCCGTACGGACAGCGGCCGCCAGATCGTTGTAACGCAAGACGCGGATCAGCAGTTCGTCACTGGCGAGCGGCTGTACCTCGTCTCGGGTACTGGCGGCTCCCGCCTCACTCGCTGACCTGGCTCCAGTCGGAGCCCCATCCCTTCACTTTCCCCCGCGCGGGCCTCCCGCGTGGGGGCTCTGGCGCGAACAGGAGCAATTCACATGTTCGACGTCGCAGAAACAACCCCCATTTCCATCGCCCCCATCGAAACGAAGGGGAAATACATTTTTGAAGTCGCCGACGACATCCGTCGTCAGTTGCGCAGCGCCGGCCTCGAGCCGGAATGGCTCAACGCGAGCAACTTCATGGATGACGACAACGAGGCGCTGTACGGCCCCAAGTCGTCACGCCAGTGGCCCCAGTTCGGTGCTCGTGAACGGCTCGCCGTGTCCGTGCACCGCGGCTGGTCCGAAGGCTGGGCAATCCACGTCGACCGCATCGGCTACGACAGCGATGCGCCTGGCGTGACCACCACGGCGCAGAAGCTGTTGATCGGCAAGTCGTTGACCGAGCGCCAAGCTTGGGACAGCGTTCGTGCGATCAGCAAGATGTTCGATGTCGCCTGAGCCCAGGCGCCATCCCATTCGCAAGCCCGAGAGGGCTTGCCCAACCCTTCGGGGGTTCGGCAAGCCGCTTTTACCCGCGTCATAGACGCATCGACCCAATGTCCGGCATCGCCGGGCCAACCCTTGCGGGACACTCGTCCCGGCAGGGAAGGGATGTCCACAGCTATTCAGAGGATATCCATGAAACTTCCCAAGTCCTTTTTCGCGCCTTTTCCAGACAATCCGGCGGCATGCCAGGATGTGCGCCGTGACGCATGCCGCGTGCTGCGTCGATTTGCTGGCGACATGGCTTTGCGCCCGCGCGATTACACGATCCGCGAGCATCGCCAGCGCCGGCGCGACGTCAACGTGTTTGCGTTGCAGACCGACTCGCTGCTGGTAGAAATTCAGCATCCGCCTGGCGCCGAGGGCATTCGCATGTCCTATCGGACGTGCCGCGGTCGCAATGACATGGCCGGTGGCCGCGACAACACGGTCAGTGTGGAGTCGCTGGCTACGCAATGTGGCTATGCCGAACTGGTTTCCACGCTTCGCGTGGTGGCCGGGCGTCGTGGTTGAAGGAGCGGCGATGACGATCTTGATCAAAGTCACGTTCACTTCAACGGCGGGCGAGGAGATTCACGGCCAGGCGCAGTATGAGCCGGCGCCCGGTCTCGTGAGTTTGCCATCGCGCATGCTCGATATCGTACAGCGCGCCAAAGCGTCGGGAGACGGTCATGCCATCGTAGCCCATGAGGATGGATACCGTTACCCGTTGCAACCGATTGAAAACGGTGTCTACCAGCTCGACCGCTCTCGCCGGCAGCGTCAGGGATTGCTGGAACAGGCATGGAAGGCTGTCACGGCACCCACCAAGGAACAGCGACAGCAGTCGGGTCGATTCGCGCATACGCTATCCGCAGCTGCGCTGATCGGTGCGAGCGGATACGTCGGCTCGAGCCGCGCTTGGAACCTGAGCGCTGTGGCTGACGTTCTTAGCCTCATAGCCATCGGTGTTGTACTATTTCTCGTAGGCGCAGTTCTTTCCAAAGGAGACTGAGTGATGACTCTTGGTCTGTTTGTCCTGATCGTCGGTGGTGCCATCTCGGCGTTTTTGCTCTGGGCTGACCGCAACGGCCGGCGTGTACACAAAGATTGAGTGCTCTATACGGCATTTGATGCCGGCCTGGCAGAAAGCTAGAGTCAGGTCGGGCAGCCTTCGTTATGGAGGCTGCAACACCCTCCAATTTTCATAGCCGATCCGTCGGCTCTCCGCGCGAACGCACCCAATCAGGGTGCGTTTTTCGCTTCTAGACCCACACGGGCGTCGTCCCGTTGGGGCAACGCCCTCTAACTTTGGGAATACCCTCGATGGACGCAATTGTCTTCGGTGCTGGCGTGGCCAGCTATCCCGCCGGCGTGCAGCTGCGCGTCGGTCTCTACGACGCCAACCTGCGCCCGGCCATCCAGCTGATCTGCGCAGACGACGGCATGCCGTATGCCTCGCTCAGCGTCAACTTGCCGGGCACGCCATTGCTCGACGGCGAATTCTGCGTGGCCGCCGACTGGAACCTTCCGGCGGATCTCAAAGCGGCGCTGCTGGCCACCGGCAAGTTCACGGACACGGGCCGCGTGTCGCCTGGGCCCACTCAAGGCGGCGCAATCTGGCGCATCGATTGTCCCGAACTGCTGTCGCAACTCGCAGCCGCTCGGGTGGTCGCACGTCGCCGGCCTGCGCATCGCATTGCCGCCCTGGTGTAGCACCACGGCATTTTCCAACCCTCTCGGGGCACGCCCCGAGAGGGCGTGTTCCGTCTCCGGAGCACAAATGTACGTAATTTCCATAGGATCGGCCCGATCCGAAATGCGCACGACGCTCGCCGGCGTGCTGGAATACCTCAACCAAGACCGCCGAGGCGTGGCCGCACCGCGGCCGGCAGACGTCACCGTGCGCCATGTCGAGCGCGGTGATATCGCCGTGCATCAACTGAAGTCGGGCCGGATGGCAGTGCGCCCGCGCGGGACGGCTCGTTCGATCCTGGTACAGGTCCTCGATGAGGTTGAGCGGTACATCGTCCGGGTGGACGGCAAGGTCCTGCGCCCGCATGAGATGAGCCGCGCCTCTTGGGGCGCGGTCGTTGCAGCGGGCCGCTTGGCGTTCTTCCCTGAGGAGGCGATCGATCTGGCTGCCGCCGAAGCCGGGCCGCTGTTTCATACCCGGGATCTGTTTGAAGCCGAGGGACCTTTTGACATCGCAGCCTTCGTCGACAATGAGTTCCGTCGCCGCTTCGGCTACGGTCGGCAGGGCCCCGCATACGCACCAGACGCGAGCCCAAACGCGCGCCACGAGCTGCATGTTGCCTATGCCTTGCTGCGCGGCGAGAAGGTGCGCGAATGCGTACTGAGCGCCTACCGTGACGATCCTGAGATCGGCAAGCACGATCTGGCCTGGTTGCGGCCGCTGATCGAAGTGCCGGCACTGCGTGGCGCGCTATCGCCTGCGCAGTTGCAGGGCCTCTGCCACGTCATGCGGCACGATGGACTGAAGATCACAGCGGACAACGCGGGGAAGCTGCTCGCCATCGTGCGAAGGCTGCCGGTGGATTGTGGGCTCGTCCAGATCGACGACGCCTTGTTTTCAGCTGGCATCCTGCAGCCGCGTACGGCTGCGGCTCTCGACGCTGCGCGAGGGCCGGCCGCGACGCCGGTGTCGCCGCTGGCGCAACGCATCCACGCGCTCACGACGCAACGGCGATTCAACGCGACGATGGAGCGCGCCAGGGCCCAGCGCGAAGCCCTGGAGATCAGCCAGCGGCACTTTGATGACATCGCGCGGCGCGCCGTCGCCGATCGCACCTGCGCAGGCTACAACTGGGCCAACAAGGTCGCGCTGGCTATCCTGCAGCGCGACGTCGCCGCGGTGCTGGAGATTTTCGACAGCCCCAAGGACTGGAACACCGATAGCAAGCGCGCCTTGCGTGAATTGACCGGTGTCGATCTCCTGCAGTGCACCGCGGCGCTGCGCCGCCGGCGCATTTTTGAGCTGTGCGGGTTCTCGCCAGCGGAGCAGGAGTGTTGGGAGCACGAGGCGGCAGCAGCGAAAGCCGACCGCGTGGCCGCGCGCGAGTTCGAGGACGCCCGCAAGCGCGCGGAGGCCTCCAATTGGCGCCTGGAAGGCGGCAAGGTGCTGAACGGTCGCGAGTACGTCGATTTCTGTATTGCCGAGGGCTTCTCGGAAATCATCGACATGCCACGCGGCCGCGCTCGCGCCTATCGTATCTGCAATCCGCGACGCGGCATGTCGCGACCGCTGCGCGCCAAGGATGGGACGCTTTCCTATGCACGGGTCCGGCTCGCGCAAACAGCCCTTCCTGCTGCCATCGCGGCTTGATGAACTTCCCTGGCCCCTCCGGGCCGGGGAAGCTTCGTTGAATCGCGCACTGTTTGCCCGAGCTTTCGTCGTTACCGGCAAAGGCCGGAAGCGTTAGCCTTTCGTCATCAAAGCGGTGTTCGCACTGATACGGATCAGTCCAAACACTGTTTTACCTGCGTCGTTGACGCATCGACCCCAACGCCGGCAAGCCGGCCATCTCTTGAGCCTTCCCACAGGGACCGCTCCCTGTGGGGGACGGCCTGTGGGACTTCCCCTGAGGAATCCCATGGAACTGAACCCCTCCCAACTGCAAAAACTGCTCGCCGCCTGCATCCCGGCCATGCTGCCGGTCCTTGTGACGGGAGCGCCCGGCATCGGCAAGAGCGACATCGTCGCCCGGGCTGCCTCGGACGCTGACCACGAGCTGCTGATCTCGCACCCGGTGGTCGAAGACCCGACCGATTCGAAAGGCTTGCCCTTTCCGTCGGCCGACGGCGCGCATGCACGCTTTCTGCCTTTCGGCGATCTGGAACGCGCGCTCAGCGCTCGCCGCCCATTGGTCTGGTTCATCGACGACCTGGGCCAGGCCACACCCGCGGTCCAGGCCGCCAAGATGCAGCTGCTGCTCGCCCGGAAAATCGGCGAGCACGTGCTGCCGCCACACGTCACCTTCGTTGCTGCGACCAATCGCCGCATCGACAACGCGGGCGTCTTCAACATTCTCGATCCGCTGAAGTCCCGCTTCGCGACCATCGTGGAGCTGACCACGTCGATCGAGGACTGGACGCGCTGGGCCGTTGCGACGGGCCAGCCGCCGGAGCTGATTGCATTCCTGCGCTTTCGGCCGGACTTGCTGCTGTCGGCGAATCGCACCCGCGAGATTGAGAACCTGCCGAGCCCGCGGTCCTGGGGAATGGTGGGCAAGCTGTCGCAGGTTGTGCCCGCCGAACTGGAGCACGTCGCCTTCGCAGGCGCCGTGGGGCAGGGCGCTGCGACAGAATTTGTGGCGTTCAAGCGCCTCTTTCGCCAGATGCCTTCGCCAGACGGCGTCCTCGCTGCGCCGTCAACGGCGCCGATTCCGACTGACGTGGCTGTGCAATACGGCATCGTCACGGCGCTGGCGCGCCTGGCCAATGCCAACAACTTCGATCGCGTGATGGTCTACGCGAATCGGCTGCACGAAGCCGGGCTCGGTGAATTTGCCGTGCTGCTGGTCCGTGACGCCGTGGAGCGCGATGCAGCGATCGCCAGTACCCCAGCGTTCATCGTGGCGCAGGGCGGCCCCATTGGCGCCCACATCCGCGGCCAGTAGGTCGCTTTCCCGCATCACCACATCTGCCGGCCGGTCTCGGGTCTTACCTGAGCCGGCCATTTTCATTTCCTGCCGCCTTCGCGCGGCGACTCCCTCTGAGGAATCCATCATGAACATTACCAACCTGACGTCCCGCGTCATGCTCGCGACGCTCAATATCTCGGTCTGGCGCGCGCGCCGGTTCGACACTCGTGCAACGCAAGAAGTCGAGGCCAAGCACGAAGCCAAGGACATTGGCCGCTTCAACAAGCGGCTGCTGACCGATGGCGCGACGTCGTACAAGGAAGTATGTGCCATCGGCAACCGCGCTCGCGCGCTCTTCGATAGCCATTCGCTAAACTATGATCAGCTCGGCGTGCGCCTGCTTCCCACGGCTGTCTACATGGACGTCGCCGAGAAGCTGCGGGCCTTGCGCGATCAGTTCGACGCGGCGACGGCTCAGTTTCTTGCCGACTATCCGCGGCTCAAGGACGAAGCCCGGATTGCGCTCAATGGGCTCTTTGACGAGGCCGATTATCCGACCGAGGCAGAGCTGCGCCGCAAATTCGGTGTGCGCTTCTCCGTGCTGCCGTTCCCCGATGCCAGCCAGTTCGGCATCGATTTGCCGCCCGACGTCCTGCACGGCATTCGTGAAGAGATGGACGCCAAGGTCTTGGGTGCGGTGAAAGCCGCGAACGACGACCTGGTCGGCCGTCTTTACGAAGCAGTGCAGCACTTTGCCAACCGCCTGTATGGGGAAGGCAACGTGCGGCTTGACGTTGCCGACAAGGTGCGCGAGCTCAGTGCGCTATTGCCGCGGCTGAACTTCTCCGACGATCCGGTCCTGACGGAGATTCTCGCCAAGACCCAGGAACAGCTGGCCTGTTATACCGGGGCGCAGCTCAAGGATGACCCGCTGCTGCGCCTGAACGTGGCTGAGCGTGCGATGGAAATCGAGGCGCAGATGGCAGCATTCATGGGTGGCCCGCCGCCGGCGCTGACGCGCGAGGCGGGCGACATGCCGATGCTGCAGCTGCTTGCCGCGTGAGGCCGCCATGCATGATCGAATCGTGAAGCAGCGCGCAGCGCTGGTGCTGTCGCAGCCGTTCTTTGGCGCGCTGGCCCTGCGCTTGGCCATCGTCGAGGACGCCACTTGCGAGTCGATGTGGGTCGACGGCGTGAGCCTGGGCTACAACCCGGCATATCTCGACAAGCTGGATGACCTGGAGCTTCGCGGCGTCCTGGCCCATGAGGTCCTGCATGTGGCCAACGGGCACTGCTGGCGCATGGGTGCACGTGAGCAGCATCGGTGGAACCGGGCCTGCGACTATGCGGTCAATCCGCTGGTCCTCAATGCGCAGTTCAAGCTGCCACAAGGGGTCTTGCTCGATGGCCGCTACCTTGGCAAGTCGGCGGAGGAAATCTACGCGATGCTACGACAGGAGGAATCGTCGCAGCAGCCGGAGCCATCCGCCGGCGGCGCAGCAGGCGCGGCGCCGCAGCCGTCCGACGGCGAGCCGTCGCCGCCAGAGCCGAACGGATGCGGCGAAGTCCGCCAGTACACGGGCGCCGACAAGCCGGCCGTCGAAAGCGAATGGCGGGTCGCCGTGAGTCAGGCCGCGAAAGCGGCCAAGATGCGCGGCGCCTTGCCCGGCGATCTCCAGCACCTGGTGGAAGCCGCGCTGCGGCCGTCGGTGGACTGGCGGGCCGTGCTGCACCGCTTCGCCGCCGAGGCTGCCCATGCTGACTACACCTGGAAGGCGCCCAATCGCCGCTATGCACACCTGGGCCTCTACCTGCCCTCCTTGCATTCCGAGGCGGTGGGAGACGCGGTGTTCGTGCGCGACTCCAGCGGCTCCGTCTTCGACGAGACGCAGCGGCAGTTCGCGGCGGAAATTATTGCGGTGCACCAGCAACTGCAGCCGGCCCGGCTCATCGTAATCGACTGCGATACCCGGGTCACCCAGGTCCAGGTGTTTGATCGAGACGATGTGCTCGACCTCGCCCCGCTGAAAGGCGGCGGTGGCACCAGTTTCCGGCCGCCATTCGCATGGCTCGAGCAGGAAGGCATTGCACCGGCATTCCTTGTCTACCTGACGGACCTCTACGGCGAATTCCCGCCCGCGGCCCCGGCATATCCCGTCCTGTGGGCATCGGTTACGCCGTTGGATCGCATTGCTCCTCCGCGGTTCGGTGAGTGTGTCGAAGTGATCGCTTAGGACGGCATCCTCCTTCGTCTTGGGCTATCTCACCGACAGCCATGTGGCGGTCTTTCGCTGTCATTTCTAAAACTAGCCTCAAGCGAACCATAGAAGTGCCGATGGTAGGTGCTGAAGTGGTGGTAGCAGGCTCAAGCCCCGGCGTGCCCGGGCTTTTTCTTTTTGGATCCCATGTCAGACAACTTTGCTCGATCCGCAACAATGCTTCGGATCATTCGCTTGGCAGAAATGGATGGCCATCGGCCAGGCCGTTGCCAGAGGCAGAGCAGGTGCTGCCGGCATGGGGCTCCAGAGGAGCGAGCTTTGGAACCCCAACTTCTTGTGATGGACGTCGACCACCTGCCGCGGCAGGGAATCGCGAAGCGTGTGGACCAGTGGTTTGCTGATGTCCGCAGCGAGAATATGCAGTCCTTTGATGACTGGCTTGCGGTTGTCGCATCGCCCGGCCCAGCCATTGCGCCGGGCATCCGATTGTCGCAGGGCAATGTCGAGTTTGAACTGCGACACGGTCGACGATACTCGATCGAAGATGCCGTGCGCGGAGCGAGGCAGTTTCGGTGCATCATCGATGGCCGCGTGCCGCTCGTCGCTTTCATTGATGAGCGTGGCTACCGTGGAGCGTGGATTACCGTAAGAAACCTTTTCACCATAGAAGAGATGGTGAGCATGCGAGAATTGCCAGACCGGGCATAAAAAAGGGCCCGACGCTATCCAGCGCCGGGCCCTTTTTTTTTGCTTTGGCAGAAAGACGATGTCTATATGCTCGCTTTCCGGAAAAACTCCTCGAGCATGCTCACGCTTTTGCCGTGGTGTCACCTTCTGTTGCCGGCGAGACGGCCTCTTCGATCGTCGGTCCCGTACTGTCGCCGAAGGTGAGTGCGGAAATTCGCGCGATTGTGCCCTCCAGAGCCGCGGAGCTTCCAAGCCGGATGGTGCCGGCATAGGCGATCCGGCCCTTCACGCGACCATTGATATGGAGCGACACCCGGGCAGCAACGTCGCCCTCTACGGTGCCGTCGATGAGCACATGGTCGCCTTCGACGGTTCCGCGGACCAACCCTTCTGCGCCGATATGGACGAGGCCTCGGGACGAACGAAGATCGCCATCGACCAGACCGAAACAACTGACGCCGTGATCGGAGCTGACGTGTCCGTGGATGCTGAGACCAGCCTGGATCAAACTGAAGTTTCGCGGGGCATTCATGACGGGATCAGAACAGTTTGATTTCGTTGCCACGACCGGCCGCTGGCGGCGCCGGGTTGCTGGGGGCGGCGCTGGCTACCGGCTGGCGTGCGGGCGTCGGGACGGAGGCAGGCTGCTTGGGCGCCTGGACCTTCGGTGGTTGAGGTTTGGCATGGCTCTGCGCCGGAGTTGGCGTGCTCGCGGATGCGCCTGAGTGGGTCTCGGGCGCTGCGGGCGGTGCAATCGTTGGAGGGCCGAGCGCAACCGGTTGCTGCGACACGGACGGCTGTGACGCGGGCCATTCGTGTCCGCTGTCCGTGGGCGGCGAGCCGGTGGCTTCTGGCTGTGCAGCGGCAGTCTTCGCCGGAGCCTTGTGCGCTTCATTGGACGCGAGCCAGCGACCTCCGCCGAATGCCAGCACGGCAATGGCCAGAATCCCCAGACATTGCCAGTGGATGGGCCTGATGCGCGCCACGATTGAGTGACCACCTTGGGACGGCGGCTGGCTCGGTTGCGCTGCAGACAGTGCGTCAAGCCTGGTTGTCCCAGAGGCTTGCATCTCAATGGTGACGGGAGGGGCTGCGTACTGTGCGTGCAGACGCTCGATTTCCTTGATGTCCATATCGGTCTCTGGAGCGAGTTTCAGGCTTTCTCGATCAGTTGGCCGTCTGGTCCGAACTGATCGTTGTCAGGAATGCAGAGGTGATGGATCGCACGAATGTGCTTGGCCGCCCCGACGACTGCATCATCCTTCTCCGCATCGGAGATCGATTGCGCGATGTATGCGCCGAGGGTTCGATGGAGGAGCCTGTCGTGCTGGTTCAGCAGGCGAATGAGCCGGCCTGCCAAGGAATGCGTTACAACGATCTCCCGATGGTGGAACTCCAGGCTCAGATGGCGCCGGGGCTTGGATTCGATCCACTGCAGTCTCGCATCCATCCATTCCTGCGCCTGTCGAAAGGCGTCGTCGAGCGCGAGGATTTTTCCTTTGCTGGCCACCGAGAACTTGGAGGTGCAAAAGTTGTAGTCGCTGCGGAGGAAGTTGCGCACGAAGTCAGTGCAATAGGACACCTCCGTGCCGCTGTCCGTTTGCGGGACAATCTTTGCAACGCGTCCCTCGCTTAGCATGCGCCGAATTGGCTTCGGGCCTGTGTTCGACGCTGCGCTGTCTGGAGGCGGATCTAACGATGAAACTGGCGGTATGGGTCGCGAGTCGCTATCGGGAAGAGGACGGGAAAGTTCGGCCATGGTCCATGCTGTGGAATCTCTCTCAGCTGGAATTTTGAGATACATTGCGCTTGGCACGCTCGGAGAAAGAGACACCAAATTCGCGAGCTTTCTGCCTTTTCCTCAGCCTGTGATGTGCCACAATTCACTCACACCTCGCGTCACTCACGCATCGACCCTGACTCCCTGAGAGTCCATCTTCTGCTTCAAGTCGTGCAATTTGCGCACGCGCCGACCGGTTGGCTACCGGTGTGGATATTCCTTGTGATAAGTGTTTTCGCCGAGCACTTCCCTCATCAGCTCGTAATACGCGTCTTTGGCTGTGCCTCTTCATGAGCGCACGCTGGACACCGTTCGAGCCTGGGACCATGTGGCGTCTCTCTCCAAGCCCCTCCTAGGCAGAACGGCTGACGTCGAGCCGATCCGTGAACCTGCGGCCGAACCTGTGGGTTCGCGAAATGGGTTGTTGTGCAGCGTGACCATGCTGCACGAGGACGACTTTACGTCCTCCGCATGAGCGGCGCGCCTTTGTGCGTTGCTCCCTGAGTGCCACGCCCCCGGAAGGGGCGTGGCATCCAGGTCTCTCAAGCAAAGCTCGCTTTCCGGCGTACCCGGGACGCGGGCTTTTGTCGTTTGTAAGAGACCATTTCGGGAGAATCTGCCATGCATCAGGATTCCGAGATTTGCGCCGTGATTGCGGCGACGCTGGAGCGCCGCCGTCCGATGTACAAGGACATGCCGGCGGCATGGCGCAACCTCTGTGAGGCGGCACATGTCGCCAGTCTTCCGGAAGCCGCGCGAGCGGCCTTCCTCAACACCGTAACGACCCAGCGCGGGGCAGACACAGCCTTGCGCCTTCGGGAGCATGCTGCGTCCATCCGGGCGAGTGTCGTTCGCTTTCTCTCTGAAAGGAGATTGAACGTATGCATGCACCCATCACCTACGGCGGCTTCGACGGACCCAGAAGCCTGCTAGAAGAGCGGCCGATGCGTCCGCCGATCATCGGCAAGATCCGGCCGGGCATCAAGGTCCTGACCCGCAAGGCCCGGGAAAATTCTGAAGCCGTGCGAATCCACGACGCCATGGTGGCGCAGGGCCATTCCTATGAGGCTATCGGGCTGGAGATTGCGCGCAGAACCCAGTTGCGCAATGCGCTTGTGCCGAAGAACGTACCGTGGTTTACCTGCCGTGGGTCGGACTTCACCAACCCCGCAGTGGCCGAGGAGATCCTGCAGCGCTACGGCGAAGACCGCGGCGACGGCAACGGCCGCAAGCTATGGCGCTTTCCGGTGGTGTTCGCCTTCGACGACTGGCTGCGCAACATGCCCAACGAGCTGGTGACTTACACCGCGAGCGGCAAGCAGTTCTTTTCGGAGTACGGGCCGGATGGGTTGCGCTACTGCAAGACGTATGCGCCGGTGCAGCGCGAAGCGCGCGCGAGCCGAGCGAGACGCGTGTGGGGTGGCCGCCCGATCATACTCCGGCAGGACGATGCCATCCCCGACGGGCGCTGCGACCCGCACAGCTGCCCACAGTATCAGCAGGGCGTTTGCAACCTGTCCGCGGCGTTCTACTTTGCGGTCCCGGCGACCCGGGGTCTTGGGTTGATCCAGATGCCGACCACCTCAATTTACGTGCTCCAGAAGGCCCACGCTGCCATGCAGACGGTTGCGCTGGCGCGCGGACGTCTGGTCGGCGTCGAGTTCTTTGTAAGCAAGCAGGAGGTCGAGATCAGCCGGATCGATCCTGAACTCGGCAAGCCGGTGCGCCAGATGCAATGGCTCATCACGCTCAATGCCGATCTGGACCTGGCCGGTTTCCTCGACGGCTCGGATCGCCCGCGGCTCTCGCACGTCGAAGCCGCGCAGCAGGCGGTCACGGCGCTCGAGAACACTCCGCAGACGCAGCTGGATCAGTCGCCCGGTGTTCCTCCCTTGGATGCCGAGAAATCGCCGTCGAGCGTGCAGCCGGTGCAAGGTGCCAAGGCATCGGATGCCGAGGACCTGGCCGCGGCGTTCAACGAGTTGGCCACGCGGTTGGGCTTCGACAAGGAGCCCGATCGCAAGGACCTGCGCGACTTCCTGCAGGCTAGTTTTGGCGCCGGCTGGACCAAGCGGCCCGCCGCAGTCCGGCAGGCTATTCACGACATGCGAGTTGCGCTGGAGAACAACCCGGTTGCATATCGTGAGCAGGTCAAAGCCATTGCGGCTGAGATTACCCCCTAAGCCAGCCCCCCGACTGGCTCACCTTACGGACGCCCTTGTGGCGTCCTTTTTCTTTTCCACGCGCTGGGGCCTTGCCGGCACAGCCAATTTTTTCAGGAGGTAGCATGCTCAACGAAGGCGATTGCCTGCGTCTGGGACACTTCTCAGATCTGCATTACTCGCCCAGCCACCTGGCCGAGGCGGACCGCTGCTTCGGCTTTGCGGTCGACGATGCGATTGCATCGCGCTGTCAGGTAGGGGTGGTGTCGGGAGACTCCACCGATCACCGCCTGGACGCGCATACGCCGGCCCTCTCGGCTCTCGCGCATCGGATCCATCATCTCTCGGCCCATATGCCGGTCTTGATTCTCCAGGGCACGTTCAGCCATGAACCGCAAGGCACGCTGGATCTGTTCCGCCTGATTGGGGCGCAGCATCCGGTCTACGTTGCCGATCGCATCCATCAAGTCGCGCTCTGCGCAGGCGAGTTCGTACCGTCGGATGGCGCGGTCTTTACCGGCGCTGAGTTTGGCGCGCTCATGGTGCAGTATGGCAAGCCAGCCGTGGTGTTCACCTGCGTGCCAACCGTCAACAAGGCGGTCCTGGCTGCGGCGGTGGGCGTTGCCGGTGCGGCGACGGCGGTTGGTGACTATCTGGCTGACTACCTGGCCGCCGCGGGCGCCGTCAATCGACAGTGGCGATCCCATGGCGTGCCGACGGTCGGTGTGTCGCACGGCACGGTCAATGGCTGCCAGACGGAGCACGGCGTGCCGATGGCCGGCTTTGACCACGAGTTCACCATCGGCGCGCTGTTCGACGCCGAATGTGATGCCTTCATGCTCGGCCATATTCACCGTGCCCAGCAATGGGCGCGCGAGGGCAGGGTAGTGGCGTATCCCGGCTCCATCGGGCGATTCCACTATGGCGAGATCGGTGAGAAGGGCTATCTGCAATGGCAGGTGTCTCCGGGCCGCGCCAGCGCGTCGTTGGTGGCCACGCCGGCGCGCGAGACGCTGTGCGTAGACTTCGACGGCCCGCCGGACATGGCCAAGCTTGCCGAAGTTGCTGCGCAAGCTGTTGACAAGTTCGTGCGAGTTCGTTGGACCGTCAACGAAGAGCATCGCCAGCTGGTCGACCGCGATGCTATCCAGGCACTGTTTGCCCGGAGCGCTGAGCTCAAGGTCGAGGCGCGGGTTCTGCCGGCAGTGCGCAGTCGTGCCGAAGGCATCAGTCGCGCCGCGACCCTGCCCGATAAGCTGACCCGGTGGGGTGAGCTCACCGGCGTTGATACGGGCCCGTTGGCAGACCGCCTGGCTATGCTGGAGACGCTCGATGCGCAAGCAATCGCAGACGGCGTGCTGGCGCAGCTGCGGGCTGTCCCGGCCGAGGCAACGCAAGGCGTCCTCGAGACCCCTGTCGTGGTCGACCGCGGCGAGCCTGACAGCCTGACGCCGGTCGCCCAAGCGCCGTCGCCCGAGCCGTCCAGCATGGATTGGCTTACCGATGACCTGTTCGCGGGGCAACCCGCCTAACCCTTAGAGCATGCGCAAGCCATGTTCCGACAGCCGCAAGGGCTGTCGAAACCCGGTTTCACCCGCGTCATTGACGCATCGACCCAGCAGTATCCAATTCCTTCTAACCCTGGCGGGTGCTACCCGTGAGGGGGCGCGCTCCGCCCACTGGAGTGCAAGATGATTCTTTACCACGCCGGCCCCTCGTGGGTCCATGTCGCCGAGGCTGTCCTGGCACGCACCGAACTGGCGAAACGCCTGTGTGACAAGCACGGCTTCACGCAGTGCATGCTGTACGAACCCTTTGGCCGTGACCGCGGAGCGGTGATCGCCAAGCGCGGGCACATGCTCGTGATGGCGATTGCCACCGATGGTGGCAATACCTGGTTTTCCGTTGCACCGTCCAAGGAGATGCAGGACCTGATCTGGTCGTTCTCGAACGGCTTTGCCGGGCAGTGGAGCGCCCTGGAGCTGAAGTCCATTACCGGCCTGGATGACTGGAAGGCGCTGCTCGAGATGGCCGCAAGCCAGTTCTCTGCCGCGGTGCGTTCTGTCGAACGCGCCATTGCTGGCCAGCCGGAGGAGGACATGCCGGCAGCTCCTGAACTGCCCGTATTCGAAGGCGAAGCGATGGAGGTGCCGGCTGACTACCTGCATTCCTTCACTGGTGCGGAGGTGGCCGAATGCGCCCACTCAAACTGACCCTTGCTGGCTTTCACGGCATCCGCGATGGCATGCATCGCGATAGCGTGACGGTGGATCTGATGGATCTGCCTGGCGGCCTGATCGCGATTGTTGGGCCGAACGGTGCCGGCAAGACGACGATCATGGACAACCTGCATCCCTATCCCATCATGCCGAGCCATGCCAGCAAGATGTCGGCCGATGCATTCTCGTACTGGGACCACCTTTGCGCTCCCCGCGCTGAGAAGGATCTGGAGTGGGAGCATGGTGGCAAGGTCTATCGATCGGCGTTTGCATTCCGCAACCCGGGCAAGAGCCGCAAGGCGGAGTACTACTTGTTCGAGAAGGATGCCGCCGGCGCCTGGAATCCAGTGCAGCTGCCAGACGGAACCGTATCCGACGGCAAGGCCGACACCTACGGCCGATGCCTTGACTCGGTGCTCGGCTCCGCCGAAGCCTTCTTCACCAGCGTCTTTTCTGCACAGAACCGACGTCCTTTGGCGAGCTACCAGCCGACCGAGATCAAGCGGCTGCTAGCGGAGTTGCTCGGCATCGATCACCTGCGCGAGTTGTCGGCGAAGGCCGGCGATGTGGCGAAGGCGTTGAGCCGGTCGCTCGATAGCCTGCAGCGGGACGTGCTTGTGCTGTCCGGCAAGCGCGACACCGCAGTGTCGATGACTGCTGAGATTCGCGAGCTTGACCAGGCACTCGAATCGGCACGGGCGCTGCGCGTGGAGGAGTTGAGCCGCGGCAGCAAGTTGGAGCAGGAGCGTGCTACGCTGGCGGCCAAGCAGGCAGCCTCGGCCGGTACCGAGGCCCGATTGCGCGAGTTGCATCAGCGCAAGCGGGAGCTAGGGGCACGTGGCCAGCAGCTGGCCGCGGATGATCGTGCGGCGGCCGCCAAGGCTGCGGCGCGCCGGCGAGAACTTCAGCAGGCCGCCACCGCCAGCGAGGCGGCCCTTTCCCAATCGGAGGCGATCACCGCAGCGGCTGCGCGACGCGATACTGTCCAGCTGGACCTTGGCCAGCGCCACGCACAACTTGCCGACAGGCAGCGGGAACTCGCCGAGGCCGAAGCCGTGGCGACGCGGCATGCGACACTGGCAGCAGAGCTTCGCGAGATGGAACAGCGAGGCTCGGTGGCAGCGAAGCTGGCGCGAACGCTCAAGGCCCAGACCGACGTGATGGACACGGTTCCTTGCACCGGCCATGCGATGCACAGCCAATGCCCGTTGCTGGCCCAGGCCCGCGAGGCCAAGGGACAGTACGAGGAACAGGCCGTTGTCGTGACAAAGCTGCGCACCAGCTACAGGGAGAAGCAAGAAGCCCTGAAGCCGATGGAGGTCAGCTTGCAGCGGTTGCCAGCGGCACGGGAAGCGGTGTCGGTCCTGCAGCGCGATATCACGCGGGACAACCAGGAACTGCAGCGCCTGACCGCTCTGGCGGCTCAGCGCCCCTTGCTTGACAGTGCTACGGCCGCCCTTGAGAAGGCCCGCTGTGATCTGGCTGCGGTGGCGAAGGAGGAGACTGAACGGAACAGCCGGCATGCCCGGGATATCCAGGATGTTGAATCCCAACTGGCAGCAGTGCAGCGGGAGGTGGATGCGCTGGCCACAACAGACGTGACGGCCTTGGTCACCGACTTGGATCGCCGCATTGTGGGTGTTCGCGAGGCGGTGAGCGCGGCCGACGGCAAGATCGAAACATTGATCCGTCGTCAAAGTGCCCTGGCCACCGATCGCGACCGCATCGAGCGCGAGCTCGCCGGTCTGCCCACCCTTGAAGCGCAGGTTCAACGCCTGTCCGACGAGATTGCGCTGTGGAAGCTCCTTGGCAAGGGCCTCGGCAACGACGGCGTGATCGCGCTGTCGATCGATGACGCCGGGCCAGCCATTACCCGCATCGTCAACGATCTGTTGCTCGCCTGCTACGGGCCGCGATTCACCATCGCGATCCAGACGCAGACGCTGCTTGCCAGCGGCGAAGCCCGGGAGGGATTTTCCATCGCCGTGCTCGACGCTGAGAACGACAGCTCGAAGGAGTTTGGTGTGATCAGTGGAGGGCAGAAGGTGTGGATCAACGAGTGCCTGACGCGGGGTATTGCGCTCTACCGGGCGCAGCACGCGCAGCATGCCTTCCAGACGCTTTTCACCGACGAGGCAGACGGGCCGCTGGATCCGGAGCGCAAGCGCGCCTTCATGAAAATGAAGCGCGAAGTACTGCGGGTCGGAGGTTACGAGCGCGAGTTCTTCATTTCCCAGACGCCGGACCTGGTCGACGACGCAGACGGTGTCATTGATGTCGTTGCGCTGGCTGCGCAGTAGTTGCGCGCACGTCCCGATCTTTTCCTATGCCCGCTACCCCGAAAGGGGGCGGGCATTTTTCTTTTGAAGCGCGGGAACTTGGGCGCTAGAATTGCCGTGCTTACCGCGTCTTCGACGCATCGACCTTGCTGGCTCTGCCGGCACAGCTTTTTCTTCACCCATAGGGGCCTTGTCCCTATGGGCAAGGCTTCCGTTCAACAGGAGTGTTGCCATGGTTATTCATTCTCGCGCGTCTGGCGGTGCGGTCCTCGCGATCGTTGCCGTGTTGTTCGTCGCGCTCTTCTTTGTCGTCACCGCTCCGGATGAAGGTCTCTTGCGACCGCAGTTGTTTGGCTGTGGTCTTGCGATTGCGCTGATCGGGATGCTCTGGCGTCCCATGTGCGCAAGCTTCGCAGGACACGCAGCGTCATGAAGCTCGTCCGTTCGGCCTGGCTCTGAGCGGTACCGCCCCATTCATCGCCCTCTTCGGAGGGCATTTCTTTTTGGATTCAGCAGACGATGGAAAAGATCATGATTCCGGCGACCGAGGCCGCCAAGTTGCTGCCGCGCGGCAAGAAGGTGCACACGTTCATCCGCGTGATAGCCTGGATGGGCGCTGATGTAGCGAGGGAGAAGGTACTGGCGGCCTTCGAGTCCGCGAAAGAGGTCGAGGTTTCGAAGGACGCGGCCTGTTTGAACCACCAGTTGGCCATCATGATGGACGGCGTGCGCACGTATATCGACACCAACCAGGTGGCATTGCGCAAGCAGTGCCCGCAACTGGCTATATCCGGGAGTGCGAATGGACCTGCTCGTTAGCATTTCGCTGCAGGCGTACGAATTCCGCGGCGCCCAAGGGAATAGGCTGGTCATAGAAAATTCCCCATCGATCGCGAACGTGAGTGTACATCCCGATCGCACCAGCATCCGATTGCCCAGCATTGGGGACGCTCTGATCTGGCGTCGTCGGACATGATGTCGTTGGAAACGACACGCTCTGTCTGGCAAGCGCGGGCCGACCCGCGTCGTAGAACGGCATCGACCGCCCGGCATGGACTCAACTCCTTACTCCGCCGAAATCTTCGCCCGCTTGACCACCTCGCCATAGCGCTGCAGCCGGTCAGCCATCATGCGTTCGAATGCGGCCGGCGCCATGTCTTCCGGCGGCACCACGCCGCGTGAGCGAAGTGCGCCCTGCATGGCGGGATCCGTGGCGGCCTTGCGCACGGCCTGGTAGATCTTCTGCACCACCGGTTGGGGCGTGCCGGCCGGCGCCGCGATGCCGGTCCAGGAGCTCAGGTTCAGTTCCGGATGGCCGAGTTCGGCCAGCGTAGGCACGTCGGGCAGTTGTTCGAGCCGTTGTTCTGAGGCGACCGCCAGGGCGCGTACCTTACCGTCCTTGATGTGCGGGAGCATGATGACCACGTTGTCGAGGATGAACTGCACCTCGTTGCTCAGCACCGCGGTGATTAGTTGCGAGCCGCCGCGGTATGGGATATGCGTGGCAACAGCTCCCGTGCTCGCCTTGAACATCTCGACATTGAGCTGCCCCATGCTGCCGGCACCGCCGCTGCCGTAGTCCAGCTTGCCAGGGTTCTTCTTCGAATAGGCGATGAGCTCGGCAAAGGTGCGGACCGGGAGGCTGGCGTGCACGACGAGCGCGTTAGGCTGGCGACCGAGAATGGCAATGTTCTCGAAGTCCTTGATCGGATCGTAGCCGATGCGCGGCTGCGTCAGAGGATTGGCAAGGTGGCTGCTTTGCGATGAGACCACCAGCGTATAGCCGTCTGGCTTGCTGCGGGCGACGGCTTGCGTCGCGACCGAGCCGCCGGCACCGGGACGGTTGTCGACAACGACCGGCACGCCGAGAATGCGCGACAGCGGTTCCGAATACTGCCGCGCCATGATGTCGACCGAACCACCAGGCGGAAAGGGAACCACCAGCGTGATGGGCCGGGTGGGCCAGCTGTCCTGTGCCATGGCGCCAAGCGGCGCGGCGGCGGCAATGGTGGCGGCGCTCAGGCCAATAGCAACGATGCGACGGCGGGAGAAGGGCAGGTTCTGCATGATGGCAAAGGCTGGATGGGTCAGGGATTCCGGCGATGGCGGGACATGCCGCTCATTGCAGGCTGAGGATGGCGAGCGCCAAGGCCTGCGCCCGCGGCACGAAGGTTGAAAGCTCGCAGTACTCGCGCTCGGTATGGGGGTGGCCGCCCACCGGGCCAGTGCCGCACAGCGTAGGCGTGCCGACGGAGCTGGTCAGGCCGCTGTCGGCGGCGCCACCGGTGAATTCGCCGGCGACCGCAAAGCCGACTCGCTCGGCGCTGCGCTGGTAGAGCGCCAGCAGCGCGTCCGGCGTCGTCGCCATCGGCATGGTCCGGCGCATATCGGTGATGCTGCCGCGTGTACGCGGAATAGATTCCGCTTCGATGATCTCGCGGATGTGGCCATAGAGCGACTCCATATCGGTCTCGGCGGTAAAGCGCACATCGAGCTGCGCCTTCGCGTGCGGCGCAACCATATTCGGCACGATCCCGCCCTGCACGCAACCGACATTAGTCGTGACGCCTGATGCGGCATCGGTCAGTGCGTGCAGTGCCAGGACCTTGCGCGCCAACGCGTCGATTGCGCTGGCGCCATGGGCATGATTGATCCCCGAATGCGCGGCCACGCCCTCGACCTCAAACTCGACCACCATCGAGCCTTTGCGGCCCGTCACGAGATTTCCGCTGACACGGCCCGGCTCGGCATTGAAGACAGCGCGCACTTCCCGTGCGACCGTCATGATGCGGTCGCGCGTGGCGGGCGAGCCGATCTCCTCGTCGCACGAGAAGAATAGCCGCACTGGAGGAGCGTTCCGGCCCAGCCGCGCGAGCGCTTCAGCAACGAACACATTGAGCACCAGGCCGGACTTCATGTCGGCCACGCCCGGGCCAAAGGCACGCCCGCCTTCAACGCGGAACGGGCGCCTGGCCGCCGTACCCACGGGATAAACCGTATCCATATGCCCCATCAACAGGACAGGCAGGCCGTCGCCAGAACCCGGCACTTGTGCGTCGAGGCAAACGCCGTATCCAGGCACTGCATGGAAGCGCACAGCAATGCCGGCGGCTTTCAGGTGGGCACCGAGCGTCTCGGCCACGGCTTGCACACCGGCTTCATGGCGGCTGCCGCTGTCGATATCCACGATCTGCTGCAGCAAATCCTGCATCGCCTGATTCTGGCTTTGCAGCCAGTCGAGCGCATCGGTGCCGGGCGCAACGTCTTCAACTTGCATAGGTTTCCTCTTTCCCAACCAGGGAGCGGCGATGGATTGCGGTGAAACGGCGATGAAATAATAATTGCAGTGATGGTATAATCATGCAATGCGTATTGCACGGTGTCAACATGACAAATACCCGCAACGAAACTGTCGCTCATGGCGACACGCTGCTTGACCGACTGGCGCGCGAAGCGGCCACGCTGACGGCACGCGAGCGCGAACTGGCCGATGCCTTGACGCGAGGCTATCCGCATGTGCTGCTCGAATCGGCAACGGCGCTGGCCGCACAGCACGGCACCAGTGCGTCGACGGTGGTGAGGTTGTTTGCCAAGGTCGGCTATGCAAGCTATGCAGACGCCCAGCGTGAGGCACGTGCCAACGTAACGGCAGCGCTGCCGACCGCGGGCCAGCGCGCGCCGGCGCTGATTGGCGGCAAGCGCAACCTGCGCGCCTGCCTCGACGACGCCTTCATGCACGACCAGCACAACCTGACGGCGACGCACGAATCGCTGGATTTCGCCGCCTTTGAGGCGATTGCGCGCCTGTTGGCCGGCGGAAAAGGGCGGGTATTTATCCTCGCCCAAAAGAACAGCGCTCCAGTCAGCGCCTGGTTGGCCCTGCATCTGAACATGTGCCGGCCAAACGTCCAGGAACTGGGCGCGGGCGCCGTGACGGCCACCGACGCCATGCTATGGGTCGAGCCAGAAGACGTGTTGCTCACGTTCAGCATTCGCCGCTATTCCAGTGCGCCGGTCACCATCGCCAGGGCATTTCGCGACGTGGGCGCCCGCGTCGTGGCCATTTGCGACAGCCCTGCCGCGCCGCTCGTGCCACTGGCAAATCACCATCTGCTGGTGCGCACCACCAATGCGTCGCCGTTCGATTCCTACACGGCGTCGTTTTTCCTGTGCAATGCGCTGGTGTCGGCAGTCGCGCAACTCCGCCAGCCGGCCGTTATCGAAGCCCTGCAGCGACGCGATGCACTGTGGCAGGCATTCGAGACGGATCCGGTAGAGGGATTGCGCAAGAAATAGAGTGCCGCGGCTGCTACAGGCATCGAGGGAACCGTGGCGCCTGGTACATACAAATGGTCGAGCAGCGGTGCCTGGGCACTGACGTATCTTCGCCGATGGCTCCTGGGTATCGGACTGCTGTTCGCCTGGCGGTCCAAGCGCAGGCGCGCGTTGTCCGAGCCCGGCAGATAAGAGGCTCGTGCCGCTAGTTAGCCCCTCTGCCGATTTCCCCAGTGGCCAACGCCAGCATCGCCGCAGCGGTCAACGCCGCGCTGTACGCGTCGGCCGACGCATTGCGCGCCAGCAGCAATTCGAGGTTAGCTCGGTGACTGTGCCCACGCCCGCACCCGGTAGTCACTCCGAAATCGTCACACCACATTCTTGTGCGACGGCTAGCAACTTAGCGAGGTCAGGAGGCCCCGGGGGAACCGTCTCATCGATCCGCGCAAACAAGCGTGACGCGTTTCCGCCGTGGCCCGTGACCGAGATCATTTCACCTCCGCCCATGCCGAAGCGGAAGTAATGGACAGTGCCGGCCGGCACATGGACAAACGTACCAGCGGTCGCAGTCACCACCTGATCGCCATAACCGATCTCGACTGCGCCTTTGGTGATGTAGAAAGACTCGTCCCAGCCATGGCAATGCGGTGGAGGCCCGCTGCCTTCTTCGCCTTGCTGCAGGAAGACTTCATAACCCTGAGTGGCGGCTCCGGGTGCAAGCACCGTGATCCTCTCGCCCACGACGTTGAGCGCCCGTGGGTACGTATTGGGAGACAGCGAAAAGGGTGCGGGTTCCATATTTCTCTCCACGACCAGTGGTCCCCACCACACTCTGGTCTGGGACCACATGTGTCTTCTTACGCCTTGGCGAATGTGTCAGCGGACATCACTTCAAGGGCGAAGGTTCTTCACCTTCAACCCAGGCCTCGTTCGACCGCAAACCTTGGGAAAGGTCGCCGAACCAGGAGAGATGTGGAATCCTAATAGTAGGTGCAGATCGGGATTGCCGAGCCGCTTTGGCCGAAGACATGGGCGATAGCGCACAGAGGAATGCCGCCGGTATCCTGGATGGCCACGGTTTTCAGCGGGGCGCCAGGTGGCACCTCCGTGCGGCCGCCAGAGTAAAAGGTCGCGGTGGACGGCGAGTCCCCGAACTCTTCCATGCTCAGGAAGAGGCCGTTGCCGGGCTGGCAGAAGGCCGGCTCACTCCCGGAACCGTGGCATGCCACGCACGGCAGGGGCCTCCGGGCGTGGCTTCATCGCGTTCGTCGCCGCGGTGGGAAGGCGCCGGATTCAATGGCAAGGTGGCGTTCGTCATTCTTCGAGCCAATCCCATGGCGCGCGCAACTTCCGTGGCAGGGGAAAGTCATGCCGCCCAATCGTGTTTGGCCCACCGCATGGGAGGCGCACGAGACGCAAGGCTCAGAGCACGTACTTGGGCGCGCGGAGGTGCCGCGTGAACTTAGCAGTTTCGAATTGCAGACGTTATTCACATACAGCCGCGCCGAGCACGAACTAATCGGGCGCCGACGCGGCTCGATGATGAAGCTGGGCCTGGCGCTACACGTCGGCTTCCTGCGCATGACCGGTTGCCCATTGAATGCGTTCGGGATCCTGCCGCCGGTCTTGCTTCGCCATCTAGCCATTGAGCTAGATATCGATACACCCGATCTCGCTTCGTTACGGGCGCTTTATGCTCGCGGCCGAACGTTATCCGACCATCAGCTCTTAGCTTGCCAGATGCTCGGATTCCGCTGGATGGTGGCACACCAGCGCCCGGCCCTTGTGCGGGCGTTGCGCGACGAAGTATCGCGTTGCGGATCGGGAACGAGTGCTGTCGTATGCCCGCCGGTGGCTGTATCAGCACCGATTGATCGTCTTCCACGATCGCGCCCTTCGAAGTCTCGTCGCGTCGGCATTGACCGAGCTTGAGGCCAGCGCCGCTGCCTCGATACACTCGACTGTCCCGCCCTCTACCTGGCGACGATGGGTAGCCGCAATGAAACAAGTACGACCAGATGGTCAGCACATCCAGAACTGGCTGTGGGCTGTCCCGGCGAAGCACTCGACGCGACAGTTCTCCCAAGTGCTCGAACGTATCGAATGGCTAGTCGGAATTGGCGTCGCCAGCCATCCAATCGGCCTCAACGATGTTCTGGTGCGCCGCTTTGCACATCGCTTGGCGGCTCGGTCGCCATCGCCCAGCGCAAGAATCAAGGAGCCGGCACGCACCCTTGACCCTATCAACCCCTGGGTCTTGCCGTCAGGCCGCCATTTCCTCGCGAGGGTTCTTATATATCAGAAACCTAAACAACTAAATTCCCCAATCACTGAATGCCGACGATGATCTTAGGCAGGGCCCCGGGGAATCGATTGTCCCCGATCTCTGCAAATACCGGCCCGTCGCGGTCGACCGTTCGGCCGGCTACGCTCGCCATCCAATTACTACCCAGGGAGACTTTGATGATTGCACGACAACTTGCGCGATTGCACCGTGTCGTTGAGGAACAGCGCCTTGTTGACGTGCAGGTTGGTCGGGTGCAGCGGCTTCGCGGTGCGGCGGGCCGATGCCATCAGCACGCCGATCTTGGCGAAGGCCGCGCGCGCTGTCGCCGAACTGCGCCAGGTACTTCTTCATGTAGCGCAGGTAGGCGCCGCCGTGGCGGGCCTCGTCCTGCGACAGGGTCGCGGTAGATATGCTTGATCACCGGTTCCGTGTGCCATTCGGCGGCGCGGCGAAACCAGTGGTTCAGGCGGATCTCGCCGCAGAAATAATCAGCGTTTTCAGCGGCGGGGCCGGATCGAACTCGAAGCGCACCGCGTGCAGTTCTTCCTCGGTCGGCACCAGGTCCGGGTGGAAGCGGCGCAGGTATTCCATCAGAACCAGCTCGCCCGCCACTATGCCGGGGCGGCCCATGTACATGTGCTACCGTTGCACGAACCGTGCGTTTTAAAGCACCTGGATCCGCAAGTGCTGGTCTTTGCCACCGGATTCTTCATCGCGGTGGACGCGGCATTCCTCTCCTCTAGCCTGCTCAAAGTCGCTGAAGGCGGCTGGTTCCCGCTTGCTGTCGGGGCCGGCATGTTTGTCATCATGCGGATATGGCTGCGCGGCCGCAAGCTATTGATCGAGCGACTGGAGAATTCAGACGTTCCGCTCAAGTCGTTTCTGGATTCTCTGTTCCTCGCACTACCGCCGCGCGTCCCCGGGGTGGCGGTGTTTCTCACCGCAACGCCCGAGGTGGTGCCACATGCGTTGATGCACAACCTCAATCACAACCGGGTGCTGCACGAGCGGATCCTGTTTGTTACCGTGAAGATGAAGGATGTGCCATGGGTGCCATTGAGCCAGTGCGGCACCGTCGAGCCGCTCGGGCACGATTGTTATCTGGTGACGCTGCGCTTCGGTTTCATGAACCGGCCCGACGTCACACAGGCCCTGAAGGGGTTGCCGCCGGGGTCTGGCGTGCAGATCGATATGATGGAAACTTCGTTCTTCCTCAGCCGCGAAACCATCGTTCCGCTGGCAGGCGTCCGCAGTGGCATGGCGTTATGGCGAGAGCGCCTGTTCGCAACGATGAGCAGGAACGCCGGCAATGCAGCGGAATATTTTGGCATACCGGCAAACCGGGGGGTGATCGAAATCGGTACGCAGATCCAAATATAGATTTGGTCGTTCCCGCGCTCGTAGTATCGAACCTCGCACCGGCTATGATGTTGTATGGACTTTTGCCGCTGATCCAGAGGCCTCAGGCGAGATTCTCGATATTCGACCGCCGGGATGGTAAAAGTTGTTATGTGCCAAAGAGAAAATTGGCTATAAACTATCCCCCATCTGCATCCGTCGACCGGAAAGGAAAACGGCAAATGGCAACTTACAAAGAATTGATGGCTCAGAAGGCAGCGCTGGAAGCGCATCTGGAAGAGGTCCGTGCCAATGAGGTTTCATCGGTCATCGAAAACATTCAGAACCTGATGGCGGAGTACGGACTGACTGTCGAAGACATTACCAAGCGCCGTCGTGGCCGTCCTGCCGGAAGTGACGCAGGCCAGGCGAAATCGGGGCTGCCCCCGAAGTACCGGGACCCGAAGACTGGCAAGACATGGTCTGGCCGCGGTCGTCAACCGTCGTGGCTTGGCAAGAACCCCAACCGGTACCTGATTCAAGAAGAGGCGTAACTCAGGCTTCGCACGTCAAGACCTGTTAGCGACACCTCCAGGCGTCCACGCCTGAGCGAAGCCGTACCGAGTTCGTGCTTCGGGATTTGGCACCCAAGCCGCGCATCAGCCATCCAGGCATGTGCGCAACGTTCGAGCGAGGCGGGCCGCTTCACTCGCATCGGTGATGTTCGCGAAGCCAATCACCAGGCCGCGCGGCGTGTGACGCATACGGCCATTCACGTACCAGATCGAAAGTGGCACCACCGCAAGCCCCGCCGCGCGCGCCCGCGCGGCAACGGCGACATCGTCGACCGGGCCATCGGGGCCTTCGGTGAATTGCGCGGCGAACTGGATCCCGCCGGGTGGCAAGTCGATACGCAGCCGCTTGCCGAACGCCTGCTCCAGCGCTAGCGCGATCAACACGCGCCGTTGTCCGTACAACGCACGCATCCGCTTCACATGCCGCGCAAAATGCCCTTGCTCCATGAAGTCTGACACGGCAGCCTGCAATAAGGCCGGCGAGCCGGCGTTCATGCTGCACGCCACCCGCCCGACGCGCTCGACAGCACGCTCCGGCACCACCGCATACGCGAGTCGCACACCGGGAAACATTACCTTGCTGAAGGTGCCGCAATAGATCACCCGATCTTGCCGATCGAGGCTCTTCAAGACCGGCAATGGTCTGCCCGAATAACGGAACTCGCTGTCGTAGTCGTCCTCGATGATCCAGCGAGACGCCTGCTCTGCCCAATCCAGTAGCGCCAGGCGTCTTGTGAGCGACAGCATGTGTCCGAGCGGGCTCTGATGCGATGGCGTGACCAGCGCGAAGCGCGCCTGTGGATCCAGTTGTATGCCACGCGCTACGTCGATCCCTTCATCGTCCACCGGCACGGGCACGAACTGCACGCCGCTCTCGGTCAGAAAGTTGCGGGCGAGCAAATAGCCGGGATCCTCGAACCACATGCGATCGTTCGGTTGCGCGAGGCTGCGCAGCACGAGCTCAAGCGTCGCGCGGTAGCCACCGGTGATGAACACCTGCTCGGGCAGACACGTGACACCGCGCGACAGACCGAGATAGGTGGCGATGCGTTCGCGCAGCGGCCGATAGCCCATCGGGTCCGGGTAGGCGAGCATTGTTCGTTCCCCGCTGCGCACACGACGCGACACCAGCCGGCTCCATATCTTGCGCGGAAACGCGTCCAACGCGGGCAGTCCTGGCTGCAACGGCTTTGGCTCGCCGCTCATGGCCACGGTGAGCGCCACCTGGCGCGGCATCGGCTGACCCTGCGACACCTCCGGCGTCTTCGCCGTGCCGGCTCCTTCCGCCGCCGGCCGGCCCCGGCGTCCCTTTTCATTCGCCGAATGCATCACCGACGCCGGTAACAAAGGCGAAACGAACGTGCCGGCAGCACCGCGCATCTGCAGGTAGCCTTCGTCGACCAGGATCGTATAGGCCAGTTCGACCGTGCCTCGCGCCGTGCTCAATTGCGTGGCGAGGCCGCGCAGTGCCGGCACGCGGTCGCCCGGACGCAGATGTCCTGCCGCGATCGCCGTCCGGAAACGCTCGCAAATTTGCAGATAGATCGGCAACGGCTTCTGGCGATCGATTTCGATGGCCAATGCGGGAGTTCGTGTGGTCATGAACGTCTGTTGGGGCAAGGGGAGGGAAAGCAACCTGGACTAGCGACTTGGACTAGTGACATCGACGATTCTTGACCCTTATTAATAGGTCATGATTATCCGATACTGCTTTCAGTCAACGCGGTGGGGGTCGGAGACTTCCCGCGTTGCACCGACCGTCACGCGCTTCAGCGCGTTCATTTCCACATATGGAGAAGCAGCCATGAAGATCGTCGTAATCGGTGGTTCGGGCCTGATCGGCTCACGTCTGGTCAACCTGCTCAGCAAGGCCGGCCATCAGGCGCTCGCCGCATCGCCGCGTACCGGCGTCAACACCGTGACGGGCGAAGGCCTGAGCAGCGCGCTCATCGACGCCGACGTCGTTGTCGATGTGACGAACGCGCCATCGTGGGAACCGCAGGCGGTGCTCGATTTCTTCCGCACCTCGGCGCGCAATCTCGGCAAGGCCGAGGTGGCCGCGGGCGTGCGCCATCATGTCGCGCTGTCGATCGTCGGCACCGACCGCATGCCGGAGAACGCGTATTTCGCCGCCAAGGTCGCGCAGGAAGCGGCAATCGAAGCGGCCGGCGTGCCATACACGATCGTACGCGCCACGCAGTTCATGGAGTTCATCGGCGGCATTGCTGACTTCAGCACGGACAACGGCTCCGTGCGCGTCGGCGACGGACAGTTTCAGCCGATCGCCGCGGACGACATCGCGGCGATCCTCTCGCAGGTCGCGCTTGCGGCGCCGCTTAACGACACCATTGATATCGCCGGCCCGGATCGTGCGCCCTTGGCGGAGATCATCGCGCGTTATTTGAAATCCGTAGGCGACGCACGCCCGGTCGTGACGGATCGTAATGCGCGGTACTACGGCGGCCTGCTCGAGGAACTGTCGCTGGTGCCGCTCGGCGACGCGCGGATCGGCCGTATCAGTCTCGACCAGTGGCTCGCTCGGGCTAAAGAGGCTTGATTGCGGTTGATTTCTCGCGAGGCCCATCCTTTCATTAAACGCTCGGATCCACGCAATCACTCTGTTGCCGGGCTCAACCAATTTGACCGGGCGATCCGAGTTATTCGAATACGTCCTGGCGAGCTTCCGCGGGACATCGCCGCGATATGCCGCCAAACACAACCTCTGTTATCTTCCAGGAGAGCATCATGACGCAACGCCTTAACTATTTTCAGCAATCGCCTGAGCTGTCGAAGAAGCTCGTAGAGCTCGGCGCGTTGTTCCAGAATACGACGATCGAGACGCACATCCGCGAGCTCGTCGAGCTTCGCGCGTCGCAGCTCAATGGCTGCGCATTTTGCGTCGACATGCATGTCAAGATGGCGAAGATCCATGGCGAGCGCGAACTGCGCCTGCATCATGTGGCGGTCTGGCGCGAGTCCACGCTGTTTTCGCCGCGCGAACGCGCCGCGCTGGCATGGGCCGAGGTGCTGACCAACATTCCTGCCCACGGCGTGTCGGACGATATCTATGACAGCGTGCGTGCCGAGTACTCCGACAAGGAATTGTCGGATCTCACGTTCCTCGTTGGTGCAATCAATAGCTGGAACCGACTGAACGTGGCGTTCCGCATGGTGCCCGGCTCGTCCGATAAGATGTTCGGACTCGACAAGGCCGGCCTGGAGTGATGCCATGAAGAAGATCGTTTCCTCTGCTGCAACCCTGATGTGGTTCTGCCTGATGGTAGCGCGGCCGGTCCTGGCCGCGCCGGAGGCGAGTGTGGCGCCGCTGCGCTCGGAGCCGTTGCCTGAGTATCCGGGCAAGGAAGTCCAGATGATCGTCGTCGAGTATCCGCCCGGCTCGGTCGACCCCGTGCATCGCCATGACGCACACGCTTTCGTCTACGTGCTCGAGGGCAGCATCGTCATGGGCCTCAAGGGCGGCAAGGAGGTAACGCTCAAGGCTGGCGATACCTTCCACGAAGGACCCAACGACATCCATACCGTCGGGCGCAATGCCAGTTCCACCCAGCCGGCAAAGTTTGTCGTGTTCCTGCTCAAGAACAAGGGCGCACCCATCCTGACTCCGGTGAAGTAGAAGCGCCGTTTTGCAGGCACCGGCAACGCCGGTGCCATCTTCCCGTGGGCAGGAATGGCCCACCATTGTGTTCACTGACACCAGGACTGCGTTCTGCCACACTGCCGCGAGAGGATAGCATCATGCACCTGGGAAAATCGTACACATTATTCGAGTTCACGCTCTGGTCGAGACGGCAGCTCTATGCGTCCCTGGCATGCGGTTCGCTGCCCGTCGTCCTCTACCAGTTGCTTGGCCTGAAGTGGCTGTCGATCCCGGTTTCCGTCGTGGTGCTGCTGGGCACGGCCACGTCATTCATCGTGGGTTTCAGGAACGTGCAAACTTACGGCAGGGCCGTGGAGGCACAGCAGATCTGGACTGACATCCTGAATGGCAGCCGGTGTCTGGGTGTAATGAGCCGGGACTTTCCGTTAGGACGGGCAGCGGCCCGAGAACTGATTCTCCGGCATTGCGCGTGGCTGACGGCTCTGCGCTATCAACTGAGAAGCCCACGCATCTGGGAAAATGCGGGCAAGGTAGCCAATGTAGAGTACCGGAAATACTACCGGATACCCGAATGGGAGACGCCATTGGAACAGGCGCTTGCGCGGTATCTGCCGCAGAGCGAGATCGACTCGGTTCTGCACGCCGAGAGCAGGACAAACCGGCTGCTGGGAACGCAGGCGGCCACAATCAAACGGTTGCTTGATGTCGGCGAGGTCAGCAATGCTTCCTATCTGGAATTGCTTGGATCGATCAGGGGTTTCTTCGCGCAGCAAGGGCGGGCGGAGCGTGTCAAAGACTATCCATATCCCAGGCAATACGAGGTCATCAACAAGATCTTTGTCCGTACCTTTTGCCTGCTGCTGCCTTTCGGCATTCTTACGGAGTTCGAAAAGCTCAATGCCAGCGTTTCAGGTTTCATGCACGGCAATATGATCTGGCTGGTCATTCCATTCAGCGCGATGATCTCGTGGATGTACCTCGTGCTGGAGCAGGTGGGCGAAAGCACGGAGAACCCGTTCGAAGGAAACCCCAATGACGTGCCCATGGCGCAGATCTGCAGGAAGATCGAACGCGAACTCATGGACATGCTTGGTGAGAAGAGCGATGTCGTCGAGCCCACGGCGGAGCACGGGATTGTTCTCTAGACCGGTATAGACAGTAGTGCCCCCAAGGGCGTTCCTGCTTGCCTTGCAACATCGCAATCGGATCGAAGTTTCGCCCGCGTTTGCCTCAGTCGATCAGCTTTCCTTGTGCATCGAAGAACGGATACGCAGGCCCATGGTCTCCAATGGCAACGGCATGGGTGACCAGTCCGTGCACGGGATGCCACCAGTGCAACAGCATGCCCGGCGGTTCCATCCGAAAGCGCGAAGGCGCCTGAGGGTCGAGGTCCAGTGCGACCTGGTGCGCCGGGCCGGGCGCGGTCATGGCGATCGTGCCGCCGAAGCGCCGGGTAATATGCCGATGCAGATGGCCGCACAGCACTCGCTCCACCTGCGGGTGGCGCCGCACCACGACCTCGAGCAGCGCGGCGTTCTCCAGGCCCTGCCGGTCCATATGGCCGATGCCGGTGTGGAAAGGCGGGTGGTGCAGCATCAGAAGGGTAGGGCGCTCCGGGGCGACGGACAGCGCGGCTTCCAGCCATGGCAGCGCATCCGGTTCCACGCGCCCGCCGCTATGGCCAGGGACGGTGCAGTCGAAGGCGACCAGCGTCAAAGGCCCCGCGTCGATGCGGTAATGCACGGGCGCATCGCCATCACCTGCAGCGAACAGATAGGCGTGATCGGCGAACACGCGACGCAGTGGGCCGCGGCTGTCGTGATTGCCCGGCATCAGCCGCACCGGCATCGGCAAGGTTTCCAGGATCCCTCGCAGAAACAGATATTCGTCCTCGCCACCGAAGTCGACCAGATCGCCGGTCACCACGGCAATGTCGGGACGCTGGGGCAACGCCAGCAGCGTGTCGATGCACCGGCGCAGGGCGTCTGCGGTATCCACGCGTCGGTAGGAGAGCTTGCCGCCCGCCTTGATATGCAGGTCCGTGATGTGGGCGACAAGGTAGGGCGTGGCCTGGGCAGCGCTCTGCATCATGCCGCGCTCCGTGCCGGCATAGCAGCGGGCACCGCCAACAGATGGCCGGTATCGATGCGCAGGCCGACGCGGTCTCCGGCTACCCAGCGGTCGCGTCGCGCGGTATCAAGCACGATCGGGGCAGGGGCGCCCACATCGACCAGCAGCCGCGTCGCATGGCCGAGGAACAGGGCCGTGACGACACTGCCGGCCACATGGACGTCGGGCGCATCTGGCGCGTCGGCCAGCGACACGTCCTCGGGTCGGAACATCAGCTCCACCTGCGCCGCCTCGAGGTGCTGTGGCTCGCGCGGCAACGCGCCACCAGGCACGCGCCATACCTGGTGGTCACCAGCCGCCGGCAAGCGATTCATCGTGCCGATGAAGTCGGCGACGAAGGCATTGGCCGGATGCCGGTAGATGTCCTGGGGCGTGCCGCTTTGCGCGATGCGCCCCTTGTCCATCACGATGATCCGATCGCCCAGCGCCATCGCCTCTGCCTGATCGTGCGTGACATACACAGTCGTGATGCGCAGGCTGCGCAGCAGCTGGTTGATGTCGGCGCGCAGCGCATCACGCAGCTTGGCATCGAGTGCCGTCAGCGGTTCGTCCAGCAGCAGCACACGCGGCTGCACGGCGATGGCGCGCGCCAGGGCCACGCGCTGGCGCTGGCCTCCGGACAGCTGGTCGACGCGCCGGTTGGCGAAGGCGCCCAACTGCATCATGGTCAGCATGTCCTCGACCCGATCCCGTCGGTTCTGCGCGTCGACCTTGCGCACGCGCAGGCCATAGCCGATGTTCTCGGCCACGGTCATATTGGGGAACAGGGCATAGTTCTGGAACACCATGCCGACGCCGCGCTGCTCGATCGGCAGGTGCGTGACCGCTGCGCCGCCGAACAGGACCTCGCCACCCGTATCGGGAAATTCCAGGCCCGCGATCATGCGAAGCGTGGTGGTCTTGCCGCAGCCCGAGGGGCCGAGCAGCACGACAGTCTCGCCGGCACCGATGTCCAGGTCCAGCGGTTCGAGCGCGCGCGTGCCGTCGGGGAAGGTCTTGCCGCAGTGGCGCAGGGCGATGGTGGTGGGCTCATGCATGGCGGGGGGCCTCCGTCTGTGGCTGGGACTGCGGCGCTTCGTCCGGGCCGACTGGTGTGTTCAGCGAAGTGGTGACCGTGCCGGCGAACGGCACGGGCGTGTCCTGCGCCGGATGTCGTTGGGCCCGCGCACCGAGTGCGGACACCATTTGCATGATCACCAGCAGCGGAATGATCATCAGGAAAAACACGATGGTGTAGGCGGAGCCGATCTCCAGCCGCATCGAGGCATAGCTGTCGGCGAGTCCGACGGGAAGCGTCTGTGTGGTGGGCGTATGGAGCATCCATGTCAGATTGAATTCGCCGACCGACAGCGTCACGACCATCAGCGCACCAGCGAGAATCCCTTGACGGCAATTCGGCAGCACCACGGTGAAAAAGCGCTGCAGTCGCGTCGCGCCGAGGCTGGCGGCGGCATCCTCGAGCGTGCGGATATCGATGGCCGACATGATGGCCAGCACCGAGCGCACCATGAAAGGCAGGGTGAACAGCACATGCCCGATCAGGATGAAGACCCAACTGGTGCGCAGCCATGGCAGCCCCCCATATAGCAGGATCAGGCCGAGCGCCGTCGCGAGTCCGGGGATCGCCACCGGCAACATCAGCAACTCTTCGATCAGCCGTGTCACGCGGCTGCGGCGCAGCGCCATGTAGTAGGCGGCCGGAACGCCGAGCACCAGGGTGCAGGCCAGGCACGCCAGCGCTATCCCCAGCGACAGGAAGATGGTGTTGCGGTACAGGCCCCACACTTCCTCGACCCACCGCGTGGTCAGGCCGCTGTGCAGGCCGACAAAGATATTGTTGGTGAGGCCGGCCAGCACCGACAGCGCCACGGGTACGGTCATGAACGCGCAGACGGCGAGCGTCAGCGCAAGTTGCGCCCAATAGGCGGAGCCACGACGGAGGGTCTTCATGCTTGCGCTCCTACGCCGTGGCGGCAACCGCGCTGCCGGACAGATGACGAGCCACCGCCAGCAGGGCCCAGGTCACGACCCCGAGCAGAATGGATAGTGCGGCGGCCATGCCGAAGTTGGCGTAGTTGGTGAATTCGTTGTAGATGGTGAGCGGCAGCACGTCGAGTTGCGTGGCAAGCGTGAAGGCGGTGCCGAACGCGCCCATGCTGGTGGCAAAGCAGATTGCGCCGCTGGAGATCATGGCGGGCATCAGCGCGGGCAGCATGACATCGCGCACCACCCGCCACCGGCCGGCTCCCAGTGAGCGAGCCGCTTCCTCCAGCGAGGCGTCGAGTTTTTCGACTGCGGCCATCACGGTCAGGATCACGCGCGGAATGGAGAAATACAGGTAGCCGACGAACAATCCGGCCATGCCATAAGCAAAGGTCCAGCGCTCGCCGGCGAGCAGATCACCCACGGACGCGAGCAGGCCGTTGCGGCCACCCAGCATGATGACCATGAACCCGATCACCACGCCTGGGAAAGCCAGCGGAAAGGTCAGCATGGCGACCAGTATCGGCTTGCCCGGCACCGGATGCCGCTGCAGGAACGTCCCCGCCACGCCGGCGATCACCAGCGTGGCCAGCGTCACCGAGGCCGACAACAGCACCGTGGACAGCAGGCTGTGCAGATAGCGCGGGCTGGACAGCACGGTCCAGTAGACCCCCGCGCCGTTGTCGCCCGCCACGCTGACCGCCAGCAGCTTGGCCATCGGCAGGCAGAAGAACGCCAGGAAAACGATCAACGCCGGCAGCGCGAAGACGATCAGCGTGCGGGCGGTTGGGGTAGTGGTGCGACGGCGCATGGGTTTTTTCTCCAACTTGAAGCGGCTGGCCGGGGCCGACGTGCGCCCCGGCGCGGCGTCAGCGGACTTCCTTCAGGTACTGGTCGCTGAAAGCCTTTTGCACTTCGGCCATCTTGCCGTAGTCCGTGGTCTTCGCGCGCGCATAGTCCGAGGCCGGCAGGAAGCGGGCCTCCACTTCCTTGGACACGGCCTTGGCCCGTACCGGCCGAAGGTAGGCGTTCGCCCACAGCGACTGCCCGGCGTCGGACAACACAAAGTCCAGCACCTTGCGGGCTTCCGCAGGGTGCGGCGCCTTGTTGACCATGCTCATGACGTAGGGCACCACCAGCGAGCCTTCCTTGGGAATCACGAAGGCGACATTGGCGCGATCCTTGTAGCGCGCGCGATAGGCGTTGAAGTCGTAGTCCAGTAGGATGGGAATTTCACCGGACAGTACGCGCGCGTACGCGGTCTGCTTCGGCACGATGGGCTGGTTTTTCTGCAGGTCCTTGAAGAACTTGAGGGCCGGGCCGAAATTGTCCAGGGAGCCGCCTAGGGCCTGGTTGATCGCCACCGCGCCCACATAGCCGACAAAGGCGCTGGCCGGATCGAGATAGCCAACCATGCCCTTGTACTCGGGCTTCTGCAGGTCGGCCCACGACTGCGGCACCGGTTTGCCGCGCAACGCGTCGACATTGACCATCAGGCCCAGCGTGCCCGAATGGATGGCGAACCAGTGGCCCTGCGGGTCTTTGAGGCCATCCGGGATGTCATTCCAGTTGGCGGGCTTGTAGGGTGCCGTCACGCCTTCCTTCTGGGCCTGGATGCCGAACGTCACGCCGTAATACACCACGTCGGCCACCGGGTTGGCCCTTTCCGCGACGATCTGTGCCAGCGACTGGCCCGAGTTCTTGTTGTCGTGCGGCACCGTGACGCCGGTCTTTTCCTTGATCGCGCGGATCTGCGCTGCCCAATCCGCCCATTCCGGCGGGCAGTTGTAGCAGATTGCGGTTTGCGCGGCCCCGGCGTGGCTGAATACGACTGCGCCAACCGTGGGCAGCAGCCATCGCAAGCGGCGCAGCCAGGACGAAGTCGATTGCATGATGCACTCCTTTTTCTAGATACGACGGTGGTGGAAAACGGCGTAAGGCGATGTGAATGACAGGGCTGGTCCGGTCGCATTGTCGCTAAGGCGGCGGCCCGACGGTGGCACCTTCGCGTACCGCGTGCGGCAGCAGCGTCGCGCGCGGCACGCCAAGGTCCGACGTGGCCCCGGCGCTGGCGCGGTCGAGCAGCGCCAGCAGGCAAGCGAGCGCGCGGGCACCGATCTCGTGGTTGGGCTGCGCGACAGTGGACAACGGCGGCTCCAGCAGCTGGCCGAGCTCGATGCCGTCGTAGCCGAGCACGGAAAGATCGCTTGGCACGGACAGTCCCAGGCGCTTCAGCATGGAAATCACCCCGATCGCCAGCATGTCGTTGGTGCAGAACAGCGCTGTGGGTGCCGACGGCGCTGTGACGAATCGCCGAATGCACTCAACCTCCGCCGGCGTGTGCGTGGGCGTATGGGCCGGCAGCGACAGCGGCGGCAACGGTTGAAGGCCATGCGCGCGCATTGCATCCCGATAACCCACGTGGCGCTGCCTGGCGCGGTCCGACGCGACGAAGGCGCCCGACACCACCGAGATGCGCCGATGCCCGGCAGCGATCAGCGTCTCGACGCCGGCGCGCGCGCTGACGCGGTTGTCCACCGATACCGAATAGCGCTTACCCCGGCGCGTCCCCTGGTTGTAGGCGAGCACATAAGGCACGCCTTCGGCATCCAACTGGTCCAGCACCGCGCTGCGGGCTGCATCGGCCACCGTCAGCACCATGCCGTCGACCCGGTGACGCAGCAGATATTCAATCCGCTCGCGTTCGCGCGCCGGGTCGTAGCGGCTGGTCACAAGCATCAGCGAATAGCCTTGCGCCAGCGCCGCTTCCTCAATGCCGCGCCAGCATTCGGCAAACACGGCATTCTCGAGCGTCGGCAGCATGACGCCAACGATGCGCGAGCGCTGGGCCCTCAGCTTGGCACCCAGCAGGTTCGGGCGGAAGCCAAGCTCGCCCGCCGCCTGCAATACGCGCTCGGCGGTGTCCTGGCGGACCAGCTCCGGATTGCTGAACACGCGCGAGGCCGTCGCCAGCGACACGCTCGCGGCCTGGGCGACTTTCACCAGCGTCGCGCCATTGGATGGCGCGGGCGTCGTGGCGAGGCGGGTGGCTTTGCGGATCATTCGGTTGGAATCGGGCCCGGTGCAAGAAAAAATGAAAACGTTTTCATTGAAGCCGCAAAAAAACGGGTGTCAAGGACAACCGTTGGTGCAGTGCGTCGCAACGAAAGCAGGCGGGGTCATGCAAGCGGCCTGGCAGGCCGAATCACGGCGATTGTGCGCGGCGCAAATGACAGCGGGATGACACCGGTGCGGCGTCGCGGTTCAGAACCTGATGCTTACGCAGCAAGAGTGGCCGATGGCGTGAGCTAAAGGTCGGCCGCCTTACGCAACAACCCTAAGTCCTGGCACACTTGATGACCGTATCAAGCGTGCGAGTGGTGATATCCCTCCCGAACGAGCGTTCTAGCAGGCTCATGAACACTGGGCCTTTCTTCGGCTCAGCCACGTAGGCGCTGAAGACCTCCGTGGCCTTGGCCTTGACGATGCTTACGCCGTCACGCTCTATGGGCAGCTTCACGTCTGGCGGCACCGCGCTGCGTAGAAAGGTAACCACCCGCTTAGCCGAAGGCGCAAGGCTGTACTCGGCGAAGGGGTCCGCGTCGATGAGGTCCTGGAGATAGCGAAGCGGCCGGACGAAGGTGTCGAAGCTGCGGCCCAGTTCCGATTGCATTGCCTTCTCGGCGCGCCGCTCCAGGCTCGCCAGTGCCGATGATCGCGCACTGAACACGACGTTTCCGCTGGAGAGCAAGGTCTTCACTTCGGAGAAGCCCGCCGCCTCGAAGCAGCGCTTGAGTTCGGGCATGCGGGCGTTCATCGGGCTGACGCCGCGAAGAAAGGCAACGTATCGGGACATGGCTATCTCGTAATGGCTGGAGGCAGCGAACTCACCAGCGTTGGCCCACTATTGCGTTCCTGGGGACGGCACGCTTGAGCCGGCCGCACCTCGCAACGCCTTGCGTGCAAGGAATCGATCCAATTGGCCAGCGAACGCCTTGCCATCCTGTGCGGCGTACGGCGCCGGGCCGCCGGTATCGATGCCGGAACTGCGGAGCTGCTCCATCACCTCACGCATCGTCAGGCGCTCCTGGATATTCTCCGGGCTAAACCAGATTCCTCGCGGATCGAGCACGTAAGCGCCCTTGTCAATGGCCGCGGCCGCGAGAGGTATGTCCGCCGTAATCACGAGGTCACCGCTGCTGGCAAGTTCGACGATGCGGTCATCCGCGGCATCGAAACCCGCCGGCACTTGCAGTGCCTTGATAAAGCGGGACGGCGGCGTGCGCAGATACTTGTTCGCTACCAGCGTGACGCACACTTCGACACGCTGCGCGGCCCGATACAACATTTCCTTGACGACAACCGGGCAGGCGTCTGCGTCAACCAGTACTTGCATTGCGGTATTTTCAGTTGGTGGAGCGAACGCTCATATTACTGCCTGCGCGCGTTTCGGGGATGTCGTCCTTGGGAAGCGTAATGCAATGCGCCAACATGGGGTCTGACCAAGATAAGGCCGAATTGCCACCATAAGCGTTTTGGTTATATAGATTAGCCACAAAGCCTTTTGTTAAGAAGCATGTGACGTATCCGATTCGGCTTCCGCTACACTGGCCGGCCTTCCAGCGATCCGAAGCTGGGCATGGCCACTGTCGAACGTACCGCCTACCCTCGATTTCCCAAGGTTTTTTTTCCCCCACAGAGCTGCAGGCCTCCTATACCCCGGATCTCGAGGAGCTGGAGTGGGTGCGACGCAATGCACGAGGGCAATCTTCACGGCTGAGCTTGCTGGTTCCTGTTGAAAGACTTCCAGCAACTGCATCATTTCCCGAATCTTGAGGCCATTCCTACAGCTGTCATCGAGCATGTTCGGGCGAGCGCAGACCTGGAAGCCGATGCGCAGTTCGGCTACGTCAATCGCCGGCATCAGAGCCTGGAGCGGCTGGAGACTGCGCAGCGCGAACTGATCGAACTATACCTGCGGCTGGATCTGCCCAAGCACTGGGGTGACGGCAAGACGGTAGCGGCTGACGGGACCCAGTATGATTTCTACGTCAACAATCTCCTGGCTGCCTATCACTTCCGTTACCGCAAGATGGGAGCGGTGGCCTATCGGCACGTGGCCGACAACTACATTGCCGTGTTCCGCCATTTCATTCCGCCAGGCATCTGGGAAGCGATCTATGTCATCGAAGGCCTGCTCAAGGCCGGTCTGAGCGTCGAAGCTGATACGGTGCATGCCGATACCCAGGGGCAGTCGGCGGCGGTCTTCGCCTTCACGTACCTGTTGGGCATCAAGCTGATGCCGCGCATCCGCAACTGGCAGGATCTGAAACTGTATCGGCCTTACTCTGACGTGAAATATGCGCACATCGACCAGTTGTTCACGCAGCCGGTCGACTGGGATCTCATCGAGCGACATTGGCAGGATCTGATGCAACTGGCGCTTTCAATCCAGACCGGCGCGCTTTCCTCGTCCTTGCTGCTGCGCCGCTTCGGGGCAGCAAGCCCAAGGAACCGGTTGTCGCTGGCGGCGGAAGAGCTCGGCAAGGTCGTGCGTACCATCTTCTTGCTCGAATGGATCGGTAGTGGCGAACTGCGCCAGGAGATTACGGCCACCACCAACAAGGTCGAGGCCTATAACGGCTTCGCAAAATGGTTCTCGTTTGGTGGAGACGTGTTGCCGGTCGACGATCCGGAAGAGCAGCAGAAACGCCTGCGCTACAACGACCTGATGGCCTCGGCAGCGATCCTTCAAAACACCGTGGACATGATGCAGGCGCTACGTGCTATGGTCAGGGAAGGCACGCGGGTCAATCCTGACGATATCACGTTCTTGAGTCCCTATCTCGCGAGCCAACGCAGTCATTGTTGCCGTGTGTGCCTTGCTGACCTATGGCGGGGTTTCGCTCTTCGTGGTGGTGTTTGCCGTCTATCCCTTCGCGGCCGAGCTCTATCGCCAGAGCAACATTCCCAAACGCCTATGCCCGGCGCCATCGCGCTTGGTGCCTTCTCCTTCACGATGGATTCGCTGCCCGGTACGCCGCAGATCCAGAACATCATTCCGACCACGTTCTTCAAGACCACCGCATGGGCCGCGCCAGTGCTTGGAGTGGCGGGCGCGCTGTTCATCATCATCGTTGGCCTTGGCTACCTCGAATGGCGCCGGCGCGATGCATTGAAACGCGGCGAAGGCTATGGCTCCTCACTTCTGAATGAACCGGAACCGGTGCATACGGCGCAACTGCCGAATCCTTTGCTGGCGCTCGCGCCGCTGGTATTGGTAGGCGTATCCAACTTTGCGCTGACGCGGATGATCCCTCATTGGTACGGCGCACAGAGCAGCCTCGCATTGCCGGGTCTAGCCAAGCCGGTCACCATTCCGACCGCATCCGTGACCGCCATCTAGGCCGTGGAAGGCGCCCTGCTGCTGGGCATCGGGCTCGTATTGCTGACTGCCTTCGCCACCGTGCGCCAGCGCTTCGCCGAGGGCACCAAAACTGCCGTGGGCGGCGCGCTGCTGGCGGCCATGAATACGGCTTCGGAATATGGCTTTGGCGGCGTGATTGCCGCGCTGCCGGGTTTCTTTTTCGTGGGCAACGCGCTCGAGAGCATTCCACATCCACTGGTCAACGCCGCCGTGTCGGTGAGTTCGCTGGCGGGTATCACGGGCTCGGCGTCTGGCGGCATGAGCATTGCGCTGGCGGCGATGGGCGACACCTTTACCCAGAGCGCACAGGCGGCCAGCATTCCGCTGGACGTACTGCATCGCGTAGTGTCGATGGCCAGCGGCGGCATGGACACGCTTCCACACAACGGCGCCGTGATCACGCTGCTGGCTGTGACCGGGCTGACGCACCGCGAGTCGTATCGCGACATCTTTGCCGTCACCCTGATCAAGACGCTGGCCGTGTTCTTTGTCATCCTGGTCTTCTACCTGAGCGGGTTGATCTGACCATTCGCACATGGTGCACGGGCGAACGCCATCTCGTTTGCAGTGCCGACTCCTTTACATCAGATTCCTATGACATCCCTGAACGGCAAAACCGCGCTTGTGACCGGCTCCACGAGCGGCATCGGTCTGGGCATCGCACAGGTGCTGGCCGAAGCTGGCGCCAATATCGTCCTCAATGGCTTTGGCGACGCGGCTGCCGCCGTGGCCGCCATCGAGGAAACCGGCGCGCAGGTTATCCATCACCCTGCCGACATGCGCACGCCGCAAGAGATCGACGCCATGTTTGCCATGGCCCGCGATCGCTTCGGTGCCGTGGATGTCCTGGTAAACAATGCCGGCATCCAGCACGTGTCGCCGATCGAAACCTTCGATCCACAGAAGTGGGACGACATCATCGCCATCAACCTGAGTTCGGGTTTTCACACGATCCGGCATGCTTGCCCGGCATGCGCGCGCGTAACTGGGGCCGGATCATCAATATCGCCTCCGTGCACAGCCTGGTCGGCTCCGCTGGCAAGTCCGCCTATGTGGCGGCCAAACATGGACTGGTGGGGTTGACCAAGGTCACCGCGCTCGAAACCGCGAAAACCGGTGTGACCTGCAACGCGATCTGCCCGGGCTTCGTGCTGACGCCGCTCGTGCAAAAGCAGATCGACGACCTGCCCGCAGCGCAAAGGCTGTCTCCAGACGATGCGCGGGCCAGATTGCTCTGCGAAAAAACAGCCATCTGGCAGGTTCGTTACGCCCGAGGAACTCGGAAACCTGGCGCTGATGCTGTGCTCGCCACTGGCGGCCGAGGTACGCGGTGCTACGTGGGTGGCCGACGGCGGGTGGACCGCTCAATAAGCTTGCCGCTTCGCCACTTACCGCACGGATCGTGCGGCGGGTAGGTGCGCTTCAGTTGCTAGCTGGCCGACCGGCGATCGAGAATAAGGTTAGCCCCGAACAAGTCTGCATCGTCTAGGCCTTCAGTAACCGCGCCAAGGACTTCATTCAGCCTCTGTTTTGCTGCATCGCTCTTTCCCTGTCGTTGCCACAGCCGCGACAGACGCAGCGTGGCGCGCAACTCCAGCGACTTGCTGCCCTGGCGGCGGGCGACCGAGATTGCTTTGTCAAAACACGCTTGCGCCACGGCGCAACGCTTAGCGTCGAGGGCCTGAGCGTCGGCATCCGGACATGCCAACTCGCCCTCGACGCGATACAACTCGGCTTCGCAGTAGCGCTCGCCGCAGGCTTGCGCCTTGGTTTTGGCTTCGGCAAGGGCGCGCTGTCCGGTCTCGGCCTGGCCGATGTGCCCATAGCATTCGGCCAATAGCGCCAGGAAGTGCGACTGTCCCAATCTGGCGCCCGTGGCAAGATAGTCGGCAAGCCCGGCCTGCATCTCGGCGATGCCTTCCTGGAGGTGTCCCATTTCGGCTTTCGCCCAGCCCCTGAGCACGGTTGCCCAGGCAAGCCAGAGCGGGAAGCCTTGTTCGGCCGAGAGCACGATCGACGCGTCGGCGCAATCGTGTGTGAGCGCTGCATCGCGGCGAAACTGGTGCAGTTCGGCCACTATGCACAGCGTATGCGCAAGGCTGAAGGGATGTCCGAGCGCCTGGGCGAGCGCGATCGCCTGCTGACCCCGCGTCCTGGCCTGATCCGGATAGCCGAGAAACCAGAGCACCAGGGCCGAAAAGGAGAGTGCGCGGACCTCCGGATCCACACCGTGAAAGTTGGGGTGAAGTTTATGAGAGCTCGGGGGATAGAGCGCAAGGGCTTGCCTGAAATGGATGTCCGCAATCCTGAACCTTCCCGAGAAGTACAAAGTCGTGCCGAGCGAGACATGTGCCTCGCCGAGCCACTCGGGGTCGTTGGCACGCTCGGCAAGGCTGACTAGTCTCTTGCCCAGTTTGTATGCCTGCGCGTGTTGCGCGCTCAGCGAGAAGTAAGTGCGCAAGCCTACCTGTGTTGGAAAGAGCTGCGAGGTATCGCTGAGTTGACCGCACAGCGCCAGCGCCCGGCTGTAGGTCGACTGGACCGCTGGCGCAGCGAAGCCCTTTGCCGCGATCAAGGCCGGCCCGATGGCAAGCTGCAAAGTGAGTTCCTGGCGCGCCCGGCGGGGCGTATCGGGCTGGCGCTCGAGCAACTCCAGGGCTGCACTGAGCTGGCGTATTGCTTCGTGATATGCCGAGCGCTGAAGGGCTTGCTGCCCCGTGCAATGCAGGTACTCAACAGCTTTCGGCGCATTGCCGCTCAGGCTGTAGTGTCGAGCAAGCTCGCTGCAATAGTCCTTCAGCCGGTCACCGAAGAGGACTTCGATGGCCTGCGCCGTGCGCTCATGCAAGGCACAGCGCTGTTCCGTCAGCAAGGTGCTACCGGCGACTTCCTGCGTCAGCGCGTGCTTGAACGTGTACTCGACGTCCGGGAATGCCGGACGCTCGTAAATGAATTCGCCAGCCTCCAGGCGACTCAGGAGGGGGCGCAAGGTTTCCTCTGGCTGCGCGATGACCCGTTCGATCAGGCTCAGGGAAAACTCCTTGCCGATGACGGCGAGGCTCTGCAACAAGTCCTTCTCGGCGCGGGGAAGCCGATCGATGCGAGCGGCCAGGACGCCCTGCACCGTGGTCGGAATATGGAGGGTGACCGGCATCTTCTCGATGCGGTAGTGGCCCGGTTCTCCGAGCAATACCTTTTCCTCGGACAGCGTCTGCACGACCTCTTCCATGAAGAACGGATTGCCTTCGGTGTTTTCCAGGATCAGGGCCTTGAGGGGCTCCAGCGAGGGATTGTCGCCAAGCAGGGCGGTCAGCAACTCCTCGGCCTCGGCCTGGCCGAGCGGGTCCAGCCGCAGCTGGGTGTAACCGTCCCGCTGGCTACGGTCATGCCGGTATTCGGGCCGGTAGTTCAGCAGCAGCAGAATCCTCGCGCCTGGCAGGCGCCCGATGAGGACATCGAGGAAGGCCTCGGTTTCACTGTCCAGCCACTGCAGATCTTCGAACACGAGCTCAAGCGGCTGATTGGCGCTTTCGCACACAAACAGCCGCGTGATCGCGTCAAAGGTGCGCTGGCGCCGGATCTGGGGGTCCATGTTCGGCAACGCTGAATCGGCGTCGCCGATCCCAAGCAGATAGAGCAGGTATGGCAGGAGCTCTTCGAGCGAGCGGTCCAGCATCAGCATCCTGCCGGCGACCTTCTCGCGGCGCCTCCGTTCGTCATCCTGGTCCTGGATCTGGAAATAGTTCTTCACCAGCTCGATGAGTGGCAGATAGGCGAAGGACTTGCCATGCGAGACCGAGAACGTCTCCAGTGTCATGCAGCCTCGCTGCGAGACTGCCTTGAACTCATGAAACAGCCGCGACTTGCCCACCCCGGCCTCGCCGACTACGGCAACGATCTGGCCCTGTCCCGCCTTGGCCTGTTCCAGCGCCCGGTGCAGTTGCTCCAGTTCCGCCTGCCGCCCGACAAACCGTGCCAGCCCACGGCGCTGCGCCACTTGCAGACGCGTGCGCAAGGCCCCGAGACGCAGCACCTCGTATACGGCCAGTGGTTCCGGAATCCCCTTTACCTGCGTCGCCCCGAGCGCCTTGAAATCGAAATAGCCTTCGGTCAGCCGGCATGTCGGCTCGCTGACCAGAATGGAAGAGGGTGTCGCGATGCTCTCCATCCGGGAAGCGATGTGGATCGTATGCCCCACCGGATCGTAGTCGGCGCGCAGGTCATCCTTGCGGATCGAGCGCACGACTACCTCTCCGGTGTGGATGCCGACCCGGATCTGTAGCGGTATGCCTTGCTCCAGGCGGATCCGGTCGCTATGGCGGCGCATCGCCTCCTGCATCCGCAGCGCCGCATATAGGGCCCGTTGGGCATGGTCTTCGTGGGCAATAGGGGCGCCGAACAGGGCCAGTATGCCGTCACCGAGCGATTTGGCCACGTAGCCGTCAAAGTGATGCACGGCTTCCATCATCAGCGAGATGACAGGGTCGATCAGCCGGCGCGCATCCTCGGGGTCCAGCTCGTGGGTCAACGCCGTGGAACCTGCCATGTCGGCAAACAACGCCGTGATGGTCTTGCGCTCCCCCGCGCTGGCTCCTCGGGACTCCATCGCTTCCTGCTCGGCCAGGATGCGCGCGACGAGGTGGCTGGGCGTGTAGTGGATGGGGGCGGGGGCGGTGATCTTGCGGACGTCGGGCACGCCGTCGCGAGCGGGTGAAAGCGGTGTGCCGCATTCTCCGCAGAATTTGCTGTCAGGATCGACCTCGTGGCCACAGGCCGGACAGCGGGCGGATAGTCTGACGCCACAGTGCGTGCAGAATTTCGCGGCGGCGGGGTTCTCGGCTCCGCAGTCTGTACAGCGCATTTCGTCCTCCCAACCTCTCCCTTCCGTCTAGTAGATTAGTCGATTTCGCTTGTCACACGTGATGCTCGGAAGGCTGCTCGATTGATGCGGAAAGCCGAGGACTTCATGGCCTCCAAGCCATGGCGATAGCATCCTGGCACCAGCTGGCCGCGTTGATCCTCAGCGCAGCTGAAAGGACTGCCCGAAGAAGTTGTGGCGCCGCAGGAGGAGGTGAGCTGCTGCGCGTCGTGTTCCCGGGACCTTTTTCTGACTTCACTCAACACCCGCCGCACCGACAATGGCTTGCGCCGACGGGCACAGGTGATCGACGAGCTGCCGCGCCGCGACGGGCAACCCCTCATAAGAGCGTATGCAAAGGTTCAACTTGCGATGTGCCCAGGGCGCATCGAACGCGATTACGCGAATGGCCAGTGTCTTGGCATAGCGCCGGGCCAGGCTGATGGGCAAGATGCCGATTCCCATATCAGCTTCCACCATCAGGCAGACGGCATCGTAGCTATTGACCTGCATGCGGAATTTCACTGGCACGCCGTGCTCGCTGGCAAAGCGCAGCAACTGCATATTGATGTAGCTGCCGGTTTGCAGCCCGATCAGGTACTGATCGAGTACCTCTGTTGTGCTCAGCTTCTTGCGCGAGGCTAGCGCATGGCGCCGCGGCACTACCACGACGAGGTCGTCCTCGCGATACGGCAGCGTGATCACGCCCTGTGGCGACGTGCCGTGGTCCGCGAAGCAGCCGATGTCTGCCGCGTTCTCTGCGACGCCCCTCAGGATCGCAGTGCTGATGCGCTCCTCGAGCTGCAGTTGTACGTCAGGGTACTTCTCAATGAAGCCATGCAGATCCGCGGGCAGGAACTGGGCTATCGAGGAGACGTTGGCATAGATGCGAACCAGGCCGCGGGTGCCGGTGGCGTAGTCCTGCATCATCGTGGCGATATTCTCGAGGTCGTTGACGATGCCGCGCGACAAGTTCTGCAGGGCGATGCCGGCCGGCGTCGGTACGATGCCCTTGTTGCTGCGTTCGAGCAATTGTGTGCGCAAGGCATTCTCTAGCTCGCTGATGCGCTTGCTGACTGCAGAGGCGGCGATATGCTCCCGTTCCGCGGCGGCCGCGATCGTACCGAGTTCGGAGACTGCAAGGAATAGCCGCAGCGAAACGGGGTCTATCTTCATGATGTCAGCGGACCGGACGACAGATAGCTGGCATTATGCGCGCCACGCGAGTTCCAGGATAGCGCGCAGGTCGGCTCCGGTCGTGATTGGCCTGACGTTGTTGCGGGTCACCATCGGGTGCTCGAGCGCAGGGTCGATCATGGCATCGACTTGTGCCCGCGTCAGGCCAAGATCGTCCAGCGTGGTTGGCATGCTCAGGCGGACCAGCAAGTCGTGAAGGATGGCATGAAACGGCATGCCCGGGTGGCCGATGGCGGCGCCCAGGCGCTCATGCTGCGGCCTGATCCATTCCGCAAGCCATCTGGACTGGGCGAGCATCAGCACACATGCCGCATCGCTGTGCGCGATGCCGCCATAGGGTCCGATGATATGGACCATCCAGTGGCTGAAGCCGTGCGGCACGGACATCTGGCCCATGCCGGTGTACCAAGTGGCCAACTGGCACTGCGTGAAGGCTTCGGTCGCGCTCGCGTCGCCGAGTTTTGGCAGGTTTTGCACGTACAGCGCGATGGCTCGCTCGGCCAGCAGGCTCGCAAAGGGATGCGGCGACGACGAGCAGGCCGTGTTGATGGCATGGTCCAGGCCGCGAATACCGGTGGACCACAGCAGCCGCACCGGTGTCTGGCGCAACAGGTCCGGGTCATAGAGGACGGCCACGGGCGATCCGTCGGGCACCACGAAACGTGCTTTCAGCCGGGTTTCGTCGTCGATCGGCGTGCTGACCGGGGTCCATTCCGACGTAGCCAGTGTCGTCGGGATGGCGATCTGGCGGATGGCGGCAGGCGCCTGCGATGTCGTCAGCATCTCAGTACCGTCCGCTGACAAGACGAACTGCAGCTTGAGCAGGCTATCGCGGTCGTAGGCATTCTCCGAGATGCACAGCTGCATCGCCTTGCACAGGTCCATGACCGAGCCGCCACCGACGGAGACAATGACATCCGCACGGGCGTCGCGCGCTTGTCTGGCAGCCCGCAGGACGTTGGACAGCGGAGAATGTTCACCCACTTCGTCAGTGAGCCCGACGATCATCGCCCCGAGCCGCGCCTGCAGTCGGTCGATAAATGCGGTCTTTGTCCGGATTGAGCGGGAACACACAACAAAGACGCGCTGGTATCCGAACAGCGTCAAGACGTCAGGCAAGGCCTCGATGGCCGAAACATTGTGGATGACCCGCTCGTGTCCGCTAAAGCGGTAGCGCTTGGGCTCGTTGTTTTCCATCTGGCATCCTCGTGAAGGGTAGGGAAGGTAGCCAGATGATGGCGCCGGAACCGCCGCCAGGAAATCAGTGAATCGAGAGCCTGCCATCGCGGATGGCGATGGCAGGCGCGTGGCATTCGACCGACATGTCCGCCGACGATCAGGCTGTTGCGTCTTCGGGTCTCGGGGTCACGATGTCGGGTTCGCATCCCATGGGCAAATGCACGCACCGGCAGTGGACGCTTCCATGATTGAGTCGAGCGCAGCCATATGCAAAATCAGAATCGTCCGGGCCTGGGCGGATTCGTGGCGACGGGCTCGGCAAAGTCGGATGCGTCGCTTACGAAAGCGCGCGGGGGGGCGCTCCTATCTAGCGATATCACGCGCAATGCCAAGGAAGTCTCCGCTGGGAACGCAGACACGCCGATAACCGGGCGGTCCACGCCTCTTGGGCGCCATGTTGATTGAACATCTTCGCGGCCGTTGCTACGCCAGGCTGGCGTTATCCGTAAAGCATGATCCCAGGAACTGCATGACAGCCTGGATCCGCGGCGCGCGTCGGATGTCAGCGTGCACGGCGAGCCAGATCTCGCGTTCGAAGCGCTTGCCCTTGCTCCTCACGCGCTGGAGACCATCGTCCCGGTCGCCCAGGAAGTACGGCAGCGCGGCGATGCCGACACCCGCGCGTGCCGCCGCGGCCTGGATTTCGAGTTCGTTGCTGACCATCACGATCGGCCGGGTTCCCGCTTGCTGCTTCAGCCAATTCTGCTGGGGCGAACCCTCCATGCTGTCGTCGTAGGCGATAAAGGCATAGTCGGATGGCGTGGTAGCACTCAGGTAGCTGGCGGAGCCATAGAGTGAAAACACGACGACACCAAGCTTGCGCACCACCAGATCGCCTTCGCTGGGTCGAGTCAGCCGTACGGCCAGATCGGCCTCGCGCCGCGACAGCGAGGCCATGTGCGTGGTCCCCGTCAGGCAGATGCGCAGAGCCGGATGCTGTTCACGCAAGCGGCCTAGCTGGGGCGCGATCACCGCCGCGGCCATCGAAGGCGGCGCACTGATCGTGACATCGCCGCTGACGCCGGTCTGCCCGGCCGCCGCCGTACGCTCCACCGCAAACGATTCCTGCTCCATGCGGGCGCCCAGCGCGGCTACGCGTTCGCCTTCGCCGGTCAGCAGATAGGCACGCGGACGCCGGTCCACCAGCTTGAGGCAAAGCGCTGCCTCCAGCGCCGAGATGCGCCGGGCCACCGTGGCGTGGTCCACCTTAAGCCGCCGCGCCGCGCCGGACAGTGAACCTTCCTGCGCAAAGACGCTGAAATGGCGAAGATCCTCCCAGTCGAACATGGTTAATTTTTCACAGACGATGTGAGTAAATAGGGAATTCTACACAAGCTACAAAACTCGCAAAATGGCACCCATGCCGTCGCCGGGTGGGAATTCCTAAGCGGTTCCTCTGCCCTTGCCGCCGGCCATCGTCCACCATGCTTGCCCAGACCGGCCCGAGGCCCTGCATGGCGCAAGCAAAGACAAGGAATCAGCCATGCGCAAGCCAGACAGCCTCGCCTACGTCGGCATCATTGTTTCGACCTTCTTCTGGGGTACCAACTTCAACGCCGGCGCATTGATTATCCGGCATATGACGCCAATCAGCGCATCGATCGAGCGCTTCCTGATCTCGACGACCCTGCTGTGGTTGATCTTCGGGCTGCAAGGCAAGCTTCGGCTCAGCGTGCTGCGCGAAAACTTGTGGGCATACGTGGGCCTCGGACTGCTTGGCTTTACCGCCTTCAATCTCGCCACCTTCTTTGGCCTGCAAACGACCACGCCGATCAATGGAGCGCTGATTCTCGCCACTACGCCGCTGTGGACCATGCTTCTTGCCGTAGTCTTCGAGGGCGAGCGCATCGATACCGGGCGCGCCATCGGCCTGTTCTTCGGGCTACTCGGCGTGGGGTTGGTCATCACGCGCGGCGATGTACAGATGCTGCTCGCGCTCAAGGTGGCGCGGGGCGATGCGATCATCCTCGCCGGCAGTCTGGCGTGGGCCGCCAACATGGTGGGCACCCGGCGCTTCGTCAAGCAGGCCACGCCACTGGAAAACACCACGTTCTCGATGCTGTTCGGCACCATCGGCCTGGTCGTCCTGGGGTTCATGTTCGAGCGTCCGCTGGCGAGCATTGTCGCAACACCCGGCAACATCCATGCCGCCTTGGTGTACCTCGCCGTTGGTGGATCGTTGCTGGCCTACCTGCTGTGGTTCCGCGGCATCCACCAGATCGGCGCGGCACGGACCTCGATCTTCTTCAATCTCGCCCCAGTCTTCACGATGCTGGTGTCGAGCGTGCTGGGTGTACCTCCCAACGCATGGCAACTGGTCGGAGCGGTGGCGGTCATCCTGGGTGTGGTCTTCGCATCCGGACTCGTGGGCATTCCGACCAGAGCCGGGGCCGCTCAAACGTGAGGCGGGAACGCACGGAAGCAGTCTTGGTCTCATCGCTCCCGACACCAGAAGGCCGTTCAAAGGTACAAGCTAGCCATCTGAATTCGCGATGGTGGAATCGCGAAATGCTGTTTTGCATCAGCCTGCCAGTCAGTCACCATCAAAGAAGGCGTTCGGGTGTGCCGTATGGCGGTACAACCGGTGACCATTTCCATGAAAGGAGACAAAAAGATGGCAGTCAGACAACTCTTGCAAGCCTTCCTTGCGTTCAGTGTGGCTACGGCAGCGGTTGCGCAGGAATCATATCCGTCCAAGCCGGTGACCGTGGTGGTTCCCCAGGCGCCAGGCGGAGCCAACGATGCCATCGCCCGCATCGTCACCCAAAAGCTGTCCGGACAATTCGGGCGGCAGTTCGTCGTCGAGAACCGGCCGGGCGCCGGCGGCAACATCGGCACGGCCTACGTGGGTAAGTCGGCCGCCGATGGCTACACGCTGTTGTTCACCGTGAGTAGCGCCCATGTCATCAATCCGGCTCTCTACAAACGCACGGGCTTTGACCCCGTACGAGATTTCGCGCCGGTGGGCAGTGTTGCGACCGCGGGGTACGTACTCGTCGCCAATCCTTCGTTCGGGCCGAACAATGTCAAGGAACTGGTTGACGCGGCGCGCGCGAAGCCGGACACGATCATGTATGCGTCGGCAGGCAACGGCACCCTCAATCATCTGATCGGTGAAATGCTACAGCACAGCGCCGGCATCCGGCTCGTCCACATTTCTTACAAAGGCGCCTCCGCTGCCGTGGCGGATGTCGTGGGCGGTCAGGTGCCCTTGTCGGTGCAGAGCCTTCCATCCGCACTTTCCTTCATTCGAGCGGGCAAACTGAAGGTGCTTGCGGTGACCAACGAGAAGCGCCTGGCCTCCATGCCGGAGGTGCCGACTGTGGGAGAGACGCTCCGCGGCTTTGGCGCCACCCCTTGGTATGGACTCTTCGCGCCCGCTGGAACGCCACCCGCCGTGGTGTCCCGCCTGCAGGCCGCATTGAGTAAGGTGCTTGACAGTCCAGATGTGCGTGACACCCTTGCCCGCCAGGGATGTCAACCGTTTCCGTCCGGCGCCCCGCAGTTCGAGGCGCTAGTTCGTGACGAGTTGCCGCGCTGGTCGGCAATCGTCAAGGCGGCCGGCGCCACCGTCGACTAGTCCGGGCGCGGGCTGGCGGAGCTTGCCGCCGTACGGGGCAGTGCAATCGCGTTTCCATGACAATCAATGGTTGGGAATGAGAGTCCCCGGCGCGTCGATTGAGCCAAGGAACAGGGGCTGGGCGTGCAGCTGCTGCATCGCGGCCACCGGCAGATCTCGCTCACTTCCACCGGCGAGGACTACTACCGTGCCGTGACCAAGGCGATGGACGACCTGCGCGAGGCCACACGGCGCTTGAGCAAGCGCGCCAAGCGCAAGCAGCTGAAGGTGCTTCCTGGTGGCGGCGGATCTCGACGCCGGCCGGCTGGTGGCGCCGTTCCGCCAGACCGTGGACATGGGCGACTTCACCTACTACCTTGCTGGCGCAGTTCGACACGCAAGGCTGAGAGCACTCACGATGGCCGCGGAGAAAAAGTCAAGTGAAACGGCAAGGAAGGGCGCCTGGCAAGGCGTTTTGTCGGGGATTGGAGTCAGCCGTTCAGGGCTTGCCCTGCCGTGTTGCGTCGACTTCCGACCGGGTGATTACACCCACGCCGATGCGCCCTGCAACGCCGTGCCGCGCGGATCGCCTTCGACTGCTCGGGCACCATCGGTGAACGGATCGAACTTCCGCCCTGGCGCGGCCCCGACCCCGCTGCGGTCCAGCCCGGCGACGAGCGCGGCGGGGGCGCGGTCATGCGCGCCTTCGGAGAAGGTGTCGAAATGGCCCTGCCGCTGGCCGTCGGGGAATACGTCATGCGTGCGCGCTGCCACGCTGGCGGGCACGCTGTTGCCGGCTGGCGCGGCATTGGCGTTCTGGAGGGAGACGGCGACCGCCAGCGAAATGACGGCGGGAACAAGGGTGCGTGCGAGTTGGGGAATCATGATGTCGCTCGTGAAGACTGGTCATCGAAGGATGAAGCGGACGGTGGCTGTTGCGCGTTTCCCGGTGTGGTTCCGGGATTGCGCTGTGCAGCCGCCGTTGAGACCAATTTAGGCGTGGAACGAACTTCGCACTAGGGAGTGGAATGGCGTTTCAATAGCAACTTCTGGTTGTCAGTGCTGCCGGATAGCGGGCTCAGGCCACGATCCCGACCAGACGCGACAGCGACTGCTCCGCGCCCCGGGCCGCCTCCACCACAAAGTCGATGAAGCGTCGGACCCGCACCGGCATCTGGCTGCGATGCGGGTAGTACATGTACATGCCGACATTGCTTGTACCCCGGCAGGATCGTCCTTCAGACGCCCGCTTACAGACCGGCGTGGATCATGTAGGCGGGCAGCCGACTAGTGCTCGACCAAGTGCTCGATGCGGATCGGCAGCTCCCGCACGCGCTTTCCGGTTGCATGAAACACGGCGTTGGCCACGGCCGGGGCCACACCCACCAACGCGATTTCACCTAATCCCTTGACGCCCAGCTCATTTACATGGGGATCGACCTCGTCGACAAAATGCGCTTCCAGGCCGTGGATATCCAGGTTGACGGGCACGAGGTAATCCGCCATGTGCGCATTCACCGGCCGGCCGTCCCGCGGATCCAGCGCGCTTCGCTCCATCAGCGCCATGCCGATGCCGCCGACCATCCCTCCCGTGCATTGGCTGGCTGCGAGCCGCGGATTCACGATACGACCCGCGCCATAGGCGCCGACCACGCGGCGGACACGGATCGTACCGACATCGGGATCGATGGCGACTTCCACGAACACCGCACCGAAGGCATGCATGGAAAACCGGCTGCGCACCTCGCCATCCGGGCCTGCCGTGGCGCTCGCTTCGATGGCGCCGTCGGTGCGATCTGCGCGCGCCTGGCGCAGGTCCAGCGCGGCCAGGCAGGCCGAACGCACCGCTGAGCCCACCGATGCGAGCGTCATCGAGCCGCCATGTGGCGGGGTCGGGGGGAAATCCGAACGGCCAAGGCTGAAGCGCACGCTGTCCATCGGCAGCCCCAGCGTCTCGGCGGCGACCTGCGTGATCGAGGTGTAGGTGCCGGGCCCCATGTCGCTGGCGGCGGCTTCCACTTCAGCCGTTCCGTCGGCAAGCAGGCGCACGCGGGCGCTGGCCTGGCCATGGAAGACAGGGTAGGTGGCGCAAGCCATCCCCCAACCGATACGCAGGCGGCCGTCCCGCATCGAGCCGGGCGCGAGAGCGCGGCGGGACCAGCCGAACGCGTCGGCGCCGCGTTCGTAGCAGGCAAGCATGGAGCGACTGGAGAAGGGCAGTTGCATGCCCTCGTCGAGCACGGGTTCATTGCGCCGGCGCAGTTCCAGCGGATCCATCTCCAGGGCGTAGGCCAGCTCGTCCATTGCGCATTCCAGCGCAAAGACGCCGGTGGCCTCGCCCGGACCCCGCATATAGGTCGGCGTGCCGATGTCCAGCGGCACCAGCCGGTAGCGGGTGCGCACATTGGGACAGCGATAGAGGAACGGCGTCACCGCAGTCAGTGCCTCGGTGAACTGCTCATAACGGCTGGTTTCGCCGGTGCCTTCGTGCACGATGGCGGTCAGCCTGCCGTCGGGCGTCGCCGACAGCGCGATGCGCTGCACGGTGCGCGGCCGGTGCCCTGTCAGATGGAACATCTGTCGCCGCGACAGCACAAGCTTGACGGGCCTGCCCACTTCTCGCGCGGCGATCGCCGCCAGTGTGACGTGCGGCCAGGTGCGCAGGCTGGTGCCGAAGGCGCCGCCGATAAACGGGCAGACGACGTGGACGTTTTCAGCCGGGATGCCGAGGATTGCCGCGATCTCGGCCTGCTCGTTGACCACGAACTGGCTCTTGCTCCAGAGTGTCAGCTGGTCGCCTTGCCAGGCGGCAACGGTGGCGTTCGGCTCGATCGGGAAGTGATTTTCGCGCGCGGCATCGTAGGTGGCGTCGATGCTGACGGCTGCCGCCGCCAGCGCGGCCTCGGGGTCACCGCGGACCCGGTCCGCCGAATGGGGACCTGGTTCACGTCCCGCCTCCGGCACCACGGCTTCGGCGCGCTGGTCGAGCGGGTCGAAGACCGGTGTTTCTTCGGCATAGCGAATCTGCAGCAGGTAGGCCGCATGCTCGGCCTGGTCCAGCGTCTGCGCCACGACCACGGCAACCGGCTGGCCGTAGAAGCGGACGCGGTCGTCCTGCAGGACATGGAGGCGTTCGCCGTGTTCCGGATCGATAAAGCCCTTGTGCGGGGCGTACGCCAGTTTCGGCGTGTTGTCATGGGTCAGTACCGCCAGTACCCCTGGCAGCCGGCGCGCGGCTTCGGCGTCGAGTGCGGTCACGCGACCCAGTCCGATCGACGCGCCCACGATCACCGCGTAGGCCTGCCCGGGTTGGTTGAAGTCGGCGGCATACCGCGCGCTGCCGGTCACCTTGGCGCGCCCGTCCACGCGGGCATGCGGCTGGCCGATATGGTTTGCGTTCATCTGCCTTCTCCTGCGAGTTCGAGGGCCCGTACCACGGTTCGTTGCAGCAACGCGACCTTGTAGCGGTTGCCTGGCAGCGGCGTGGCGCCTGCAATCGTGGTAAGCGCTGCCGCCTCGAAGCTCGCGCGCGTCGGCGGCTTGCCTTGCAAGGCGAGCTCAGCCCCGCGCATGCGCCATGGCCGCGTGCCCACGCCACCGCATGCGAGGCGAGCGGCCTGGATCACGCCATCCCTGACCTCGAAGGCTGCCGCGGCCGATACCAGGGCAAACTCATACGAGGCCCGGTCCCGTACTTTCAGATAGCGCGCAGTCCGTGCATAAGCGAGCGGTGGAACCCGGACCTCGACGATGAGCTCGCCGGGCTCCAAGGCGTGTTCCAGATGCGGCGTGGTTCCGGGCAGGCGGTAAAGGTCTTCCACGGGGAAGTGGCGCGCGCCGTGCGGACCCCGTACATGGACCACCGCGTCGAGTGCGACCAGGGCAACCGCAAGGTCGGACGGATGCGTTGCGGAGCAATGGTCGCTGACACCCAGGATGGCATTGCCTGCGTGCAAGCCCCCAATTGCCGCGCAGCCGCTGTCCGGGGTGCGCTTGTTGCAGGCGGCATCGAGCATGCGGAAGTAAGGACAGCGCACGCGCTGGAGAAGATTGCCGCCGATGCTTGCCATGTTTCGCAACTGGGGAGAGGCGCCCTCGACCAGCGACTCGGCGATCACCGGGTGGAGGCGGCAAACGTCGGGATGTGCGGCGACATCGGACATGCGGGCCAGCGCGCCGATGACCAGCTCGTCGCCCTCCATGTGGATTTGCTTCAGCGGCAGCGCGTTGATGTCTACCAGTTGCGTGGGCTGTTCCACATGCTCGCGCATCAGGTCGACCAGCGTGGTGCCGCCGGCGATGAAGCGGGCCCCGGCCGCGCCCGCCGCCAACGCTTCAGCTTCGGAGCCGGCTTTCTGCAGTGTGAAGGGGATCATGGCAGCTTCCTCCCGCCAACCTCGGCGATCGCCGCGACGACCCCCGGGTAAGCTCCGCAACGGCAGATATTGCCGCTCATCCAGAAGCGCACATCGTCAGCGGAGGTGGCATGACCCTCATTGATGCAGGCGACGCCGGACATGATCTGGCCTGCCGTACAGAATCCGCATTGGAAGCCGTCGTGCGCGATAAACGCGGCCTGTAGCGGATGCAGGTCGCCGTCGGCGGACGACAGACCTTCGATCGTGCTAACGCGGGCGTCGTTGTACATGGCGGCGAGCGCAAGGCAGCTATTGATGCGGCGCCACTCCACCAGCACCGTGCAGGCCCCGCAGGCGCCCTGGTTGCATCCCTTCTTCGTGCCCGTGAGGTTCAGACGCTCGCGCAGTACGTCAAGCAGGGATTCGCGCGGATCGATATCGAGGCGATGGAGCGTGCCGTTGATCGTCAAGCGCAGCGGCATGCGGGTTGAGCCGGTCAGGGTGCCGTCGTGCAAGCCGGCGGGGGCGGCGCCTGGCGTGGCGTCAAGGGGAAGGGGGCCGCGCGGTTCAGGCACAGGAGGTACGCCATCGCCAGGCTGTGGTTGGCTACCGTCGGAACGAACAGAACCAGACATAGTCGATACTCCTCTTGGAATAGCCCAAAGGATTGATTTGGGCGGTTTGGGACACGAGGGAAGGGCCTGCGGACTGGGGGCCAGTCGTCGGAACGCTGCAGCCACCGGAAGGCCATCGCAATTGGACGTCGTTGCGCTGCAGTGGACGATTTTTGCGCTGACTGCATGATAGATAGGAAAAAGGGTCTCCGTCGGTCGGTTACATGAGTGTGCAGGCCGGTTTACTCGGGCTGTCTTGGCACGGCAAGTTCTTCTATTCCGACGCCTGGTGCCTTGCCATGTGAAGAATGTGGGGAGACGCTGGCGGTGATTTGCGTCTCTCCGATTGAACCGGCCGAGCCCGCCACGCAGACGCCCAACAGCAAGGCCCAAGCCGTCCAAGTAACGTATGTCTGCGAAGGATTCCTACGCATGCGGGTATATCCGCTCGTGGTTATAGCTTTGTCGTATGCAGCGTGCTTCATCGGCTATGGGAAGCCGTACCGACCGCCGCGCGAGAGCGACTTCGAGCTTCGCTAGAAGAAAACGCCCGCCGGAGGGGGCGCGGCGCCTACGTCAGACGCCAAACACAGGCTTGCCTTCTTTTTTGGCGCAGTCCTATCGCGTTGATTGTTAAATTGCAACATCTTGGCCTTGCTTTTGCGGCGGCAGATAACTACTCCAAGGAAGTGACACCTCAAACATGTACTACCGATCCTGGAGGATGATATGTCTGACAAGCAACACACCCGAAGTGTTAGCGAAAGCGAAAACCCTGTCATTTCGGCCCCCATTCCAAAGGTCAGCCGTGCAGCGGTTACTTTTTAATCGTTGTTGACGCGGGTCAGGGCCCGCGCGGCGATTGGAACCAACGCCAGGCGGGCCCATCGGGAATCGAAGTCGCAAGCGCGGCCATCGACGCGGCAATGGCGACCAACGTTCGAATGAGCTATGACGCCTTCGTTCCCATGATGCAGCAGTGGCGCGACGACCTTGTGGCGTATCGATGTGGGATGCCGCATTCTCGGCAGCAGGAGATTGCTGCACTACACCCAGGCTGGCGATGCGAAGACGTTGAATTCTTCGTCACGCGGATTTCGTTTGATGCCCTCGACAAGGAGCGTGCTGCAAGTCTGAACGATGTGCCGACCAGACTTCGTCTGCCCGAGAGGGACGTCGATCGCCTGATTGAAGCGGGAAGGGATGCCATCCTTGGCAACCCGGTGATCCGCGAGTTCCAAGTGAAATCGACCGCGGCGCGATAGCCTCCCGGCACGCGGCGTGAGTGAGGCCGGCGTTCTTGCACTCGGCCGCGACCTTTGGTGCGTTCCAACGCTGGCCAAGCCGCATCGGCAGGGGCGCAGGCAGGCCTATGCGCCACATTCCGCGCCTCCGCATGCACCTAGGGTTTCTCCTGAAGCGCCTCCGTACCCCCTTGTTTGGATTGGGTTTGTGGTTGAACGGAGCCGTTGCACGTTGTGGCGGTGACCCACTTCAACCTTGACCATCCATCGAAACCGCCGATAATGCAAACGTTTGCAAAGGAGACAAAACATGGAAATTTTTAGCGAGCGGCAGGCGCCACAAGGCGAGCGTCTGGCGCTGATCATGCTGTTGCGTTGGCCGGTGAATCTACAGCCAGTTTCGCAGCCGCGCAGGTTGCGATCGGGCTGGGTCGGGTCCTGGTTGTCATACAGCCCCACCGGTGACGCCTGCCAGATCTCGACCAGCGCGCCAGGCAACGGCGTGCCATCGGTCGCGCGCACGGTGCCGCTGACCAGCAGCGGCAAGCCCGGCGCGTCGTCCTGCACGACGCCGGCGTTGTAGCTGACCCAAACCTTACTCGATCATCTCAAGCGTCATATCCCACAGCCGCATCGCATTTGCAGGATTGACCGCATAGTGCGCTACGCCACGGTAGTCATCCGGGCGGCGAAACATAATCTCGGCTTCGTTGCAGTCTTCGAAATAATGTCCACCGACATTTTCGAGTAGCGGGGAGGCCGCCAGTAGCACGGATGTCGCTGCACCTTGCGCAGGACTCTTGCGCCGCTCCACCGGCGTGCGCAGGCCTCCGGTGTGCCGCTGGAGGTTGGTCGCGATGGCGCCAGGATTCAGCGCGTTCGCGTAGATCCCGTCGTAGCACCAACGGCGTGTCGCTTCAATCGCCAGGAGTGCGCACGCTGATTTGGACTGGCCGTAAGCGACGAATGGATCGTAGGGCAGAAAATTGAAATGAGGGTCGTCGAAAATCACAGGCGCGAGCAAGTTGCCACTTGAGCTGACGGAGACAATTCGCGCGCCGTGTGCCGCTGTTAATGCGTCGTGCAATCCAATTGTGAGTGCGAAATGGCCGACGAAGTTCGTGGCGTACTGCATTTCCCATCCTTCTCTAGTCCTGAGGAGCGTGGGAAGCGCCATGATTCCAGCATTGTTTATCAAAATGTCCAGGGGTCGGTGCCAGGAGGCGACAAAGTTTCGTACCGACATCTGGTCACTCAGGTCCAAATAGGCCGCCGTCACCTGATGGTTATTGGTCTGGGCCTGCAGGTCCGCGGCAATCCTATTTCCTGCCTCCAGATTACGCACGGCCAAGGTAACTTGAGCGCCGGCGCTGGCGAGCGCGCGTGCGGTGTCAATGCCGATACCCGAGGAGCCACCAGTGATAATGGCGCGCTTGGAGGACAAGTCGACGCCACTCAACACTTCGTCTGCAGTCGAATTGAATCCGAAAGGTGTACGAATCATGGTATTCATCGATGTCTCTGCATTAGCCGTATGCGTCAATAGGCGCTATGATTGGAGAGCCGCCAACAGATCCTCATTGAGTCGCTCCTTGTGGGTTGCTGGTAGCCCATGAGGATCGCCTTCGTAGACAATCAGTTTTGCATTCGGAATCAGTTTGACCGCGGCCTTGGCTGCAGCGTCGAATGGCACGATCTGGTCGTCGCTGCCGTGCAGGAAGAGGGTATGGGCGTTGATTTTCTTCAGATCTTCGGTGTAATCGACTTCAGAGAATTGCTTGACGCAGTCGTAAGCCGCTTCGATCCCGCATTGCATGCCCTGTGCCCAGAACGTGTCGCGTAAGCGCTGGGATACTTTGGCATCTTTGCGGTTGAGGCCGTAGAAGGCCATACTGAGATCTTGGAAAAATTGGGACCGATCGGAGGGTACGGCCTCGCGAATGTCATCAAACACTGACATGGGTAAGCCAGCTGGATTAGCCGCGGATTGCAGCATCAATGGCGGCACGGCAGCTACGAGAACCGCTTTCGCGATACGGCTGGTTCCGCGCTGTCCCATATAGTGGGCAATTTCACCGCTACCCGTAGAATGGCCAACCAATACTGCACCTTTCAAGTCCAAAGCATTGATCAGAGTCGCCAAATCATCCGCATAGGTGTTCATGTTGTTGTTGTTGTTGTTGTTGTTGTTGTTGTTGTGCCAGGGCTGGCCGGATAAACCGTGCCCGCGGCGGTCATGGGCGATTACGCGATAGCCCCTGTCGGCGAGAAAGAACATTTGATCTTCCCAGGCTGCGCCTTGAAGAGGCCAGCCATGACTAAACGCTACTGGGGTGCCGGATCGCAGTCCCCAAAATGAATGCGTGTGCCGTCTTCAGTGATTACATTGTCGGCAGACAATTTGCCAGGAAAGCCGTGATTTGAGGTATTCATACGATATCTCTTATTTAGTGTGGGATCCGGGCGTTTTCGATCCGTCGCGATCTGGCCAGGGAGGCACAGATACCGCGATCGGATCACTGGATGGGAAGGTTTCTCGCAACGCCTCGTCCAAGGCTTCTTCCTGGTGCTGCTCGTCAGTGGGGTGTCCTGCGGACTCTGCAGGATGACCGAGTTCAGGTGCGGGCATCGTGGCCACTTTGCGATCCCCCTTCGATTCACAAGCCGTCAAAGACAAGTTTTGTGAAGAAGTTGCCGTCAATAACAAAGCCTCCGTATTTTGCGTCGTACGCGGAGGTGGGTTTGGTCGCCTGAATTTCTTCGAGGGACTTGCCTTGTTTCTTCATCGCTGCGACCTTATCGCGTATGTCGGCCAACATGGCTCGCCATTGCTTCAAGTCGGTCTTGTTACTGGCCACACCGTGGCCCGGCACGATAATGGTCTTATCAGTGCTGGCCTCGATGGCCTTGTCAGCCCATTTGATGGCATTGTTAATGCTGCCACCATGTTTATTATCGATAAAAGGATAATATGGATGCCAGTACGTATCGCCCAGTATCAGCACGTCAGCTTTCTGGGCATACACCCACAAGTCACCGTCGGTGTGGCCGTTGCCGAAATTCTGCATGTGAAAAGTCTCACCGCCGAATTTAATGGTCTTGCTACCCTTGACCAGGACTGTGGGCCGACCTGCTGCCGGCAACGGCTTGAAAGTGTAATTCCAGTCCTCAACACGGGTTTGTTCCCCCAAATGGTGTGCGGTCTGGGGGGCGCCGACGATTGTCGCGCCAGCCTCATGCATCCAGACGTTGCCGTCCGAATGGTCCCAGTGGTAATGGGTATTCACCAAGTATTTCAGGGGTTCTGGGCCGATCGCGCTCAGGGCAGAAAGGATCTTATCCTTGGACACCGAAATTCCTGAGTCGACGACAAACTTGCCCGCGGGGCTGTTGTAGACGATGATGTTGCCGCCAGAACCGGAGAGCATCGTCAGGTTTCCCCTCAGTTTGTCCGACTTGACCTCGGCCTTAGCAGTGGCCTCATTGATTTTAATGACGGGACTATCTGCTCCGGAAGAAGGCTGCATCGTGAAGAGTCCAATGCACACTAAAGCGGTTCGAGAGGCATATCGCAAAGTCTGCTGATTGTTCATGGCAAGCGCTCCGTCGGATGTGTTCTGTGAGCAACCAGAATAGGCGGGCGGGTGCTAATTGACGCGTTAAATCTTGGTAGGAGTTGTTAGCCATATTGACGGTCCAGTCTCATCGAATTGAGTCTCAGCGCGTTGAAGTCAGCGATGAAGTAGGGCGCAAAGGCGTTGGCGGCGGCCATCGCGCTGATCCTGCGCAGCCGCAGTTCCTTGACCAGCCGGTCCTGCAGCGTGCCGTTCATGCGCCCCACGCGGCCCTTGGCCGGGCTCGAATTGGCACACAGGATGTCGATATTGAGCTCGAACAGCGCGCGCCCGAACTGGGTGTAGCCGCGGCCTTCGGCGCTGTCCTTGGCGTTGACGCGGAAGATGCCGGCCTTGTCGGAATAGAACGCCAGTGGCTTGCCGTGACGCTCGACATAGGCCCGCGTGGCGGTGAAGTACGCCGGCGTCGATTCGGTCGGCACGAACAACAACTGCATCAGCCGGCCCGTGGCATCGTCGACATAGACCTGCAGCGTGCACGCCGGCGCCCGGTCCTCGAACCAGGCGTGGTCGCTGCCATCGATCTGCACCAGCTCGCCCAGGCAGGCGCGGCGGTTGCGCGGCTGGTGCACCTTGGGCGGGCGCAGCTTCCTCGGGACCCAGAAGCCGGCGTCGATCATGATCCGGCGTACCGTCTCGGTGGCCAGGTCGATACCATGGCGCTCCCTGAGCTTCTCGGCCGCTAGGGTCGGACCGAAGTCGGCGTAGCTGTCGCGGATCAGGCCGCGGACGCGCGACTCCAGCCCGGGCGGCAACTGGCGATGACCCGGAGCGCCTTGCCGGCCATTCTGTAAGCCTGGCGCACCTTCGACCTGGTACCGACGAAGCAAGCGCAACGTTTGCCGTGTGCTGAGTCCCAGCCGAGCCGCCGCAATCCCGGTCTTCAGGTGACCGTCTGCCAGGGCCTGCAAGACCTTGAGCCGGTCCAATTGGCGCATCGTCATGGTGATCGTGTCCGATCGCATGGCGGCTCCCTGGCTGGCTCAAGGCCGTACAGGTTACTCGGGTCAACTCGGACATTTGAATCTGGCTATAAACGGACATTAGAATCTGGCGCCAACATCCACTGTCCAGGCGGTTTTGAAAGGTCGTCCCTGCCGCTAAATTCAATCTATGGTCAGCCCTTTTTGTGCGGGGTTGAATGCACCATTCCCACCGCGTGAGACTGATGCATCACAATTTCACCATGCCCATGCCGTCATTGCTCGGCATAGTTCCACAGTAATCCGCCGTCGCTATATAACGTGGCACCCGTGATGTAGTCAGCTTCTTTGCTTGCCAGGAAGGCCGCCAAGCCAGCAACCTCTTCCGGCATGCCCAGCCGACCAAGCGGGATGTTTTCCAGAAGCCTCGTCATTTCGGCGGTATTGCTTTGCAGTTGACGATTCATCGGCGTGCCGATCGCTCCCGGCGCGATGTTGTTGACAGTGATTCCAATCCTCCCTTGCTGGCGCAATAGCTTGTGAAGTGCGGGAATGGCAAATCTTCGTGGACAGAACTGATATTAATGATCTTGCCCCCGGCGCCGGCCTCGCGCCTGTGGCGGGCGAACGCTTGGGCGAGAAAACAAGGTCCTTTCAGGTTTGTGTCCATGACGCGGTCATAGTCGGCCTCGGTCATGTCCAGGAGCCCGGCTCGAATCTCGATCCCGGCATTGTTGACCAGCACGGATAGGTGGCCTGCTACGTTCAGGGCTTCTTCGATCATGTGCCTGGCATCGACAACCTTACTGACATCCCCTGCCACTAACCATGCACTGGCGCCGGCATCGCGAACCGCTTGTGCAGTCTGCTCCGCGCCTTCGTTCAGCGTATGCACGGCCAGCACCACGCCGGCCCCTGCCTGGGCCAGCCGCAAGGCAATCGCGCGGCCGATGCCGCCGTTACTGCCCGTAACGAACGCATTTTGACCTGATAGCTTCATTGGATCTCACTCCCATGTGCCAACCGACGACGGGCGTATGACGGTAGGAGCTACCAGTGTCGCGTTAGTTCGGAACTGCATACGGGTCGTGGTGTGTCCCGCCGCCCTTTCAGATCCGAGAGACCGTAGCGGCCGGCTCCGACGGGCAACCGTGGTATCCCCCTGGGCAAACTCGCGGCACGCCCCAGGTCGGCACCCAGGCACCCGGCTACTACCGGATGAAATTAGGCAAGTTCGAGGTCCGCACTGTCGGACGGCACCGTCAACGTACCGATCGGCAAGCTGCTCAAGCATGCGTCGCACGAGCACATCGCGTCGCTGCAGGCGCGGAGCTACCAGTCCACGGAGCCCGAAACCTCGATCAACGCCTTCCTGATCAACACCGGCCAGCAGCTGGTGCTCGTCGATGCCGGTGCGGGCAGCCTGTTCGGTCCGGGCGTCGGCGGCAAGCTTCCGGACAATATCCGCGCCGCCGGCTACCAGCCCGAGCAGATCGATGCGGTGCTGTTGACTCATATCCACGTGGATCACTCCGGCGGGCTGGCGGTCGACGGCAAGGCCGTGTTCCCGAACGCCGTGGTCTACGTCGACCGCCGCGATGCCGATTTCTGGCTCAACCCCGCCAACGCCGCAAAGGCGGCATCCGGTCAGCGGCATAACTTCGCGCAATCGGAAGCGGTATTCGCGCCATACCTGAAGGCTGGAAAGGTCCGGCCCTTCGACGGGGAGCAGGAACTGTTCCCCGGCATCCGTCCGGTGCGCATGCCGGGCCATACGCCGGGCCACGCGTTCTACGAGATCAGCAGCGAAGGGCAGCGCCTGCAACTGTGGGGCGACACCATCCACGCGCAGTACGTGCAGTTTCCGGAGCCGGGCGTGGCCATCTATTTCGATGTGAATGCCACCGCGGCGGTGAAGATGCGCAAGCGGGCGATGGCTGACGCCGCGGCTAAGGGCTATTGGGTGGGCGCGGCGCATATCTCGTTCCCGGGCCTCGGGCATGTGCGGCGCCAAGGCAAGGGCTACGCATGGGTGCCGGCCGAGTACAGCATGGGACGAGAAAAGGCGGAGGTGGGCGCGTCGCACTGACACCCGCGCCTGGCGCGGCGAATCGAGGGGATGGCGACGATGATGCCGGATGACGGCAGGCGCAAGCCGTCACATCGCTCCCCTCGCCAGTTGCCGACCGCCTCCCCTTGCCGTTCCCCATGGGTCCCGCAAAGCACCATGAATGCAGCACGGTCGTGCTCCGGACAAGCAGGCCTGCAATTGTTGGCACTGGTGTGTCATTGCCAAACAGCACCGAATAGAAATAGGCTATCGAGGCGGCCCCAGTCCGACCAGCACAAAGGAGTTCGATCTGCCCAACCACAAGGCAAAGCCAAAGGCGTGGGGTCGCCTGAGTAGACCGATAGTCGGACGAGGCAAATGCTACACAGTCAACGAGGGACGCCTTCCAGATAAGGCCGTTCCGGCTTGGGAGCAGTCCGTAGTGGGCAGGGCGGCTCGAAGGGCGATTCAGGGGGCGTAAGGCGCTATCTCGGTAGGGGCGATCCTCCGATCGCACCGCGGTTTGTCGCGCCGAACTGCGAACAGAGCAGGGGCCGTGAGAAGAGCTCTTGGATCATGTACTGGCTGCTGCGGGTGGTAACGAACCGCAAGCATGGTCGCTGTAACGCAGATACGGAACCGACTAACAGGGCAAGCGGCCAGACCATGACAGGCCTAAACAATGACGCCACCGTAAGTTGTGGCCTATCATCACCTAGTCTTGCTGCCTTCCACGAGGAAGCGTGAGCAGTTCCGACACACGTTACCAAAGGAAAAGCCTGGCATTGCCAGGCTCTCTGCTTGAGGGGCTGGGCCCGTATTACAGGGCCGCGTCCTTCAGCTTCTTCAGCGGGCGAACCTTTACCTTGACCGACGCCGGCTTGGCCGCGAACCACTGGTCCTGGCCGGTGAATGGATTCTTGCCAAAGCGCTTCTTGGTGGCGGGGACCTGGATGGCCGAAACCTTGAACAGGCCCGGCAGGGTGAACTCGCCCGCGCCCTTCTTGTGGATCGCGCTGACCATGGTGTTCTCCAGATGAGCCAGCACGGTTTGAACGGCCTTCTTGTCCAGCTGGGTCTGCTCGATCAGGTGTGCCAGCAGGCTCGACTTGTTGAAGGTGTCCTTGATCGGCTTCGCGATCGGAGCGCCGTTGGTTGCAGCCTTTTTGGCAGGAGCAGCTTTCTTTGCCGGCGCAGCCTTCTTCGCTGCGGCCTTCGTTGCAGTCTTTGCGACGGGTTTCGCTTTCGTGGCCATAGTTCGTATAGGTTAAAGGTGTGCGTCTGCACAGATTGCGGCGCGGCGCACCGTCGAAGAATATCAAAAGCGGCCACGCATGCAAGTGGATTTTGCCTCAATACGCCTTCGAACGTGCGGCGCGACGGATGCGTGCGGCCGCAGCCCGCGGGCTGTCCGCCACCTGGCTCCAATCATGGTGCCACCAGGCAATGACGGCTGCCGCCGCCGCGGCGTCCCTGGCGCTCAGGACCATATTGACCTCGTCGGCGACGGCAGCCCACCACGCCTCGCCTTCGCGGTCGCTCGCTCTGGGGTCGATCGCGCGTCGATAGATGGCTTTGGCGGCGTCCAGCGGGATGCTCATGGTTGGTCTGCGTCTTCCGATTCGATAGTTGCCGCGATGCGGTCGCAGGTGCGGCGGCTCGCCAGCCCCAGCATGCGGCGGACATTCTCACGGGACAGACCCGCTAGCAGCTGGCGCCGGCAGAAGGTATTACGCAGGGTGCGCGGGCTCGGCTCCGCGCCGGTGAATCCGATGGCTTCAAGCGCTGCGGCCACGATCCGGCCAAAGCTCATATCCGTGATAGGTCGGCCTTCCGGCGTCAGCGTGAAGAGTAGGTCGCCCTCGATGGGCAGTGTCGCACGCCGGGCCAGCCAGGCGCGCAGCAGCTGCACGGCGAATTCTTGCAGATGCACGGTGCGGGCATCCCGCGGCCCATGCGCCGGTACGAAAAGATAGGGCGGACTTGCGTCGAGCTGCAGATCCACCACGCGTGCGGCCCGGGCCTCTGACGCCGTGATGCCTGTCGCGAGAAGGATGGCGACGATCGCGCGCGAGCGCAGGCTGGCCAGGTCCTCGGCAGGCGCCTCCAGGAAGGCCTGCAGGCGCGCATCCTGGGCCGCGTCCAGGTACTGCGGCGTTGGCTCCCGATCAGGCCATCGCTCGGCAGCAAGCAGCGCGGCCGCCGGGTTGTCGTGCCGGACACTGGAAGAGACCAGATGCCGGCACAGGCGATCCAACAGCTTGACGTATCGCACCCGGGTTGCCTGGGAGTAGGACCGCGCCTCGGGGCTCTGCCAGAACGCGTCGATATCGTCGGCGCCGAATGAGGGGATGCTGGCCCCGCGCGAAATGAGGTGCCTGCGGAAGTGCTCGAACATCGCCTGATGCTGGACGATTGAGCGCGCAGCGAAGGGCCGACGATCTGCGCCGGCGGCTTCCCTAGCTTGCCAGTCGCTATAAGCCAAGGTGGGGTTGGTGAGCCAGAGGAGGTCCATTGGTTCCATGCCTGTTGTTATATACTGAAATCGGCTTCGCCCATACCCCTGCCGCCTCCTCGAGGCGGGTAAAGCCTGCAGAGAAGGGCGTCAGAACCGTATCCGACCATACCGGTTGCGCCGTTCCTCGATCCTCGCGCGCGTGCGCGCGTACCGCGGATAGCTGCCGTCGAGCATGTCGGCAATCTTCTGCAAGGCATGGTCTCTGGAGAAGCAGCAGGCGCAAAGGCTTTCGTCTGCGCAAAAGCGCAAGACCTCCTGAAGCAGCTCGTAGCGCCGCTCTGGTGGAAAGCTCAAATTGCCCACCTTCGCCCAAGCACGGAAGCCGGTGTAGGTGAGGGCGAGTAGCTGTGCCGGCTTATCGTGGCCCACTTGGCTCAGTTCGTTGGCCAGGGCTTGAAGTTGGCGATCAAATTCATTCATGCCGGCATCTCCGTCGGATTAGAACGCAGATTGCACACGGCGACCCAGCGTGGATAGACCTTTGTGCGGCCGCCGATGACCTCTTCGACCACGACTTCGGCAGTGGGCCCCCTCGGTCCGTCAAAGAGTGCCAGGACCTGGGCCTCGCGCACGGGCAGATGTGGTGCTGCCCGGTAAACCACGTTGACGGTGGCGCCTGCTTCGATCCAGCCGTAGCGGCGATAGAGTGGGGGGCCGTTGGGATGCTGGCCGATCCGATCGCAAAGCGTCGGTGTTAGGCCGTCGAGGAGGGCGCCGAGCTGGGAGCGCTGCGTGCCGATGCCGCCGGTGGTTTCCTTCAGGTCCGGCAGTGCCACGCCATACCGGCGGGCCAGCGCGGCGTGCATGACGCGGCTGACGCGGCTGACTCGGCTGACTCGGCTGACTCGGCTGGGCCAGTCCTCCGGCCGCAGGTAAATCTGCAGGTCGTTCCACATCTGGTCGGGACGCTGGGGCGTCATGCGCTGATCGTAGGGCACGATCTCGGTGTGCGCCGCCAGAAAGCCGTGGCGGGCGGACAGTATCAGGACGGTCGGTGCCTCATTGCCGCGAACATGTGCCCGGTACGATTCGTACATCACGCCGCGGTATAGGTCGATGGCGCGCGCATCCCGATCGAGTTTCGTGCCCGAGCAGGCCATCAGGAGCAGGGCCGGCTCGCCGGCATCGTTACGGGGTTTGGGGGCGAGGGGCAAGAGGGAAAGCTGAGTGGTCAAAAGCATGGGCGTGGAATCGCGTTGCATGCTTTTCACTTTACAGACCCACCACCAATGTCAAGGCAACCGCGCGCCACCGCTCCGCCGACTGCGCCTGGCCATGGTGCCCACCCAGTCAAACGCTTCCTTATCGAAGGGTACGCAACCTGGTATTGATTGCGTTCACGTCGAATCCCGCCGGATCGAAGATTCCAACGAGCCACGTTCGACCAGTGGTGTCACGTCCGGCAGTTCGATTCGTAGGGTGAGGCAGGCTCTTCAGCATGGTTTACAAGGCCACTGATGGCAACGAGGTCATCTCGACGTCAGCATCCGTTCGTTGGAGCCGTTCTCGGCAAGAATCTTTTCAATCGTGCCGAGCACCTCGGCCGTTTGGATTGCAACGGCTTGGTCGATGGTCTTTGGCGACCCCTGTCCAACGAGATAGACCGTACCCCAGCATTGCCAAGACGACGTATATTGAAACTCAGCCCAGCCCCGTCACTCCACCGTCAGCAGCATTGTTGCCGCGGCTCATGGCGGCAAGGCAACGTCGGGTAGCAATGCCCATTTGGCATTTCCGCTGGAGGTTTCATGCTGCTGTATCAGTTTTTCGAGTACCAGCGCACACTCCTTTCGCCGTTCACCGCCTGGATGAAGAGTTCGGCGAAGGCGTTAAGCGATTCTGACAGCCCGCTGGCTCAACTCCCGGGCGCTTCATGCTTTGCCGCTGCGTATGAAATTTTGTACCGTCTCGGGGACACCTGGGAGAAGCCGACGTTCGGTATCTCCGCAATCCAGCGTGACAACCATGTCATTCCTGTGGTCGAGGAAGTAGTGCTGGACGCGCCGTTTTGCCGCTTGCTGCGCTTTGCAGCCGCCCCTGTCGCGGCCGATGACGCCTTGCAGTCGTCAACGCCGCTACTGGTTTGTGCGCCATTGGCCGGGCATCACGCGGTCATGCTCCGTGACGTCGTGCAGGCATTTCTGCCCGAGCATGTGGTGTATGTGACGGACTGGCAAGATGCGCGCGACGTGCCGATTGCGGAGGGGCCATTCCGCCTTGAGGACTATGTGACGCAAGTACAGAGCTACATCCACTGGATTGGCGCGGAGCCGCTACATGTCCTTGCAGTTTGCCAGGCGACCGTGCCAACTTTGGCCGCGGTTTCCCTGCTGGCGAGTGGGGGTGAGCCGACCCCGACCAGCCTGACTTTGATCGGCGGCCCGGTCGATGCGCGCCGCAATGCCTCGGCCATTGACCGGCTGGTTGCGTGCCACCCCCTTGCGTGGTTTCAACGGAACCTGATCCACACGGTGCCCGATCCCTATCCCGGGGCAGGCCGTGACGTATACCCAAGCTTTCTTCAACTCGCTGGCCTTTGGGGAGCGCAGCCGTGTCGTCTGCTGCAGGTCCATTACGACTACTACTTGGATCTCATGCGGGGTGAGGCCGAACATGCCGCGATGCACCGGCGTATTTTCGAAGCGAATCTAGCCTTGCTTGACATCGCGGCCGAGTTCTACATTGACACCGTCGAGATCGTGTTCCAGGAGTTTCGTTTAGCGCGCGGCGATTGGCGCATACACGGCGAGGCCGTACGACCGCAGGATATTCGCACCACCGCACTGCTGACAATCGAAGGCGATCGGGACACGATTTCCGGCCGCGGCCAGACCCAGGGCGCGCACGATCTATGCCGACGGATCTCCGCCCATGACCAACGGCATGTGATGGCGCGTCAGTGCGGCCATTACGATCTGTTCAGTGGGCCCCGATGGCGCACGGAAGTTTATCCCCACATCCGTGCCATGATCAGAGAGGGAACTTGAGGGCCGCCTCAATGAATAGATGGCGCAGTAGCTCCGCGGGGTGGCCACATAGCCGAAAATCCGGATTGTGGAATCGGGCGGGTACTCACCTGAACGGGCCAGTGGGCAGACCGCATGGGAACGACGTATCTCACGCGCTGGCACGAAAGCTCCAGCGCTGTGCCTGATGGCCAGGGGCGCTGCGCTTATAGTTTGCGGATCTTTGCCGCTTGCAGGCCTTTGGGTCCTTGCTTGACTTCAAATTCGACCTTTGCGCCTTCATCTAACGACCGGTATCCCGAACCTTGGATTTCCGACTGATGGGCAAACAAGTCTGCGCCACCATCATCTGGCGTGATAAATCCAAAACCCTTTTCGTTGTTGAACCACTTCACAATACCAGTCGCCATTTCGTCCTCAAATTTTGGTGAACAAAGGCTTGCTGAAGAGCCCCCTCGGGGTCGCTGCCAAGATATGGCGGAATGCACTACGGCGCAGCGAACTGTCAGCATAGCCGAGGAGAAGCGCATGCTGCATCTTAGGGTTTACCTTTGGGCCAGAGGCCGATGGTGAGACAAGGCAGCAAGACGGCAACTGCGCTCGTGCTTCGCTCACTGGGCCAAACGGTATCGACGTCCCATAGTAAATGCCCAGCCAGGATGTAGTCTCCGAACTTCATGGCCTTTGTCTCCAAGGCCGTCAATTCGACACCGGTCATTGCTTCCAGCGAGAATAAGCAATAAAGATTCGCTGCCGAAACGACACCTTGGGGCGACGCAGGCCTGCAATGAGTGCGGCGAGCGACTGCACAGCGATGTTCTCATGCCTGCGATATGTCACACGTACGCCGATCTTCTGCCCTAAGCGTCCGAGGTCATTAGCATCTTGCCAACCAGACTCATAGTCGAGTTAGACTAGCGCTACCCCCTGAATATCCAAGAGTCTAATGGCTTAACGGGCCTTGCAACGGCCAGTACCGTCCGGTGTGTACTACTCGAAGGGCTGCCTCTGGAAGGGCAGGAGCTGACGCTGCCGCCGCTCGGTGCCACGGCGACGCGGTCCGGCTTTTCGCATCCCCGGCCTTGCCGGCGATCAGTTGTCTTCATCATCGAAGCGGCAGGCCGGTGGAGGAGGTGGTCACGAATCTTGTACCGTTGTCCGTCAGTCTTCTCCCGCTTCAACGGCTCTTTAAAGCTACCTTATTTCGACGGGTGGACTTGCCCATTTAAATACGGGATCTTTGCTCGCTGGGTAGCGACAGGATGCGTGGATCGTGGTCTACCCGTCGAGCGCTTACGATGCGTGCCGCTTCCGCGTCTGGATGCGCGGGATTGAACAGATAGTTAGATGCAAATGGCACAAGCACGCTGGGCACTTTCAGCAGCACGGTCGAACGCGATGCGAGCCATTCTGTGCCTGCGTTTCTGGACCAACTATTGTCGCTTTTCCAGTCTGCGGGGAAGTCCGGGATTTCAGCGACAGGGATGGCGTCGCCTACCTCAATCTGGAGCAGTTGATACTGCTTAGGGAGATCTCCTTTCAGGTGAAGGGAGATTCAGTTTGCGCCTGCTGTAACGGTCGCTGTCCCGACCCTTCTCTGTCGTTCCACTTGGGCCGCCATAGCGGCCGCTATCGTGTGTAAAGCGGCCTCTGCCTGCCCGCGCGGACGGCTTTTGCGCTCATGCAATGGTCTCGCCCATCAGTCGTCCACGCATCATCCATAGGTTGCTCAAGGGCGAACAGCGTATACAACTGCTGCGTGTTCTTCATCGGCCGCGATGGCATCTTTAGATGCCACCGTGCGCGGCGATGAACATGGCGACGGCCGACCGGCAATAGGATTCGATTTCGTTGTCGTCCTCTGCTCTCGCCTCGTCGAAGCGGGCGATAAGCAGGAGATCGGATCCTTTGAAAAGCGCGGCAAACAAGCGGGCGGACTGGCGAGCATCGGGTACATTCAGAATCGCTTTCGCGTGCAACTGACGCAACACCGCCTCGATTTGGGCGATGACATGGGCGGGCCCTGCTTCGTAATGGAGCTTGCTTAACGACTTTTGGTTCGTCTTGTCGGCCAAAACCATGGCTTCGACACTGCGGACGTCCGGGCTCAACAGCGTGCGAAGCAGCGATGACCCCACCGCCATGAGCTGATCTTCGGCCGAACCGTCGACGCCTTCAAAAAGAGCCTGCGGTGCAAACTGCTCGCAGCGGGCCGTCATGGCCGCGCTGAACAGCGCCTCCTTGTTCTCGAAGTGCCGATAGATGCTTAGCTTGGATATCTTCGCCCGCTGGGCGACCTTGTCCATGGTCGTCGCTTGAAAATCCAGTTCCACGAAGAGTTCGCAGGCGGTGTCGACTATCGTTTGGCGAAGCGCCTCGTTGGCGGGCCGGCCGCGCCGGCCTTGGCTGTTTTCGGTCACGACAATTCCGGTACTTGACAGTATTTAAATTCTTGTACTCCGATACCACGGAGTATCGTAAATGTGCAAGCCAACGGTAGGTTTTAACCGGTTGTCCAAATCAGCTTTCCACTGGCCGCCCGGCGATAACGAATGCGGCATTGTCCGGCCGGTCAATACAGCCATGGGCAACTTTCTAGCCAATGCCGAAGCCCTGCTCGCTGACCGTCTCAAGCGCTTATCTCCGGACGTTATTGCGCAACAGGCCTAGCCGCCCCTCTATCCGCAACACGGAGCCCATCACCATGAATGACGTCATCATCATCGGCGGCAGCTTTGCCGGCCTCGCCGCCGCCCTGCAGCTCGGCCGTGCCCGCCGCAAGGTCACCGTTCTCGATACCGGCCGGCCGCGCAACCGCTTTGCCGGCCACTCGCATGGCCTGCTCGGCCACGATCACAAGCCGCCGCTGGACATCCTAGTCGAGGCGCGGCAGCAGCTCGCACGCTATCCAACGATCAGGCTGGTCAATGCCCGGGCCGAGAGCGTGTCTGGCGCCATCGACGATTTCTGCGTCGTCACTGACGATCACGAAAGCCTAAGGGCGCGCCGCCTCATCCTGAGCTATGGCGTAGCCGACCAGATGCCTGATGTTCCGGGCTTTGCCGAAAGCTGGGGCACGTCCATCGTGCCCTGCCCCTATTGCGACGGCTTTGAAGTCGCCGGCCAGCATTGGGGCCTCCTCTGGTCCGGCCCACAGTCGCACCAGTCTGCCAGGCTGTTCCGCGATTGGACTGACAAGTTGACTGTCTTCGCCGATGGTCATGACATTGCGGCCGATATCCAGGCCGATCTGGCGCACCGCAACATACCTGTCGTCGATGGCCGGATCGTCGAGATCGCCCATCACGAGGGCCATATCACCACCGTCAATCTCGATACCCGCCGCAATGTCGCGGTCGACGTCCTGTTCGCTCATCGGAGCAACAAGCCGTCCGCCAGCCTGCATGAATCACTGGGCCTCGCCACGGTCGATACGCCCACTGGCATCGTCCTCAAAGTCGACGAGCGCCGCCAAACCAGCATCCCCGGCATCTACGCCGCTGGCGACCTCGCCACGCCCTTTTTGCCGTCGGTCACCCAGGCATCATCGCAGGGCGCGATGGCGGGTATCTTCGCCCAGCAGTCGATGGTTGTTTGAGAGCACAAATTCCTTTCTCCCGTTGCGTCGTCGCCTTCGATAACTTTGGCGTAGATCGGCGCGGTGAAGGACGGATCGTCGAGTCAAGGAGATGACATGGCAGGCCAAAGTGCAGACCAGGTCGGTGACTGGAATGGTCAAAGCGGGGAGCGCTGGGTCGCCAACCAGGCCCGGCTCGACGCTATGGTGGCGGTGTTCGGCCAGGCCGCGATAGAAGCCGCCGCGCCCGCGACGGTTGAGCGCGTGCTGGACATCGGCTGCGGCGCGGGCGCGTCGAGTCTGGCTCTCGCAGCCCGCGTCGGCGCAGGGGGCCAAGTGCTGGGCGTTGACATATCCGAGCCGCTGATCGGCCGAGCGCGCGCGCTTGCGCAACAGGATACGCCGGCCCTGTTTCAGGTGGCCGACGCCAGCAGCGCAGAGCTGCCCGAGGGCGCGTTCGACATCCTGTTCTCGCGTTTCGGGGTGATGTTCTTCGATGATCCGATAGCGGCGTTCGCCCACATGCGACGCGCGCTCCGGCCGGGCGGGCGGGTCGCTTTCGTCTGCTGGCGCGGCGCGGCCGAGAACGATTGGGTGCGCCTGCCGATGGGCGCGCTCAAGGGTATCGTCCCGCCGAGCGCGCTGCCCGATCCCGAAGCGCCCGGCCCGTTTTCGTTCGGCGACCGGGGGCGCGTGGCAGGCATCCTGACGGCGGCCGGCTTCACCGATATTGCTATCGCCCCCTTCGACGCTTTCGTCCCGTTCGGCGAGGGCGGGACGCGGGACGCTGCGATCGACGACGCGGTGAAGATGACACTCGAGGTCGGCCCGTTGTCGCGTGCGCTCGCTGATCAGCCCGACGACATCCGCGCCCGCGCCTCGGCCGCAGTTCGTGCCGCCTTCGCGGGCCTCCCCGGCGAGCGGTCGGTGATGATCAACGGCGCGGCGTGGATCGTCATGGCACGCAATCCGGTAGGCTGACAGGGATTAAACAGGGAGACGCCCCGCTCGGTGGATTGGGGGTTTTTGGCCGGCCAAATTGATGTGCCTCCAAGCTTGGAAGCCGCCATTAGTAGCAAGAGGCCTCGATGGCGAGGTACAGGCCGCTTCTGGCCGGTCTCGATCCGCTGACCATTTGGGACCGGACTCTGCAGCTTCAGAAGCGACTTCCGACCCGTCTCTGCCGTCCAGCGACTCAACGCCGAACGGCCGGAGTGGTAGATTTTCCGTCAATCGGTAGCGTTAGACTGTCCCCGTGCGCGGCCCGAATGACCGTTCGCGGGCTGCTCAACGGACTGATTATTGCCGATGCCCAGGGGCGGATTATCCGTACACGCACTGGCGCCGGCATGGCTTACCCCGCTGATCGGACCGGTTGATGCCGATTTCGAGTCGGCAGCGGTCACCCAACCTGCGGGACAGGACCGCCCAGGACTGGATGTGTTCGAATGAAATATCTGCTCGATGCTAACGCAGTGATTGCGATGCTCAAGGGAGAGCCGACCATGCTTGAACGACTGCGTGCGCACCTGCCATCCGATTTCGGGCTGCCCTCAATTGTTGCCCATGAGCTGTTCTATGATGCCTACAAGAGTCAGCGGACAGCTGCGAACCTGGCACGCATCGAAGCGTTGCAGTTCGAGGTGGTACCGTTTGATGCTGAGGACGCTCAGCATGCTGGAGAGATTCGCGCCCCGCTGGCGGCGGTCGGTACGCCGATCGGCCCTTATGACGTCTTGATTGCAGGGCAGGCGAGGGCGCGTAACCTGATTCTCGTGACGCACAATATCAGGTAGTTCGCCCGCGTCGCGCAACTGACGGTCGAGGATTGGCATATCGGTCACTGATTCGCACGCTGTCTCCGACCGGGAATCCCGTACTTAGCAATCTCTCTGCTATCCATCAGAGCGATGGCAATGCGCTGGGGCTGCGCATGAGGAACGGGTTCATTCATAAGGTCCAGTTGCGCCTTGGCAGATGCCCACAACGAAGGGCAGGCCACGCGGCGGCTATTTAAACATAACGCCCGTAGTGAAATTTTGCCGGCTGCTGGGGCGTTATATTTGATGGAGAGGCGAGCCGGCTGCGGTTGCAGCCAGTGGCTCACTCCGCCGTCGGCGCGCGGACGCTGGGGGCAGGAGCAAAGTCGAAATGGGCCGCGGCATACATGGCATTGCACGCCCAAACCTCTTCGCCATGCTTATAGAAGGCGACCCATTTGCCGTCGCTGACGCAGAAGGCGCCAGGGAAGACTTCGGCATGGCCGTTCGGACCGTCTAGCGGAAAGGGCGCGTGCGGCGTGGCCCAGTAATGGCCGCGTGGTAGGGGCGCAATCGTCTTTGGCATCTCATCAGGCCCGGTGTGGTGTCACAGGCGAGGCGGTCCCGCCTCGCTATGGCGAAATCGCGGCGCTGTCAATCCTGCAACGGCGTAGCATCACGCAGCGGCATCTTGGTGTAGTCTCGCCAGCCAACTACTCCTGCTATCCGGCAATTCCCATGGCGCGACACCTTCAATTCCTGGCCCGTGCATTCCTCGTCGGCGCCATCATTGTGATCGTCGCCATTGTCTCCCGACAAGTATATCTGCGCAGCGAGGCAGAGCCTGATGTGGCCGATGCGGATGCGGAACCTGCAACATTGATGCTGATTCGCTGCGAGACGATGCACGATCGCCTGCAGAGTGAGCACAATTTCGCTGTAGAGGCAGACACGCGGCCTCGTGCGCGTTGTCGGGAGTCCTGAGTTCGGCGAACGAAGATCTAAAGCACCCAGTGAACAAAGAAAAGCCCGCTGCGAGCGCGGGCTGGAATCCCTTGGGTGAAAGGGAGGAGATGGGAGCGAGTATGAAACCTAGAAGTTGCGTCAGGCGGTTATAGCGCTTACTTGTCGCCGTAGTGAAGCCGACAAGCGATGATGGTCAGTTCATCGTCGTTGGAAAAATACACTAGGCGGTTGCTGTCGTCGATGCGACGCGACCAGTAGCCCGACAGGTTGCCTTTCAGCGGCTCGGGCTTGCCAAGCCCGTCGAACGGTTCGCGTTGGGCGTCCTGGATTAGGGCATGGATGCGCTTGAGAGTTTTCTTGTCTTGGCCCTGCCAATAGACATAGTCCTCCCAAGCATCGGTCATAAAGGTCAGCTGGCGCCTCATTCAGCGTCCGCGTCGATCAGGTCGTGCTTCTCAGCCATGCCAGCGCGGTGCTGCTGAATCGAACGCAGCAGGCGCGCTGCGTTAGCCGGCGAGCTGAGCAAGTGCATTGTTTCCATCCAGCTGTCGTACTGCTCCTGCGACATGATGACCACATTTGGCGCGTCGCGGCGCGTGATGAGCACCGCGTCGTGGTCGTCAATGGCTCGGTCCATGACGGCCTTTAGATTGCTGCGGGCGTCGGAAAAATGGATGGTACGCATACTGCACTCCTCAAATGACTGGTACTATAACTTGTACAAGTATAGCAAATCTGCGTGCAGGAGGTTCGGAGCCACATGGGCATGTAGCTGTCAGTCAGCTATGAGGCCATCTGCGCGGGCGGGATAGCGCAGTGCCGAAATGGTCGCAAGGGGATGTGAGTCTTCTTTCAAACGCACGGCTCCGGCCGACTTTCCGCTAGCGGAAGTCTCATCGACCGACAAGGGCAGCATGCAGTGCAACGTGTCGCATTCATGATTGTTTTTCCTCAACCCGTCACGGACCGTTAGCACTCCGCTCTGCGAATGACCGAAGTTTGGTTGCGAAGCCGCCGTTCCCGATCTCCCTCCGCCCATTCGGCTCAGCTTGAAAGTAGAGGCGCTAGAAACGGGAGAAGAGCCTCCGGCGGGCTGACTTGCAAACAAGCTGCAGGCGTCTCCGCACTGTAGCCGTTCTTCGTGTATCTAGCGGTACTGCACGCATCCCCGCAACAGGCATGTGAACCGCAAGCAACCAAAGTGCTCCCGGCAGTTGCACATCCATCAGTCCTGCAGGCCGCGGCAGTAAGGTTTACCTGGACCGGGCCGTTACCCTGAAGACGCCGTCGGCGCCCTCAGAGGTTTGTGGCCTGTGCGGGCCGTGGGACGATTAGTCAAGCAACTGACCCGATTCGTCAAATGGACGTGTGGGCCAATTGGTAGAATCGCGAGCCCTATTGCAGTGCTGGTCCCCCCGCTGGTCGCGCCACCCCCGGTTCATTCATTGTGCCTTTGAACGAGCGAAGGCATTTCTCGCCTCAAGGCCGGACCATCCATTGCAGGCTGTAGTAGCAGATACCCTCCCGGAGCCGATCCGGGGTGTGGAGAATTAACGCGCATGCCACCACGTACCATATCCGCCGTGATCGCGGACGATCACCCGGTGATTCAACTCGCCGTCAAGACCACGCTGTGCGAGATCCCGAATGTCCAGGTTTCCGCGATGTGCGCTTCCGGCAGGGAGCTGTTCGCTGCCCTGGAGGCGCACCGGCCCGATTTCATTGTTACGGATTTCACTATGGGACGTTCCGACGAGAGCGATGACGGACTTCGCTTGATCCGGCGACTCAGGCAGTCCAGCCCCGATATGCCGATCGTTGTCTTTACGATGCTGACCAACGGCGGTCTGCTCACGCGCATCCAGGAGACCGGTATCGCCGGCATCGTGGGGAAGAACGAGGACCCAGGCATCCTGCGGCAGATCTGCATTGATGCGATCTCCGGTCAGGGCCTGCGCTTGTCGCCGGGGATATCGGCCAGGATGTCGAGCGCCGGCGCGCTGGCAGGCGCAAGCGCCAGCGCGCTGTCGCCGAAGGAGATCGAAGTCGTTCGGATGTTCGCCGCGGGAAGCACCGTCACCGCAATCGCCGGATACCTCCACCGCACCCTGGCAACCGTGGCGACACAGAAGCGCTCGGCCATGCGCAAGCTGAACATCACCAGCAACGCGGACCTCGTCGCGTACGCGCGCGACAACGGTCTGACCTGATGCAGGACACGTTCGAGCCGTCGCCCGACCTCCGCGCCGTTGAGGGGAATCTGCAGCGGGAGCGCCGGGTGTTCTCGCTGGTGATTGTGTTGCTGGGGCTGCTTGCCGTCGCAATCGCCTCCACGGGCGTGTTCGTTCGGCTCAACGGCTCGCTGCGTGCACAGGAGCAGGTGGCCCGCCTGTATGAGCAGGGTGTCGTCGATGCCGTCCTCGAACGCCGAAGCACACTGGCCGCGAGCAACCTGATCCTGGAGCTGCGTGCCAATGGCACGCTTGCGCACTCACCGGACAGCCAGGGCGGTCGCTGCACGCAGATCTTTCCATCCGCGCCGGCCGACTACGTGCTGCAGCAGAGCTGCGACCAGGCGGTTCGCACGCTGATTGCCGCCAGCCAGAGGCCGTCGATCGAAATGATCTCGATCGCCAGCGGTGAGACATATCGTTATGAATCGCCCGATGCATCGGGATCGGCCGCGCGGCCGATGCCGCCGATGCCGCCGGCACTCATCACCAGGACGATCCTCGATCGCTTCCGGAGTCGCGATATCGATGTTCTCCAGGCCGCGAGGGAAAAACGCGTCGAATGGCTGGGCGTCCCGGCCGGTGCGGCAGGCGCCGATCCGGAGATGGTTGGCGCATCGCTGGTCGCGAAGGGCGACACGCTCTACGCGGTCGTGCTGACACGCATCCCGCTGCACGAGCTACTGCGGCCTGCCGGGCCCTACCTGTCGATCCCCGAACCGATCGTGTTCGACAGCCTTGGTACTCCGCTCGTCGCGGCCGGCGCACAGGCCAACACGCAACACCTGGATGCCAGACTGGAAGCGCGGCCGGACGGAATATTCCACTGGGTCCCGGACTATGGCTGGGCAGTGCGCCGCCCGCCACTCGTGGCGGATTTCGGGCACCTGATCTTCGCGCTCCCGATCGGGCATCAGATTCAGGAGATGACGGAGGAACTGATTGTCATCGGCGCAATTACAGCCGTGCTGATTGCATTGCTGTTCGCGATGTACCGCTACTGGAACTATCGCTTCCTGACCGGCACTTATGCGGACGCGGCGCGTGCGCAGCGGCTCTTGCATGAAGCCCGGCTCGCGACCGAAGCGGCCGCCAGGGCCAGGGTGGCCTTCTTCGCGTCGATGAGCCACGAGATTCGCACGCCGCTTGCCTCACTGCTGGGGAACATGGAGCTCGTCGCGATGGGGCCTCTGGAGCCGGAGCAGCGGATGAGGGTGGGCGCGATGCAGGTGTCGGCCGAGGGGTTGCTGCAGATCGTCAACGACGTGCTCGATTTCTCGAAGATCGACGTGGGCGCACTGAGCATCGAGGTACAGTCCGTATCCCTCACAGAGCTGCTCGGCCGCATCGCGATAGCCCATGCCCCGCTTGCCGCGCAGCGCGGACTGGGCTTCCTGGCGGTGTACAGCAGCCGCATTCCCTCGCAGCTCGATCTCGATCCCCTGCGCCTGACCCAGATCGTCAACAACCTGCTTGGCAACGCGTTCAAGTTCACCCAGGCGGGCAAGATCGTCCTGCGCGCGCAATGGCTGGAAGGGAATCTGGAGATCATTGTCGCCGATACCGGCATCGGCATACCGGATGAGTACCAGGACCGGCTCTTCCAGCCGTTCTCCCAGGTCGCCGACAATCGAATCGCCCAGGCGCGGGGAACCGGGCTGGGCCTGTCGATCTGCATGCGGCTGGTGGAACGGATGGGTGGTCGCATCATGCTGGACAGCACCCTGGGCGTGGGAACGCGCGTCATGGTTCGCCTGCCACTGGGCGTGTCCGACGCGGTGCCGCCCCCGTTGCGTCCAGGCTTGCCGCCGAACCGGACGCTGGTGCTATGCCGCGAACCCGAGTGCATCGAGGGATTGCTGAACCATTTCGACTGGGGCGCGTGCCAGCCGTCGGCGCGCTCAAACCTGGATGAGCCCGTGGATGCAGACAGCTATGACTGCCTGCTGGTGACCGAGGCCTTTGATCCTGGGCACGTCATGGCCTGGTGGCCGAAGCCGGCCTTGGTCGTCTGGCTGAAGCAGTTGGGACCTCTGGTTGCGACGACACGGCCGGATGGCGGCCGCGAGGTTTCCAGCTATAGCCTCGCGGGCATCCATGCAGCAGCGCTGGCCGTCATCACCGGAGCACAGCCATCGAAGAGGAGCGAGGAAGGCCCTGTCGTGCGCCCCACATCGCCGCTTGCGGGCCACGCCGTGCTGATCGCGGAAGATAACTTGCTGAACCGGAATCTGCTGCGCGACCAGCTTCGTGCGCTGGGCGCGAGAGTCGTCGTAGCGGGCAACGGCATGGAGGCCATGGCGGCACTGAGCGGGAACCGCGTGGACGCGGTCCTGACCGATATCGACATGCCCGTCATGAACGGCTTCGACCTGCTTCAGGAAATGAGGCACGCCGGCATCGACATCCCCGTCTATGCCGTGAGCGCAAGCGCGTGGCCCGAGGATGTCGCCGAAGGGCGGACGAGGGGATTCACTGGCTATCTGACCAAGCCGGTGTCTCTCGCCGCGCTGGCGTCGGTTCTGGCACGCGGTGACGATGGCGTGCGCCATGAGGAGGTGGAGCAGACAGCCGCATCGCCCGGTGACGATGATCTCCCCGAGTTGCCACGGATTCCTGCCGGGTATGTCGAAGCATTCCTCGCCCAGACCGGAGCGGATCTCGACCAGTACGACGCGATTCGGGCCGCACGGGAAGTGACTGGGCTGGCGCAACTGTTGCACCGCATCGCGGGCGGCCTGGCGGTCGTCGGGCCGTCAGAACTGGCCGAGCTGTGCGAAGACCTGCACGACTACGCCGCGGATGCCGACGGCTGGGACGACGAGATCGAGCTTCAGTCCGCGTATATCGCAAAAGGCCTCAGGCAGTTGTGTGAATGGGTGTCCGCAGCCTAGCAGCATTGCCGGCCCGCCTCTTTCCATTTCCTATGATTGCGATCGCACCCGTGCGCAGTCAGCATTGAGGGGACGGGAACTGACAGTCTTGGCAAGCACCCGTCTTGGGTATTTTCCCAGGCAAGACCTCGCAGTTTGCCCGCCTCTTCGACGGGCATTTCTTCCTTGGCCAGGGACAAGCGGCGCAGCGTCGGCTGCCACCGCCGGATGTCGTCACGCCTGGGCGTGCACCGGTATCACCGGGGCATGACGGACCGACGCCCGTGGGCGCCCCGGACCTGGCACCTCATCAGGAGAGTTAATGAGCAATCGTCCACACTTTGCGCTTGCCGCGTGTACGGCATTTGTTCTGATGTCGGGCGCGGTACCCGGCACGGCGCGGGCTCAGACCATGCTGCAGAAGCCCTGCGCCTATCCGGCGCGAGGGCAATCGGCGTATCAACAGACCCATGACGATGGCGCGTGCTACGGCTGGGCCAGACAGCAGACCGGCATCGATCCGTACCGGGTGGCAAGCGCGCCGGTTCCGGTCATCGTGCCCGGTGGTGCGCGTGTACGCGGCGCGGCGGGCGGCGCTGCTGCCGGCGCTGTGGTGGGCGCGATCGGCGGCGACGCGGGCAAGGGCGCCGCGGCGGGCGCGGCAGTCGGAACCATCGCGGGTGGCGTGGCGCATCGCCAGCAACGCCGCCAGGCCGTTGCCGCCAGTGCACAGGTGCAAGCCAGCAATGACTGGGCCATGACGTCGTACTGGCAAGCCTGGCGGGCCTGCATGACGGGCCGCGGCTACTCGGTGCAGTAAGCGCTGTTGTCAGGTGGACCGTGCTGAAATGGCCGGTCCACGGTGGCTCAGTGCGCCAGCCAGTAGAGCCCTGAAATCCTACAATCGCGATCCACTACAGAACAGCGCAGGCTTGCGCGCTGGCGGTGACGGTCAGGCTCACGCGCGCATCATTGCGCAACAGCACGCACAGGTAGCCGCCCGTCAAATCCTCGGGGGGGGATCATCCGGCCACAGGGGCGGAAGCGGCACCGTGGAGGTATGTTGCGCACCGGCGCCGGCATCGTCCCAGGTGATTGCAATGGGCCGCTCGGGCTTCTTGCCGAGGAAGCAGAACGAAGGCGCGGATTGCGATTGGCGCAACGCGGGCCCGGTCTCGCAATGGCTGGCGCGCACCGCCAGCACATAGTGATCGGTCCGATTGACGGCGACGAGCTTCGTCCATGGCCACGGCTCCTGGAACGGGCTCAAGGTCTCGGCGGTCGGGATTGCGCACCCGGACAGGGCGCTGGCGGCTGCGACGGCGACGAGGCCCGCAACGATAGGGGAAACAGCATTCATTGGGCTCTGCGGGTCGGGCGATCCTGGACTACACCCGAGCGATGTACGACGGGGAACAGGGTAGGTCGGTCACGCCGTGGGGGCTATCAAAGGAATTCGAAAAGCGCTGCCGTACCGAGAGCGGATTCATGCCGCGCGCCCGGACTTTCGAAGTTCTTTGATAGCCGCGACGGGACCGCTGCCATAAGGTGTGAGCCTCATCGAGACGTGACCGGCCGCGCCGGTGCACGTCGTCGGCATCCGAATCCAATCGAAGGAACCTGCAGACATGATTAACAACTGCCGATTGGCCGTCCGGGCCTTTGGCATTGCGCTGCTGATCGCGGGCGCCGGGCAAGCGTATGCACAGCTCCCGCGCGGACTGGAGTCAAAGCGTCTGCGAGATCAGCCCGATACCTGCGCGCAAGCCGGACTTGCCTCGAAGCCCGCGGTCTGCCGCGCTGCCGGCGAGCCCGCCAGCAGCAAGTACAACCTTCTGTACGCAGCCGCTGCGCGAGCGGATGAAGGCGAGGACGAATCACCATCCCACCGGCACGCGGGACACGCGCGCGAAGACGCCTACCGAGGCGGCCCGCGCAACGAGGCAAGCGGCTCTTGACCGGCCCGTGCATTGTGCAATCGAGCGCCAACTCTCCATCTCAAAAAAATTCGATGAAACTGCGCCCCTATCTGCTGGCGGGCATCGGCCTGTTGGCATCGAGCGAATCTGCGTTCGCATCCGTACTCAGTGGCAAGGCCCTGGAGACCGCGGCCAATGCCATCTCCTGGGTGGTTCTGTTCTTCGTGCCGGTGGCAGGGGTCTACCTGTTCTGGATGCTGCATATCTGGCCCGAGAAAGTCGCACATCGCAAGCGCCATCCGCAAAAGGAGGCCATCCATTCGCTATGCCTCCTATCGCTTTTCTTTGGGGGCTTGCTGTGGCCGCTGGCCTGGCTCTGGGCGCACACGAAGCCGGTGTTCTACCGGGCCGCGTACGGCACCGACAAGGCACCGGAAGACGATGACGCGCCAGGCCATGACAAGGTGCCGTCGACGCAGGCAGCGGGACATGGAGTCTCTTACGGGCCGAGGAACATCGTCAACTTGCGGGCATCCACGACTATGGACATCGCCAGCGGCATGCTCGCCGGAAAGGAGCGGATCTGAATGGATGCGTTGCTGCTTGGTGTCTATGCGCTCGCCGTCTGGCTGATTTTCTTCAAGTTCAAATGGCTGCCCTGGAACACGACGTCCATGGTGATTGTGTTCACGATTCCCGTGGTCGCGATGACGGTGCTGGTCCTTACGCTCAACGTGGTGGCCCCGTCTTCCCATGACGTGCGGGTGGTGGGCAAGGTCCTGCAGGTGGTGCCACAGGTCCGCGGCCGCATCGTCGAACTGCCGGCCGAAGGCAACCGGCGCTACAAGAAGGGCGATGTCCTGCTGCGGATCGACCCGACTCCCTATCAGGCCTCGGTCAGGCAACTCGAAGGCAGGCTGATGGCCGACGATGCCGCGCTGGCTGAAGCCGAGGCATCGGCGCGCCAGCTCAGCGAATCGGTGCGCGGCGCGGCGGGACGGGTCAGCACTGTGCAGGCCAGGCTGTCGCTTGCCCGCCATCGGGCCAAGGAGTATGACGCACTACTTGCGGCGGGTGCCGGGACAAAGTTCGACCGGGAAGATGCGCTGACCCGCCAGCGTGAACTGGAAGGCGATCTGGTCAGCGCGCAGGCCACCGAGGATGAGGCCCGGCAGAAGCTGTCGGCCAGAAGCCAGGGGGAGTTTGCCGCCATTGCAACGGCACGCGCGAAGCGGGCGGAAACCGAAGTGATGCTCGAGAACGCCCGATGGGAGCTTGAGCAGACCGTCTACCGGGCGCCCTCCGATGGCAAGGTCGTGAACCTGCAGGTGCGCGTGGGCACCATGCTCGTGCCGTTCCCGTTCTCGCCGGCGTTCAGCTTTGTCGAGGATTCGCAGGAGGTTGTTGCCTTCTACAACCAGAACGAGCTTTACAACGTCAAGGAGGGCGATCTCGCCGAGATCTATCTGCCGACGAATCCGGGAGAGATCATCAAGGCGAAAGTCAATTCGATCGTCTGGGCACAATCGCAAGGCCAGATCGCGCAGGGCGGCATGATCCCGAACACCGGCGCCACCGATGCGGTGCCGAACCGGTTCGCGGTCAAGCTCGATCTGCGCGACCAATCCACCGGGCTGATGCTACCGGTTGGGGCAGTCGGAGCGGGCGCGATCTATACGGAGCATATGAAGATGTTTCACATCATCCGCATGGTCTTCCTGCGCGTCAGTTCCAAGCTGAACTACCTGGTGTTCAAGCTTCACTAAGTTCACTCGATTGAGATTTGCCAGAGATCTGGAAGAGGGAAGTCCGTGTCGTCGTTTCAACTGAAGAAGACTTTGCTGCTGGCGCTTCCGGTCGCCATGCTTTGCGGCTGTGCCCTGCAGACACCGCCCGAGGGCGCGAACCTTCGACGCCAGGCCGTGCCGGCGCTCGAAGGACAGGCCACGTGGGCGAACGCGGCTACGGCCGGCGCCGCCGCAAATGGCTGGCCCGCCACCTTCGACGATGCCGAGCTGCAGCGGCTGGTGCGGGAGGCCATTGCGCACAATGGCGATCTCCGGCTGGCCGCGGTGCGCGTGCAGCAGGCGCAGGCGCTGGTCGCAATCCAGCGCAGCGGTCTGCTCCCGAGCGCAGGCGTGAAGGGCAGGGCGGGCAATTCGGAAACGCAGATCCTGTCAATCGGCGCGAGCTGGGAGATCGACCTCTGGGGACGCATCCGCGCCCAGTCGCGTGCTGCGGAATCGCAATACGCGGCCACGAGGGACGATTATCTCTGGGCCCAGCGCGTGGTCGCAGCGACCACTGCCAGGGCATGGTTCACGCTGATCCAGAACGCGAAGCTGGAGGATCGGCTGCGGCAGACCGCCGCGATTCAGGATGAACTGGTGCGGATCACCGGCCAGCGCGTCGAGATTGGGGTAGCGCCGGAGACCGAGCTGCTGGAAGCGCGGAATACGCTCCGCGCGCAACGCGAAGCGATCGGGAAAGCCGAACTGGCCCGAAGCCAGGCCGCGCAGGCGCTGGAGCTGCTGCTGGGCCACTATCCCGCCGGAGAAATCGCGACCTGGACGGAACTGCCGGCCATGCCCCCCGCCCCGGCTGCGGGCTTGCCTGCGAACCTGGTCGAGCGTCGGCCCGACCTGACGGCGTCGGCGCACCGTGTCGCGGCGGCCTTCGATATGCGGCAGTCGGCGGAGGCAGCGCGCCTGCCGCGCATCTCCATCAGCGCAGCCATCACCGGCATCCGGAGCGACGTATTCCTGCTCAACCAGGCCAGCAGCCCGATCAAGGGACTCAATGGTTCGTTCTTCGCACCGATCTTCACGGGCGGAGAGCTCAAGGCCAGGGGGGAGTACTACAGCGCCGAAGAAAAAGCCGCCCTGATCGCCTATGGCAACACCGTGCTGCAGGCACTGGGCGAGGTGGAGGCGGGACTGCGGGCCGAATCCGGTTATGCCGAGCGCACCAGGCAACTGCGGGAGAGGGTGGATGAGAGCCGTGTACTGGTGCAGCGAGAGCAGGCGCGCGCGAGCATCGGCGCCTCGGATACGCGGAGTCTGCTGAAACAGCGGCAGGCACTCGTGGCCGCCGAGATGGATCTCATCAACGTGCAGGCCGACCATCTCAACCAGCGCATTGCGCTATTGTTGGCGTTGGGCGGTGATTGGAAGGACGAGGCATGCGCCGGTGCATGAAGGGTTTGCGCCTGCCTCGGTTCTTTCGTACCGTCGAGTCCCGGTGCGAGCCGGCCCGCCGTGCGTACAGCGTCGAACGGGTGCCATCGTTCAGGCTTCCGACACGTAGGGCTCGATGACCGATCCTTCGCTTTACCTGTCTTGCGCGTCTTTAGTGATGCAGAACTGACGTAACGTGATCTATATGCGGACGTCCGTTCTTGGGGCGGTGCCGCCTTTTGAATGCCCGCAGGAGGGCATGGGCAATCGTCCGTAGATGGCCGGAAAGCGACGTCGGCGAGTGAAGCACGGGCTCGGCTGTAACGCTGGCCCTATGCGACTTTCGCATGCAACGTTTCGTCCTATGTGCGCCTGAACTAGGGCGGAGCGGGGCGGCCCGCCATGGGCAGCCGTACCATCGGTGGAAACATCGATTGACTGCGGACGAAATAGGGTCCGATTCCTAATTTCGCTTATCCCGCGAACCCTCTGCCGTGGCCAATGAAACTCAGAGCACCAGCCACACCACCCTGGACCCCAACCCCAGGCAACGGTTTGCCAAAGGGGCGTCAACCACCATGGCGCCTCGCTTGCCCGAACGCGATGGAGGGCACAAAAATGTCGTTTTGCGGCATTTGGCTCGCCGCATGCGTGCCAGAGCCGTTGACCGGGGACTTCGGTTGTATAATATCTATATTTTGTAGATACATATGGAGGGTGAAATGGAATTTGCCAAGATCTTCCGCCATGGTGGCTCCCAGGCTGTACGGCTGCCCAAGGATTTCCGATTTGACAGTACGGAAGTCCGTATCCGCCGGCACGGCGCTGCGGTGATCCTGGAACCTGTCCCGCAAGACTGGGCATGGCTGACCCCGCTGATCGGACCGGTTGATGCCGATTTCGAGTCGGCAGCGGTCACCCAACCTGCGGGACAGGACCGCCCTGGACTGGATGTGTTCGAATGAAATATCTGCTCGATGCCAACGCAGTGACAGCGATGCTCAAGGGCGAGCCAAGCATGCTCGAACGACTGCGTGCGCACCTGCCATCCGATTTCGGGTTGCCGTCAATCGTCGCACATGAACTGTTCTATGGTGCCTACAAGAGTCAGCGGGCGGCTGCGAACCTGGCACGCATCGAAGCGTTGCAGTTCGAGGTGGTACCGTTTGATGCCGAGGACGCTCAGCATGCCGGAGAGATTCGCGCGCAGCTGGCGGCCGTCGGTACGTCGATCGGCCCTTATGACGTCTTGATTGCTGGGCAGGCGAGGGCGCGTAACTTGATTCTCGTGACGCACAATATCCGGGAATTCGCCCGCGTCGCGCAACTGACTGTCGAGGATTGGCATACCGGTCACTGTCGTTAATCGCCGCTGCTCGCGTGCCCTTTGCATCAGCTGTCGGCAAGGGCAAACCCTGTACGCTGCAACACAATTCGCGAGCGGTCTTGCGCTTGGTCCGCCTCAGTTGAGAGTATCTGAAGGCCCAACAGCAGGTTCACTCCGGCCCAGCCCTATCCCTCCCTGTCTTCGACGGGGAATCCCGTACGTAGAAAACTAGGTCGCTTCGTTCGCCGCGGTCGTTAAGTGCCACTTCATCAGGCCGCAATGACGTATTGCCAACCCATCATTGCGCCAACATTCCAGGCGACGACACCCCAAAACGCGAGTCGAAACTTCCGCTTACGGCTCTTGTGTCGAAGGAGGTGCTGGGCGGCAAGTGCACCCGGCCAGCCGCCGCATAGCGCGAATAGATGCAAGGTAGCCTCAGGGGTGCGCCAAGCGTTTCGGCTGGCTCGTGTCTTGTCATCTGCATAAGCAAAGAACGTGATGATGCTGGCCAGAAGGCTAACAATGCCGGCCCGTCGAGGGAAATAACCAGCAAAGGCGCCGCCGGTTATGAGCCCCAAGGCCACTACACCGGCGAGTACCGGCAAGAGGCTTGCGTCCGACTGCGGCTTTCGGTGCGCCGACTACTATGGCGACGTTCAGCGGCTGAGCCCGGCCGTCCTTCCCTTTGCCGAACTCGAAGCCCACGCGGTCGCCAGGTTTGGGCGTCACGGTGCGTGTTTGCAGCGCCGTGACGTGGAAGAAGACATCTTTCGTGTCCGTGTGGACGTCGATAAAACCAGATCCCTTGTCTGCATGCCATGTCTTGACCCGACCTGCTTTTTTCATGGTTCTCGTCTGGTGTTGCAGGAGAGATCAAGTTTAAGGGAAGGGGTGAGGCCAAGTTATTGCGGGTTAGGTGGAGTCAGTAGCAACCGTACTCGCCACTCTGTCACTCGTAGTCAGTGGGGTGTTGGCCTGCTGCAACCCGCCTTGTATATCAAATCGGGTAGATTTGCCATGTGCGGGACGCTGCGGCATGACATGAAGAACAACAGGTAGAGAAATGGGTCGCAGGAAAAAGGAGCCGTCATAGCGAGGTATTGATGGATGCGCCATGGTGGGGGTCCTTCGCACTGGCCGTCAGTGCCTACATTGTGTTTCTTGGGGTCTGCCAGCTCTATTCGCGTCGACGCAACCTTGTACAAGGCCGGCCTGGGCCGGCATTCAGTTGCTTGATGGTGCGGCCATTATCGAACGGATTCGCGCACTCGATCAGCGCAGGCAGACGACGTTGCTGGCAATGGCGTTTCGGGGAGACTACCGGACGCCGACATGTGCTGCCTGCGGGATTAAGATGGTTGAGCGGAACGGGCCAACCGGCGCATTCTGGGGTTGCCAAAAATTTTCCCGGTTGCAAGGGCAAGCTGTCCCGCAACGCCTAAGCACCCGATCGATCAAGCTTCGCCGGCGCGCTCCGTTAGGCATGCCGAGAATCGTCGCACTAGAGCAAGCGGATAAGGGAGTCTTTGGCGAACCCACAAGGAAGGCGTGGTCTGCAGCCGCGCCCTAGCGCACTGCGCGCAAGCTCGTTGCGCAGGTGGAAGCGCACCGCCCGATCGCCCTACGGGGCGGCCGGCGCCGACTCAGCCATCCAGGTCTCATGGACGGGATTCGTCGGCTTAGCCGCCGCGCGGACCACATCTTCAGCGGGATGCTTGCTGCACCGGCATAGTGCTCTGAGCGTCGAGGCCAGCAGCCTCTCGCAATGGCGCAACCATGACTGCCCGCAGCATGGTGCCCGGCGATGGATACGGCTGCACGAGTTTCATATCGGTCGACACTGGAGGCGAGAATGCAGGCAGCGCGAAAATGGCATGCCCTCTGGATTGGGCCAGCAGTTCCTCGCGACAAACTTTCTGCACCCCGCCGTTCCACCCCGACAGGGCGATCACATACCGTCCGTGTTCGCAGCGCTGCAGCAAGACGCAGGGCCGGGTCTTGCCCAGCAACAGGATGGCTGGCAGTGAGGTATCTGGAATCTCGTCGAGGTCTCGCGCTACCAAATGGATCGACAAGCCGGCGCGCGTCGCCGCAGCACAGAGCAAAGGCAACGTCACACTCTGCCCCTCCAGCGGCAGTTGCAAGGCTCGGTTCAGCAACAGCATGCAGCCCAACATGGGATCGTCCGCCTCCATCAACTCGCTCATTGTGGCAGGCGGCTCCCGGCGGGCAGTAATAATGTACAGTTCGGAGGCGCCGGGATGCGAACCGGACTTCGTCTTGGGTTGCCGTGTCCGCCGCGATGGCGCCGATTCAACTTACATATTTTCCGGCGGCTCACATGGCGCAAGGCCAGCCGACGCATCTCGCCCGCGCAAATTCCATTTCACCCATGATTTCCCCGGTTTCAGTTGTGTGAACTCTGCTGTGAGCGTAGCGCACTAAGGCGTGCTTGCCCTTCATGCAAACCGATGGGCAACTACTCCTACTTCGATCCGACCCAGAGCGCATTCAACCTGAGGCGTACCATCGTCACCGACAGCGAAGGGCGGTATCGCCTGCGCAGCGAGCGTCAAGGACCTCTGTACGTGGCCGGCGCCCCGGTCGCACAAGGGGAGGCCCGCCTGGACGATACGGCGAACACATCGCCATCACCAGTATCTCGCCGTCATCGGTGCCATTTCCACGTTTCGCACCCCGAAGCGCTTGTCTCGAACGTGGTTTATTGAAGCGGGTGCCGGCGGCGAACTCAACGCGGCGAAGCAACCCGTCGCCTTCAGGTCCACGGAGAAGCCATACCGGCCCATCTGCGCGCACACGCAGGCAACGGCCGAGGCGCACCCGCTCTCAAGGGACTCGCGAAGGGTATAACGATTTGGGGAAGGCGAACGCGTTTGGGGCAAGCCCGAGTGCCGACGGCAGCGGCCGCCGGCCACCCACCTTACACGGCGTCGACGAGCGAGGCAGGCAAGAGCGCCTGGTGGTAGCCCCTCTTCGGTGCCGCGTTCCACCTTCGTTGCCGCCCGCGCACTGTTTGCCTGCGCTCCGGAAATGTCCACGGACGACAATCACCAGCAATGCGGAGGGCTCGTATGTCGCTCGGGCTCTTGCGTCTGGCCATTCCGACACTATTATCGAAGTGGCGGTGGGCATGCGCTGCTGGCCAATGTATCCGGATGCCGGCGTCGCCGGCTGCCGTAGATCATGATCTGCTAACTGATTGCGCCGCAAAGCCGCGAACAAGGTGAAAGCCATGATGCAACGAACGATGACTGTGGCTTCTGCGGGTCTGCTCGCCGGCGCGTTGACCGCTGGCGTGCTGGCCCAGGGGACACCCCAGGCGGTTACAGAAAGACGAGTTGATGTAATCCAGCTGGCAGCCGGGTACCGGGCCTCAAAGATCAACGGAGCCGCCGTTTTCAATCGAAACAAGGACAAGATCGGCACCGTCGACGACCTGATCGTGGCGCCGAATGACCGAAAAAGTGCGTACGCCATCCTCTCGGTGGGAGGTTTTCTGGGTATGGGAAAGCATCTAGTCGCGGTTCCGTTCGACAGTCTCCAGATCAGCAGCAAACAGGTGATTTTGCCGGACGCGACGAAGGAATCCCTCCTCGCATTGCCCGAATTCAAATACGCACCGGACTAGGCTGACCGGTGCCCCTGATCCCGCAGGGAGGCGATCCGGCCACAAGTCTTGCGCGGGCTTTGTCACGTTGGCCAGCGCATAGCGTAAGATCCAGCGACGCAAAAGACAAAATCGCTCTATCACGGCCATCAGTTCCCGGCGGCGGTCATCAGCCAAGCGGTGCGCTGGTACTTTCGCTTTCAACTGAGCCTGCGCGATTCGAAGAATTGCTGTTCGAGCGCGGCGTTGTCCTCCGCTACGAAACGATCCGGCGTTGGTGTCACAAATTCGGCGCGGCCTTTGCGCATCGCGTCAGATCCGCACGCCGCAAGCCTTTAGGACGTCCCCTTGATGGAAGGGAAGACATCACTGCACTTCAAATATGAGCGGGCGAGCGATATATTATAAGGCACGCCATGGAATTCAGACTCACCCCGATAATCTACGGACGAGGTGCGTTTGTTTCTTTTGAGCGGGAACATCCTATCTTCCAAATCATGTTTAGAGCTGCCCCCAAGCTACCCCATAGTCGCGCTTCGCTCCGCCGTTGGTGACGTCGACGATGCGAGGGTAGAATTTCTTGCCGTCACGCCGGTAATGCAGTTCATATTTGTGACCTTTTTGGAAATCATAGGAAATTCTAATCGGCACCAAAGTGAACGAAGATCTGTAAGTTGTTGTGACAGTGGTACCTTTAGGAGGTGCGCCCACATTGTCAGACGATGAACTGGACGAGTAGAAATCCAAAACAATTTGTTGCGGGCCGGGCTTTACTTCGAACTGTGTCCCCTCCATCGACATATCTTTGGTCGAAAACGTGATTCCGGTTTGATAACCAGAAATATCGCGAACAAAGGTCTGTCTGTCCGCCATCAGAATGGAGATGTCCTCCACGGGAAGTTGTTGTCCCTCATAGGTCTTAATTGAACTGGGCGCAGCGCAGCCCACTAACACTGAAACGGTGACGGTGGCGAGAATGGATTCTAGTACCTGGACTTTCATAGTTTGATTCCATTGAACTAACGAAGGCTGCCAGACGAATAATCACGCAGGCGCGTAAGTGCAGCAGTTTTCCATGAGCAGGCTGATTCAATTAAATGATTCCAAAAAGAAACATTTATATCATTGCAGCTATCTCTGGTCAACGCCATCAGGAAATACTAAGGCGAAGAGAAATCTATAAAGCGGATGGAGGAACCCACCACTCACGCTCAGTTGTGAAAGCATCATCAAAGCAAGTTCGACGATCCTAGGATATGTCCAACTCAATGGCTCGACTGTCCGTTCATGGCCGGCAAGCGACTTCGGTCCGCGGCTAGTCTGCTGCGGCCGTGATAAAACGGCTGTTTTCGCGCCGTGGAGATCGGCGCTTCACGGCCTACTTGCTGCTGCGCTTGCCGCCGATGCCGACCTTGCCGCGTCCGACCTTGCGATGCGGCACACAGGGGCGCAGCCTCTTCCTGGAGCTAGCCGTCAACGTGACGTGCTCCGCAGGGTAGCGGGTCGTCCTGTGCAGCGCGGCCTGATAGGCGGGATGGCCCGGATCTATGCGCTTGATAGCTGACATGACTGGCACCTCCTCAGAGGATTCTAGTCCGAAACGGCACGCCGATTCCCGACCCTGCTGAGACGTTCGTTGCGTCTTCCGTCGAACGGCAGGTCCAGGGGTGCAACGACCGTTGGCTATGACCGTTGGCCGGGCAGTTCCTGTGGTGACGCCATCGACTCTTATTGAGCAGTTGATTTTGCTGGTGTATAGCTCCTAGTTAGGTAGCCTATGCAAAAGCGCGCCGCGGCGAATAGCGGGCCACGAGTTGCATGCAGCCGGTCAATCCCGTGCTCAATTTTGGCGGCGAGACAGTTCGCAAGGATCAGAGTAGCGTTTTCCACTTCCGCGCCGATTGTCAACGATTTTGGCGGATATTCTTACATTTTCTTACGAATAAATGCTGCATGGCGATAGGCCCCGAATACCTTCAAAACCACCTAAAGTGCGAATTGAGCCCCCGTCCTATGACGTCGGTAACGACTGCATGACAAGGTGAGCTATTTGATGTGGCAGCGGGGGTGTCTGGCATTCTCGGGCAGAAGGAACATGAGCCGATCTGCGCAAGCGTTGCTTGAGTATCACGAACGCAGCAAGCACCGCGTCAACCGCTACGCTCCAGGCCCCGGTTGGCTCGAGTGGGCAACCCAGCCAGATCCGTTCCGCGCGTTCCAGGGCTCGCCGCGGATTGCCCTGCCACTGGCCGCGGACACCTTGCCCACACGCTACAACGCGTTGCGCTGCGGCGTCCTGCCGCCCGAGCAGAGCTTCAGCCTTCGTACCCTCGCAATCCTGTTTGAGCTTTCGCTCGGCTTGTCAGCGTGGAAAGCCTTTGGCGCTCAGCGGTGGGCACTGCGCTGCAATCCCTCGAGCGGAAATCTGCATCCGACCGAGGGCTATCTTCTTTGTCCTGCCCTGCCCGATCTGCCGGGCGGGGTCTACCATTACCTGAGCCGCGACCACGTCCTTGAACAGCGGGCTGCATTGGATGATCCACGATGGACTGAGGCGTTCCCGGGCGGCGGTATCCTAGTTGGCATCAGCTCGATCCATTGGCGCGAGGCATGGAAATACGGAATGCGCGCCTGGCGCTACTGCCAGCATGACTGCGGCCATGCCATTGCCGCAGTCAGTTACGCGGCAGCGGCTCTCGGATGGCAGACGCGGCTGATCGAGACTGCTGCGGATGATGCCTTGGCCGCATTGCTTGGATTGGATCGCAGCGACGATTTCGGAGCGGCCGAGCGGGAGGTGCCGGATGTCGTGCTGTGGATCGGCGATGCGGAAACACGGCCTGACCCGGAGCGCCTGTGGACCGCTCTCGATAAGGCGCACTGGTACGGCTACGCAAACCAGCTAAGCGCGGGACACGTAAGTTGGCCGGATATCGATTCGGTCGATCGTGCCACGCGCAAGTCTCTGACTAGCGAACCGACCCCGCTGAATCCGGAGCCGCCACTGCGGCCCGCGGCGCCCGCCTTCGACCTGAGCTTTGCCCGGATCGCCCGGCAGCGCCGCAGCGCCACAAGCTTCGATGGCACGGCGCACATTACCGCTACCGCCTTCTTTACAATGCTGGCAAGCCTGCTGGCGCGTCGCGACACGCCACCGTGGAACGCCCTGATGTCTCCTGCTGCGGTGCATCTGGCGCTATTGGTTCACCGCGTGGACGGACTGGAGCCGGGCCTGTACGTGCTGGTGAGAAACGCCGGGGCGCTGCATGGACTCAAGCAGGCTATGCGCCCGGAATGGCTGTGGCAGAGAATCGGACCGGACCATCTGCCACTCTATCTTCTGCTGCCGTACGATTTACGCGCAGTGGCAAAACTGATCTGTTGCCACCAGGATATCGCCGCCGATTCCTACTTCGCGTTGGGCATGCTCGCAAACTTCGAAATCGCCCTGAAGCAGCCATGGCGTTATCGCCATCTATTCTGGGAATGCGGCATTCTCGGCCAGGCACTCTATCTTGAAGCCGAAGCCACCGGAGAGCGCGCCACGGGGATCGGCTGCTTTTTCGACGATGAAATGCATGCCATGCTCGGCATCAAGGATCACACATGGCAGAGCCTGTATCACTTTACCGTTGGCTGCGCCATGGTCGATCAACGCTTGTCGACGCTTGCACCGTATGAAGTTCAGGCTTGACCCGGAAGTGCTGTTCCGGGAAGGCTCCGCCAATCCATCAGCTTTCGGACTCAGCTGGGCAAGGACACCGCAATCCAGGCTTCGGAACTCGTGTGGGTTGCGGGGGCAGAATTGTGGAGGCACGTTGGCGCGCCACACGCGACGGGCCACCGGCGTGTCAGAACTTTCTTGGAGTCTGCGACTATGCATATGGCCAGCGTCCACCGAGCCTTGGCAAGGCAAATCCACCACGTCGGGTGTATGACCGCCGTGGCCGACGACGAGACCGAAATCATCCGCGCGCGAAAGTCCGTTGTCTAGGCGGAGCCGACGCTCGGACGTCCGTGTGCAAGCGTGGCCGCACGTCTGTAGATGGCCGAAGGCGGCCGATCGTCGGTCGCCAGGCTGGCAGGGACCACGGATTACCGCTGCAGACCCGAAGGCGCAATTTGAAGTCTGCCGATGAATGGCGGCTTCCCACGCCGCATCGTGCCTCGCTGCAGCAACCTGTCGGTAACCCCGCCTTACTGCGGGAAACGGATTTAGTATGACTGGGGCGTTTTTCATGCGACTGGAAAAACGGAAATCGTGAGACTGCCTGCACTCGGTTCGACGCCTGAACCTGCTAGCTCGGCCGTCACAATATTCTTGACATCGGTTCTTGTATCGAGATACAGCCAAGTGGTGCACTCGATGCGTTCGATACGAAGACCGTTCGCAACGACTACCCGCTCTACAGCTTCTTCGACCTGGGCATTTCCAGGATCCACATTGCACTGTCGGATCTGCGCCGTCCAGAAGCAGTACTGCGCCTCGAAAAGCTGGCCAGGATTGGGATGCGGGCGCAACTCGTCGCGACATCCCTGCCTGACGTCGAGCAACTCGAAGTCATGCGAGAACTCGCGCCAGCGATTGAGTGCCTCAAGTTTGTAGCCCTCGAATCGAGTCTCAGGGCAGAACTCCAGAAGATCTCCAACATCATAAGCTACTATGCCCCCTCTCAATGTGTAGGCGCATCAGCCGCACCGCCTCGGTACTGTTGTGCATACGAATGGCTTCGACGATACCTTCGTTCTCCACGAGAATAAGCTTCAAGGTTCCCCTTCAAAATAGCGTCCCGCGGGCAACATCACTTACCCATAGATACCCCGGATCGATGCCGAGATTCGGCAGCAGAGGGCATTTGGAATGCAGGACAGGTTCCACATGGAACTTGCAACCGAAGCTGCACGAGACCAAGGCGAGGAGCAATATGGCTCCGCTGACCTTTTAACACGGAGGTAAGAATGTCTGATCCGTTAGTTGCTTCGAAATGGTCCTACGACGAGGTTACCGCGGTGGCAGAAAAAACTATTCGCCTGCTGCTTGAAGAAGGTGATGATGTCCTTGCCCTGCTCCCTCGGAACGAATGGGTCGCGTATGGGGTTTACTTAGAACTCATTTCAAAATGAACTTTCCTCGCGCTGAAGGGTGCGCCAGCAAATGAGGCAACAGGCCAGCTTGAGGAAACCTTCATGAATGTCGGCGCGACGCTCGAAGCGGGTGCGCAGACGGCGGAATGCGTGAAGCCAGGCATGAGTGCGCTCGACGACCCCAGCGGATCTTGCCGAGTCCACTGCCGTGGGGCTGGCCACGCCGCGCGATCGAAGTTGGGATGCCGGCAGCATGAAGCGGTCGACGATACGTGTCGTGATCGTACGCGCGGTCGGCGTAGATTCGGCCACGCTTGCGCAAAGGTCGACCTCGACATCCCCGGATAGCGGGAATCGCGTCGATCAGAGGCAGGAGTTGGGTAATGTCGTTGCGGTTCGCGCCGGTCAGGATGACCGCGATCGGCGTGCCGTTGGCATCGGTGGCGACATGGTGCTTGGAACCGGGTCGCGCGCGATCGGTGGGGTTCGGTCCTGTTTTTGGCCCGCCCCAACCGCTCGAACTGAAGAGGAGTCGATGATGACGCGCGAGAAATCGATGCGATCCGCTGCGCGTAGCTTGGCAAGCAAGATCTCGTGCAGGCGATCCCATACCCCCGCGCTTTGCCAGTCGCGTAGCCGGCGCCAGCAACTGACGCCAGAGCCGCAGCCCATTTCGCTGGGGAGTTCGTTCCAGCGAATGCCGCTTCTCAGCACGAAGAGGATGCCAGTCAATGCGGCCCGGTCCGACACCGGCATGCGACCCGGATACCGGAATCGCCGCGGCTTGGCTGGCGGCAGAAGCGGTTCGATCAGTGCCCACAATTCGTCGTCGATGATCGGCTTGCCCATCCTCTCTGTCCTGTTGTCACAACGGACGAGGTTAACAGGTTCGCCTTGCGGTTAACAGTACCCAACTGCTCTTTTTGAAACAGCTTCTTAGGGTGGACGAAGCTAACTGAAGGCCGGAGAACAAGTGAGGATGACGAGCGTCTCCACCAGTTGGTCCGGCAATTCAGGGAAAAAAGTAGCATTAACTGAAGGTGACATGCCGCTGGAATGCGTACTAGCCCAACAGATTTGTCACCCAAACGCGGTATGAACACCTGAGCCTGTATATACTCCTGTCTCGGGCATCATTGTGCATGATGCCCGACATCCCGTTGACCCCGGGGCCAGCCCGGGGGATTTTTTCCCATTGGGTAGACGACAGCCATACAAGAGCCGGGCCTCTTACCCTCGTCACTATGCGGGTTTCTTCTGTCGGACAGCGCCTGATAGCGCGAGCCCACACAGGCGCAGAGACTGACTGCATCAACCTCCGGAGACAGCCATGTCACCAAGCCCCCACGATTTGGGGGATGTTGACAAGCGCCATCCATGTGACGATCTACGAGTTGGTCTCCGCGAAGCCGTCTGATTCATAGCCCTCGACCACTTGGCCGGGGGCTTTTTCTTGTATCTGACACCGTCGACCAAGCGACGCGCAGAGACTGCCCAATAACTTCGAGGGGGAGACGGCCATGCCAGGCAGTGACGTTCACGTTGTAGCTACCGGGGACCGATGGGCCGTTGTCGTCGACGGAGGACACGGCCGCGAAATTTTTCGCACGCAGGAAGAAGCTATCGCTTCAGGCACGGAAAAGGCCAAGCAGCGAAAGGGGGATCTATTGATCCACGGCCGCGACGGCCAGATCCGGGAGCGAAACTCTTTCGGGAACGGTCCGAGAAACATCAAGGGATGATGCATTGTTCCCATACCCCTCTTTTGGAGGGATATGCTACGCGCAACATAGATGGGCAATATTCCTCCAGCCGAATGCGTTCACCCGTTCGGCTTTTAAGACGCCCGCTCAATGTAGCGGGCACTTTTTTGGGGACAACGATGCAAGCGCGAATCGTTCGCGTTCTGCCTGCAGCCTATGGTTGGACTCTGGAATTGGTGAGCCTCAACATGCAGCCTCAGAGATTCCCGACAATGGAAGCCGCTATTGCTGCCGGCTGGTCATTGGCTAGACGCGAAATGGCCGAGTTGCATATTCTTCGCCACGATGGTGAGGTCCGCTTGCGTAGTGCCATTGGTGGCATGGAGCCGGACTAACTCGCGCCGCGCAGCCAGCATCCTGTGCCAACACTGCACGACCTGCGCCGCATGCTGCTGTGCGAGAACAAATCCGGCCGGCTGACTCTTTAAGTCAAGAACGAGGACTACCGGCTTCTCGCCTCCACGGGTGACGCGCGAAGAGAATATGCAACCGGAATACGAAAGGGCCTCTTGTGGGGAAAATTTCGCGACTCATAATTGCCCCCTTTTCTCGCACAGACGTGATGAATGCACCGCGACGCCCGTCTCCCACCTTGCTCAAGAGGAACATCCTGCTGGCATCAACAAATGATTGGATCCGGCACTACGAAGTGATTCCTACAGCATCTCAAGCTGTTGGACACGGCTAACAGCCACATTGGCGGCCTATTCACTCTCTTATGCGCTCATTATCCATTGGCATGCCAACGCCAACGCGAGGGCGAAACAACTTCTCATTAACGGCTGCGGTGACGCACTCGTCAGAGCAGAATCCCCGGTATCGACGACGAACTGGTTTTGCTATAAGGCAGCCGGACGTCGGCACTCACACCGCTTTTGTGCAGTCTCTCCCTTTGGGATGTGCGTGAATAGGCGCGTGCAGCTTAGTCCACCTAGTTCACGCCTCTCGTCAGAGGAGTCCGGCTAATTCCGGTTCTAAGACGGTCGCGGGGCGACCGAATTAGCTGTTAAGTCGTTGATTTTCTGGAAAACGTAGTCTCACAAATTCCGAATCCTTACATTACCGGCCGGGATCCCGCGGCAGTGACACTGAAAAGGTGGTCTCTGTCCCATCGGATCGCGTTTCGATCGCACCACGGTGGGCCTTGGCGATTTCACTTGCGATATACAGACCTAATCCGAGGCTACCTCTTTGCTCATCTTCACTTCTCGGACGCGGTCCCCGCATCAGAGGGTCGAAGATGCGAGCCAGGGTTGCAGTTCCGATCGCAGCGCCGCTGTTGCTGACGTCGATACGGGTTGGCGCTGGCGCCGAATGCTCCCCGCTCTCAGAGCAGGCTCGCCGCTTCATCGAGCAGGGCGCTGGATGACAGCATGCCGCCACGAGCGAAGCGCACCAGCGCAAAGGATCGCACCAGCGGCGGATCGCCCGGGACGTGTGCGGTAAGCAAGTTGATCTCATGGGCCGGCGCAGCGCTTTCTGGCGCCAGCAGCACATTCATCGCGCTTAGCCGCAGGGGTCTTTGCTCGATAGACAGGAAAGCGCGCGCGTCCGTAAATACCTCGGCCAGGCATTCCAGCTGGCGCTCAAGCGCCCCGGCATCATTACCCAGTTGCGCCAGTTCCTGGTCGTTCTCCGCGACCTGTTCGCGCAGCCTGGCTTGCTCGCCGGGGCCGGCTTCAACCTCGCCCCCGAGCACCGAACGCATGCCGGTGCCTTGCTTCTCGAGCAGGCGCAGGCGCGCCACAAGCAGTGTCCGCTCGCGCTCGAGCACTTCGCGGCGCGACTTGCCGGATGCGAAGCGGGCCAGGCCCTCCAGGGTCAGCTGATCGAACATTCGCTGCACGATTTCCTCGCGCAGAGCCGCTTCGGTAGACGCGATGATTCTGACCTTGTGATCGCTGAAATTGATGGTGGTCTGCGGCACGTCCGAGTGCATGACATCGCCTTCCAGCGCAACACCCAGCGTGCGCCGCTCGGTCATCGCCATCCCGAGCACTGCGTAGGCCTGCGCCGTATCGACGGACTGCTCGAAGAACTCCCGCAGCTCGGGAGACCGGCTGAATCCCAGTTCCACGTCATGGGGCGTCCCGAAAAAGGCGTGGATATAAGGGTCGGTGGCCCAGGCCTGCTTGCTGGCGTCGCGGGGGGCGGGAAGGCCCTGGATGAGTCCTCGCACATAGTCCAGCGCTTGCACCAGCGCAGGCCGGACCCGCTGCTGGTAGCGCGGCACCAGGCGCAAGCGCGGACTCAGGCGGGTCACGCGTTCCGCCAGCTCGGTAATTTCCTGCGACTGGCGCGCAGAGACTTGCGTTTTGCGCCGGCGCATCCACCCCAGGAAACCCATCAGTATGCTCCTGCCTTGTCCCGCATATGTCGCGCGTACAGCTCATCGCCAGGGATCCTGCATGGCCGAGGTGTCGTGGCATGCGCCTCGGGCCCTTCGTCGACACCGGGCCGTGCCGCGATACCGTGTCTCGCTCGCCTGACCAATCTATGATTCATTCACGCAGTCCGCCAGGACTTTGATGCCGAAGCGTACGCATGGCGCTAGTTTGTCACGCATCAAAGTGCGCCCGCCGATCCGCCCTAGCGTATAGGCAGGCAGGCGCGACAGCCGGTGCGCAACGCCAGGGAGACGACCATGAGCGCAATGATGCTGGTGAACATCGACTCGGCGACCACCGACGACGAAATCCGCGACTTCCTTGGTGCGCTACGGGCTGCCGGCGTTCGACGAAATCATCCGCGTGCCCGGGCGACGGCACGCGCCCGGCCGTGACGCTGCATTTCAACGGCGAAGCCGCCACGCTGCGCGGATTGCTGCGGCGCATCAACCACATTTTCTAGAAGCAGCGCAAGGTCGACGCCATGGTGCTGGACGAGCGCTTCGAATAGGGGGCCGCCATGGGAATCCGCTGCCGGCGCGCGGCAGTCGTCGCCGGGCTCGCCGCAGCTATGTCGGCGTGGCCGGCATGGGCTTACTTTGACCACTACCTGTCCGGCACCATCGTCGGCACGCTGGGCAAGGCTCAGTTGAATTCCGCGTGGGACGTCTTTGGCAAGACCATGGACCAGTCCGCTGACGGCGCCAGCGTGGCGTTCAGCCTGCCGGCCGGCAAGCGGCACCGCGCGGTGGAAGGATCGTTCACGCCGCTGCAGACGCGCAAGGACCGCGGCGATGCGTGCCGCCAGGTGCGCAGTGAATTCCGCCGCGCCGGCCAGTCGGAAGCGTGGACCGGGTGGTATTGCAGGGAGCAGGGCGGCTGGAAGTCGCGCAAGCTGCCGGACTGACTAGCGCGGGTTATCAGGGACCGTCAGCGTACAAAGAGCGGATTGCCACCCAGGCCCTCGGCGGCCTGCCCGCGCAGGATGCCGGCCACGCAAGCCCAGTCGGAGCTCATGGCACGGATGGCGTCGTCCAGCGTGACCAGCCCCAGGATCGAATGCCTGTCATTGAGCACCACCAGCTGCCGGATGCCATGGGACAGCATGGTGTTAGTGCCTATCCAACCTGCGCGCCGCGGTGGATGGTGACGACGCCGGTGGTCATGGCCGCTTCCACGCGCATGACATCGCAGGCCATGCCGCTGGCTACGCCCAGTACCACGATGTCGCGCTCGGTGATGATGCCGGCCACGCGGTGGCCGGTGGGCAGGTCGTTAGTGACAAGCAGGATGCCGACGCCGTGGTCGCGCATGCGACTGGCGGCTTCCTTCAATGTGGCCGTGGCGCAGACGTGGAAGAGCTGGCGTGAACAAATCTCCTCGGCTTTCATCGGCTGCTCCGGCTCGACACAATGGCATGGAGGCACTATAGGCACGCGCCCCGGCGGCTCCTTGATGAAACGCAATGCCGCTGCGGACAGCGCCACAGACCCTCCAGCCCGTCGATATCGATCAGGAACACATGCTTGCCTCGCAGGGCGATCAGGCGTTCTTGCTGCAGCCGCGAAAAGGTGCGGCTGACGGTTTCCAGCGTCAGTCCGAGATAGCTGCCGATATCCTCGCGCGTCAGGCGCAGGTGGAAATCCGCGCCGGCCAGCCCGCGCGCCTCCAACCGTCCGCGCACATCGAGCAGGAAGCGGGCCACGTGCTGCTCGGCCCCATGCCCGCCCAGCTGCATCAGCCGTGTGGATTCGCGCACGATCTCGGTGCTCAGCAGGCGGTGGATCTCCTGTTGCAGCGGATGGACTTGCCGGCAGAGCGCTTCGAGCTCGGAGAAGGAAATGTAGCCGGCGACGCAGTCTTCCAGCGCGGTGGCATCGCATTGGTGGCTCTGCGTGCTGATACCGCCCAGCCAGAGAATATCGCCTTGCAGGTAATAGCCGTTGACATGCGCGCGGCCGTCCACGCCTGCGACCACGGTCTTGGCCGAGCCCGCGCGCAGCGCGTAGATGCTGTCGAACGGGTCGCCGGTGCGGAAGATGGCATTGCCCTTGCGCACCAGCCGCCAGCTGGTCATGACGGCGTGCAGCCGAGTCGGGTCGGACTGGCCGGGCGCGTCGCGGGCACGTGGCGGTGGCTTCGCCTGCATGCGAACAGCCGGTGCTGCAACGCATAGCGCACCAGCGCGGCGTCGCTGCGCATATGCAGCAGCATGGGGACCAGCGGCCGGCCGCAGTGGATGCCGGTCCGGGTGGAACCCTCCATTCGACGAGCAAAACATGAAGATGCGGGTACTGATAGGCATGGCCGTGTCCGGGCCATGCCACGGCGACCGGCACGGCCACGGTGACCGCGACCGTGACGCAAATCGACCGCGCAACGCGAAAGGTGACGCTGAAAACGTCCAAAGGCAAGACCAAGCAACTGGTGGTGGGCGAGGAAGCGCGCAATTTCGACCAGCTGCAGGTTGGCGATACCGTCACCGCGCAATACCGCGAGGCCTTGTCGGTCAGCCTGACCAAGAGCACCGATGCGCCATCGGTCAGCGAGCGCTCCTCTGCAGACGTTCCCGCGCCGGGGTGCAAGCCGGACGGCGTGGTGGGCCGTGAGGTCACGGTCGTGGCCGACGTGGTGGCGGTGAACACGGATGCGAAAACGGTGGCGCTGAAAGGCCCGCAGGGCAACCAGCTGGACGTGCTGGTGGACGATCCCGCGCAGCTCAAGGCGGTCAGAAAGGGCGACCGCGTGAAGGTCGTGTACACCGAGGCAATGGCGATCTCGGTGGAGCCGAAGAAGAAGTAGCAGAACGGCCCTGCCGCGCGGCCCTCCCGGCCCGCGCGGCAGGTCAGTGCCGCTCTTCCACGTACCGGTACGGATAGCTCGGTTCGCGATAGCCGCCGGCCTTCTGCCGGGCAGGCAGCTTGACCGGCTTGCTCGGGACCTGCTCGTACGGTATCTGGGCCAGCATGTGTGTGATGATGTTCAGCCGCGCCCGCCGCTTGTCATTGGAGTTTGCCACGTGCCACGGCGCGTAGTCGGTATCGCTGGCGGCAAACATGGCGTCGCGCGCGCGCGAATAGTCATACCAGCGGCTGTACGAACGCAGGTCCATGTCAGTCAGCTTCCACAGCTTCCGCCCGTCCTGGATGCGCGCCTTGAGCCGGCGCGTCTGCTCTTCCTGGCTGACCTCAAGCCAGTACTTGATCAGGATGATGCCGGAATGCACGATGGCGCGCTCGACCAGCGGCGCGGCGCGCAGGAATTCCTCGGCTTGCGTCTCGGTGCAGAAGCCCATTACGCGTTCCACGCCGGCGCGGTTGTACCAGCTGCGATCGAAGATCACGATCTCGCCGGCCGCGGGCAGGTGGGGCAGATAGCGCTGCACGTACATCTGGGTCTTCTCGCGCTCAGTGGGGGCAGGCAAGGCGACCACGCGGAACACGCGCGGGCTGACGCGCTCGGTGATCGCCTTGATGGTACCGCCTTTGCCGGCGCCGTCACGCCCCTCGAACACGATGCACACCTTGATGCCGTGCGCCTGCACCCACTGTTGGAGCTTGACCAGCTCGACATGCAGCGCAAACAGCTGCTTGCGATAGTCCTTTTCGGACAGCCGCTCGCCCTGCTTGCCCGGCTCGCTGCGCTCATCCGCGGCCTCGTTCGCGCCGGTCGCGGTGGTCTCCCCGGGGGGCTCGTGTAATGGCTCGTCGATGTCGTGCTTGTCGTGGCGCTTGCCCTTGCCCTTGCCCTTGCCCTTAGCCATGGTTTCTCCTCCGCCTTGCGATGCCGTGCCCGCAGCCGGGCCAGCCAGGCTGGCCATGAGACTGCGGCGGGAGCGCGGCGCCATGCGATGCCGCCTTCTGATTCCGCCATGCCGCCGCCGACGCATCGTCATCAGGCGCCGCAAGGCAGTCGCTTTCACAATAGAAGCGAAGCCATGCTGCAACGGAATCTGACGCGAATCAATTTTCTATTCTAATTTCCGATAATGCCGGTGGAAGCTGTAAAGCGGTTGAAATCCCATAGTACTACCTTCATATTGCGTATTCAGCATGAACGCGCACGTCAAGCGGCGCGCATTGAAGCGTGCAGCGACAGGTTCCGAAGACGGCATGCGCTGCACGCCCATGCCGCACAAGTGCCGCGCCCGGTCGCGATGAGGGAATATGGCCTTTCTGGTGAAACGGCTGCTTGGTTCGGGCCGGGCATGGCTGCTGGCCGCGCTGATGGCCGTGGCGGCCGGCGCCGGTGCGCAGGGGACGCCGGCGGGCGGCCAAGGGCAGACCCCCACCTTCAAGCCCGAGGAGATCGAGGCGCTCGTCGCGGCGATCGCCCTGTATCCCGACTCGGTGCTGTCGCAGGTCCTGATGGCGTCCACCTATCCGCTGGAGATCGTCCACGCTGCGCGCTGGCTCTAGGCCAATCCCGGCATGAAGGGCGATGCCGCGGTCAAGGCGATGGCTGACCAGCCGTGGGACGTCAGCGTGAAGTCCCTGGTGGCGTTTCCGCAGGCGCTCGAGCGAGCCGGCCGACCCGCAGGTGATCTACGTGCCGGCCTACAACCCCACCGTGGTCTACGGCGCCTGGAGCTATCCGGCCTACCCGCCGTATTACTGGCCGCCGTATCCCGCCTACTATCCGGGCGCGGCGCTTGCAACCGGCCTTGCCTGGGGTGTCGGGCTGGCCGCGGCCGGCGCCATCTTCGGCAATTGCAACTGGGGTGGAGGCGACGTGAATGTCAACGTCAACCGCGCCACCAATATCGACCGCAACTTCGACCGCGCCAAGGTGCAGTCCGGCGGGCGCTGGCAGTGATGCCGGCCACCGCCAGGGCGTGGCCTATCGGGACAATGCCACGCGCGATAAATTCTCACGCGATGTGCCGGGCGCTGACCGCCGCAATCAATTCCGCGGGCGCGAGGGCGGTGCAGGCGGCCGCGGCGAGGTGGCCGACCGTGGCGGGCGCGATCGCGCGGGCGGGCTGGTGGCGGCGAGTGCGCGGCGTTGTCGGACCGGCCCGGCGGCAACCGGGGCGGGCGCGACAATGCTTTCCAGGGCGTGGGCCGTGGCGGTGCGGCGCAGCACGACTGCGACCGCGGCCGGTCCAGCATGCAGTCCGCCGGCGCAAACCGTGGCGGCGGCTTCAGCGGCGGTGGCGGTGGCCATGGCGGCGGTGGCTGCGGCGGCTGGCAGGCGCTAGTGCAGGGACCTCGATCATGACCTCACATCTCGCCCTTGCTTTGCGCAATCCGGCCCGGCACTTGGGCTGGCTGCTGGCCCTGGCACTCGTGCTCGCCATGGCGTACGGGCCGCCGGCGCGCGCGCAAAAGCCTTTCGAATCGGCCGAGGCGGCGATGAACGCCCTTGGCGAAGCCGTTGCCCGCCAGGACGACACCGCCATGAAAGCGCTGCTGGGCACCGATTTCCCCCAGTTGATCCCCCGTCGGCGCCGAAATCCGGCAGAGATTTTTGGACCAGTGGCAGGTCGCGCATGCGATCCAGCCGGTTGACGACAGCCACGCCCGCATCGCCGCGGGCAACGACGGCTGGACCTTGCCGGTCCCGCTGGCAAAAGGCGCCAGGGGGTGGCAGTTCGATACCCGCGCCGGGGTCGAAGAGATGCGCACCCGCCGCGTCGGCCGCAACGAGCTGGCGGTGATGCAGGCCATACTGGCGATCTACGACGCCCAGCGCGAGTATGCCCAGACCGACCACGACGGCGACGGCGTGCTGGTCTACGCGGGCCGGCTGGCGAGCACCGCCGGCAAGCAGGATGGCCTGTACTACCCCACGCGTGACGGCGATCCGCCCAGCCCGCTGGGTGCGGCCTTCCTCACGGCCGGCAAGCGCAATGCCGGGCAGGGCGGCTACTACGGTTACCACTACAAGCTGCTGACCGCGCAGGGCCTGCATGCGCCGGGCGGCGCGTACAACTATGTGGTCAACGGCAACAAGCTCTTCGGCGGCTTTGCGGTGCTCGCATGGCCAGTGAAATATGGCGATACCAGCGTGCAGAGCTTCATGGTCAGCCACGACGGCCAGCTCTACGAACGCGACCTCGGGCCCGACAGCGCAGCCCAGGCCGAGAAGATCCGCTCGTTCGACCCCGGCCCCGGCTGGAGCCGGGTGACGCCATGACGGGCGCCCCCAGGAAGCGCGCGGGCGCTGCGCTGGGAGCGGTGGCCGCGGCAGGCGCGGCGCTGTGGCTGTCGGCCTGCGCGTACCCGGTCGAGGCGGGTGGCGGTGGTGCCCACCACCTATCCAGGCGCACAGCCCAAGCGCTACGACCGCGCTTTTGACGCCGCGGCCGGCGCGCTGCGCGACCAGGGCGTCACGATCCGTGTGGAGGACGCGCCGGCCGGCACCATTTCCGGCAGCCGCAACAACCGGCCGGTCACGGCCAGCGTGCGGCGCCAGGCAGACGGCACGGTGCGGGTGCAGTTCGACGGTGGCGATCCCGACGACCCGGGCCTGATGCAGCGCATCTCGCGCAGCTATGACGCGCGCATGGGGCGTTGAGGCGGCGGCATGCCTCGCTGCGCCAGCGTGCCCGCAACCCCAGATGTGACTACGTGCAGTTGGCCCGGTAGGCTTCCTGCAGCGACTTGCGGCTCTCGTCGCGCTCGATCTTGGGGATGGTGCGGCCCTGCGCAGTCTGGGTGGCGGGACTGGAAGACTGGTAGGAGCGCTGCTTCGAGGTGGCGTTGTACTGCGCCCTCAGCGCCTCGCATTTGGCTCGCCTGGCCTCGTCCGGGTCATCGCTGGCGGCAGCCGGCGGGCGGTAGGGGCTGGCGCCGCTCTGCACGGCATCCGAGATGGCGCCGGCAGCATCCGGCCCCGAGGCATGCTGTGCGCCGGCGCCCAGCGCCAGCAGCGCGGCGGCCAGGCATTGTCTGGATATCGGCATACACGCCCCCCGGGGTGCGATCGGCAACGCCGCGCAGGGCGGTGCCGCCAGGCCGCGGGCACCATTGCCCGATCGCCCGGCCCGACAACCATGATATGTGCCAATGCCCGGATTGCCAGTAACTTGTTCCCGGAGCAGGCGCCGCAACTTGCCGCGTCCGTTGATCCGGCGCAGCATTGACACGCATCCAGCGCCTATAGTCCACGCACGCCGTAGCGCGCTCTAACCAGGGGAGCTCACATGGAGACTCAACCGCTAACCCCGCATGGCAAGCGCAACGCAGGGCGGGAGCCCGGCTGGTGGCGCTGGCTGCCCGGCTTGACCATGCTCAGGACCTACCAGCCCGCGTGGCTGCCGCGCGACCTGGCCGCGGGGCTGGTGCTGACCACCATGCTGGTGCCGGTGGGCATTGCCTATGCCGAGGCTTCAGGCGTGCCCGGCGTGTACGGACTCTATGCCACGATCGTGCCATTGCTGGTCTATGCCTTGTTCGGTCCCAGCCGGATCCTGGTGCTCGGACCCGATTCCGCGCTGGCGGCGCCGATTCTCGCCGTGGTGCTGCAGGTCTCCGCCGGCGATCCCGCGCGCGCGATCCCCGTGGCCAGCATGATGGCGGTCGTCTCGGGCGTGGTCTGCATCGTGATGGGGCTGCTGCGGCTGGGCTTTATCACCGAGCTGTTGTCCAAGCCGATTCGCTACGGCTATATGAATGGCATCGCGCTGACCGTGCTGGTCAGCCAGTTGCCCAAGCTCTTTGCCATCCAGGTAGACGAGGGCGGCCCGCTGCGCGAGATCCTGGCGCTGGGCCGGGCCATCCTGGACGGCCAGACCAACTGGTACAGCTTTGCCGTCGGCGCCGGCAGCCTAGCGCTGATCCTGCTCCTCAAGCGCTTCGAGCGAGTGCCCGGCATCCTGATCGCCGTGGCGGTGGCCACCCTTGCCGTCAGCGTATTCGGCCTGGACCGGGCCGGCGTGAAGGTGCTGGGCCCGATCCCGCAAGGCCTGCCGCGGCTGGCGCTGCCGTGGTTCAGCGGCGCGGACCTGGTCGCGATCGTGCTGGGCGGCTGCGCCGTGGCGCTGATCGCGTTTGCGGATACCAGCGTGCTGTCGCGCACCTTTGCCGCGCGCTACAAGAGCCGGGTCGATCCGAACCAGGAGATGGTGGGCCTGGGCGCCGCCAACCTGGCTGCGGGCTTCTTCCAGGGCTTCCCGATCAGCAGCAGCGCCTCGCGCACGCCCGTGGCCGAGGCCGCCGGCGCGAAGACGCAACTGACCGGCGTGGTCGGAGCGGTGGCGGTGGCCGTGCTGCTGCTGGGGGCGCCCAGCCTGCTGCAGTACCTGCCCAGCAGCGCGCTGGCGGCGGTGGTGATCGCCGCCACGCTCGGCCTGTTCGAGTTCGCCGACCTCAGGCGCATCTATCGCATCCAGCAGTGGGAGTTCTGGCTGTCCATGGTGTGCTTTGCCGCGGTCGCGGTGTTTGGCGCGATACCGGGCATCTGCCTGGCCGTGGTGATTGCCGTGATCGAGTTCCTGTGGGACGGCTGGCGCCCGCATTTTGCCGTGCTCGGCCGTGTCGAGGGCCTGCGCGGCTACCACGACGTGCAACGCTACCCGCATGCGCAACGTATCGAAGGCCTGTTGCTGTTCCGCTGGGATGCGCCGCTGTTCTTCGCCAATGCCGAGCTGTTCCAGGAGCGGCTGGTGGAGGCGGTGGAGGACTCGCCCACGCCGGTGCGCCGCGTGGTGGTGGCCGCCGAGCCCGTGACCAGCGTGGACGTGACCTCGGCCGACATGCTGCGCGAGCTGGCCCGGGCGCTGCACGAGCGTAGCATCGCGCTGCATTTTGCCGAGATGAAGGATCCGGTGCGCGACAAGCTGAGGCGCTTCGAACTGCTGGAGCTGATCGGCGAGAAGAATTTCCACGCCACCGTCGGCAGCGCGGTGGATGCTCACCTCGGCGAGGGTGGGGCAGCGCGGGCACCGCAAACGGGGTGATGGGAAGACGCTCGCACAGGGCGCACTCGGCAGCTATTGCTCGCCGCTCTGCAGCGTCAGAGTGACGACGCGCAGCGTGGCGTCGTCGGGGCAAGGTGTGTCGGCAAATCCCAAGTGCTTCGCCAGTCGTCGCATGGACGTATTCGACGAGAGCACATAGCCTTCCATGTGTCGGTATCCACGGCGCGTGGCCACATCGACCAGTCCTCGCATCAGCTCGCTGGCGAGGCCAAGTCCATGCCAGTTGTCGCTGACCGTTACGGCGAACTCGCAGAGATCGCTGCCCGGCGCGGCAGCGTAGCGAGCACCGCCCACGATGGTCCGCGTGTCGTTCTCGGTGGCGATCGCCACCAAGGCGAACTCGCGCTCTGGCGACGGATGCGTCGCTTGCTCAAGCATGGCCTCCGGCAGTTGTCGCATGGCCGCCATGAAACGGGTATAACGCGCATCGGCGGAAAGCCGGTTGAAGGCCACCAGAAGGCCAGCCTTGTCGTAGTCGCCGATCTCTCGCACCAGAACCTCTCGTCCGTCGCGCAAAGTCACGTTAAATGGGGCGAATGCTGTTGCCGGAGTGCGGTCTTGCATGGCAAATGGCTGTGACGCAAATGGCTGTGACAGTGGAATAGGGCGAGCGGGAATCCCACATTCAAGCGCGGCGCAGACACCTTCACGGAAGGCTTGTTCACTGTGCGGAGGCTGGAGGATTTTCCGGGACGCCTATCCATTTTATAGTAACTCGCTCGTCGTTGTGATGGCGCCTTGCCGCCCCGGGTCGCGAACTTGTTGATACGAGAAGCCCCAGTCATGCCTACGCCAGCCTGGCTGGTCGTTGCCTGTGATTTGGCAATAGTTCATGCGATTTCGCACAGAACAAAGAATAGCGAGTCACTACTGGATCATCAGGACACGCCGTTGCTTCAAACGGTTCACACCGGTCTCGGTGGAGCATTGGATGGATCGTTCTTACATGTTCGACGCCTCATTCTGCCCCAGCGTCACCATGGGACGGGTACCCATTTACAGCAGCACGCCCGAGTGCGCCGCGGCGTCGCAAATGACAGCGTTTACCACGGCTCTGCACGCATACAACGGCCAAGTCTTCAATAACTACGATACGCTGCATGATTTTTCGGTACGGGAGTACCGGACGTTCTGGCGATGCTTCGCGCAGTGGTCGCAGGGACTCGCGTGGTCCGGCAGCATCGAGCCGGTTTGCGTTGGCGACGAGTGCGAGCAAGCATGCTTCTTCCCCATCCGCTCTTCATCATGTTCTCGTCGGGCACGACCGGCAAGCCGAAGTGCATCGTGCACGGTGCTGGCGGCAGCCTGCTCGAGCCTCTGAAGGAGCACCGGCTGCACTGTGACCTGCGGCCCGGCGATCGATTGTACTTTCACACCAGCTGTGCTTGGATGATGTGGAACTGGCAGTTGTCGGCGCTGGCGTGGGGTCGAGATCGTGACCTATGACGGCCCGATCTCAACGGTCGAATCGCTGTGGCGCCTCGTCGCCGAAGAGCGTGTCACCGTGTTCGGCACAAGTCCCGCCTACCTGAAGATGTGCGAGGACGCAGGCTGGTTCCAGGGCGGCAATTTCTCGGCGCGCTGCGCGCGATGATGTCGACCGGGTCCGTCCTGTTCGACGCGCAGTTCGAATGGGTGCGCGATCATGTGAAATCACTGCCCCTGCAGTCGATCTCCGGCGGCACGGACATTCTCGGTTGCTTGTGCTGGGGAATCCGAACCTGCCGGTCTATGCGGGGGAAGCCCAATGCAAGAGCCTTGCGCTCGATGTTCAGGCGTGGAAAAAGGGGCGCGCACCGGCGGGATCGGCGAGCTGGTCTGCGTGAACCCGTTTCCGTCACGGCCGCTCGGTTTTTTCGGCGACCTGGATGGCAAGGGATTTCACTATGCCTATTTCGCCAGCAACGCCGGTGTCTGGTCCCACGGCGATCGCATCGAATTTTCGCCGGAAGGCACGGCGCGGCTGCATGGGCGTTCCGACGGCGTGCTGAATGCGTGCAGCACACGATAGATTTCGCCGGAACCCCGCATGAATGCTAGGGGTGGTCTACCCCGGTAAACTGCACGGGAATCAAAGGGACCCCATTTCACGCAGCTATGACCGCCGCATGGGGCGCTAACGTGGGCTGCAGCAACCCTTGCCAGCATGACGGGCTAGCGCGGCAGGAAGAAAAAAGTAAGGGCGAGGTCGATGTAAACGACCAACAGTTATGCGCCTTTGAACCAGTCGGCGTGGCCGTCGCTCGCCATTTGTGCCGTGACCACGACGGAGAGAATCACAATCAGAACAAGAGCGGGACGAAAGGACAGATCCATCGGGGCTGGCCCCAGAAAGTGGCTTGCCAGCACCCAGCACGGGCGCGACGAACAGCGCCACCTGCACACTTGAACCGACCGCAATGGAAAACGACAGGTCCATCCGGTTCCTGAGAGCTGCTGTAATGGCCGACGCATGCTCGGCGGCGTTGCCGAGGATCGCGACTACGAATGCGCCGACGAAAATGTCGCTCAATGCGTAGTCGCGCATAAGAGGGGCAAGCGAGCCCACCATGATCTCACTCACCCAGGCTGTTCCTGCGGTGGGTGCCGCCAATAATGCCAGCGCACGCCCTGAGGAAGAGGGGTTAGCCTTCATCTCCTCACCTTCGGTGCCAACGTTTCGAGCCTCGTAAGCACTTCGGAACAGCCCAGGGTGCGTGGCCAGCGAGAACAGCAGATACAGCGCATAGACGACAAGAAGTGCGAACGAAATCCAGACGCTGAGCCGGTGCAGCTCTGCAGTCTTTCCCTCTACCGCTTCGAAGGTGGCAGGAAGAATCAGAGCAACGGCAGACAATATCAGCATGGTTGCCTGAGAGCGCGCGCCGCGCGGGCTAAACATTTGCTCCGGATACCGAATGCCGCCGGCAAGCATCGCAGCACCAAACACCAGCAGTAGGTTCCCGACAATGGAACCGACGATGGAGGCTTCCACCACTTCGTGGAGCCCGGCACGCAGGGCGACCAGTGCGATGATAAGTTCCGCTGCATTGCCGAACGTTGCATTGAGCAATCCCCCGACCGCCTCTCCCATGCGGGCCGCCAATTGCTCGGTGGCATGGCCCATGCATCCCGCAAGCGGCAGGATCGCCAGGGAAGACGCAATAAAGATGAGCAGATGTTGATCAGCAGCCAGGAATTCCAACGCGATCGCGATCGGAACGAAAACGAGAAGCAAATTCATCCACAGGGTGACCTCCTTCGCCTTCTCAGTGAGCGTTGTCGAAACTTCGTCCCGTGAGGCCAGAACGTCCTCGTCTCTTCGATCGCCTATTGCTTACCAACGCCACTGCGGCTTTCGCGACCGCAGGGGGAAGTCCCGAGGACAGTGCCAATCTGACTGCGATGGCAACCAGGCGTCCTTCTTCGTAGGTAGGCATACCGAGTGATGCTCCTTCGCGTCGCCGGGGCATGGCTCCGTCGCGCAAGCGTTGGCCCCGTGCCGTCACTCACTCACCGTAGTTGCACTTCCCGCGCAAGCCAGCCATTCTCCATTAGTGAATAAAATCAGGACTGTAGCAGCGCGCGGGCGGCCTGCCTGACGTCGGGCGAGGAGAACCGGAAGACAGCGCGATCCAGCAAGTAGTGGATGAAGCCAGTCGCGAAGCCCAGTGCCAGCAGCGCTGGCACAAAAGGTGAGGAGCGCAGCCAGCGCGCCGCATCGCCGAAAATGCGATCGGCGTAGGTATAGTCGTCGGTCACGGCCTCTACCTCCAGCACGGGTAGCAGCAAGGCGGAGGCGATAGCGAGCACCAGCAGCACTGCCCAGCCGCGTCGATTGACAGGCGCCAGCAACCGTTGCCATTGCGTGGCCGGCGCCTGGTCTCCACCGGAAGCCGTAAGCGAGGCGAGTCCCATTGCCGCACTCCAATGCTGCACGCTCCACAGCACAACGAACAGGAAGGGGTCGCGCGCGAGGAAGGCGAAGAGCACCATGGACGAGACGCCAAGTACGTAGGCCATGCGCGGCGGCGATGCGCGCTGCGAGCGCAGTTCCGCGTAGAGCATCAGAGCGGTCAGGATGACGACGAAGGCGATGCCGCCATCGTGCAACGTGCGCGCGAACACGTCCGTCCAGCCCACGCCCAGTAATGGGTCGATCCAGCGATCCTGGAAGGCGACCGATCCAGCCAAGGCCTCTGCCAGTACAACGAATCCGCCGCCCACGACGAGCGCGAACCACCGATCAAGCCGTCGCGTGGCCGCGTCAGACTTTCGTCCGGCGCGCGCGCGATAGAGGCTAAGCAGCCCGAAATGCTGCGCGGCGAAATGGTAACTCACCAGCAGGTAGTCCAGGACGGCCAACCAGACCACGCGCTCAGTCAGCGGCATGGGCAGCACGCTCTCGGGAGCCAACAGCAGGCCGAAGCAGGCCACGACGATAGCAAACGGGGCCACTACGAAGCGCAGCCGCTGCTTGGCGAGCAGGGGGTGGTAGGCCGGGGTTGCGTAGGCCAACCAGGCCGACGAGACGCGGTGACCGAACCATAGAGGTACCGTGAAAGCAAAGAACAGCCCGTCCACGGGGCTGGCACGCACGTTGTCATGGCCCCAGGCCAGCAGAAGGATCAGGGGGGCTAACCACAGTGCATTCAACACCCAAACGAGATCCCAGGCCGGGCTTTTGATCCAGCACATGGTGTGCGGCTTGGCTTGGGGGTTGCCGCGCAGCTCATCCTTCGCCATGGTGAGAACTCCCAGGAATGCTTGCCCGCCGACAATCCAGCATATGCTCATAAGATTCGCTGAAAGCTACGCGTCCAATCCGAAAGGCGGAGCGGCCGTTCAAGTGTCCGTGATGGTTTGGTTTGCCTGCTGCTGGCAACACACTAAAGGCTTTGCGAGCCTGAGGGGTGCTGCAAATGAAACAAAGACGGCGGATCTACTACTCCGAGACTCAAAAAGCACTAATGTGGGAGCGGTGGCGCAAAGGTGACACGCTTGCGCAGATTACCCGACTGTTCGATCGCTACCACTCATCGATACAAGCGGTGCTCGCGAGGACTGGCGGGATACAGCCAGCGCAACGACACCGCTCCAGGCTGGCCTTGACGCTTGCCGAGCGAGAGGAGATTTCGCGCGCAGTAGTCGCCGGCCGCTCCATCCGATCCGTAGCAGCGCGGCTAGGGCGTGCTCCTTCTACTATCAGCCGCGAGGTCCGGCGAAATGGTGGCAGACAGGGCTATCTGGCGAACCAGGCTGACCAGCTCCCCTGGGAGCGTGCACGGCGCCCAAAGGCATGTAAGCTCGTCAGGAATCGGACACTCGCCCAGGTGGTGGCAAGCAAGCTTCGATTGCAGTGGTCGCCAGAACAGATTGCGGGTTGGCTTAAGCACGTGTATGCGGTCAACAAGGACTATCAGGTGTCGCACGAGACAATCTATCGGAGCCTCTACATCCAGGCCCGTGGTGCGCTTAAAAGAGAGTTGCTGGAACACCTACGGCGTTCTCGAGCCATGCGTAGATCGCGCCAACACACACTGAAGACCGACGACCGTACGAACATCCGAGATGCCGTATCGATCAGTGAACGCCCTGCCACGGCAGAGGATCGCGCGATACCCGGGCACTGGGAAGGCGATTTGCTGTTCGGCAGCGCCAACAGCCAGATTGCAACACTCGTCGAGCGCCAGACCCGGTTCGTGATGCTGGTGAAGCTTGCCAGCAAGGACTCCGAGGCTGTAGTCACCGCCCTGATCAAGCACGCTGGCAAGCTGCCGCAGGAACTGTACAAATCCCTGACTTGGGATCGTGGCACCGAGATGGCTGGTCACAAGCGTTTCACCGTGGCCACGGACATCCAGGTCTACTTCTGCGATCCTCAGCATCCGTGGCAACGCGGCTCCAACGAGAACACGAATGGCCTCTTGAGACAGTACTTCCCGAAAGGCACCGATCTGTCGGTCTATTCGCAAGCCAAGCTCAACGCCATCGCTAGGCGGCTCAACGAACGCCCGCGCAAGACACTAAACTTCGATACACCGGCTGAACGATTCCATCAAGTTGTTGCATCGACCGGTTGAATCCGCAGCAGTTTCCGACACTCGCCGGCGTACGCGGCACGGACGTGACCATCGAGTACGAGCGCCACGACTAGGTCAAGTCCTCGCTGGTGGTCAACGGGCCGGCACCAGTCATCGAGAGCGCGGCGCTGGAAGCCGTTAAGTTCGCCGAGAAGGAAGCCCTCTTCTGGAACACCAAGATCCTGCGGATCTTCCTGCCGACTGTACAGTACTTGGACGAGCAGGACATGGCAGGTCTGGTCAGCAACAAATACCCGGTGATCAGGTAAGCGCGATTCGCCAGGCAGAAAAAGCCGGCGCCATTGAACTGCACCCCAAAAGTTGGACACCAACTTTTGGGGTGTTTTCATGTATAGGTACACCGAGCAGTTCAGGCTGTCGGTCATCAAGGAATATCTGGACGGGCAGGTAGGCGCCAGTACGCTTGCCAAGCGCCATGGAATAGACGACGGCACGGTGCGACGCTGGGTGGCAGCCTATCGGCTGCACGGCAAAGCCAGCCTCAAGCGCAGGTACAAGACCTACAGCGCCGAGTTCAAGCTCTCGGTGCTCGAGCGGATGCGCCGCCAAGGCTTGTCGCATCGGGAAGTGGCGGCGCTGTTCGACATTCGCAATATCGGCGCCATTGGCGTGTGGGAACGCCAGTATGATGCTGGGGGTTTAGAAGCTCTGACGCCTCGGCCTAAGGGACGGCGGCCCAGCAAGATGCCACAACGGACTCCCAAGACAAAGCCATCGCGGTCTTCAGACGACCGTACGCGCACACGCGAGGAACTCCTTGAAGAGTTGAACTACCTGCGCATGGAGAACGCGTACCTAAAAAAGCTCGACGCCTTGGTTCAAGCGAGCAAGACCTCTGCGCAACCCAAAAGGCGCAAATAGTGCTTGAGCTGAGGCAGCAGTTTCCATTGTCCGGTTTGCTGAGGGTGGCGGAGCTGGCGCGCAGCACCTTCTACTACCAGCAGGCGGTGCTCCAGGCCCAGGACAAGTATGCGGAGCTGAAAACGCGCATTCGCGAACTCTTCGCCCGACACATGGGTCGTTATGGCTACCGCCGCATCACAGCGGCGATCCGGCAAACCGGCACGGTCGTCAACCACAAGACGGTTCAGCGGCTCATGCGCGAGATGGGATTGAAGTCGTTGGTCCGGCCAAAGAAATACCGATCCTACAAGGGCATGGTGGGGCGTGTCGCGCCCAACGTTCTGCAACGGCGATTCCACGCCGAACGCGCGAATCGGAAGTGGGTAACCGACGTGACCGAATTCAACGTGGCCGGCGAGAAGCTCTACCTTTCCCCGGTGCTGGACCTGTACAACGGCGAGATCATCGCCTACGAGACTGCCCGCAGGCCCGCCTTTGAGATGGTGAGGAATATGCTGAAGAAGGCGTTCCGCCGCCTCGGCCCGAAGGATCGACCCATACTGCATTCCGATCAGGGCTGGCAGTACCAGATGCCGGCCTATCAGCAAATGCTCAAAAAGCGCAGCGTCCGTCCCAGCATGTCGCGCAAGGGCAATTGTCTGGACAACGCCGCCATGGAAAGCTTCTTCGGCACCCTGAAGTCCGAATTCTTCTACCTGAACAAATTCGCCAGCGTCGAGCAACTACAGCAAGGCCTGGCCCAATACATTCACTACTACAATCACGACCGCATCAAACTCAAACTAAAAGGGCTGAGTCCCGTGAAGTACAGGACTCAGCCCTCTCAAGCCTAGCCAATCACTGTCCAACTTTTTGGGGTCAGTTCACCATGCCGGCTTTTCTCTTGCGCGCAGCAAAGAGCTTCTCCGCACAGACGAACTGCCATTCTCCTGCGGACAGCCGTCTGGGACAGGCCACTATGGGCCGCACACTCATTCAACGGGCCGCATGTCAGCAAGACTCCGCGCATCAGAAGTTCTGAGTCAACCGCTGGCGCCCGCGCCCCATCATCACGCGCGCGCCGGCTTCGTCGCGGCAGCCGCCCTGGAGCGGCTGGCCGCCAGCGCCAGCAGCGCCGCCACCATGCAGGCCGCACCCGCGGCATACAGCGCCGGCGTGTAGGTCAGCAGCAGCGTGCGGCTCATGCCCGCACCAAAGGCCGCCACGGCCGCGCCGATCTGGTGGGCCGCGAAGATCCAGCCGAACACCATCGGCGCGCGTTCGCGCCCGAAGGCCGTTGCCGCCAGCTTGACCGTGGGCGGCACGGTGGCGATCCAGTCCAGCCCGTAGAACATCGCAAACACCGACAGGCCATACAGCGTGAAGGTCGAATGCGGCAGCCAGAACAGCGACAGGCCGCGCAGCGCGTAGTACCAGAACAGCAGCTTGCGGCTGTCGTAACGGTCGGACAGCCAGCCCGACAGGATCGTGCCGACGAAGTCGAACGCGCCCATCATCGCCAGCGCCGAGGCGGCGGGCACCGGGCCCATGCCGAAGTCGCCGCACAGCGCGATGAAGTGGGTCTGGATCAGCCCGTTGGTGCTCAGGCCGCAGATAAAAAAGGTGCCGGCCAGGATCCAGAAAGTCTGGGTGCGGGCGGCATCGCGCAGCACCATGAAGGGCCCGCGCAGGGTGAAGGGTGTGGCGGGCGCGGGGGCGGACGGCACCGGTGCAGCGGGCGGGACTTCGCCAAACGCAGCCAGGCCGACGTCGGCTGGCCGGTTGCGCATCAACCCGAGCACCAGCAGCGCCAGCGCCGCACAGGCCACCAGCACCGGGATCACGGCCACGCGCCAGCCCATATGCTCGATCAGCCAGGCCGCCACCGGCAGGAAAGCCAGCTGCCCCGTGGCCGCACTGGCCGTCAGGATGCCGATCACCAATCCGCGCCGCGCGCTGAACCAGCGGTTGGCCACCACCGCCGCCAGTACCAGCGCGGTCAACCCCGAGCCGACACCCAGCATCAGGCCCCAGGCGAGAAAGAGCTGCCACAGCTCGGTCGAGACCGTGGCCAGCGCCATGCTGCCGGCGATCAGCGCGAGCGCGGCGCAGACCACGTTGCGTAAGCCGAAGCGCTCCATCAGGGTGGCCGAGAACGGTGCCATCAGCCCGAAGAGCGCAAAGCGGAAGGCCAGGATCGACGAGATTTGGTCCGTGCTCCAGCCCATCTCCCTGGTCAGCGGCTTGAGGAAGGCACCGGGCAGGCCGAGCGCGGCCGAGGTGGTGAGCATCACCAGGAAGGTGAGGGTGGCGACCAGCCACGCGTAGTGGATGCCGCGCCGGTCGAGCCGGCTGGAAAGGGCTTGCGCGAACATGGGTGTCTCGGGATCGGTGGGTTGTGGGTTGGGGCGCTAAAAATGAAGACAAAACTGCGCCCACCCGCTGCTGCTGATCGCAGCGGGGGTTAAGTCTGCTTGGGGAAAAAGCGTTGCCGAGGCGCTAGGCGGTACTGCCCAACAGGCGCGTTCGTACCGCCTTCAGCATTTCATCGGAGATGGGATCGCCATCCGTGGCGCGTGCCAGCGTGAGGGCGCCGATCAGCGTCGCCATGCGCACCAGCGCTTCTTCCTGGCGCACTTGCGGGTCATCCGATGCCACGGTCTTTGCCATGCCTTCCGCCATTTCCTTGAAGCCTTCCAGGTAGGCCTGGCGCACGGGCTTGTCGGCCGGTTCGCGCGCGACATCCACGGCCAACGCCGCGGCGGCGCAGCCGACGCCGGGGTGGGAACGATGCGCGGCACTCAAATAGGGCTCAATCAGGCTGGCGAGCATGGCCTTGCGGTCATCGCCGGCGCTGTCAATGCGGCGCGCCCAGCGCGAGTTCGATTCTTCGAAGGCACGCCGGCATGCCTGTGCCGCCAGCTCATCCTTGGACGAGAAATGGCCATAGAAGCCACCATGCGTGAGCCCGGCGTCAGCCATCAGTTCGGCGACGCTGACGCCGTTCAGACCGCGTTCGCGGAACAGCCGCGACGATGCCTGTTCGATCGCTTCGCGGTTCTTTTCGACTTGTTCGCGTGATGCGCGTGCCATGTGAGGTCCTCCTCGAATTCCTGTCTTGACGGCAGTTTAGATGATGATCATACTTTATTCAATAGATGTCAGATATCATCTATTTAATGTGTTGGATTCGTCATGCCGATGCCCGCCAGGCGGTTTCGGTTTCTACTCAGGAGCGATTACTCATGCAGAATCTTTTTGACCTTGGCGGCCGTGTCGCCGTTATCACCGGCTCCACGCGCGGCATGGGCCTGGAAATGGCCCGCGCTCTCGGCGCGGCCGGCGCCGCCGTGGTGGTGTCCGGGCGTGACGGCGAAGCCGCGCGAGCGGTGGCCGGCCAGTTCGAAGCCGAGGGCATTCGCGCCACCGGCATCGCCTGCGACATCGCCGACGTGGACAGCGTGCGCGCGTTCGCGGAGCAGGCGCTGGCTGCCTACGGGCGCGTCGATGCGCTGGTACTGAATGCCGCCGCCAGCGGCACGCCCGGCTCGTTGCTGAGCCAGGGGCCGGAGGTGTTCGATGATGCGATGGCGGGCAACGTGCGCGGCAACCTCGTGCTGGTGAACGCGCTGGCGCCGCAGATGATTGCACGCGGCGATGGCTCGATCACGTTCATGTCCAGCATCGCAGCCAGGCGCGGGTCGGCTTTGCTCGGCATGTACAGCATCACCAAGGCCGCCACCGACCAGGCCGTGCGCAGCCTAGCGCTGGAGCTGGGCCCGTCCGGCATCAATGTGAACGCGATCAACCCGGGACCGGTGCGTACCGAGTTCTCGCGCGAAGCGCTGTGGGGCGACCCTGAGCGCGAGGCGCGGTTGGCTGCCATCAATCCGATGCGCCGGATCGGCGAAGCCAACGATGTGGCAGGGCTGGCGGTGCTGCTGTCGTCGCCCGCCGGCCGTTTTATCAACGGGCAGAGCATCGGCGTGGACGGCGGGTTATCAGTGCAGTAATAGCGAGCCCCGGCGGACCGGGGCTGTCTGACTGGCTTATGCCGCCACTTCGCCGGCGCGCGACGCGCGCCGGATCATCTGCGGCGGCTGCGCATAGGCGCGCAGGAACGCGCGCCGCATGCGCTCCCGATCGCCAAAGCCGGTTTCGCGGGCAATTACATCGACCGGGTGCCGGCCCGACTCCAGCATCAGCCGCGCCGCCTCCAGCCGCAGGTGCTCGACCGCCTTGGCCGGCGACTGCCCGGTCTCCGCGCGGAAAGCGCCGCTGAACTGCCGCGCGCTGAGATTGGCCGCGCCTGCCAGCTGCTCGACCGACAACTCGGTCTGCAGGTGCCGCTTGGCATAGTCCAGCGCGGTCTGGATGCGGTCGGAGCGCGGCTGCATTTCCAGCAAGGCCGAGAACTGCGATTGCCCGCCGGCGCGGCGGTGGTACACCACCAGCTTGCGCGCCACCTGGCGCGCGCAGACGGTGCCGAGGTCCTTTTCGACCAGTGCCAGCGCTAGGTCGATGCACGCCGTCATCCCGGCCGACGTCCACACCGGCCCATCGACGATAAAGATGCGGTCCTCTTCCATTTTTACGTTCGGGTACTCCTGGCGGAAGCGCGCGGCGGAAGTACCAGTGCGTCGTGGCGCGCCTGCCATCGAGAAGCCCCGCTTGGGCGAGGTTGAACGCGCCTGTGCAGGTCGAAGCCATGCGCCTGGACGTGCGCGCCGCGCGCCGCAGGAACGCGATCACGGCTTCCGGCGTTTCAATCATTTCGTTGTCGCCCACGACCAGTACTGTGTCGAACCGGCGCCGCCCGAACGGCTCGGTGGCCACAGAGAATCCCGCCGAAGTCATCACCGGGCCGCCATGCTCGGACAACAGCATCACCTCATAGGTCTTGCTGTCCGAACCGCTTCCCAGCTCATGAATGACTGCTTGTGCAAAGGCATCGGACGAGGCAGTCCCTCCGCCGATCGGCGCCTTAGGGTCCGACTGCTGCCAGTCGTCGGTCACCTTGTCGCCCCGCCGGCGGCAGTTGCGACGACCTTCGCAACGCTGCCCGGCCCGCCCCAGTCCGGGCAGTCTCACGATTTCCGTTTTTCCAGTCTCACTAATTCCGTTTAACGCCGCCTGGCTTTCCGCAATTCCTTTCACTAGACTCGGCGCGGCAGTCATTGCGGCGCACCATCAGATGCGGCCTCGAACGCGTGCAAACGGGCTATGAAGCCGAGTTCCATTGCTAGAATGAATTTTGTCGACGCACCGGAGGGCGTGATGGCATCGTATCAATGTGGCTGTATATCAATCATCACTTCGGTGGAAGAGAAGACAAGGACGAGTGCTCTCTGCACTGTGCCAAGCAGTGCCGAGACAACCCACTTGATACGCACCTAGCTCTGAAAGCAACCTGAAATTCCCGGGAGAGGAAATGGAAAGTGTCAGGCGAGTGGGGTATCACGACTTCAAGGCATTTACAGAGCAACTTGCAAGTGGGAAGTACCAGGGCTTTGTACTCGTCCGACACCATACAGTGACCGGGACAGTCCAAACAGTATTTCGGGCCGGACGGGCGGTTCCGTTGGAGGAAGATGCCTTCGCAAGCGCCGAATTGAAGGCCGCTGCCCTCATTCGAGTCGCAGGAGAAGCCGCATCCCGGCCGCGCCGCAAGTTGTCAGCATGAAGGACAATCAACCTTGCAGTAGGCAGCACAATGGCCAGCCATTGCGGCGTTCCCAGCAACGATAGTTGCCAGGCAGGCACGATCGGCACACGTATCATCGTTGACAAACAACAGAGAGCCACGAACCCTATGTCCAAGACCGTCAAGAAGCGGTACCTGAAAGCGCTCAACCGGAACCTGAAGAAAGAGTCGGCAGGCAGGTTCGACACGCTTTTTGTCTTCTATCCGCTTGGCGCGAAGCCGAAGGACGCCACCGGCGTGACCGCCAGCGGCCCGGCTGATGCCCAGGTCCTGGCCCTCATGGAATCAGTCCAGGCGCGCGTGTTCGCTGAGTTCGAGAACTCAGCAAAGTTCGGATAGATGGAACGCGAACTCAAGCTGGAACTGCTGCAGGACGAGGTCGACCGGCTGATCGACCTGCCGCTGTTTGCCTCCTACTGCGTGGAGCAGCCATACGAAGACAAGCTGGTGAGCACATATTTCGATACGGCCGACCTGTCATTCCACCGGCATCGCGTGTCCCTGCGCGTGCGGCAGGCAGGGGAGCATTATGTGCAGACCCTGAAGACCTCCGGCAAGCGACGTGGAGGCCTGTACGAACGTGAAGAGTTCGAGTCAGCCATTCCCGGGCCCGTGCCCGACCTGGGTGCACTGCAGGGAAGGGTCCCGCAGGACACGGCGCTGGGCGAACTGCTTCGCAACAAGGATCTGGCGGAACGCCTGAATCCCCTCTTTACCACCGAGGTCCACCGCACTGTGGCGTTGTTGCGCCTGCCACAAGGTGCGGAGGTGGAACTGGCACTGGATCGCGGGACGATCCTGTGCGGGGATGCCAAGGCGCCGATCCGCGAGCTGGAGTTGGAGGTCCAGGCCGGCGACCCGGCTGAGCTCTTCGACTTCGCCCTGCAATTGCTCGACGCGGTTCCGATGCGCCTCAGCCGCGCCAGCAAGGGCGATCGCGGCTATGCGCTGGTCGCCGCCGCACCTGCGGAGGCGATTCGAGCCGAGCCGCTCGGGCTTGCCGATGAGGCGTCGGCCGAAACAGTGTTCCAGTGCATTGTGGAGAACTGCCTGACACAAATCTTTGCAAACGAACAAGGCGTGGTCAGCAGCCCCAACCCTGAGAGCGTGCACCAAATGCGTATGGGGCTGCGCCGCCTGCGCGCCGCGCTGGACATCTACCGATCGCTGATTGCCTGTCCGCCTGGGCTCGAGGACGAGATCAAGTGGATTGCCGGCGAGCTGGGCCCAGCGCGTGACTGGGAGGTACTTGCCCACACCACATTGGGCGAAGCATTCGCCGGGGCCCCGGAAGACGTTGGCGCGGATGCTGTGGTGGCCGCAGCGAACGAAGTTGCAGCCAGCGCCCGCAAGCGCGCGGCCGAGGCCGTGAGTTCCGAGCGCTACACCCGGCTAATCCTTGCATTGAACCACTGGCTGATCAGCGCGCAGTGGCTTCTTGGACTAGACGATGCGCAGCGCGCTGGACTCGCCGATCCGGCGATGAAGTTCGCGCTGAACACGCTGCACGAGCGGCACCGCAAGTTGCTCAAGCGCGGCCGAGGAATGGCAAAGCTCGACGTACATCGGCGACATCGCGCACGCATTGCGGCAAAGAAGCTCCGGTATGCGACAGAATTCTTCGAGTCCCTGTTCCCGGCAGGTAAGGTACGACGTTTCCGCCGCCAGCTTTCGCAACTGCAGGATGATCTGGGATGGCGCAACGATATGGCGGTGGCGGATGGCCTGCTGCGCAGCCTTTCGGGCGATGCACCGCAACTGGCCGTCGGCGTCGGTTATGCGCGCGGCTATCTCGTAGGAGGGGTGAACGCGGACCAGAAGCCGCTCCGTCGCCGCTGGAAACGCTTCAAGCAGGCGCGGCGACCCACTTAGGGCGCAGCGGTAAGGACCAAAGCTCGGTAGGCGACTAGAAACCAAATCGACGTAGGGCTGCCGAACGGCGGGCTAGCGGTGGCCGCAATGGGATCCAAACGACCGCGACCGTTTGCAAGGCTGCCCAACGAATGGCGGCGCAGGCTCGACTGCTGCCTGTCGCCAGTGACCTTGTCGCCCCGCCGACGGCGGAGGTCGTGCCGGCCTTCATGTCATCGCAACGCTACCCGTCGCGCCCGAGTCTGGCCAGTCTCATGATTTCCGTTTTTCCAGTCTCACGAAAAGCGCCCTAGTCTCACTAATTCCGTTTTCCCGCACTACTGTGAGGAATCGGAATTCTTGAGACTGCGTTCTCCGAAGAATCAATGACTTAGCGTCCAATTCGGTCCGCGCTCGTTCGGATGAGAACCGGAAATAGCGAGACTGACCTGAATTGAAGCGCGAATTCGTAGGACTGCCCCGCACCGCTCGCTCACTGCCTCTTTGCGGACCCGTCTGAGTCGTTCGCGCACGGCTCAGCGTGCGACCGCAATTTGAGTGCGGATTCAACCGGTCGATGCAACACACTGGAGACTGCGTGAGCAGTGGAGGTGTTGCAAATGAAGCAAAGGCGGCGTATCTACTACACGGAAATCCAGAAGGCGCTGATGTGGGAGCGTTGGAGGAAGGGCGAATCGCTTCAGCATATTGCGCAACTTTTCGATCGTAACCACTCATCCGTACAACGGATTCTGGCGGAAACCGGCGGTATCCAGCCCGCACAACGACATCGTTCCAGGCTGGCGTTGACGCTGTCTGAGCGCGAGGAGATATCTCGCTCAATCGTTGCTGGCCTTTCAATCCGTTCCATAGCAACCCGCCTCGGACGCGCGCCCTCTACCATTAGTCGGGAGCTCACGCGCAATGGTGGCGGTCAGGGCTATCGGGCGAGCCAGGCCGACCAGCTTGCCTGGGAGCGGGCCCGTCGGCCAAAAGTATGTAAGCTCGTCAGGAACCGCGCGCTGGCACGCGTTGTGTCGGACAAGCTGCAGATGCTGTGGTCTCCCGAGCAGATTGCCGGGTGGCTCAAGCATGCGTACGCGGTCAACAAGGACTACAAGGGGTCACACGAGACGATCTATCGTAGCCTTTACATACAGGCCCGCGGCGCGCTCAAAAAGGAGTTGCTGGAGCACCTTCGGCGCTCACGAGCCATGCGTCGTTCGCGCCATCACACACAAAAGACGGACGACCACGGCAGGATTTGTGACACGGTGTCGATCAGTGAACGACCTGCCACAGCCGAGGACCGTGCAATACCGGGTCATTGGGAAGGTGACCTGCTGTGTGGTAGCGAGGGCAGCCAGATCGTGACGCTTGTCGAGCGCCAGACGCGCTACCTTATGCTGGTGAAGATTGCCAGCAAAGACAGTGAGACAGTTGTCAATGCGCTCATCAAGCATGCGTGCAAATTGCCGCAGGAACTCTACAAATCGCTGACCTGGGATAGGGGATCCGAGATGGCGGAACACAAGCGTTTCACTGTGGCCACGGACATCAAGGTGTACTTCTGCGATCCTCAGCATCCGTGGCAGCGCGGCTCGAACGAGAACACCAACGGCCTTCTGAGACAGTACTTCCCCAAAGGTATCGATCTCTCTGTCTACTCGCAAGCCAAGCTCAATGCCGTAGCGCGGCAACTCAATGAACGCCCTCGAAAGACACTAGGTTTCGATACGCCGGCAGAACGATTCCATCAATCCGTTGCGTTGACCGGTTGAATCCGCAGAGCCAAAGCAGTCGCTCGCAGCGCCCCACCTGCCCCGCCGTTCAGGCAGGGAGGTGCCTTCTTGCTGCGCCTGCGCTAGCGACTGGCGTGTAGGCATGCATGAGATATGCGTGACCTCGACGGGGTGATCGAATTCGTCGGCCACCATCGCGAGGACGACAACAAGCTCGAGTCTGCGCGCGGGGAGGTGCGGCTGTACCCCTCTGTCAGGCGCACTGCGCCGAGGGCAATTGACTGCGTAGCGCATCCATCCGCGCGTAGAAGTCGTCCACCTGCCGCTGTGCGGTGCGCCGCATCGTTTCGTTGCGCGCGCCCAGGATGGCCGCGTCTTCCCGCGCCCCCGCCTCGCCGACTTTACGCGAGGTGTCCTGCACAAACTTGCATAAGGGGTAGCGTGTCTCACCGAAGACTCGCAGCGTGGCCTCCACGTCGACGTCGCGGGACAACATCTCCGCCAGCAGCACGGCATCTTCGAGTGCCATCGCGCCGCCTTGTCCCATGAAGGGTGTTGAGGCGTGCGCAGCGTCACCGATCATGATCACACGGCCACGGTGCCAGGGCAGCGGGGCAGCGACCTCCTCCACGGCGGTGTAGAGCACTTCGGCGTCGGCAAAGAGCGCGTCCAGGAACTGGCGCGCCGGGCCGCCGAACTCCGCAAAACGGGCTTGCATCAGCGCCGGCCAATCGGTCCGCTCATACCATTGCCCGGCGGGCTCAGGCAGCGTGCCGAACAAGTACAGTTGGTCATCGCTGATCGGCATGATGCCGAGCCGCTTGCCGGTACCCATCATCATGATCTTTGCGGTGAGGTTCTTCGGTCGTCTGTGCACGCTGCGCCAGACGCCGAGTCCGGTATAGACCGGTTCCAGCGGGCCTGCGACCAGGCGGCGGATCTCCGAGCGAATGCCGTCCGCCCCGACCACAAGATCGTATTGGCCCGAGGTGCCATCGGAGAGTGCAACGGTGACGTGCTCTGCCGTTTTCTGATCGATCCGGACGGCAGTGGTGCCCAAGCGGATATCGACGCGCAGCGCATCGAGTCGGCTAGCGAGGATGCGATGCATTTCGGCCCGGCGGATCCCGACGATCGGCGCAATGTCCGGATGACGGGACGGATAGAAAGTATCGGTGATCGGTTCGCCGCGCTCGTCCAGGTAGATACTACGGCCATCGGCAATGGCAAAGCCACTCGACACGATCTCCGGCAGCACCCCGAGGCTGCCGAGCGCCGCAAGTCCGTTGTGATAGATAAAGATGCCGGAACTTTGGAATCGCCATTCCTGCTGCTTCTCTAGCATCGTCACCCTCACACCAGCCTGTGCCAATGCAATGGCCGCCGCGCAGCCAGCAATGCCACCTCCCACGATCAGCGCGTGTTCTACGTGCTTCATGCCCATGTCTCCTTGTTTGCCAGCGAGGGCGATTGAGCGGAATTATCGGGCGGTGGCCACGCCGCGCTCAACCTCCGGAACGCCGGATTCGGGCACCGATCGTCCGGATCGGCAGCGTGTGGCTGCGCGGAGGCATCAGGGGGCCGATGCGTCGCGCTGATATTGGGCGGGCGATACGCCAATCCAGCGATGGAACGCGCGTGAGAATGCTTTCTCGGATGCATAGCCCGTCGCTTCGGCGACCTCGGCGATCCGTACGCGCGGCTGGCGCAGCCGTTCGGCGGCCAGGTTCATGCGAAATGCCCTCAGGTACTGCATCGGCGGCACGCCCAGCAGCGCACAAAAGCGCTCGGCGAACACCGTGCGCGACAGGTATGCCACGGCGGCGAGCTGGGCGATGCTCCAGTCCTGTTGCGGCGCCTCGTGCATGGCCGCAACCGCACGCGCAATGCCGGGGTCGTCGAGGACGTTCGGCGTGCCCTGGCGCGCGGCGGCGGGCGTGCGCAGATACTCGCCCAGGATATGCACGAGCAGCAGGTCGCCCATGCGTGCCGCGGACAACTGCCAGCCCGGACGCTGGGACAGCGAGTCCTGCACCAGCAGTTCCATCGTGTTTGCCAGCGTGTGCGCCAGCGGAAGCTCGTCGGCACGCAGCACGATCAGCGGTGGCAATTCCGCTGGGATAGCGCCCACGTCAAGCGCGGGCATCCACAGGTGAAGGGAGAACAGTTGCGTGGGTGGGGCGTCCACACTGCCCGTGCCGTCTGCGCCATATGTCAGTTCGATCGGATGGTCGCCATGGCGGCCGATCATGTGCGCCTTCAGCAGATCGGCGAAGGGCACGACGCCCTCACCGGGGTCCCGTGTCGATGACACCGTATGCGGCGTGCCGCGCGGCAGCATGACGATATCGCGCGGACCAATCTCGACAGGCGTGCCGCCATCGGTGCGGATCCAGTACCCGGGCCCGGTACACATACGGATCAGCGCGCCTTCGGTGCCGGCCGAGTGCAACGCCCACGGTGCGTGGAGCCGGAAACTTGCCGTCACGGCGCGTTCGGCCTTGCATGCGGAAAGGATGCGGCTCAGGACGTCATGCGGTCCGGGATTCATCGTCGGGAGAATGGGGCGCGAGGGATGTGGGATTCTAGCTCGGCGTCTTCAATGGCCGACTTCGGTCATTGGCGCGATGAAGGTCAAACGGCAGCAAGTGGCCGACTGCTGTCCCGACGCGGTAGGCCGAACCCGACCCATCTCCGTCATTCGCCAGTTCAGAGTCGAATGGCTGGGGATGGTCGATCAGCGGGCATTCGGCCTCTCCACGCTGGTTGGCCGGTGAGGGGTGAGCGCTCATACGGGCCGGTGGTGGCTATCGTCCCCTTTCACGCTGCGCCAACTGGTGCTGTACTTCGCGCGGCTGGGCACGCTAGGGTTCGGAGGACCAGCCGCGCTGGCCGGCTACATGCGTCGCGACCTCGTGGCCGCCCGCCACTGGATCACGGAGGCCGACTACAAGGAGGGCATCGCGCTCGCGCAACTGGCGCCCGGGCCGCTGGCTGCGCAACTGGCCATCTATCTCGGCTACGTGACATCCCATAGAAGTAGGAGGAGGTGAGACACCACCATCAGGAGATGCCGCACTACGATCGCCGACCCGTCTCGCTCTTCCTTGGGGCGCAGACCCCGCGCACGCAGTATCGATTTCCGTGGCTTAGGTCGTACGTCGGCGCCTATTACGGCGCCTCCGCCGCCTTCACCTTCAAAGAGGGGAAGCCGCGCAGCGACTACGAAAAGGCGTTGCCCGCGCTGCGGACATATTTCACCCTAATCCCAACACGGGAGACCGCAACTTCGATGTCGCTCGAACCACCAGTCTGGAACTGGAATGGTGGATCGTGCATCGGGATGCATGAGCGTTATGGGCCCGATGCGTTGACCAACGCTTGTGCGGAAGCGGCGGCGTCGCTGTACATGGTGGCCGCGAATGCCACGCGCGAACACGGGCGGCTGCGCGCGCAAGCGATGCTGCTTCGCGATGCTCGCGCTGAAGCGGGCGACATGACGGACGCGGACTGGAAAATCATCGAATCGATGCTGCACCAGAGTTATCAGTCGCTTAGCCATGCGGTCTCATCGCTGCCCCGGCGGCTAGCCGGCCGTGAACTGCGAGGCGGGCGTCGATTCGGCTAGTAGGCACTGCTACGTTTCCACCGCAGGGCGATAGTCCGGGCTAAGTGCCGCTAACAAAACCATGTCATCGTCACATGGCCATCCTGCTTTCGCGCCCTACGTGACGATCTGCTCGCCCCCCCGACTCAAACCGCCGCTCTCGGCGCACCAGGGTTATGCATCTCATTAGGAGACAGCCATGCCGAACATCCACGTTGTGCGGCCGATAACGGCTGGAGAAGCGATCCGCGCGGGCACCGACCAGGCGAGAAGGTCGAACTGCTGATCCACGGCTCCGACGGCCAGATTCGGGAACGCAATTCCTTCGGCCACGACCTGCGTGACGTCAAGGGGTGAGGGAAGTCACTTAGTAGCTCGTCGAGCAGGTGTGCCATTCGTTTCGACGAACGGGCGCATCCGGTTCCTGAACGACTGCACGCACGCGCTGGCCGGCCTGACCGTCGACTTACCAGACTGGGACATGATATGAAGCCACTGACCAAGGCGGTAATTCTGCTCGAGCTGCTGCTTGCGCTGGCAGCCGGCGGCGCGGCGTGGCGGCTCAGCGCGCGCCGCCGGTAGCGGGACGATCCTAGAGGGTGTAGCCCTGTTTAATGTACTGAAGCTTTGCACTGGCAAGGGCGTCCGCTCGAAGCTCTCCTGCCTTTTCCCACTCGTGGACAATCTCAAACGCTTCGAGCGGCCTTGAAATGCGGCCGATGTCATTCTTCACAAAGAAGGCGACGACCTCTTTTGGTCTTAGTCCCTGCTCGATGCCGAACTTGCGCAAGGCGACTCTGAGTTTCGGGTCGAGCGACTGTATCTTGATCCCGGCCGTCTCCATAGCCCAACTGTTGCGGCTGATTGCGAGCACATCTTTCAGCATCTCGAACTCCTGGATACCAAGAGGGAAGACCAACGCCCAGCTTCGGCGGTCGGCACCATATCAACGTTTGTCGACGGATGAAAGTTCTTCCCAATATGGTTGCGCTCCGGCGCAAGATCGGCAAGTAAAGGCATCGCAAGGCCGTCGTAAGGCCACACTAGCCTTGGGCACGAGAAAAATCCCGGCCACCAGACGACTCATGCCGAGGGTTAAGGTTCAATAAAGGTTTCCCCCTATATTAGCCTACGGGACGGCATTGCGAAGTGCCGGCGGAAGCGCGGCAGCGCGAGACCCCCTCGATGTGCTTGCGAACATGCTCAGCCGGGCTGTCCAAAGACAGTGGTGATGCAGCGGCAGCAACGGGTGCCGCTTGTCGCCGTCCGGCGTCGGGCGTGCGGGGTAGCGCTCCACCGCGTAGTTGTCGGCAATCAGCGCCGCGATGCCGGCGTCGGTGATCCAGTTCAGCAGCTTGTCATCGCGTCCATCGAGCGCGCAGCAGCTGTGGTGCAGCACGGCTTCATCGGGCTCGCGCTGCATCGACAGCACCACCTCGGCAAAGCCGGTGCGCAGCCGCAGCATGTCGCCGCGTTCGACTTCAACCTTGCCGGCGTCGAGTGCGTGCATCAGGTCGTCGTAGCCGACGTTGCGCAAGTCCATGCCCGAAGGTTTGCATGGTCGGAGTACCGGCGCGACAAGCTCTTGATGATGAAAAGCGATCAATGGCGCCCGCTCCTGCTGCCGCAGGAAATCTCGCGCTCCGGCGGGAAGCGATTTGGATCCGGCCCGGCATGTTCCAGATCTGGTGTCAGCGCATCCGGTATTCCAAGGAAAAGAATTGCTCGCGGCCTATGCGTCGGCCGCCCAATGTGGCGAGGTTGCCTGGTTGCGTTGATCCTTTTGAGCATCTTATTGAGTAAATAGAGTCTCGAAATATGTATCTGGCAGACCTAAAGTGGAGGCTCCTAACCACCTGATGAAAGAGTCATCCCCATGAGCAACGGAACCACCAGGGCCAATGCCGTCATCGAATGCATCCTGAGCCGCAGCGCGGCCAAGTACTACGACCGTGCCGCCACCTTGAGCGACGGCCAAATCCGCGAGCTGGTGCGAATCGGCACCAGCGCGCCGACATCCTTCCACATGCAGAACTGGCGCTTCATCGCCGTACGCACGGCCGCTGCCAAAGCTCGGCTGAGCCCGATCGCTTGGAACCAGCCCCCGATCACCGAAGCAGCCGTTACCTTCATCGTCTGCGGCCAGTTGGCCGATTCCAGCGTAATACCAGATCGCCTGGCGCCACTGGTGGAAGCGGGAGTCATGCCGGCAGAGATGGTGCCGGAATGGGAAATCCCCGCACGCAATCTGTATATGGAGTACCCGCAGCGACAGCGCGACGAGGCAGTACGCACCGCCACCTTCGGTGCGGCGGCGATGATCTACGCGGCCCGCTCGCTGGGCCTGGGTTCGACGCCGATGATTGGTTTCGATGCTGAAGCGGTGCACCGCGAGTTCGGACTGGCCGAAGACGAAGTGCCGGTCCTGCTGTTGTCCGTAGGAGCGGAGCGTCCCGGAAACTGGCCGCAGAAGCCGCGCCTGCCGGTGGCCGATGTGTTGGATTTGGTATAGGTGCGTCGCCGCGGCAGTGATCACGCCGAACGACTAAGCGGCTGCCAGTGAGAGGCAAACATAAGGTACCTCCCGCTTGAAGGCCCGACAGCTTCGACCCCAGACTTGGGCACGAAGTAAGCCGAGGGATGGTTCACACATGGACTTTCCCCAATTAGTGAAACCAGTAACTTACAGAGACTACGATGCCAAGAACCGCTGCTCTAAAGCCGGAACAGGTGCCGGCCGATTCAAAACCGAACCTCGATGCGTTCACCAAGAACATCGGGTTCACCCCAAATATGATGGCGACCTTCGCGCAGAGTCCCATCGCGTTCAACTCATGGGCAACCCTGCTTGGCTCCTTGAGCAAAGCGCTCGACGTGAAGACGCGTGACAGCATCGGCCTCGCTGTCTCCGAAGTGAATGGCTGCAACTACTGCCTGACAGTTCACAGCTTTACGGCCGAGCATATGGCCAAGCTGCCGGCCGATGAAATCATTCTCGCTCGGAAGGGCCATGCCAACGACCCGAAGCGCGACGCCGCCGTCCAGTTTGGGCGCAAAGTCATCGAGGCCCGCGGCAACGTTACTGACGCCGATCTGAAAGCCGTCCGCGAGGCAGGCTACACGGATGCGAACGTGATGGAGATAGTCGCGCTGGTGGCCATGTACTCCCTGACGAACTTCTTCAATAACGTGTTCGATCCCGAGAAGGACTTTCCCGCTGTTACGCCGGCTGGCTCGATCTGAACTCTATCTGGTTGCATAAACGCTCTCCAAGGATTCTGGAAGGTGTCATCTGATGCATCCCTTAACCCGAAAGCCCGGATACACCCAATGGAGATCCATCCGGGCTTTTTGTATGACCCGACAAGTCCCAGGAGAAAGAAGGTGACACTCGATCATCCAATTTTCACGCGCTGGCCGGTGCGGTACCCCGATCGGCTGCAACTCTTTTCCTTACCGACGCCCAACGGAGTGAAGGTCGGCATCATGCTGGAGGAGACAGGCCTTGCCTATGAGCCTCACCGCATCGACATCATGGTGAACGAGAACCACGATCCGGCCTTCCTCGCATTCAATCCCAATGGCAAGATTCCGGCTATCTACGATCCCGACGGGCCGAGCGGCCGCCCGCTGGCGTTGTTCGAATCGGGAGCGATCCTTATCTACCTCGCAGACAAGACCGGCCAGTTCCTCTCCACCGATCCCAACACGCGCTACGAAACGATCCAGTGGCTGATGTGGCAGATGGGCGGTGTCGGGCCGATGTTCGGCCAGGTCGGCTTCTTCAACAAATTTGCCGGCAAAGCCTATGAAGACAAGCGCCCGCGCGACCGCTATGCGACCGAATCAGCTCGGCTGCTCGGGGTCCTCGACGAGCGGCTCGCGGGCCGCGATTGGGTGATGGGCGCTGACTACAGCGTCGCCGATATTTCGCTGCTTGGATGGGTGCGAAACTTGATCGGCTTTTACGAAGCGCGTGAGCTCGTCGGTTTCGACCGCTTTCTTCATGTGCAGGCATGGCTCGATCGGGGCCTCGCGCGCCCAGCCGTTCAAAAGGGATTCAATATTCCGGCTCGCGACTAGCGTGCATGTAGATGGATACGGCACCGGCCGGCGGGCGCATGGATCTGCTCAAATTCTATACAAGCAAGGATATCTATGATTGAAATCACTGCCGACATGGAGGCGATCATCGAGCAGGCGATACTGTCGTTCGTCGCGACAGTCAACGAGGACGGAACGCCCAATCTTTCGCCGAAGGCGTCCTTGACGGTCACGAACGGCGTTCTCTACTTCGCCGATATCGCATCGCCCCGAACGATACTGAACTTGAGGCGTAATCCCGCCATCGAAATTAACGTAGTCGACATCTTCCAGAGACGGGGTTATCGATTCAAGGGCCGCGCGTTGATACTGTCGCCAGGCGATGGCGAGTATTTGATGATCGCCGACTGGGTCTGGGCGGTGAATGGCCCAGAGTATCCCGTCGATCACGTCGTCAAAATCGAAACCTCTTCGATCACTCCGTTGCTGTCTCCAGCCCATGTCTTTGCCCACCCTCCTCGAAGTCAAGACGAAATCAGGAGCACCTACTATCAAAAGTACGGTGTGAAGCCCATCGGAGCATAGGTGCAGGTCCCGCGAAGAACGGCATGCGGCTCTAGGACCGCATCGCTGATCGCCCTGGGTTCATCCAATACCGAAAACTATTTGCCTGACACGCTCGCGACGCGTCCGTGGTCAGGACCCTCGGCGCACCGTTGCCCTCAGTGATCCTGGCAAGGCAGCGGTAGATGGTTGCCGTCGAGCAGCCCGCCCGGTGCGTAACTTCTTCGACGGAGCCGCGCACGCGAAGCAATCCCTTGCCGTCCAGTTCCCTGGACGAGCTTGTGGGCTACGTGTCCGATCAGCTCGAGCACTGAAGCCATGTGGTTCGCGCAAACGGTGTGCAATCGCAATAAGATGCTTGATCGTCTCAAGTTCCCGAGGTCCTATGTCCCAAGTCGACTGGCTGAGCCAGCTCCTGCAAATGATCACCATCACTGGCCGGCTGGAGGTCCGTTGCGCCTACGGTGCGCCATGGCGTGTGGCCTGGCCTCAGTCCGCGGCGCACGAGATTCCCTACCATGTCGTGCTCAAGGGCCGGGCCATTATCGAGAGTCCGGAGACGCAGACGACCATGGAGCTGGTGGGAGGAGATATCGTGCTGTTGCCTCACGGGTCGGAGCACGTGCTGCACGATGGCAGCGGACATGCGCCGGGTCTTACCTACAATCGCCAAGGCTCTGCAGGATGGATGCTCAGCCAGAATAATGGCCGGGGCGAGCATCTGGACCTGTTGTGCGGGCGATTTTTCATCGAGCCACCCCATGATCGGCTGATTCGCAATTATCTACCAACGAATCTAGTGGTACGGGCCATGGACGGTCATGGTGAAGAGGCCATAGGGGCTGCTTCGAACCACCTGGCCAGTCTCGTGGGGCTGATGCGCATGGAGTCCACCAGCGACAAACTGGGCGGATATGCCATGCTCAACGCCCTTACCTCGGCGCTGTTCACACTGGTCCTGCGCGCAGCAAGCGAATCCGAGCAGGCGCCGGCAGGCTTGTTGGCGCTTGCCGGCCATCCGCGACTGGCTCCCGCCGTTTCAGCCATGTTCGCTGATCCGGCGCGACCCTGGAACCTGCCTGATCTGGCCGACTTGTGCAGCATGTCGCGCGCCACCTTCATGCGGCACTTTCAGGACAAGCTGGGGCGCTCGGCTATCGAATTGCTGACTGATATCCGGATGAGCCTGGCCGCCAACGAACTGAAGAAGCCGACGATGACCACCGAGGCCGTGGCCGACTCAATCGGGTATCGATCCGTGGCAGCGTTCCGGCGTGTGTTCACCGACACGATGGGGATGACGCCGGGGCAATGGCGCCGTCTGGCGCGCGAAGGCCAGTAATGCGGTTCGGTTTCGGTGTGCAGCCTTGGAAAAGGCGCTAGACACGCCGGCGCTGGGCGGACGGTCGCAAGCTGCGCGCCGCCCAGCTCGGCCCCCGGGGCCAGGCCCACAAGATCACGACGCAAAAAACAAAGCCCACCTTCAATCCGAACGCGCACCCGTAGGCGGTATCAATCACCGGCAGCTGCGGTAATTCGTCGCACAGCAGCAAGACATGAGTCGCATGTGGTGGACCCCCGCTTAACGGGCGAACGTTCAACGCTAATCCACATGGTCGGAGCAAGAATTCGAGCGTGGCACTGGCCGGGCATCCGTCCTTTACGAATAGCCAAAGCCTCATGGTCACTCCAGTCTGCTGGGGGATTGAGGACTGCGTACGCGTGTTGATGAGTGCTCCGACGAAGGGGCAGCTTGGCCCTCAGAATTTGTACTTCACCCCGGCATAAAAGGCGCGGCCCGTGCCAGGGTAGAAGACAGCAGCGTTGGCCGTTCTGGCATCGGCAACGGTGCTGAAATCGCTGATATAGCGCTTGTCGGACAGATTGCGCGCGTCCACGAACACGGTCAAACCACGCTGGAACTCATAGCTGGCCTGCAGGCCGACCAATACGTAAGCGGGTACCTTCAGTGTATTGGCGTAGTCGACATAGGCGCCGGTGGGGACCCAGTCGATCGTGCCCGCCACACGCAGCCCCGATGGCCGGCTGTAAGCCAATGTCGTACGCAGCACGTGGGTCGGCACGCCCGCGATACGATTATTGCCGTAGACCGGATCATTGTCGAAGCGGAAATCGCTGTAGTTCCAAAGCTGCGACACCGTGACCTTGTCCCCTGAGCTGCCGACGTTGCGCAGCACATCAGCGCTCACGCCCAGCTCGACCCCCTGTAGAATCGTCTTGTTCGCATTGAACGTCGAGGCAGGAACATCGGGGCTAACGGTGTATTGCAATAGTTGGTCCCGCACGAGCGAGCGGTACAGCGTCACATCCCATCCAAAGCGATCCTGCTGGCCGCGCGTGCCGGCCTCCAGCGTCCAGCCGTGTTGCGTGGCCAGTGGCACGAAACGCTGGGTCGTACCAATGGTCTGGTTCAGGTCCGTGAAGTCGGGGATATCGGCGCTGCGCGTGATATCGATGAAGGCCTGCACATCCTTCCTCGGCTCCCAGAGCACGCCAAACTTCGGATTGACGCCGCTGTACGTCGTGCTGTCCGATTTTGGGCGCGGGTTGGTGGGCAGTCCGCCAAAGTCCTGGTACTTCCGTCGATTACGGTATGCCTTGGCGCCGGCCATCAGCGCTACGGTGGGTACGACGTAAAGACGGTCCTCGATGTACGCTTCGTAGTTGTAGGCGTCCTGCGCGGCGTTCAGTGTCTGGGCTCCACGGTCGCCGTTCACGTTGACATACTGTCGTGCATCATTGTTGCCGCCGAAGAACCGCAGGCCGGCGATGACCTGGTTGCGCATGCCACCCACGCTGTAAGTGCCGGCGTAGCGCGGGGCAAAGCCGTATGTCCACGAATCCTGGTCGATCACCTGGAAGATCGGGTGGTACAGGTATTTGTGGATGACCCAGGTATTGAAATCCAGTTGCCCGTTGTCCAGCTTTACGCTGGTCACATTGGCGAGCCGTTCCGTGCGCGTATTGCGGGCCTGATCACCGGCCAGCGCACTGGCCGATGCCTTGCGCGGATCATTGAGCGCATCGTTCAACGTGAGTGCGCCGGGCAGTAACTGATCAACGATATACGCGCCGAAGTAAAAACGTGTCTCAACGGCGGGGCTGAAGCGGTAGCCGAAGTTCGCGTTTAGCTGCTCGTATTGGCCGCGTTCGTGGGCACGATAGCCTTCGGCGTGAGCGACGCTGAGGTTGGCCAGAAGGTCAAAGGCACCGATCTGCCGCGACACCTGGCCGTCGATCCGCGCAGTGCCAAACCTACCGCCATCGGCTCGCACCATGTTGGGTGCCTCGGCAGTCAACGCGGTGGGCGTGGTGAAGTTGATGGCGCCTCCCAGCGTGGTGCCGCCATAGGCCAGCCCGTTGCCGCCCTTGTAGATTTCTGCCGCCGACAGGGCAAGCGGGTCGATCTGGTAAAAATCGCCGCTACCATCGGCGAAATTGGTTGGCACCCCGTCCTGCAGGATTTCGATGCCGCGCGTGTGGAAGCCCCGCGCAATGCCCGAGCCGCGCACCGAGAGCCTCAGCTCCTGGCCATAGCGTTCCTGCACATAGACGCCGGGAACATCCTTAAGCACATCCCTCAGGTCGCTGGCATAGGTGTTCGAATACGACGCGGCATCGACGAATCCAACCGAACCGGCGGATTGAAACAGGGACTGCCGTTGATGGCCGATACCTGGCGCCGTGAGTGAACCTTGCGCTGTTGCCGTGGCGGTCACGGTTGGCAGCGTCGGAATGGTTGCTTCCGCTGTGGGCTCGCTGGACGGTTGTGCGAGTGCGGCGCCTGTAAGCGCGGCTGCCGGCAGTACAGCTACCCGGCGCCACGAATTGGCTCGTTTCATTGTTTTCCTCCCGGCGGACTTCCCGCATTCTGGGGCTAAGAAGCTGTTTCAAAAAGAGCAGTTGGGTACTGTTAACCGCAAGGCGAACCTGTTAACCTCGTCCGTTGTGACAACAGGACAGAGAGGATGGGCAAGCCGATCATCGACGACGAATTGTGGGCACTGATCGAACCGCTTCTGCCGCCAGCCAAGCCGCGGCGATTCCGGTATCCGGGTCGCATGCCGGTGTCGGACCGGGCCGCATTGACTGGCATCCTCTTCGTGCTGAGAAGCGGCATTCGCTGGAACGAACTCCCCAGCGAAATGGGCTGCGGCTCTGGCGTCAGTTGCTGGCGCCGGCTACGCGACTGGCAAAGCGCGGGGGTATGGGATCGCCTGCACGAGATCTTGCTTGCCAAGCTACGCGCAGCGGATCGCATCGATTTCTCGCGCGTCATCATCGACTCCTCTTCAGTTCGAGCGGTTGGGGCGGGCCAAAAACAGGACCGAACCCCACCGATCGCGCGCGACCCGGTTCCAAGCACCATGTCGCCACCGATGCCAACGGCACGCCGATCGCGGTCATCCTGACCGGCGCGAACCGCAACGACATTACCCAACTCCTGCCTCTGATCGACGCGATTCCCGCTATCCGGGGATGTCGAGGTCGACCTTTGCGCAAGCGTGGCCGAATCTACGCCGACCGCGCGTACGATCACGACACGTATCGTCGACCGCTTCATGCTGCCGGCATCCCAACTTCGATCGCGCGGCGTGGCCAGCCCCACGGCAGTGGACTCGGCAAGATCCGCTGGGGTCGTCGAGCGCACTCATGCCTGGCTTCACGCATTCCGCCGTCTGCGCACCCGCTTCGAGCGTCGCGCCGACATTCATGAAGGTTTCCTCAAGCTGGCCTGTTGCCTCATTTGCTGGCGCACCCTTCAGCGCGAGGAAAGTTCATTTTGAAATGAGTTCTAAGGAGGCGGCGGTCTCTTTCTTTCAGCAGTTTCAAGCGCACCTCGTCAGCATCTCGGTCCGCCAGCGAATCGCTATCGTGGTACCCGACGGCCTGCGTGAAGCGGTTGACGCTCAGTTTCTATTGCCTGATGGCGAGTCTATCCTAAGGGCATCTTCATGGCCGAAGACGTCAATCCTGCCAAAGATGGTCGACAGCACCGGGGCGTGGCTGTACCCAGAACATGACTGCGTGTTGTTGGCACCCGTCTTCAGTGTTAAGCCCACATATCAACTTGCCGTGAAAGATATTGTTGGCGCCCTAGAAGAATCCGTGGCGTCTACATCCTTTACGAGCGCCCCTCAGTCACTTCTGCTGTTCGCGGCCGCCAACTATACGCATGCTGCGCAATCTACGCAGTGGGTCTGGAGCTTCCTGTTGGCCCTTATGACTTTGGATATGCTTGCCGCCGGCGCCAGAGGAAAGAAGAAGGAGGCGGTGGTGTTGCTAGTGCAGAAGTATTGCGCACCAGGTGTATCGATCAATCCAAGGCTTGATCTCTTCACAGATCCCCATGACTGCAAATCTAAGGTGGCGGGCATGTACGATCTGCGATCCCAGTACATACACGAAGGTCACGTACCAGCCAACAAGCAGGGATTGCCATCTTTTTTTGATGCTCACAAAACTGCGCTGCAGTCACTTGCGCACATCATTCAAGAGAAGCATTGGCGGCAAGTGAGCATATTGCAGTCGGTTTCCGACGAGAGGAAGGGTTGCGATGATCATTACTTGACGGCTCGATTTCGCATACCCTAAAAGCATGCCGTTAGTTTCAAGATCTTGCGCGCCATGTCGAGGTTCGGACTCTGCTCGAGCCGTCGACGATGGTGACAATTGTGTATAACCGCATGCCTTGACACAGGTCCGCCGTACCAAATAGCTCTTACCAAGGGTACGAGATGACGATCCGCGTGGGCTTGCTCACCCAATCATAGAACTGTTTAGCATTGCCAGGCGCAAGATGAATGCATCCCGCTGAAGGGCCTTCGTTGTCTTTTAGGTTATCCGCGCCTTCATGGATATAAATTCCACGGGCTCCCATTATGAGCACGGCGTAAGTCATATCGACTTGAAATTCGTTGCTGTACTTCTTTTCGAATTTGTCGACACCCATGGTGGCGGTTACGGTCAGATCTTTCGTGTACGCAATCGACGGTGATCCGAGGCACGGAAAGATCGTACCATTGAAATTGAGTGTTCCCTCGCCGTTGAGCTTGAAGTCCACTGAAGCGCGCTGCGTGGCGAGCAGTGTAGCGCGCAGCGGGGCGAAAAGGTCAGCGGCGTTCCCAGGTGTCAACCGAAGTACCGAAGCAGAGGCGGTGATCTCGACAAGGTAAAGCGGCGCGCCTGACGTGTCTGTACCTAGCAGGGGCTTGTAATTTGCAACGTCTGCTTTGGCGACCCGATAAGCTGACAAGCCATCGGATACAGGGCGAAGTACGAAATAGTCGCCGTCCTCAAACATTGCCGCCTGCAATGTCACAGAGGGCGAGCGCGCTTCGAGCTTCACGAATTCGTCGAGAGAAAACGGCCTCAGGATGTCTGTCATGGTCGTACCTTTTGTTCAACTTTGCCGGAGCGGGAAATCGAAGCATAGGAAGAAAATAAAACTATTGCCTCATCCATTAGTATAAATAATTTTTTTATTCAATCCATGGGGCTATTCATCAGTCCAAAACGTCCAGCCATTTCCACCGACCCACGGTTAGCCTTCACCTCGCAGATATGCGTCCCACATCTCTCACGTTTGTAAAGAGGTTTGCCTTATCCATGCCGGTCGACGCCTGGCGGGTTGCTCGCAATATAAACACAGACAATGACGCCCCCTTCGCCCCAGTTCCATCACTGGGCTCTTAATCCTAATACGGACGTCACCGCCTCCTTGCCCAGCAGCGTTACACGCTTCCAGGGCCGAGGCTCTCCACCTGAATTTCTCCCTCATCTTCAATAGTACATCGCAGGCGAGAAGCTCAGCTTGTTGGTATACATTGCACCAAAATCAAAGCTCTCGTAAACGGGGTATCGAGGGCCGACGGGGGCTTGGCAAATACGTGGACTTTACTAGTCGTCGTGGCGGCTATCCATCGCTTGCCCCGTCTCCGTTCCCCTTCATTAGCGCGATATAAAAATATTAACATCAGATATAAAACGTTTAGGATCAACTCATCCTTCTGGAGGATGAGTGCCCTCTCAGCTTCGCGTCTACCCTTATGTAGGAAGACTCCATATCCACGATTTGTTGAGCCAGAGGAAGACCTCGAAATCGTCCCGGTTTGCCGCTATCAGTTCCCATGCTGGATTTTCAACAAACGCGGCATTGGTTCAGCGGCCAAGCGAGAACGTTCGTAGGTGCGCCACAACGCTATCGCGTGGAGTAATCAGTACGAGCCGTCTAGCAGTCTGTTGAAAGTGGCGCCGGAGTAAACAAGGTCCGCCTCGCACTGCGGCAAATCATCGGTCGGTTGCACGGAGATCCTTCTAAAACAGTGCCTCAGTTCATCTTGATGGGGTTTTTTCAACAGCCTGCTAGCTTTGGCTATCCCCGGAACAGAATCATTAATAGCGTATGGATGTTGCTTTAAAGGCGCTTTCGTCGCCGATTATGCGAAACATCGGCTGAGGATTATTCGAGTCTGTTCGTAGAAAACACCCCTATTGCGCCACCGCACCATCGGCGCCGATGCTGTGAACGACTCCGCCACTTATGAGAAGGGCCAACAATAATAAGGAGCGCGTTATGCGACACTTGCTGGGTAGGAGCAAGCGGGTCGAAGACCATGTTCAAGCCACCTACAAAAGCCTGCGGCTCGGCCTAGCGGTGCTGGCAATTGCCCTCCCTGTGCTGCTATGGGCCGTCGGCGCGGGCCTCTATGGCTACGGCCTCACCCCGCTGAGTTCGACGAGCGCCTATTATTTCGCCGCCACGGCGGCACAGTGCAGCCTATTCCCCTTGCGCACCCTCTTCGTGGGTTTCCTGTGCGCGATTAGTGTGGGCCTGTACCTCTACAAGGGCTTCAGCTGGCAGGAGAATCTTGCGCTGAACGCCGCAGGCATCTGCGGTGCGTGCGTGGCCATTTTTCCCGAGCGACTCGGCTCGGACGATGCTGCCCTGTTCGCCGCCTGCCCGGACCTCGCGGCGGTGGCCGCGGCCCAGCGGGGATCACTGCCCGTCCACTACCTGGCCGCTGTCCTGATGTTCGGGTGCCTTGCCTATGTGGGAATCTTTCGCGCCAATGACATGCTTAGATACCTGCCGTTGCAGAAAGACCTTGCGGCCCGTGAGCGTAGGAAGCGTCGCTATGCGCGAACCTACCGTACGATCGGCGGCCTGATGGTGGCGTTTCCGGTCGTCGGATTTGTCCTGAGCTGGGTGATGGACCTCGGGCACACGGTCGTGTTCTGGGTCGAGGCGGCTGGTATCTGGACTTTTGCGTGGTACTGGGTGGCAAAAAGCAAGCAGATGGCTAGATCGACCCGAGGCGAGCGGGAAGTGGCCGCGAAGATGACTGCCGACAGGGTGACAGCCAACACGAGCGTGGCGCTGGATGGCCCACCGTCGCTAGGACGTGAGGAGGCCGGCTAGTTGCGGCTTGGCAGGTCCACATTGGACGTTATCGGCGAGGAAAGATAGCTGCGGCGGGCTTCAGGCTGAAGGTAGATGCCGAACGCAGTTAGGCGGCAATTCAATGCGTACAACCTCGCGAGCCCGAGGCCCCGGCAAATAGGCAGTCCCCTTGCACCAGACCAAGCCATCCGCCAGGCCGCTCACACTCGCATCGTGTATTGGGAGGCATGAGAGAAGATGAAGATCTTTGATTTCGTCCATGCAAGGCCGGCCCGGGAATCTGTAATCTCCACTCCTATCAAGTCGAAGTCGTCTTTTTACAAAACTCTGTCCGACGCGTGGAGTGGCCACTCATGGGTATCCAAAGCTGATGCAGGCGCGGCATTTGATCAGGCGCAGGATACCTTCCGCATGATCGATCCCGACGAATTAACAAATAAGTCACGACTTGGTGGATTCCTTAAAGTCGTCGACATCACCAGATGGCGGATCGCGACCTACGGTTCTCGGCCTAACGGAAATTTGTTGCTCTACGCTCGCCCCGACTAAGCTCGCCGAATAACTGGAGATTTCGTCGTTTTTCAGCGCACAAGGTCCAACTTTGGAGGTGGCTCATGGCGGATCCGGACTGGGACTTCGGGACAGCTCAACAAACCGTTAGCCTTGCCCTAACGGCAACAAGCCAAGCTGACTCGGCCGACGAACTTTTTAAGGTCACCAACTACAAGCTCGGGTGCGTCATCCGGGCCATCAGGCCTCGCGATCATGTCGACCTTCTCTTCCATATCAGGGGCCTGAATTGCGTCGGACTCAGCACGTCAAGAAGGCCGCGTCTCTTGCCGATCAAGGGGGTGCCGCGGCGAAAGCTGCGTGTCATTTTCCCCCCGCAGCATATCGCCGAAGGCTTCAAGCACAAGCCACTCGGAACTGAGGCTTGCGAGACGGCCACCACCTGGGGCCCGATGCCGGTGCGCATGGCTCGACCTTCCCGACTGGTGTTCGTGATCCCAGATCAGATCAACTGGGCGCCCAAACTCAGATTGAGCGAGCTGACCGACTGGACCATGCTGCGGCCCATCGTCCACCGACGGGCGGACATCGGACCGGAAATTGCTGACCAGCTCGCGGCGGCTTTTCCGGGGATGACCGCCCCGGAACTCGAGAAGCTCTCGCTCGACGGCGCGCAGGCGGCAATCGCTGCAGGCCTCGAGGGACCCGCGGAAGGGGAAACCGCCATCGAGATGCCGAGCCGGCTCATCCTCTCGCCTTCAGGCACAGGGAAATGGGTGGTGTCGAAAGACTATCCCGACGCCGGCGCAGCACCGATCTGGACCGCACGTCTCGACAGGACCGGTCGCGGATCTGTTCGCGCCGTATGGTCGACGCGGCTCGAGCCCCATGTCTTTCCGGCCGATCTTGACGAACCGCCGTCCAAGGGCGTCCCGATGCTGTCGCTCAGCCGGCGCCATCATTGGGAAATCGTTGCGCAGACATCAGTCTATGGCCTGCCTGGGCTGCGCCGCCTAGGCGCTGACTCCACGGCCGGCGACGATCTCGTGACAAGCAGCGCCGCCGTTCCCCGCCCAACGGTAGTGCGGCCCGATATGCCCATCGGATTTCTGACCGCAATAGACCTTGGCCATTGCTACGTCAATCGTGACAGCGGCATCGCGCTGGCCACGCCCTTCGAGGATGGCGATCTGAGCGCCAGCGCGCTCGGCGGATTTGCGCACTTCTCGTGGCGGGGCGTCCCCCCGAGCCTGTTCTGGGACGCAAAGGGGGATCCGATCGGCCTCGCGCTCGAGCGGCTCACCTATCGCGGATATCTTGGCCGCGACACGCAAGTCGTGGCAGTCGACAAGGCATATCTCTTCCCGCTCGGCATCCGGGCCTCGCTTATCACGGTGCATGAGCGCGCCATCTATCCCGACCACGCCCAGAACCCGATCTCCTATCTCATCAAGCGGCACTTTATCGTGACGCCCAAGAAGCCGCGCAGCTACCCTGGTCCCTATCAGCCCTTCGGCGGACGGGAGTTCCCACCGCGCCGGGTCGAACTCAAGACGCTGGTGACGCCCGACCTCGCCCCGATCGTCGACATAGAGCTGACGCTTCCCTCTGGGGCCAAGCCCGTCCCCAAGGGGGCGATCTTTTGGCCCCAGGCGATCGAGGGCGATACACCTTCGGATATTATCTTTGAATGGTCCACCGAGGACGCGGCCAGCGTCCGCAGCAAGTTTATCTTCGTTCGCAATGACGTAATCAGCCGCCAGGACGTCATGCGTGCGCTCGTCGACTTTTATAATGTCGAGGACGACGACCGGCGGTCCGCGTGGCTAGGCGGCGCCCGCCATCGCTATGCTCAGCCCAAGCGCGAGGGCGATACCAGCTTCGACAGCACGCGATGGATCCTCGCCGCGCAGGGGCGGCGCGACGGCCCGGACGGCAGCGAACATTTCGCGCGCGACGGACGCATGGAAGGCGCCGACCAGCCGGCGTTCTACCCGCTCATGGAACGCGGCTTCGTCGCCATGCAGAATATCGAGCAAATGCTCGGCCTTCCCCATGGCGAGGTCGAGGTCCGCTATTTCGACGGCTACAAGCGCGACGGCATCGACACAGCGCACCAGATATTCCTGACGCTCGGCCAATCGGCTTTGCCGATGCGATCCTCGGCGCGCGCCGATCGGAGCGGGGGCGTTGCATCGCTCGATCTCGACGTGGCGGCCATCTCGCGTCTGACCGGCCCGGTCGGCGGATCGACCAAGCGCGCGCTCGCGAGCACCCCCCCGGATTTCGGCCAGGCGGTCGCTGGCACATTCGATCCAAGCCAGTTTTTTGGGGACGCAAAGCTCCTAGGCGTCGTGTCCCTCGCCGATATCGTTAGAGGTGCAACCGCCACCCTGTCGCTCGATCAAGCGCCACGACTGCTCGACGAAACTATGCTCGGCGCACGCGCGGAGTTCGTCCTAGTCCAGAGCGTCGCGCGCGGCCTACGCGAGGCGCTCTATGGCGACCCCGATCTTGTCGGCCGCCTCGAGGCCGGGATCGCGAAGGCCGATACGCTCCTCGCCAAATCGAACCTCAATCTCGAGGATGTCTATCTAAGCCTGACGCAGGCCATGGCTCCCTTGCGCGGCAAGCCCTCAGAGGTCCGCAAGCAACTCGACGCGGCAATTAGCGCCAAGACGGCGGAAGAGGTTCGCCCGCCCGTCGATGCCCTCGCGCCGATCCTTCGAAACCTACTCGACGCAGTCGCCGACGTAATCAAGGATCCCGTTCCCGACGCCTTCGAGGAAGTCATCGGGACCGTCCGTCGGACCTTCGAACTCCTTGTCGGCAAGGCCGACAGGGAAATCGGCGATAAGGCGGCTGCGGCATGGTCGGTGATCCTCAAATGGATCGAGGACGCCTTCTGCGCTGCGATCGATGCCGAGGGCTTCGGCACCATCCTTTTCGGAGCCCGCGGTACATTAAGCTGCGCCGAGATTTTCAAGGATCCGGTGGCAGCCCTGCGCGGGCTTACCGAAGGCCTCTACGGGTTTGCATTTGATCAGGCCTGGAAAGGCCTTGTTGAAATCCTCGATCGCGAAGCTGACCTGCGCGCTCGTCTCGATCTGGCGCTCAAGAACCGGCACGCCGCAATTGCGTCGGCTCTCCGAGCCGGCGTCGCCCTCATTGCCGATCGCCTCCAGTCTTACGACCCTCTTCTCGACGATATCCGGACGGTGGTGATCCAACAGGCTTTCCTCGATGGGCTTGCCGGCGATCTCGCCAAAATCGTGACGCCGCCGGGCGGCACGATGTCGCCCAAGGAAGCGCTTACCTTCGCGACTGGCGTAGTCGACACGCTCCCCACCGAGGCGACCCGGGCGATCAAAGTCCGACTCGCTGACCTGCTTCCCGCGGTTCATGCAATCGCCACCGAAGATCCGCGCGCGCTGCTCGACGAACTCTCCCCCCTTGTTGGAACCCGCCTCGAGCGCACCGTCCTCGCGCCCCTCATGGACGAGGCGAACGCGCTAGCCGCACGCTTAAAGACGCTTGTCGAGAGGGCCGCGAGCGCTGCCTTCTCGCGGGCCGTCGCCATCGTCGTCAGCCTGTTCGACTCGGTGCTCAAGAGCAGCGAGATCGCGGCCATTGCCAAGGCCGGGCGGCGCGTGCAAGGCGTGTGCGACGCCGTCGGTCCGGCCGCCAAACACATCGGCGACGGCATCCTTGCGGCAAGCGTCGACCTTGATGCGGCTGCACGCGCGGTCAAGACTGCTGCGGGACAGATTCAGATTCCGCCAGACCCGATCGGATTGCCACTTCGCGCGGCGCTCGCCGTCATCATTTCGGCCACCGAAGAAGTGCTCGAAGCGATCACGCGCCTCGACGCGGAGCGGCAGAGGCTCGCACAAGCGGCGGACACGGCCTGTGCGCTGACGCGCGACTATCTCGATCCGCTGGCCGCCATCGTTCGCCTGCGCCGGTCGGTGACGGACAGCCTCGTCGAGATCGCCCGCGGCTGCGAGGCAATCGAGAAGCAATTTTCGTACGGCAATCCGATCGCGGCAGAACAGGCCGCGCTCAACGAGATCGTCAAGCAATGCGCCGCGCTCTCGCGCGGCTTGACGGGCATCGACGCGCTCGCCGGCCCGCAACCACTTCTGGATGCCGCGATCGCGCAGATCAAAGAGGCGGCTATCGGGCCCAAGGACTATTTCGACAGGCTCGACGCCGCCATCCAAGAGGCCGCGCGCGATGCAGCCGCGCTACGGGGCGAACTCTCTGGCGCGATCGCGTCCAACCGGCTTCGGGCGCTTCTCGACCGGGAGGTCAAGGCGTTCCAACAGGCACTCGATGGCCGCCTCGCCGCCTTCTTGATGCAGAGCGTCGGCTTTACTTCCGACACTCTGACTGCGATGGACAAGGCCGTCGCGACCGTCCTCTCTCCCTTAATGGCGGCGTTGCTTCCTATCTACAGCCTTGCCGAGACGGTGTTTGCGCTCATTCTCGATACCAAGCTCCCCAACGAGATCCTCGACAAGGTCTACCGGCTAGCGCTCGGCGGCGACGAAAAAATCAATACGCTGGCCGCTGCGCGCCAAGACGTGGCGCTTGAGGAAGGCGAAATCAACGCCATCGCCGACAATCCCGATGTCGCGACGGTCTCGGCGCTGATCGACCGGTATCGCCGTCACGAAGGCGCTCTCAACAAGGCTGTCGCCGCGGTCGAGGCGCTTGGCCTTACGGATGTCGGGCAAACGCTGACCGAGGCTTTGCGCCAGGAACTTAAACGTATTGAAGAAGAGGTCCGCGCGCTCATCCTGCAGCTTGTACCCACCAAGCTCCAGACGCGCTATTTCTGGCCGACCGCGCTCAAACGCTTTCCTGATTCGAAGGATGGCTGGATCTTCAAGCCGACCGACGATCCGCCGCCCCCCAAGCTCCCGAGCGATCCGCCGCTTGGTCATCCCGCGGCAAAGGCCGGATTTAACTGGCATCTGTGGATCGATGGCCGCTTTTCATTCGACGTCGTGACGGGGAAGCGCGAGATCGAGATCACCGGCGCCCTGCGGCCATTCGAACTGCGGCTCCTCGGAGCAGATTTCTGGATGCTGACCATCTCCTTCGAGGAGACGCGCTTCACCTCCGTCAACGGCGCGGCGCCCGACCTTGCGGTCGAGGTCAAGGCCGTGACGATCGGCACGTACCTCAAATTCGTGGAGAAACTGCAGCAATGGCTTACGCCTCAGGGCAGCGGCTTCTATCTTCGCGCTGCCGAGAACTTCCCGGGGCTCGAGGTCGGCTATGTCTATGATGCCGGTATCATCCAGATCGGCTCGCTGCAGTTCATCAACGTCGCCTTCTGCGTTGCCGCCATCCTTCCATTCTCGGCGGACAGCGTCTCGAAGGGCCGCGCCCTGTTCCTCTTCGCGCTCGCAAGCCGGGACCGCCCATTTCTCATTTCAAGCCCGCCTTATGGCGGTGGCGGCTGGGTCAGCATCACCTGTAGCACCGATGGCATCGAGGCCATCGATCTCGCCTTCGTGTTCGGCGGCGTCGCGGCGATCAAATTCGGTCCGCTCGACGCGCAAGGGCGGATCGTGGCGGGGATTCGCGTCCAGAGCCTCACGACCACCGATGGCAAGAAGGCGCATGTCATCACCGCGCTCTTTGAGGCGGTCGGCGAGGGCAGCATCGCTTGCTTCTCGATCAGCGCCAGCCTCCGGGTCGCGCTCACTCAGACGACAGGCGGCGCTCTCTTCGGCGAGACCACCTACAGCTTCTCCTTCAAGGTCGGCTTCGTGCGCTTAAGCTACAGCGTTTCGGCGCGCTACCGGCTGAGCAATGGTAGCGACCCGCAGGCGCTTGGCCTTTCCTCGCTATTGGCCGCGGCGCCGGCCCTCATCAGCACCCGAGTACCGGTCAAGGAAACGCAATGGCAATCCTATCGTGCACTCTTTGACCTTGATCTCCTGGAGGCAGCATGACCACGCAAACCCGGACCGTCGGTGCCGAGTTGCTAGCGATTCCCGACGGCGCAGACATCAATATGCTTCGGATCGGCATCCAGGTAACACCAAGCGCCAACATCGCAGGTGCCATCGCGATCGACAGCTGGCTAGGGGAGATTGCGCGCCTTGCCGAGCGCATGCGCATCCGCATCGGGACCCTAGTTGCGGGCCAGGTCACCGAGCTGAGGTCCGTGCCCGCGCGCTCGCAACTCGGTACGTTCTTCCAACCAAGCCAATATTACAATGGCAAGACGCGGCGCGATGCTGCGAGTGCGATGTGGCGGGACATATTCAAGCCCGTGGGCTTTACCGCGCTCATGGACGCGATCGAGTCCATGAGCGCCGAGCCCGCGAAGCCGCCCCCCGTCGCCTCCTCGCGCGTCGCCGATCTCCAGGTATTTCTCGACAAGCTCTCGCTGTGGCGCGAGGCGCGGCTGCCTCTTGGTCGAACCGAACTCGCGCGCGACCTCAAGGGGCTCGCCCAGCGCATCGCAGGCTGGATGGCAGCCGGACCCAACCCGCTTGCCGCGCCCTTGGCCGTTTCACTTGTTGATCCGATGGCAGCGCGCGCTGAGCAGCTTGACCGTCTGGAACGCGGCATCGACCATCTGCTCGCTCAAGGGGACGATCCGGCCGCGCACGCCCTCGTCTTTGCCGCCGAGTTCGAGGCCGAGATCGCGACTATGTTCCGCGACCATTGGACGAGGCTCTTCGGCGCGACCGAACCCGAGCCGCCCGTCGAAGAGCCGAACACGACGGACTGGGGCGCCAAGCCCGAGGAAGCGGCCGGGCGCAAGCTTAGCGCGCTCCTCGCGCTCCCGACCCTGACCCATTATCTTGGCCTTGGCGTCCAGGTCGAGATCCCGCGCTCCAGCCTTGAGGGACTTACAACCGGCGCAATCGCGGCCGAGTTCGTCGACGAGGCGGGGAATCGGGTCGGCGGCGAGACGGCCTGGACCGCTTTTGACCTCGACGGCAGCTATTTTGGGCCGGCGCCCAATCCGGATGCTACCGCTTCAGCCGGCCTCTTTCGCCAGGGCTATCTCAACCTCGGCGCGACGATAAACGGCAGCCAGCCACGTTTCGTGCTGAGCGCTGACGATGCGGTCAATACCCTCCATGACCTAGTCCAGGCGGCGGAGAATAAGGAAAGTCCCGACCTCAAACGCTATCGACGCGGCCTCGCGCTCTACGACCGCGCGACTGCGCAGCGGCTCGAGGAGGCAGAGAAGCGAGCGACGAGCGGCCCCATAACCGTCAACTATGTCGACGACATGCTTGCCGGGGTCAGACCCGATTTCGGGATTGCGAAGCGCGGTGCCGCCAGCCTCGCCATCGCCCCGGAGCGGTGGCGGCCGGTGACGGCAAGGACGATAACATGCGTGCATGACGAGCTCGATCCGGCGTTCTACGCTGAGCCACTGATTGCCCAGCTTGCGCCGCGCGACCACGGATATGCGCTCGCCATCACCGAACATAAGGACGGCAAGATCAGCTGCGAGGACGAACTTATGGTGTGGGCCGGCGAGAGCCTCGCCGTACACGTCCAGCGGCCGAGCGATCCTGCCCCTACCGTCGATCCCGCGCGCGACCTTGCCTTGCAACTGACCTATAGGCTACCGGATCCCAAGACCGGCGTGACGATGCCGCCGCTGCGCGAAAAGACCGGCTATGCCTGCGGGTGTCGGCTCGTTTATGTGAACGGGTCCGGCCCCCTCTTCGACGAGGCGGCCCAAAGCTATGCGCACGACGCATCGATCGTGATCGGCGACCCCCAGGGCAGACCCTATCTCTTCCCGTCAGCGCCGCTTCCGCCGCCCGACGTCCATCTCGGCTGGGACGATCCTATTGTCCTTGCGAACGACCCGAAGATGGAGACCGCCGGCGAGGCGAACGAGATCCTCGTGCTTCGCGACGGGACGGGATTGGCGAGGCGGTTCGTGACACCGCCGCGCGGAAGCTTCGATGGTGCCGAGCAACAGAGGCTCTTCGACGCGCCCTCGCTCCACGACGACCGGCCGCTCGGGGCCTTCGCAGGGAGTAAGGCAGGGCTTTGGCTCTTCGATGAAGACGGGCGGTTTCCCGAGGCTCGTTTCGGGCGATCGCTTGGGAGCATCCGCTTCGTCGACGGCGATATGCTAATGCCGGTCACCCTGGACGGCCGGCGGCGTCCCGGCATCAAGATTGGCAGCCCGGACTATATGGAGATCAAATATCGCCAGTCCCGCGGTACTGTCGCGATCCTCGGACGGCGGCGGGCACCGGCCTCGCCCACTGCATCGTTCTTCCCCGATACAAATGGTGCTCGTCTCGTAGCATCGATTGAGCGCCGCTCGGTCCTCGGAAGCGGCATGCCTTTCGCGACCGCCGAGCGCGACTTCTGGAAGAGCCCGCAAGGGCCGGCCGACGCGCTCCCCATCATCGTCGACATTGTGCCCACCGCGGAACCCGCCTCGTTCGCCGCCGCCCGCGAGATTGCGATCCGCGACGTCGACGGCAGGTCCGTCAACCTCCCCTATCTCAAGGCCCAATTGCCCAAGGGCGAGACCTATCGGCTGACTCTTGCCGGCGAGACGAGGCTTGGCGATGGTGGAGCGGTTGCGCTGACGCTCGTCCACGCCGTCCGGAAACCTCTGCGAAGCCCCGATTTCATCCCCAAGGAAACGCCAGACGAAATGCCCGGCTCGACTGGGATTGGCCTTCACGCTGTCAGCGTCACCGTCGCGAACGATGATCCGGGCGTTACGCCAGCCGGCGCGCTCGAGACCTGGTCCCAGAAGGTCCAGCGCTATGAGGCGAGCGGCATTGACATGCGCTGCTGGCCGAGCGAGGAGGGTGGGACGACGACCTTCTTCACCGGCCGGGTTGATATCGATCGCAAGTCGACCGGCAATATGCGCTGCGAAGCGGTCTGGCACGAATTCAACGAAGGGACGGTCAGCCGCGCCGCAGACGGTCGCTGGATGCGGAACATCGCATCGGAAACCGCCCAATTGTTCGCGCTCGAGGTCGAGCGACGGGGCAGCGAGGGACGGATCGACCTGCTGCGCTCGGCGCCCCAGCTCGGATCGTCGAACCTCGGGGCGCAACGGCATGCAAGCGTCACCGGCAAGCCAGGCGAACTGCGTATGCTCGCCCACGCCTTCCGGGACGGGCGCGCCCGTGCGCTCTCAGTCAAGATGGTCGCGACTTCGGCCTTCACCGCGTTCTATCCCGAGGCGCCCGACCCGCCCGCGCCGGGCGAATGGATCGGCCGCTACGACGTCGAATCTTCCCGCTTCGCAGCAGCGCCGACGGTCTGGATAGACTGTACCTTCCGGCCGCCGCCGCCCCGCATAGACCGCGTGCTCCCGCTCTTCTCCTGGGGCCAGATCCCCGGGCAGCGAGAAAGCAGCCGCCGTCTCGCCCATGTGCGCATCATCCTCGATGAAGGCTGGTACGCCTCGGGCGAGGACGAGCGCCTCGGCGTGGTCCTCCTTGGCGAAGACGACCCGAAGACCGTTTGCGACTATGAGGAGGGCCGCCTCGCGCCTTATCATCGCTTCATCAGCCAAGCGGGCGCCGACCCAGCACGCCAGGGCGCGCCCGTCCCCCTGCGCCTTAGCCACCATCATTTCCGCGATGCGCCACCGCCCGTCGATGCGGCCCTCTTCCTAGGCAATGGCGACGGCGTCCCCCTGCTCGACCCTTCGCTCGTGTCCGGCATCGCACCGCTCTCCGTCAAGATCCTGCCTTTTGCGCCGCGCTTCAGCGAGGAGGAGGGGCTGTATTGCGATCTCCAGCTCGATATCGGCCCGGCATACCTCCCGTTCGTTCGCCTCGGGCTCGTGCGCTACCAGGCCCATGCCGTCGACCATCTCCGCCTGTCGCATCCCATCGCCTATGATGTGCAGCTCCTTCCCGAGCGGCGTCTGTGGGTGGAGGTGCGCAAGGGCGCGGGCAAACGGACGGTGGTGATCGAAGGGCCCGGTTTTGAGGTTCCCGCGCTCGGCCAGGCGTCGCACAAGCCCAATGCGCTGCGACTTTCCCTGCTCAAGTGGGATGCGGCAAGCGTCGGATGGCGGCAGCACGCCGTCATAGGCGACGGCCTTGCTCCGGAGATCGATCCGCTCTCCAGTGGCTATCGCTGGCGAAAGGACTTCGACCTGCCGCTCGTGGGCAACGACGCGCAGTCGTTCATGCTCGTCGCCGAAGAATATGAGCTACTGCCTCAGGACTATCCGACCGGCGTCTATCAAAATGGCGAGTCGCTGTTCGACGAAATCGACGGCGAACGTTTGAGCTATGCCTGTATCCAACCCCTCTTCTACCCCCGAACCTGACGACTCGCCCCCCCACAGGTCGACATCTTGCAGTCACCCTTGTCCGCGCCCCGGGGCGCGACCTTCGCAAAGCCGTCGACCGTCGCAAGCCGCCTTGGCTATCGAGGCTTTTCCGTCGACAGCAGCCGCGCCCCGCTCCCTCGAACAGCTGACGACGCGGCGCGCGGCCGCCGACGCCGCCGAGCGGAAAGCGGCCACCGACCTGGCCACCGTGCAGACGGAACTCACCGCGGCGCAGCGCCGGGCCGAGCGCGCGGAAGCCGAAGCGGCGCTGGCGCGCCAGCTGCTGGCAGAATTACGGCTAGCGCGGCGCGAGCGGGGGGAGGGGGCTAGCGCCGAGCGACGGCGGCGCAAGGCCGGCGGCCCGGCCCCTTCCGTCAGCGACACATCAAGCGACACACCAAGCGAACCGCCAGCCGAAGTCCAGAGGGCGAGCGCCCCGAGCCCGGATGACGGCGGCGACAGCATCGATAGCAGCGACAACGAACACGATGACAGCAAAGCCTGAGCGGGCGGCAGCGATCCGCTGGATCCAGGCCGAGATGGCGACTATGGGTTGACCATGGAGGAGCTGGCAGCGGCGGGGTGCTTCGATCCGCCGCCCCCGCCGCCCCCACTCTCGAGCCGCCGCCGGTGGTCTGCTACCGCAATGCCGCGGGGCCGAGTTGGGACGCGACCGGCGAGATGCCGGACTGGCTGCAGCGGGCGGTCAAATGCGGGGCAAACCGTTGAGTTTTCCCGGGTCGGATAGGGGCCGTACTCCTTGTGATAGCGGATTCCCTTTATCTTTTGAGCCCTCCCTTGCCAGCGCAACAACTTCGAGGCTAACGAGCCGGCCCCCAAAAGAACGGGCGCGATGCCCGTTTTTGTGCAAAAATAGGGTATTAAACCCGATCTAGAGAGCACGCCGGATGCACTTTGTCAGCACACGCGACGCTGTTCGCTTGACAGGCCTGTCGACAGAGCAACTTCGCGAATGGACAAGCCGGCGCGAACTGATCCCCGCCGATATCAAGCCCAAGGGACACGGCTCACCTGCGCGCTTTACCTGGCAGACCATCCTGCTGTTGCGCTTGGCGGTTGTACTGCGCGATCGTTTCAAAGTGGAGCTCCAGGTGCATAGGGAGCTTTTTGCGGATCTTAGGACCGCCTTGGGCTCCCTATCGTTTGTATCCCTTTGGGGTAAGGCGCTTCTCTTGCAAGGGGGCGCGGATTGGCAGTTAGTCAGCCGGGAAACCGCCACTCCGGACATTGACTGCGTTGTTTTGTGGCTAGATCCTCACCTCAAACTACTTTCCGAAGGTTTTTCCTTGCCACCGCCGAGCACTTCTACGCAATTCTCCCTGTTTCCCGCTATGGGCGTAGTCAGTGACGGCCGCGGAGTTGGCTCGATGAGGCGCGGGTAGCCATGAGCAGTTTTGCGTTTACAAAAGCGCTCAAGGCAACCGGGTACCTGCTCGCGTCTGGTGATGCCGCGCCCGGCCTCGTGCGCCCAGGCCAAAACGTCTCGCCTCAAATACGACCCGCGTTCTCGGATCGTAGCGTCGGTCTTCGGGCGGATGCGGTGTTTTCGGCACACAGAGCCCCGGCCGCCATTTTTAAAGATGCCGGCAATACCGTCCCTACGGATAGTGAGATTGCCGGATGGCATGAGGCCGCGTGGAACATCGGCGTTGCGCCACTGCTATGGATCATCACCCCAACTGATGTCCGCCTATACGATTGCTATTCTTCGCCGAATAGAGAGGGCTCTGACCAGATTGCGACGAAGCCAATCGACGTTTTTCCTCTCGGTGCCGATGACAAGTTAGAAATACTAGATGCGATGTGCGGTCGTTTCGCGACCGAGACAGGCGCCTTCTGGTCGAGTCCGATCGGGAAGGGCATTGATCGACGCCATCGAGTAGATCGTGTTCTGCTTGCCGAAATCAATGCGCTAGAAGAGCGGTTGACCCTGGTATCACCTGTGTCGGGGAAACGGCTGGTGGATGCTCGTGCCGAAATCAAAGCTTCGCGAGACTTCGCGCAACGACTCATTGGTCGCTGCATTTTTACCGCCTACCTGATTGATCGCGGCATCGCTCAGCCATTTCTGCCCCAAGATTTTCCGAGAGATGTTGCCGCCTTGTTCGCGTCTGTTGAACAGGCTTTCGGCCTTTTCAAGTGGCTGCGCACTACCTTTAACGGTGACCTCTTTCCGATGGATGATCCTGGCGCGGAACATCAGCGTCTCGGGGAGGCGCATCTGACGCTACTACGGGATTTCATTGAGGGTCGTAGCCTCGTATCTGGCCAAGGGCGTTTGTTCCGCTTTCGGTTCGACGCAATACCTGTCGATCTGGTTAGCTCAATTTATCAACAGTTCGCGCGGTCAAGTGCGGCCGAAGAAGCGCATATCCAAGGGCTGCATTACACGCCCGTCGAATTGGTTCATCTAACGCTGGACCCCGTATTCGAGGGGCTGCCTGGTACGGCTCGAGTAATGGACCCAACGTGTGGGTCGGGGGCTTTTCTCGTCGAAGCGTTTCGCCGCCTAGTTTGGAAGAAAACGCAGGGCGCAACGGCAACCCGCGCCTTGGTGCGCGAGGTTCTCTATAAGCAGCTCTATGGCATCGACATAAATCGATCAGCCTTGGGTATTGCAGCCTTTAGTTTGTACCTCGCTGCACTTGAGCTCGATGAAGAGCCCGTAGCGAATATCTCCGACTTAAAGTTCGACCGATTGATCGGGGTTACCCTATTTGAGGCAGACACGCTTGCAGACGACTTGCCAGCGCCCCTAATGACGGAGCCTTTTGATGCGATCGTGGGCAATCCGCCATGGACATTCGTGCGGCGGGATATGCCGCAGCGCAAGCGCAAAGCGAACGATGACGAAAGTACTCGTCCACGTCGTAGCCCGGACCAGGAATTCCTATGGAAGGCTGCGCAACTGGCCGGCGATTCGGGTCGCATCGGCATGATCATGAAGGCGTCGCCCTTCTTCTCGAAGGACATACACGCCCTAAATGCTCGGGGAGCTTTGCTTCGCAAGCTGAAGCCAGCAGCCTTGGTCAACCTTTCCGCGTTGCGAAAGGAAGACCTGTTCCCTGATGCGGTTGGGCCAGCGCTGCTGTTCTTTGCGCGTTGTACTTTGCTTGAAGATGGTGATCGCATTCTTGTCGGGTCGATACCATGGACGCCCGATTTTCGGCGCAATGGCGTGTTTCATGTAGGCCCAGGCGAGTTGAAGAGCGTGTCTCTGTCGCGTGTCCTGCGCACGCCCTCCATGCTCAAAGCGGCGAGCTTCGGCACCGTGCGTGATGGCTGGTTGGTCGAGAAGCTGGAACGGCGGTTTCCTACTCTGGCGCAGATTCTCGATGACGCCAACTTGACTAAGCGAGGCCAAGGTTTCCAGCTGTTGGGGGGCGACATAAATGAGCCACCGTCGAGCTACTACAGGCTGAAGGTCCTTACCACTGATGCATATACGCCACTGCGTATCCACGACCACCAGTTGGCATACTTCGATCATGGCAATCTGCATCGTGTACGGGACCCGGACATCTTTAAAGGCCCTCTATTGATTTGCCCCAAGGGCGCATTCTCGCGATCGATCGCGTTGGGGCGCTATAGCGCTGCATTCAGTCCGCGCGGCTTGCTCTACAACAAGAGTTTCTTTGGCATCTCCTTTATCGGCAAACGGCCGGAAGCGGCCAAAGTACTTTGCGCCATCCTCAATTCGAGTGTGGTTACCTTCCAACTTGCATTTGCAGGAGGCGTGTGGGGCTTGGAGAGGCCAACGGTCGAGCCGGGCGACATCATGTCTTTACGGATGCCTGATTTGTCGTGCGTAGATGCTATGTCATTGCAGGCAGTGCTTGAGGCAGAGGAAGCCGTCGCCAACGAACCCGAAAATCCAGCGCACCTTGCGATCCTTGATGCGGCGGTCTGTGAGCTCTACGACCTTGATAGAGCGGAGGCCGCACTGGTGAACGAAAGCGTCATGCGCGCTCGTATGTTCTTGTTTGACAGTCGCGAGCAGCGAATGGCTTTTATCAAGACGCCTCCGCCAGAAACACTGACGTCATATGCAGGCCAGGTTGTCAACACAGTTAACGCGTTTCTGCGTGCGCGCGGCAAACGACACCTAGAGGCGGTGATCTACCCTCGACGCGTCGCGCGCGGCGACGTGGCCGACGGTGTACCGGGCATAACGGCAGTGAGATTTGCCATGGTGGCGGGCGCACCTGAGGATCATCCAGTCGTCCACCAGGGGACCGAGGATGAAGTCGAGCGGCTATCTAAGATTCTTCGGGGGCAAGGGGGAGTTGGTGTTCCGCCCTACCTGAATGAGCGTCGGCAACTGCGTGTGTACCATGACAATGACTTGTTCGTGTTGAAACCATCGGAGGTTCGGTACTGGACGCAAGCCGCAGGACTTAACGATGCGGATGTCATCTTGGCTGACCATTGGGTCAAGGAGCGCCATGCGTCTGTTGCCTGATGCTCCGATTGGACGTCCGTCGTTCGAGATGTCCGAAGACGAAATTGCTACCGTCGTGGATTTGCTTTGCCGTAGCGCGGCAGAAGCGCAAACCTTGGTGACGAGTGGAATGCTCGAGGTACCTATTACCCTCCACGTACGCAAGGCGGCACTCCGGATCAAGAAGCAACTTGGCCTTACCAATCTTGAGATTGGTGGGGAATTCGAGGTGCTGGATCTAAGCACCGACGATCCCGAGGTACTCGGCCGTATCGATATCATTCTGCGCTTTCTTCACCAGTTCGGCGATGAGGATGCCTACCTGGCCGTTGAGTGCAAGCGCGTCGCGCACGGAGACACGGCGCTCAATCGCCGGTACGTGACGCATGGGGTCGACCGGTTTGTGACAGGCCAGTATGCAACAGGGCACCACTGGGGGATGATGCTTGGGTACGTGCTCAAGTTGCCGGCCGCCAGCGTAGTTACGAATATTGACGGCCGCATTCGTAGTGCTTATGGAGACGAAGCAAAGCTCACCGTGCTGAATGCGCATCCGCTCTCATTGGCTATGCACGCAGGCAAGTTGGAGCAAGGTAGCCAAGGACACGTCATCCGCTTGCTTCACATATTCGTCGGCATGACCCCGGCGGCTGCTATTTCCTAACCCGCTGCTTCGCAAAATAAATGTCCAACACCAGGAAGAAGGGAGCGCCGATGACCCGAGTGAAGCCATTGACGACGACGTCAGCCAGGAAGTTGAGAACAGCCGGCGACTGCTCGGCGCTCATCGCTTCGGTCTTGGCCCCGAACATCCACACTTTGAGTCGGGCGCCAGCCGCCGCGCGATCACGCTACCAAGTCGGGGCCACGCGGACGGAGTGGAAGAGGCTACCTGGTCGCCTCGCAGGCCCGCCCGTCAGCCGGACCCATGGGGCCAGGCACAAAATTCTGCAAAATCCGGGAACAAATTTTTGCAAATCGACGACGTCGGTTTGCACAATATTGCGGAAAACGTGTCCCTGAAAGACGCCGCCCTTTATGTGAGAGGTTCGGACCGCGCCATCAACCAAAACCGCCAGCCGGGTCGCCTCTATGCACTCGTGCTGCCGGGGCGCGAGCGAGGGTTCCGCTATCCGTCGAGGCGTTCCGCCCGTTGCCGTCGGCGGCCTAACGTGAGGCAACATGGAAGCCCAACGAAGGAGGACGCATACAAGGAGACCGCGCCAAAGCAGGGTCGGACGACCGGGACCGCTGCTGAGAGCCCGATGAGGCACCTACAATGCGCGCATGGCGTCTGATCCCGCGCCGGCGGCTTCCGTCCTTCAACTTCGAATTGCTCTGCGCGCCTGAGCCCGCCTGTTTGGTGACGCGTCCTCGTTCCCAGCATTGGACGCTCGGGCAATTGCATCATGTCATCCAGGTCGTCATGGGCTGGGCCGACGAACATCTGCACACGTTCAGCATTTCGTGGCAGGCGTTACGGCGACGCACATAAAGGCGTCCTGCAGTTCCGCACCGTGGCAAACGAACTGCCGCTGGCCGCATTTCATCTCCGCGAACACGAAGGCTTTGTCTACGTGTATGACTTCAACGCGTGGTGGTGCCACGAGATACGGATGGAGCAGCGTATGCTAGGGTGATCGTACCTTTCGTGCGAAATGTGGCGGTGATCAACCGGGGAGCCGCATGCAGCAAAGTCCTCCACCTTCCCCCATCAGGCACGACTAGCGATGTTGCAAAGCTCAATGGACCATACGTGCTTTAGATTCCTGCCACTCCACATACGAAATTGCTATTCGGGTAGGTGTAGAAAGCATGAAGCTGAGTATTAAGAGCAGTAGGATCTGCTGCTGCCCCAGCTTTATTAGCAATGGCCGCGGTGGTAGCTCATTCTCCAATGCGACTATTGCCTCGTCAACGGTTAGTCGTTCTTTGGTCTCGTTGTCGCTACCACTACCATTTGTTGTACCTTCAGTGTAGATTTTCATCCTTCTGAGGAGTTTTCTAGCGCTTTCAGCTTTAGCCAGCTCAAACTCCTCCTTGAGTTGGAAAAGGATCTTTTGTGCATCTGCGCATCGAAGTCGGTCAGATTCAGTACTAGCGCATGCTGGGCTTCTAATAGCCTCATGGAGAACCTGTAGAGCTGGTGCCGCGCGCTGCATTACGCTGACACCATTTGTCCATTCCATGTCAAAGCTGTGGGAAATAATTGCCATGGCCAAGGATATCCCCGACACAATAGCCGACAAATCAGAAAGGAACTTGGCTCGTTTTCTACCGACGTCATCGGAATTGCGATAGTATGCGATTCGTTCTTTGGTCAAAAACAACAAAGTCGGAATAAGAGTAGCAGCTGCATAACCGATGGCGCGGTCTCGTCCCTGTTCCAGCTCATAGAAGATCCATATTAACAGTGTCGTGACCGTTACACTAAATACAATCGGCTTCCATAGCCTAGTTTTCATGATCGATATCCTTATGGATCGGATATCGGCAAGAAAGCTCTAAATTTTATAGTATTCTGGCAGCTATACCGGCGTTTTCCGGCAGGCGCAAGGCATGGTCTCGTTCAGCGACGTCTCTTCCCGCCGCCCCCACGCGACAGTCGTCGAACAGGATGAAGGCTGGCTCGGAGAACCATTCTCGCCGGCTGCCTCAAGGTTTTGCCATGAGGGCACAAGAACAACAAGGGGATAACAATTTTTTCAAACCAGCCGTCTTGCTGGATGGTCCACCGACCGTTTTATTTAACATAACGTCAGATCAGCGATTTTTTGCTGTGCGCTGGGGTGTTATGTTGATTGAGAGGCCAGCCGCCTGCGTCGCAGCCAGTCGCTCAGTCCGCCGTCGGCGCGCTGACGCTGGAGGCAGGATCAAAGTCGAAATGGGCCGCGGCATACATGGCATTGCACGCCCAAACCTCTTCTCCTTGCCTATAGAAGGCGACCCATTTGCCGTCGCTGACGCAGTGGGCGCCAGGGAAGACTTCGGCATGGCCGTTCGGACTGTCCAGCGGAAAGGGCGGGTGCGGCGTGGCCCAGTAATGGCCGCGCGGTAGGGGGGCGATAGTCTTTGGCATCTCATCAGGCCAGATGTGGTGTCACAGGCGGCGAGCCTCGCTATGGCGAAATGGAGGCGCTGTCAATCCTGCAACGGGCGTAGCATCACGCCGCGACATCCTGGTGTAGTCTCGCCACCTAACTACTCCTGCTATCCGGCAATTTCCATGGCGCGACACCTTCAATTCTTGGCCCGGACCTTCTGCGTCGGCGCCATCATTGTGATCGTCGCCATTGTCTCCCGACAAGTATATCTGCGCAGCGCCGAAGAGGCTGTAGCCGATGCGGGTGCGGAACCCGCGACATTGATGTTGATTCGCTGCGAGACGATGCACGACCGTCTGCGGATTGAGCACAGTTTAGCTGTAGAGGCTGACACGCGGCCGCATGCGCGTTGTCGGGAATCCTGAGTTCAGCGAATCTCGATGCTGCCGGCCGTTCACTCTCTGCTGGTCCGGCGGCTGTTGCAGGATATTGGGCTAGCATCGCTAGCGTTCCTACAGGCCAATGCCAGCAGATCCCTCTGCGCTCGCCCAGACGCCACCACCCCATGCCGGTGGTTGGACGAAGACCTAAAACCAAGCGAACAAAGAAAAGCCCGCTGCAAGGGCGGGCTCGAATCCCCTCGGTGAAAGGGAGTAGACTGGGTGAGTATAAACCCTAATAAAAAATCTTCCAGAGCCTGACAGAAGCCCGTCGGGTGGTGCCAATCCGATACTTTTACGATAATGAAACTATGAAAAGGCGATGAACGGTGCAATGAACGGCCGTCGTCTACTGCTCATCTCATTGCGACCCGCTACTGTCACTCAGGGGATCAGAAAGCGGTCCTTCAACGCCGGAGTTAGGCCGCTTCATCCACTCCCCCTTACTTACCCGCCAGGGGAGGTAGATTGATCAAGACCGTACGCTTGTAACGTCTTCGACACCGAAGTCAGAGGTACCGCACGCCGTACCGAATACACTCATGGAATGCCTCACGTAAAGCCTGTTATATAGGATATTTCTTCTGAACATATCGTTCATTGCAACGAATTTATTTTAGCTAAAAGAATACAATAATGGGAAAGATGTCTCGACTCAAGCGAGAGCGCAGGCTTTCGAAGCAGCAGGCCGAAAACGAAAAAGGATTTTCTGGATCAGCCGAACTCGATGCACTCATGCGACCCGCAAAGCCCGAGCGCGCAGCAGCATTGATTCGATCGCTTCTCGACGGTTTTCCGGGTTCCATGGATGAGCAAGTTGTCACTTACTTGGCAAAGAACGCCAGGGAAATCCATGTCAAAGAAATGTTGGGAGTTATCTCGCTACGTCAACTTTTTAGAGCTGGAAAGCCTTTGGTCGAGAGTTCCGCATTTAGTGATTTTTTGGCGGTCCAATGCCTAAGTCGACTCATTGATTCGTATTTCGACAAAACGGCAATTTACCCGCCCACATTGGTCGGTATATTTGAATGGGGTATAGATGGCCTTCACAAATATGCCCTTGATCAAGCACGTCAGTTAGCAAGAGTTGCGATGACCATTGCGGACTGGTGCGTGAGAGAAGGCCATTCCAAAGTAACTGTTATCGATTCACCGCTTGGCGGAACTGTGCCGGCGCAGGTGATAGGGAAAGTGCTCGAAACCGAAGGAATCGCAGTACAACTGATGGAGTTTTTATCTCCTCGACTACCTAGGCATTCAGAAAAATATTCTATTCGCGAGGCAGCTGAAAGTTTTGCAAAGAAAATTCAAGGAGATAATTCTCCAGTATTCTATCCAGATGAGATGATCTCTGGCTCACGGTTTCTGAATCTGTATCGAGCCTTACATAAGAAGCTAGGTGATCGACTTATACCAATTGCGCTGGAGGTGCACAGTTGGAACACCACCACCAGGGATACGGCTGAAAAGACTGCTAAAGCGGTAGCTGAACTCCGCGAAGAGACTGCAGGCACAGCTAGTTCTCTGGTCCATTTTCGCTTCCCGCCCTCGCGCCGATTAACGATCGACGCAGGACTGCCTTTTATTCCTAACAGCCCCTTCTACTGGGGCGAAGTTGACACGCTTGCCGGAAAGCGAAAAGTAAATTTGGTCTTTGACCTGATCAACGAACTACGCGCTATCAGCGATGCTTTCAAGCGTCCTGATTCAGAGGAAATTCTCACGCTTCACCGATTGTGGAGCTATGATACCAATGGCAAGATCATTCTCGGAAACCTACCCCACCTGCAGAATGTGCTGCCACGTGTGGCCTCGCAGATAAGTTGGTCAAGGATCGAGGGCGCGGCACGCACATCTTTTGCGCATGAGTATATGGGGAAGCAACCCGTTATCACCAAAGACCACGCAATTGAACGCCTCCTTTGGCTGAAAAAGGAGATCGTTCGAGATTTGGATCCAGAGGGTTTTGAAAATGGCAAACCAACGGAGGCACACCTGTTCACGAATGCCTTGCAGACTCTGTTTGACTTTGGTGCATTTGGGCGTCGTCTACCGCGCCCCAAGAATCGCGACTACTGCGAATACACTCTCGCCTACGCGATGCCTCTCGCAGCTATTAACGCAAAGCTCGTCTCTTTGGTCATCAAGGAAGTGGGCACCCTAAGAAGACACCTATCCGAAATCGCCAAAACAAGCGAAGCGTCAATTGATTTAACAACTTAATCCGGTCTATAGTGATCGTAGGCGGAGGCGTTGCCGGTCTACGCCTCTTGCCTACCTCCACCATCGTTCCCCTCGACCTCCGATAGGTTCAATTACTCTTTCCGTCGCACAAAGTTACTCCTCAATGCGCATGGAAGAGTTGCTTACCTAGACATTGCCAATACGTGCAATCAATGACGCGCTCGAGTAGGCGTTGTTGCATAAATCGAGATTGAAAACAGAGGCTCCTCGGTGATGCTGAACTCAGGCGATGCGGACGGATTGCGGGCGAGCGAGCGCGACCATGCGGTTGAGCACCCCCGCACGGATGGCCACTTCGGTGGCCTGCGACCCGATTTCGCGTGCCCACAGACTGTGTCCCGTCAGCGTCTTGAGGCGGAACATCAGGGTCTCGGCCAGCGAGCGCCGGTGATAGCCGCTGGCGGCTTTCCATTCGTGTCGACTGCTCTTCTCGATGACATCGATCGCCTCGTTACGCCAGGCTGCGCCCGGCGTACTTTCAGACCAAGGCTTCGCTCCATCGCGTGGTGGAATCGAGGGCTGTGCACCTCGCGCGGCAATCTCCGCGTGGCACGGCTTACTGTCGTAAGCGCCGTCGCGTCCGATGGTATCGATCGGCGTATCAGCAGGGATCTGATCGAGCAGGTCGGCCAACACTTCGCCATCGCCAACGTCCTGGTGGCTCATCAGTGCAGCACAGATTTGGCCGGTGTTCGCGTCCATGGCGAGATGGACCTTGCGCCAGGTCCGTCGCTTGGACCAACCGTGCTTGCGAACCTTCCACTCGCCTTCGCCGTAAAGCTTCAGCCCAGTGCTATCGATCACCAGATGCAGCGGCTCGCCGGTACGCGAGACGGGCAGCACGACGTTCAGATTCCGCGCGCGGCGGCTCAATGTCGTGTAGTTCGGCACTGGCAAGGTTGGGAAGGCCAGGATGCGCAAGCTCTGCGCGAAGCCTTGCAGCGCACGCAGCGGCAGGTGGAACACCTGCTTGAGAGCGAGCAGACCCTGGATCAGCGCATCCGTATAGACGAGCGGGTGGCCACGCTTGGGAGACTGGGCTTTAGCCGGCGGCACGAGCAAGCTCTCCTCGACCCACATCGTGACATCTCCTCGGGCTATCAGCCCCTTGTTGTACTGCGCCCAGTTCTTGACGCGGTAGACCCCCTTGGGCTCGGCTTGCTGTCGGTTGTCCTTGCGCATCGTCCCGGAAAAAGTCCAAGACACTACGCAACTTCGTCAGAAGTTAACAGAGCCAGCGTTCCAGCCGTTGCGCGTAAACGTCAGCCCAACCGAACCCGGATTTATGCAACAACGCCGCTCGAGTATGTTGCCGACCGTCGGCATATGGCCGGTAGCCGCCCTTTGTCTGGCCTGCCGCTACCGGTCTCACTTAGGTTTCAGGTACAGCTGCTTCTGAGTTTGACCTGGCGGAGTGCGCTCTTCTGTCACGAAGATGTCCTGGCGCGATCTCACCAGCTCGGATAGTTTCTTGAACCCATAGACCCTTGGGTCAAAGTCCGGTTGCAGCTTCGTAAGGTAGCTCCCGAAGGTACCAAGGTGCGCCCATCCATTCTCGTCCGATGACTGATCAAGCGCGGAAAGCATGAAATCCTGCGGAAAGCTCGGCACTGGCGCTTTGGCTACGGTGTTTGCGGGCGTTACTATGGGCACCTCTACGGGTTCAGGTTTGGCCGCAGCAGCGGGTATGGCCGCGGCCGGAGCGGGTCGGAGTAACTCCGTGAGCACGAATTTGTTGCAGGCATTTCGAAAGGCATCAGGCGTCTTCTGCTCTCCAAAGCCCACCACGACCAATCCCTCTTCCCAAACCGAGTCGCCAGCCCGGTAAAGTCGCTGTCGCTCGTCACCAGGCAAAAGCCATCGAAGCGCCGGGTATAGAGCAAATCCATTGCGTCGATGATAAGGGTGCCGTCGGTTGCGTTCTTTCCGGAGGTGTATGCGAACTGCTTCACCGGCTTGAACGTAGCATTGTGGGCGATTTCGGTCGTGCTTCGCGAAGGGTGTGTTGCGATTCTCCAACGCAGAAGTCTTCCGAAACCGGCGCCTCCGACCGTCCACTTCTGGCTGCCGGGTACTGCCGTTGCGCTTCCGCCAACCCTGGTGACCAATGGGTTCGCGGCAGCCCAGCGGGCCAGGAAGCGCGTGCGCCGGCGTTGACGAGACGCGGAGATAAGGCACTTGCCGGTAAGGCGGGCAATCAACCGCTGATCGCTCAAATAAATAGCCGCCCGGTAGGCGGCTCAGTATCTAAGGCGGCGGCTGCGCTCCCCCTCGCTGGAGAGAGACATCAACTTAGCCTAGGAATGACACCACTGCAGTCGACGTCGTGCCATCCTCGAATCGGACCGTCACTTGGTCATACTGACGGCCTTCCACATCCTTGGTGAAAAGGAACGGGCGGCACGTCCCTTTCATCGGGCCGGCGGCACGCTTCACTGAAACATCGAGCAAAAGGATCTTTGGATTGATTCCCTGCGGCACTGCCTCCAGTACAGCTACCTCGTCAATGGCGCTGTAGACCAGCACCGAACCGTGAACATAGAGCTGATTTGGCTGCTCTTTACCGTTGATCTGTGCGGCGACTCCCACGCTACAGCTGTCCATCCTCTTCTCCTTCTCCGTTGATAAATTGTGCTTAACCAGCAGGAATGATACTCAACTCAGGGCGCGAGAATGTCTCTGCCTGTGGCGTTGTCCAGCGCTAACACTTGTTCCGATACTGCTGGCGGACGTTGCGATGTTGCTGCTTCAAATTGTCGAGCCATTGGGGACCGTTCGGTTGCCGCATGGCAGCTTCGAGAGATTTGGCCTGGCTCGCCAGCGAAGTGCATAGAGCCGAATTGTGTGCCTGCTGTTGTTCTTCTGCGACCTGTGCCTGCGCCATCTGCATTTGATACGGGCCGTTTTCGGTTGCGCGACGCTGAAGTAATTCGTTCTCCTGTTCCTTGACATGGGCGCTTCTTCCAACGATCGAAACGGTCCCTCCCGAAGCCCCAGTGATATCGATGTACCCTGCAGGGCAGTACCGATCTTGGGTGTACAGAATGCTCTTGCCGTTCCGGCATTTCGTTGCATAGGAGGGTGTGGTCATTACCAGAAGGAGCGAAGCAGCGAGGACTCGTAGCATTCAAAATGAATTTTTGTTGTTTTGGGCTAACCTACCACATACTCGTGAGGCGCGCTGCAGCATCCGGAAGGCGCGGCTTGCGGTGGTTAGACGGGCCATAGAGATAGCGACAGCCACTATTAGTCAGACCACTCCTGCGGTTATACTCCGCGCTTTCCACTCAAAGAATAACCGACATGGTCGCAAAAGCTAAATCAACGACTCGGGTCAGTGCAGCGGCAAAAAGCAAGCCTGCTGCAAAGAAGGCGGCAGTCCCAACGAAAAAAGCCAGTGTGCTTGCCCGTGAAGCCCAGGCAGCGAAAAAACGCTTGCTGAAGCTACGCGCCGACACGAAGAAGGCCATCGAGGCGGCAAAGCGGGAGGTCGCCCAAGCCGTGGAAGCGGCAAAGTCGGCCGCCCGTTTTGAAAAGCAAGCGGCGAAGGACAAACTCGTAGCAAAAAAGGCCAGGGCAGTAGCCGCCAAGAAGGCGACCGCAAAGAAGGCAGCCCCCTCGAAGGCAACGCGGAAGCAGACCGGGACCGTTAGCAAGGTCGCAGCCAAGAATGCGCCGAAGAAGCCTGCCGTGAAGGCAGTGACGAAGCCGCGGGCCTCGGCGAAGAAAGCGGTCCCTGCTGCAGCGTCGCCTGAAGTGTCGGCATAATCTCCGCCGGATCGATCGGGAGGCAACGCTGCGAACCGGTGGATTGATGCGAGATGGGGCGGCATTGCTGCGCCCCCATTTGGCTCTACGGGCCGAAGACTGCAAGCGCGACGCTGAAGCGTCACCCAGTTCCAGTTTGATTGGGCCTCTAGCTCATGCCTGGTTAGAGCAGCGGGCTCATAACCCGTTGGTGCCGTGTTCGATTCACGGGAGGCCCACCAATCCCCTTTGCCATGCAACCCCCCGGGACGTCTCGAATCGCTTTCGATAGCAGCTGCGTACCCGTTTCTGCGAAGCTCTGACCAGCATCATTCAGGGAGGCTGTACGTCCAAACCAGGGCGTCATCGACCGCGCTCATCAAAAATTGATTGCTGTCGAACTGCCGAACGTATTTCGGGCATGAATCCTTGAGCCAATTCGTACGGGTTCACTGGGGGGAAAGCATGCGCATCGTGTGTCCATTGTCCGCGTCCCCTCCTATAGCTCTTAACGCGGAGCGCACTGATCGTCGTATGGAGCCGCAGACCGGTGCTGTCCTTTGTCGCTAAGTCATTCTGCGCGCGTTCTCAATGTTCATGTGCCGAGATGGTAGAAGTTATTGTGTGCCAAAAGCAAAATCAGCTATAAACTACCTCCCATGTTCATCCACGAGCGGAAAGGAAAACAGCAAATGGCAACTTACAAAGAACTGATTGCTCAGAAGGCAGCTCTCGAAGCTCATCTGGAAGAGGTACGTGCCAATGAAGTTTCATCGGTCATCGAACAGATTCAGAACCTGATGGCGGAGTACGGGCTGACTGTCGATGACATTACCAAGCGCCGTCGCGGTCGTCCTGCTGGAAGTGGCGCAGGCAAAGCGAAAGCGGCGCTGCCCCCGAAGTACCGGGATCCGAAAACCGGCAATACTTGGTCTGGCCGTGGCCGGAAACCAGCCTGGCTGGGGAAAAACCCTAATCGGTACTTGATTCAAGAAGAGGGGTAAGACTGGCTTCGCACGTCGTGCAGCATCGATTACGACCCCCCTGCGTGCAGGGGTTTTTCTTTTTTGAGTGTAAGCGATATGTCTTTTGAAGCGACTTACACTGACATCACGCTCGCCCGGCGAGACTCCCCGCAAAGGCCTACGAATTGTCGTCGGGACGGCTGAGCCCGTGCGATGGGGTGAGAGGCTATTTCGCTAGTAGCGCGACAAAGCCGCGGCGCGACTTTGGTCTCATACAGCTGGCCGTGTCAATCATTACGCCGACCGCCAACCAGGGTAGAGCAGCATCACTGCCGTCATTCTGAGGGTTCTTCTTTGCTTCCGGCACCCATCCACTAGTGTGCCCTAAGGACGCGCACCAACTCTTAGTCTTCACGACCATCCGGACCTGCCACAGGCATTGAAGGTCATCGCGGCCGTGGCGGTGCAGACCATCTGCCAGGCGGCCATAAGCCGGCACCGGCAAGCTTGCCACGCAGTGGAATGCTATGCGGCGTACGCCTCGACCGCGCTGACGCGCAAGAAAGCATGGCGCTCGTCGCCCACACTACGCGGCAAACCATCGAGGAGAATAAAACTTCGCTGGCTACAGAGCGGGAGGCACAAGCCGCCACCACACAGTCCGAAGCGGGACGGCCTAACATGGCTTAATCAGCACATGCCTCGAGTGAGAAGAAAGGTTATCAATGGATGGACAAATGTTCAAGCTTCGAGCGGTGAGAAACTTGCGAATGTTGCGAGAATTGATTAGGATTAGACTATCTTTCATCCGGCGTCGTCTTCGACATGTGTTCCTATTCCAGTGTGGCCGACCTGGCCCGCCGCATGCGCATCGCTCCGGACACCCTGCTTGAGCGCTTGCGCGAAGCCGGCGTTCAGAAAGCTGATGCGCAGTCACCCGTGCTCGACGCCGATGTCGCGGCGCTGAGTGCGCTGTATCGCCAGTTGCTGGGACCGCGCGCGATCGAAATCGAAGCCGAGGTCGACGCCGCGCCGCCGCAGACGGCAGCCTTGCGGAGCCGCGTCATCCTGGTGGGCAATTTGGGGGCGGACCCCGAGACGCGTTACATGCCATCGGGCGACGCAGTCACCAACCTTCGGCTCGCCACCACCGATCGCTACCTGAAGTCCGTGCTGCGCGTCATGGAGGTGGGCCGTGTCACCCGGCAGGCGCGCGGTCATCTGCTGCTGGAAATGCTCCGGGGTTGCGTGCCGGCGAAGCTGGCATGGATCGGGCGTTTGATCCTGCGCACAAGTCTGCGCACCCTGAAGGCCAAGTCTGCTCGCGTACTGCGGCGCCAATCGCTGTTCAGGAGCTTTGCCGCGCAGCACCACCTGTCCTGCCACTGGGCGGATCAGAAAGCAGCCATTCATCCAGCCTTCGCGCCCCCGGCCGCCGTCATCTGATGGAGTTTGCTATGACACCGCAAGTTTTCTTTTCGACCGGCGCCGCGCGCGGCGTTCCCCTGGTGGAAAAATTGGTCCACGACATCGACGAGCAACTGGAACATGCCATCGACGCCGGCGAGCGCGCCCGCGTGATGGCGATCGTGCGCCAGTGCCTGACGGCCACGCTCGCCAGCCAGGCGCCTGCCGCGGTTGATCTCGAGGACCGGCTGACCGTGTCATACCTGAAGCCCTCGGAAGTCATCGACCGTGGTCTGGTGGCCATGTCGCAAGCGACGCTGTACCGTGCCGTGGAGGACGCACGCTTTTATTGCGTCACCCCGCGCGGCAAGGCCATTGGCAAATCATTCCCCGCGTGGCAGTTTGCGCCGCCGGTGCCTGAACTGCTGCCCACCGTCCTGCAGCAAATGCGATTGCTTCCGAGCAGTGAAATCCATGCGTTCTGGGTAACCCCGGTCGACGCGTTCGACGACCTGACCCCGGCCGAGTTGCTGGCTGGCAAGCCGTTCGAGACGCGCGCGACGCTGACTGCCGCGCAATCGGATCATCTCGCCCAGTCCGCCAACGAGCGGCAGGCGAGGGTGATCGCGCAGTTGGCCGGGCTGCCCTCGCGCAGTTCGGATCTGATTAGCTGATGACGACGCCAAACCTCGCAGCCCCTGAGCCTATTGCCGTAACCCTCCCTTCAACAGACCGTCTGCGCCAGGCGTTCGCCGGCGGCGCAGTCATCCTGCCCGCCGGCACGCAAGTGTTTCGCGCAGTCCGGCATCCGGCCGCAGTCATTCCGCCGTTCGTCGAGCGCACCTACCGGTTCGGCCCGCCGGCCAAGTTCGCCGGCCCGGACGGGCGTTTTGCCACCTACTGGATGTATGCAGCCCAGGATCTCACTACCGCGTTGTGGGAATCCGGATTCTGCACCAACGACATGATGCAGCCCGGCACCTTCTATATCCCGCCGGGCATTGCCGAAGGCGGTCTGATCGCGACCTTCACGCTCAAGGCTGACATCCAGGTCCTGGATCTCGATGGGACCGTGCTCAGCAAGCTGGGCATCTACGACCAGATCCACGGCGAGCATGCGTGGTGCCAGTGGTTCGGGTTGCGGATGCTGGAACTGCTTGCGGGATTCCGCGGCGACACCGCGCCAGTCGGATTTCGGTATCCGTCGCGCAAGCACAAGAGCCACCTGGCGCTGGCGGTCCAGTCCGCCTCACTGGAGACATGGCGCCGCCTGGTCGATGTTCAAGTGAAGCCGTTCGCCGGCATGCCGGAGTTCGCGGAGTTGCGCTCCGATTCGCTCTACGCGGAGCCGTTGGCGGGCGGATTTTCGCTGGACTGAAGCGGATTTCATTGCCTTGCCGACAACGTAGTATGGGCATTCCGCAGCTGGTAAGGCGAGGCGTGTAGAGCCCTCGGAGTTGTGGTGGCGTGGTGCTGACCGATGGCCGCGCGCCGGAGCGCGGCTGGTCCGGCAGGTAGCGCTCGGCAGCCCGCCGCGATGAGGCATCCTCGTACCAGGCGCGCATGGCAGCGAGGGCCGCGACATCTGAAAAGTGGAGGCTAGCTGCGCTGGGTTTCCAAAGGACTGTGCTTGCCCGAAATCCTTGATCTGGGATGAAGGTGGTAGCTACCGAGGCGTTGCGCGGCATTTCCGCACCCATCCGCTGGACGCCGGCGAGGACATCAGCGGCCGGGCCAAAGAAAAGCCGCTTCACGCGCCTATGGCCAACGAGCGGGTTGTGGGAGGGCTCGTGGATCGGCCGTTCCGCCGGAATAGAAGAAGATCCAGTCAGCGTAGCTCGCCTTCCCTTCGAAGGCTTGAAAGATTGTAGGGAAATTCGCGATTTTAATGGGAGAACGCATCGATGCACTATGGACCCCCAGGATGCCACCGCCGGGTGCCGCAACCAATATCCAATCGTCCTGCGATGTGAGGGGATCGACATAGATCTGTCGCAGATGCCGGCGCGGATTGGGATAGCGCGGATCCCTTACCAAGTCCTGCAGCGTCATGGGATAGCGTGGATGGCCGGCCGGCGTGGCCCGGTAATAGCTTTCGAACGCCGAGCGAAACTGTTCCCCGACAAACAGCAGTTCGTCTTCGGCCATGCGTCGCTGTGCGATGACCCCAAGGGTGAGCGCCGCAGCGGTGGCAACGCCAATGATCGCGACCAGAATCAGCAGACCGAGATAAGTGGACCCTGCGTTGCGCCAGCCTTGCACACTAGAAGTCCGCAAATGCGAACCCCTCGCTGGTCTGTCCTGGTGCAGTGCTCTTCAAGTCGTACACAGCGCCTTTCGTCGAGTCAGTCGGCGGTACCACGAGCCACGTGCTGCTGCTCTCAGTAAGCGGATCAACCGGCAAGGCCCTGAGGTAGCGCCGATCCACCAATTCCTGCAAGCTCTCCGGATACCGACTGGTATCCTCAAAAAACTGGTTGATAGTCTCGCGGGTAACACGCAGATTCTCCTTGAGAATCGTCTCTTTTGACTTGTCGACGCTATGAAAATAGCGCGGCAGCGACAAGGTCAGCAAGAAAGCAATGATGCTCAGCACGACCAGCAACTCGATGAGGGTAAAGCCTCCGGGCGGCTGACGGGATGGCATCTCATGCTTAACCTCGAGGTCTCGCTGACAGTTGGCACGGTGCGTCATGGTCGTGGCGCTACCAGCGTCGGTATGGAATGCCACTGAGACCGATCGCGGACGATTTTGAAAACACGTCATAGACATCCGCCCCCTCCTGAGGATCCGACGGTTCACTGGAATAGCTTCGCTTGCCCCACGTGTCGGCATCCGAAACACGGTAGTCGTTGTGCATTGGGTCGCGGGGAATGCGGCGGAGAAAGTAGATCTTTGCTTTTCGAGGATCGCGCGCGTCCTCGACCCCTTCGACTAGTATGTCGAGCGTCTCGGGGTAACCGGTCCTGTCGATTGCTCGGGCGATCCTCCCCGCGTCCGTTGCGTGTTTGTAGGCATCGATCGCAGTGCGGATCTCACGTAGCGCTCGCTTCAACTCCTGCTCTCGCTGGCGTTGCAGAGTCACCTCGGCCAGCGGCACGACCATTGTCGCCAGCAAGGCAGTAATGGCCAGCGTGACGAGCAGCTCAATTAGCGTAAAGCCTGACGAGGGGGGCTGAATGATCGTCGGCATCTTGCGCTCTCATGGCACTACGGTGATCGATTGTGGGGTTGGCACTGGTACATTCACAGACGTCCCGTTTTCGCCGATGGGTGCAATCGTCGTTACCTGTAGCTGAGTCGCATCCGCGGGCGCAGTCGCGCGCAGCGACAGCGTCAAAAGCGTACCGGGCGTCAACGTGCCCGCGCCCCCGCTTTGGTTCGGGGAGGTGCGCGTATTGGTTACGAAGATTTGACCAGCCTGCCGGTCCACGCGATGATTAAACGCGGTGGGGCTGCCGCCGTGTTTCAGCAGATCGCCCTCACTGACAGCGAGCACCTCAATCAGTTTGGGATCGAAGGCCAGCGCGTATGGAATGCTGGTCACGGGCAGTTGCGGCTGCATCCACAATTGTGCGGAAAATTGCTCGCCCACCTTGACTTGTGCCGGTGCCTGCCAGCGCAGCAGGCCCGAAGCTGCCCCGGCGCCCGGCGGGCTCTCTCCGCTCGCAGACGGCAGGACGCCATTCGAGCCAATGGCGCCTGCTGCCGCCCCCGGTCTGGAGGGTGGGCCAAGGGACGACGAAGTTACTGCATTCTGACCGCCTGGTGTGCCTGCATCGGGCGCGGAGCCAACGTCGGCCGCCGCTCTGGCTGAAAGGCCGCGCAGGCTCGACTCGGTGCCTGCATAGAACTCCAACAGGCTCAACTCGGGACGCGGCGTATTGCGAATGAGATGTGGGGTAATCGACAGGACGATCTCATTCTTCTTCACTTCGCTCAGCCTACTGGAGAACAGCCGACCGGCGAGGGGTATGTCGCCGAAGCCGGGGAGCTTATTGATCGTACGTCGATCTTCGTCGCTAATGAGGCCCGCCAGCACCTGATTCTCACCATCCTTGAGTCTTAGCACAGTCGAGGCGGTACGCGTGCCGATCTGGTAGGCCAGCGTTCCGGAAGTGGTCTTGATCTGGTTGGCAATGTTGCTGACCTCCAACGAGATCTTGATGGCGATCTCGTTGTCGATCGAGATGACGGGGGTAACGTCAAGCTTGAGGCCCACATCCAGGTATTGAACGTTCTCGGCAACGAAGCCTGTTGCCGTCGATGTCGAGGTGATGTTCGGCACCCTGTCGCCAATTAATATCTTGGCGGTTTCTCGGTTGCGTGCCCGGATGCGTGGATTGGCCAACAGATTGACATCCCCATCGACGCCCCGCGCATTGATATTCAGCGGAGAGATGGTGGCCGCGATCCCTCTTGAAGTGAGATGCAGCAGGTCATGGAGCGTGACACTACCGCCGGTCGTGGTTGGGAGCGGGGAGAGTGAGAGTTGCTCCGGGAACTTGATGCCGAGTTCCAGGAGGCGGTTGCGGTTTACCTCGAGTATCTCGACCTCCAGCATGACCTCGGGCTCCGGAAGATCATGTAGCGTCACCAATCTTTCCGCGAGGCGGATGGCATCGGACGTATCTCGCATGACCAGCATGTTCTGCTTCTTGTCAACGATGACGTCGCGGGTCTTGAGGATAGTCTTCAAAGTGTTGGCCACCTGCTCCGCGTCGGCACTGGCGAGAAAAAAGGATCGTACCGCTAGGGTCTGGTAGTCCTTCAGCTTCGCTGGCGTGTTGGGGTAGATCAGGATGGTGTTTCTGTCGAGCACCCGTTGCTCGAGTTGGTTGGTCAACAGAACGACATCGATCGCCTCCTTGATGGTCGTTCCCTTCAGGAACACTGTGGTCTTTTGGTCTCCGCGGACATCCTTGTCGAACACGAAATTGACTGAAGCAGTGCGCGAGAAGATCTCGAAGACCTGCTTGAGCATCGCGTCTTTGAAGTCAAGCGAGAGCGTTTTTTTCAGTGCTGCTGAAAGTTGCGTATCCACGGGCGGCTTTGCGCTGCGCTCCTCAAGTGCGCTCAATAGCCGCCGCGCCGTCGGATTGGCAGGATCCTCGGATAGGATTGCCCGGAGAATAGCGCGTCCAGAATCGTCCTCCTTTTTGCGAATTGCGTTCTCTGCCTCCTGCAAAAGCTTGGCGTGCCGAGACGTGCGCTCCAGCAACTGCAATCCCGACTTGGCGCGCGCATTTCCTGGCTCAACGGCCAATACGCGGCGGTAGGACGCTTCTGCATTCCGTTGATCGCCCCGAACATGTGCGGCGTCGGCTTGGGCGATCCAGTTAGCCACCGCCCGATCACGCAGCGCCAGGTAGACCGTGCGTAGCTCCGGATTGGTCGGCGTCTCGTCCAAGGCCGCCTTCAAACGCAGCAGACTTTCTTCCACCTTGCCTTGGCCGTAGAGTTGCTTTGCGTCCTGTATTGCCACCTGCGTGGCGCAGGCGCTGAACAGAGTGCACAGCACGAGAATGAAGATGGCGCGTCGACAAAATGGCATCAGGGTTATACGGATCTATTCGATTGTCAGGGTCTGTGACTCGTTGAGCGGGAGATACTTTAGTGTCATGGTTGGTGGACTGATCGTTTCCACCCGATAGGCTTCCCCAATCGGATCCGCCGACTTGACCACATACGTCTCGCTATCGCGGCCGAGAAAAACTATCCATATGCCTTGCTGCTGCTGTTTTCCCAGATAGACAAAAGGCAATGGTGGCGCGGTCGGTTTTGGGGCGGGCGGTGGTAGGGGAGGCGGCGGGACCCAAGTCTGGCTGGCGAAGATCTCGTCACCAGCGCTGGGAGGCCCTTTGTCGGAAGGCGAACCCCGTGGGCGTAACGCCAGGATGGCAGGCGCTTGCTCACCGGCGAGCCCGCCCGGAGGCGATTGGGCCGGTCTGCTCTCGGCAATAGGCGTTGCGCCCTTGCTGGAGCGACCTCGATCGACTGCCGTGGCCACACCATTCACCGATGTGCGATCGCCAAATGCCGCAATGGCGCCGGCACTCAGCAAGCCAACCGAGAGAATGGCGTGCCGGCGCTTCATATCTCGGGTATCTCTCGTGGTACCGCTATCGGCGTCGAGGCCTTCGACCCATCCTTCCCCCCCGTCAGAAAGAGGGTGAATTGAAGTTTCGCGTCAACGGTCGCCTCACCAATTGCACCCCGCTTGAAGTGGACTTCATCCAGGGACACAAACGGGATTGCCGTTAGCGTCTCCTCACAGAATCGTCGGATCGCCACATAAGAGCCGCGAACGGGCAATATGACTTTGTACGTGTAAAACTGGCCCGATCGATCAAATCCCGCGCGATACTCAGCTTGTCGCAGCAAGAGCCCGGCCTCGCGGGCCGTTCGGAATAGTACGCTGACTTGGCTTTCCACCGAGCCATATTGACCCAGTGAAGCATAGAACTTGGTGAGACCCTGTGCAGTCGTAGCTTGCCGCGTCTGGGGCCGGTTAGGCGGCGCGGCAAGAGCTGCAGTAGCCTCCGCGAGCCGCCGTTGCGCCTTGAGTACGATCGCTCGCTCAGCCGGCAAACCTAAGGCGATCAGCACTAATCCGCAAACGAACAGGGCGCAAGCGGCAGGTAGTGACCAGCCAACGTGCATCAGCCAAAGATAGCATCGCAATGCGATCACTTTCATTGGCCCGCCTCGCTCCAGTAGGCCTCAAACTGGAATCGAAAGGGCTTCATCGGATCCTGCTCATTGATCTCATGCCGGGTCAGCTGCGCATTGTCGAATCCGCCTTGGGTCTTCAGCTGGGTGATATACGCCAACATCCCGTCCGCAGTCGGCGCTTCCGCCGTTCCTTTGAGGGAGGCCCGCTTGGCATCGGGCTCGAGTGCGAGCAGGGCGATCTCCTTCGGCGTGGCTTCCTCTATATTCCGCAGCAGCCGCTGCCAAGGCAGGTTAAGTTGACGAACGGCACCGTTCACGGCCACGATTTGCTCGGCCTTGATCGCAGTTGCAGACAACGTGTCGGCCGGCCGCTGGCGCGCGGCGAGGCGCCGGTCAATGTGATTCAATTCGTTTTGCATCTCACCGACTTGCGTCATGAGTCGCACACACTGTACCCCTGCGAGAATCGTGAGCGCCACCCCGCAGCCCCCCAGCACCAATGCACTCGCGGTCAGCCTCGCACGAATCGGGGATGCCGGCCTCAGGTCAATCTCAGGCCATAAGGGACGGGGGGACCAGAATATGCTCCCTGGCTGCGCATTCACATGCTGGAACGATAGGTTGGGATGAGAATTCGCGAAGAGCTCGGCGGGGATGTCACCGAGACCCGTTGTGAGATCGGGGAGCGGCCGGTCGAGCCGCATGCTTTCGCGGGCCATCGCCGCATGCAGTTTGTCCCAGGACTGCCACGCTTCTTCCGGCCACGTCAGTGTCCTAACCGCTTCAACCCCATTCCTCGTAAGCACGACCAAGGTGACCCGCGTGCCGCATTTGGATAGCAGCCAGTTCGTCGACGGTGAGTGCAATGCCTGAATGGGATTCCAGCACTCCAAGGCGGCGGGCGTAATTCGCGCGAGACGGAGTTTTCGCGCGTTGGCAAACTGGGCGAGCACTGCGAGCATCGTTCGCGGCACGGCGCAGGCGAGAAATGGTCTATCCACTTCCCACGCCGCGGCAATATGCCAGTTGCTGGCTGGCGAGCCATATAGTGTTTCCAGCCGGAGCAATGCGGAGGATCGCAGATCATCGAACCTGGCCGCGTTAGTGGGTGGCGTTACCAAGTAGAGGCGTACCAGGGGATCGGCAAGCACAATGGAAAGGGAGGCGCCACGCGGTAGGGCCTCGCTTGGCAAAGCTTCAAGGGCCGATTGCAGTGCCTCCGTGGGTTCCCCCGGCGGTAGGACGACGGTCTGCTCCGACTGCCACGCTGAGCTGTACCACCGTGACGCCGCAGACAGCGTGACTGCCGTTTGGGAAACGACGAGGCGGAGTCGCTTAGGCATGAAGCGTGACACGCTTAACTTCCTCCAATGTCGTTACACCCGCTCTTACCAAATCGAGTGCGGCCTCGCGCAGGCTTCGGGTGCCCGTTCTTCGGGCAGCCTCCTTGATCTTGCGGATCGGCGCCTTTTCCACTACCAGCTCCCGCAATTCATCCTCCAGGATGAGGATTTCCGCTATCGACCTGCGGCCGTGGTAGCCCGTTCCGCGGCAGTCTCCACAACCACGGCCAGCACGGAACGCAAATCCCTGCGATTCGCCAGGATCGATGCCCAAGCTGAGTAGTTGCTCCTCGGCTGGACGGATGCCCTCGGCGCAGCGCGGACAATTGATCCGGATCAGGCGCTGTGCCCAAATCCCATTCAACGCGGAAACAAATGCATAGGGATCGACCCCCATATGAGTGAATCGGCCGAACACATCAAACACATTATTCGCGTGGACTGTGGTGAGGACGAGGTGGCCGGTCAGTGCAGATTGCACTGCAATCTCGGCAGTCTCCCTGTCTCGAATCTCTCCCACCATGATCTTGTCAGGATCATGCCGCAGAATTGACCGTAGCCCCTTGGCAAAGGTGAGTCCCTTCTTGTCGTTCACCGGGATCTGCAGTACCCCAGGCAGCTGATATTCGACCGGATCCTCGATCGTGATGATCTTATCTCTGCCATTGTGAATTTCCGAAATCGCGGCGTACAGTGTCGTCGTCTTACCTGACCCGGTCGGCCCGGTAACCAGAAGCATGCCGTAGGGCTCTTCGGCCAGCTGTCTCAATGCAACCAACGACTTGGCGTCAAAGCCGAGCGCCTCCAGCGTCAGCGTGCCATGCGCCTCGATCATGGCTCGTTTGTCGAGTATGCGGATCACCGCATCTTCGCCATGAATGCTTGGCATGATTGACACCCGAAGGTCGATTTCTCGCCCGCGGGATTCCACGCGGAAGCTGCCATCTTGCGGAGTCCGCCGTTCAGCGATGTCGAGCTCGGCCAAGACTTTCAGTCGGGAAATGACCTGCTCTGCCAGCTCTGCACCGGAAAGTGAGGTGGCATGGTCGAGTACGCCATCGATCCGATATTTGACCGCCAGACCGGTCGGTGTACTTTCGAGGTGGATATCGGATGCCCCTGCACGCAATGCATCGTAGAGAGTCGAGTTGACAATTCGCACGACCGGACTGGCCGAAGCATTCAGCGATGCGAAGGACAACACCTCCGTCACGCGTGTCGGGCGCGGTCCCGAATCGTTCGTCGCTAACAGACCGTCTACCGCGCGTACCGATTCCTCCTGCTGGGCAAGGTACGCCTCGATGTCCGCCTGCAGCGCGAGGCGATAAGCGACGGGCTGACCAGCTTGGGCTTCCAACCAGGTTTGCAGGTCAATATCCTGGGGATCCGTCATTACCGCCAAGGTTTCGCCGTCAAGACCCTTCAGTAGCAGCGCGCAGAGCTGCATGGCCTTCGTCAGGGGCACGCAATCGAAGGCCGGAGTGAGTCGCGCCATCTCGGCGGATTCGATGCTTGGCATATGGAACTGGGCAGCGACCATTTCCAGGGCGCTGCGAGGACCCAGGTTAGAGATGGCCTCGAGTTCTTGAGCGATTGAGCGACCCGATCGCCGTGCTGCGGTCCGAGCTGCCTCAAAGGCATCCATTTGCGGTACTCCCTCGTTGGAGGTGCTGCCACTCACTGAAGGCTCCCGGCGAGGTCGAAGATCGGCATGTAAAGGAGTACGACGATGAAGCCAACAATCAGCCCGATGGCCGCCATCAGTATCGGCTCGAATGTACGGGTGAAGCGTTCAATGAACCGCGAGATGTCCCCGTCATAAAATTCAGCAGCTTGTGTCAGCATGGCGCCAAGCTGGCCGGATTGTTCGCCGACCCGCAGCATGCGTAGTGAAATGGTTGTGGTAAGGCCGTTCACTTCAAATGCCAGGGAAAGCGGTCTGCCACTGCGTATCTGCTGCTCGGCCGCTAATAGCCTGTCGCGTGTCGCAGCCGAGACTGTCGCGCAGGCGGTCATGAGCGCGTTCGTTGCAGGGATACCGCCTTCAAGCAGCATTCCTAATGTGGTATAGAGCCGCGAGAGTTCGTAGAGATGAATCTGATGGCCCACCATTGGCAAGCGCGAAGCGAGGTGAACGACCCCGCCCTTGCGCAGCAATCGACGCACCCAGATGGCACTGAGCGCGGCGCTTGCCACAACGACCGTGGCGAACTCCGAAGCATGCTTCGCGGCGAGTTGGCCCCACATGATCATCATTTGTGACAACCACGGCAGATCGCGACCTGTATCCTGATAGACCAACGCGAAGCGCGGCACCACGTAGCAAACGAGGAAAACCGTTACAGCCCCGCCAACCGTCATCAGGATGATGGGGTAGATCGAGGCACTGACGATCTTGCCGCGAATGCCGTCAATGCGCTTCTGGTACTCCACGAACCGGGCGAGCGACAGCGGGAGATCGCTGGTCCCCTCGGCCGCTTGCATCAACCCGACATACAGCGGTGGGAAGTACCCGCCTTGCTCAGCCAGAGCCACGGAGAAGCGCCGCCCCTCCCGCAACGCGGCAAGCAGCCGATCCAGAATGTCGCAGACCTCAGATGCGCTCTCTTTCTCCCGTAGAGCTTCAATTGCCTCGAACAGACTCAATCCCGCCTTGATCAGTGCAAGCATCTCCTGACTGAAAAGCAGCAATGAAAATCGTCTCTGGCGCAACGATACGGAGGCAGTCTTCAGCACTATTGGCCGTACCGAGATGGGTTGCAGTGCCCGGCTCTCGGCTTGCCTGCGCGCATCTTGTTCATCAATGGCGTCGATCGTGACGATCGTGATGGCGTTTACAGCCGAGAGAGTCCTGACTTCGTACTGCATGGCGCGTCACCTTCTCGGGCTATTGACTGACAATGTCGGCATTTTCCCCAGCTCCACCGGGTTGACTGTCTTTACCGAGGGACAGAATTTCGAAGTCGCTCCTGGCACCGGGTGACCGGTAGCTATAGGGATGTCCCCAGGGGTCCAGCGGGACATCCTTCTTCAAATAGGGGCCGTTCCATCGCGTCACGCCGCCGGGCCGGGTCAATAGCGCGGCAAGACCTTCCTCGGAACTTGGGTACCGTCCGACATCCAGACGAAAGCTGTCGAGCGCTCGCTCGAAGGCTTCGATTTGACTGCGTGCAACCGTCGCCTCCGACTTTCCGATTTGCGAGAAATATTTCGGACCGACGTATGAAGCGAGCAGGCCGATGATGACAACGACAACCAAAAGTTCAAGAAGTGTGAAGCCACCGCAAGCCATATTCCTGTGCCGCCAGTGGCCTGCGAGTCCGGGGAGCGTTTCTGCGGGTGTCCTTGCGCAGCGCATCTCATTCTCCTCCTTCGCGACGATAGAAGGCATAGCGAGCCAGTACTGTTGGGACGTAGTCCATCGTCTCGCGATAGGGCGGGATCCGTTTGCCACTTCTGACGACACTTTGTGCTCCTGCGTTGTATGCAGCCAGAGCGAGGGCAAGGTTTCCGTTGTACTGGATGATCAGCGCCTTGAGGTGCCGGACACCGGCTTCAATGTTCTGGGGGGGATCGAAGGGGGCCGTGATGCCGTACTGCCGGGCCGTGGCGGGCATCAACTGCATCAGGCCCATTGCGCCCTTAGGGGATTGCACTGTCGGCCGAAAGCGCGACTCCACCTCGATGACGGCCTTGATCAGAGCCGGATCGACGGTATGTCGTGCGCTAATGGCGTTGATGATCGGCGCCAACTCCTCGAGCCGCGCCGTCGAGCCGGTTTCGGTCGCAGCGGGATCTCGGTTCTTCGCGCCACTGCGATCTCGCAGAAGCGGTATCTGGCTACGACTGAACGGTGTGGTCGAGTATGATGGTGTTCCGTCCGAGGCGTAACGAACAAAGATGTCAGCCTGGCAGGGCAAAGCGAGGCCGAGCGCGCACGCAACAAACCATCGGATCAGCATCACGCCGGTCATGACCCGCTCCCCTTAGACTTTCGATTCTGTGTCGATTAGTCATGCGTTTGATACGGCTCTTATCTTTCGAAACATACTCGATATCAATTCTTTGTCCAGATTTATTTGGTGGGGTGTCGCTGGCCAGTGCGTCCCAGTCTGTACACCTCGGAGCGGGCTATCCACCGATTGCGGACGCGTTCGATGGCTTCCTGGGAGGCCCTTGAGCTGAAGTCGCTTAGCTGCCTTCTGGCGACGCGATGGCTTGCGCATTGCTGCTGGTAAGGCTCCGAAGAAATTCGGCGAGATCACTCTTCTCGTCGGGCGTCAGGATCAAGGGACGACCATTCAGGACGGTTCGATAGTAGATTTCTTGGTCCACAGCCTCTTCCAGCGTCGCCACACTCCCATCGTGCATGTATGGCGCGGTGAGTGCGACATTGCGAAGGCTAGGGGTGCGGAATTGGCCGATGTCTACAGGGTTAAGTGTGATGAAGAACCGGCCCAACTCGGAGATATCCTCCTCGCTGAGGGCCGTTGCATCGATGGAACGCTCCCCCGTTCGCGCCGCTACGGCTGCTTTGCTGACAGTTGCGAGTCGGCTTTCGATGCGACCTAAGCCGATATGCAAGCTGTGAAATTGGTGGTCGGTGAACGATGAACCGGCGCTGCCGATATGGTGGCAGCTTACACATTGGGCCCTGCCCATAAACAGCGCCAGACCGCGACGAGCGGCGGACGAAATCGCAGTTTGCTCACCGGCGTAATAGTAGCGATCAAATGCAGAATTTCCGCGCGCTATCGAACGTTCGTAGCTGGCGATCGCTTTGGCAATGTGCCGCTCGTCAATTGAATCGATGTGCACGTCGAATGCATCCTGAAACAGGCTGGCGTAGTCTTGGTTGTGCCGTATTGCTTGCAGAAGCTGGCCATAGCTCGTGAGTCCATGCTCCCTCGGGTTAACAAACGGGTCCAGTGCTTGGGATTCGAGCGAGGAACGCCGGCCATCCCAAAACTGACTGTCCATGAGGCTCGCGTTCAAAAGGCTGGGCGCGTTACGCGTGCCAGTCCGATCGCCGACTCCTTTCGACTTTGGCAGCCCATCACTGAATGCACGATCGGGCTGGTGACAACTTGCGCAACTGACCGAGCCGTCCGCGCTGAGGCGTTTGTCGAAGAACAGCTTCTTGCCGAGTTCGGATTTAGCACCGGTCAGGGGGTTGTCAATGGGTGCGGTTATTGGCGGTAAGCCGAGGCGATCAATGTCTTGATCCCCAAAGGTAGTTGTGGTGAACATGAGCCCACAGACGATTCCGATTTTCTTGAAGACTGCGGCGTTCATTTGGCTAGTCGCGTCGTAATCTGGATTTTGGATAGCTCTACGTGTAAAGGATTCAAGTTCCAATGATTAGTACAGAGGCAAGTCTTTGGCAAAGGAAATTTAGTGGGGTATGGCTCAATAGGTTTCGCGTAGCGTGCCATACCAAAGTAGGGAGCTCGCGATCATTCTTGTGTGGCAATTGCTGGTCTGCTATACACAACGAACACGTGTGACCACCGAGCAACAATATCAAGAACGGGGAGGTGAGGTGGGGGTCAGAACTAATCCACTCGACTGGCAGAAATACTTCTGTCACGTGCGAACTGGCGCGGTGACGCGTTCTTCATCGTAGCCATTCTAGATTCCCGCTTCTCGTACAACCACGCCCGGGCCGGTGAGGCCGGCCCGCGCTTGCCTATTAGGGAACCGCATGAGCGATCGAATGATGGCTGCGTTCGGACGTTGTCTTGGTCGCTGGCGGCGTCTCGTGTCCGTCGCGGCAACTGGATGGACGCTGGCGGCGACCTCACCCGTATTGGCGACGGTCTATAACTTCGCCTATGACGAATTGGGTCGCTTGTCGGGCGTGGTCGATGAGGCCAGCAACACGGCTACGTACGCCTACGACGCAGCAGGGAACATTATCGCGATAGGGCGAGGCAGCGGCGCGGTTTCCTTGATGAGCTTCTCCCCGCGCAGTGGGCCGTCTGGCACTACTGTCACGATTTCGGGCGCCGGCTTCGCCGCAACGGCCAGCCAGAACGCGGTCCAGTTCAACGGCGTGGCGGCTGCAATCAGTTCCGCAACAACGACGCAATTGGTGGTTCAGGTGCCAGCCGGAGCCACGACAGGTCCCATTTCGGTAATGTCTCCTAACGGCAGCGCAACGAGCGCGGCCTCGTTCACGATTACGCAGAGCGCCGCGCCGAGCATCAGTGGGTTCTCACCCACGATCGGGACACCTGGGGAAGCGGTAACCGTTAGTGGCGCCAACTTCCAAACAACATCCAATTGGAACAACCTTACATTCAATACGCGCCCGGCCAGCGTCAGCGCAGCAACGGCAACGACACTGACTTCCGCCGTACCAGCGGCATCCACCTCCGGCCGTCTGACGGTGACTACGCCGTATGGTCAAGCGACAAGTACGCAGGATTTTCTTGTGCCACCTGGCACCCATACTGCTGCGGATGTGGACGTCACAGGCCGAATGGCCATTGGGGCGAGTCAGACTGTGACGATGTCGACTGCGAACAAGGTTGGTTTGATCCTGTTTGATGGCACGGCCGGCCAGCGGGTTAGTATCGGCACCACGAGTTCGAGCTTCGGCTCTTGCCAAAATGGCCGCCTCCAACTCCTGAATCTCGATGGGTCGTCGGCAGGAACAACAAGCCTGTGCAACAACGAACTATTGGGGGCGGTCACTCTTCCTAAGACAGCCACATATTCCATCGTCGTGAGCCCGATGTCTGGTGATACAGGGAGTGTCACATTTTCGCTCTACAACGTACCTCCGGACGCGACAGGTACGATATCTGCCAGCGGTTCGGCGGTCACGTTGACGACTACCACGCCAGGGCAGAACGGCAGTCTGACCTTTAGCGGTGCTGCGGGACAGCGGATCAGCCTGACAACGAGTCAGAACACCATCGGCTGCTATTACCTTGGAATATTGAATCCCGACGGATCATCCCTCTTCTCCCCTTATCTCGCTTGCAATTCGTTTTTTGTCGAGCCACTTATATTGCCGGCGACCGGAACGTACACCATCACACTCGGCCATTATGGAAAAGCTGTGGGTAGTCTCAAATTCAATCTGTACAACGTGCCTCCGGATGTTACAGGCACAATCACAGCAGGTGGCCCTCCTGTCACGCTGACTACTACGGTGCCCGGGCAGGACGGAAGCCTGATTTTCAGCGGCACCGGAGGGCAACGTATCAGCTTGGTCACCAGTCAGAACGGCATAGGTTACTATTATCTTTCAATCTTGAATCCGGATGGAACGGTCCTCTATCCGTCGTACGGTGCCTGGGGCGGGCTATTTGTGGAGCCGCTCAGTCTGCCGGTAACCGGCACCTATACCATTGTGATGAAACATTGGGGAAGTGGCACGGGGAGTCTCACCTTTTCCCTTTACAACGTGCCCGCGAACGCGGCGGGAACGATCACGATAGGGGGGGCGCCGGTTACTTTGACCACGACGGCTCCCGGACAGGACGGTTCCTTGACGTTCAGCGTATCCTCGGGGCAGAACGTGACCCTGACAACGAGCCAAAACACCATCGGTTGGCACTATTTGGCGGTTTTGAAGCCCGACGGAACGACGCTTTATCCCTACACAGGTTACGCGAGCAATGCATCCGTCGGGCCGCTCACATTGTCAATGACCGGCACCTACACCATCATGCTTCGGCATTGGGGTACCGGAACGGGCAGCCTGACCTTCACACTCAGTCCCTGACACGGAGGAGCGATGTCCTCGATTCTGTTACCGAGGCGTCGTGCGACGGGCTACCTATGGGTTGTACTGTTGCGTTTCATACGCCAGTCAATCGGCGTTCTACTGCTATGGTGCGTTGGGGATTGGGCAGATGGTCGCGGCGGTACACACAACGGCCGGGTCTTGTGCCCTCGGAAGATCCGCGGGCGCGTCGTCAAGCGCGGTGGCGGGGGTCAAGTCCACACGCGGCGGGCAACGCCAGCACCGGCAGTGGCACGCGGTTCGATGCTCTGTTCTATGGTTGGGGATCGGCGGGCTGGACCGATGTGCTCACGCTGCCGGCCACAGGCACCTACACCATTTCTGTCAATCCAGCTGGGACGGACACTGGGAGCATGGGGTTCAAGCTTATCAGCGTCCCACCGGACCAGGTGGGCTCGATCACCGTGGGAGGAGCGAGCCGGTTGGATCTACAAGCCTGACGCGGCGGGCAACGCCAGCACCAGTAGCGGCATGTTGTTCGATGCGCTGTACTAGGGTTGGGGTGGGAATGCTTCGACTGGAGGACTGAATCTGCCCGTGACTGGCAGACTGGCATTTACACCTTCATCCTGAATCCATCAGGGCTTGACGTTGGCAGTATGTCGCTTGTCCTGCAAAGCAATTTATGTAGTCCGCTCGATAGCGCAAATGCGAATCAGTAAGTTGTCGGTGAGGCATTAGTCGTATCACTTTGAGGCGCAAGCCAGAAGAGAGAAAGTTATGTCCAACACCCTGCAATCGCAGCGAATTGCAATGACAGATCTTGGGGGTTCGCAGCCGCTCATCGCGGCATGGTTGCTCTGCGTCCTCATTTTCTCGGCACTGGGCCACGCATTAGCGGGGGTTCTGCCGCCTGCGCCGGGCCAGAGCGCGACACTATTGGCGGATGGCCGCTGGCTGCTGCTGGGCGGCGAGGGGGAGGGAACGGCCAGGGCACTGGTTCTGGAGCCGGGTGGTCAGCAGCCAAAGCCTCTGCCCTCTGGACCGCGCAGGCCACGCAGCCACCACACCGCGACGGTGTTGCCGGACGGCCGGGTGCTGGTGCTGGGCGGCTTCGGGCCAGACGGCAATATTGTGCGGGAGGCGGAGCTGTTCGATCCGGCCACGCAGGCCTTCAGCGCCTTGGACGAGCTTGGTCTCATTCCCCGCGCCCGCCATACCGCGACAGTGCTGATGGACGGCACGGTGCTGATTGCGGGCGGCGTATCGGAGCAGGGCACACCGGTCGCGCAAGCCGAACTGTGGGATCCGGCCAGCCGCCAGCCCTTGAGCGTGCATGCGCAACTGGCCATCCCGCGCGCTGGCCACAGCGCACAATTGCTGGCCAATGAGCCCATCTTGTTGTCCGGTGGCCGCGACGGCGCGGGTCAGGCCGTGACCTCGCCCGAACTGTATTTCCCGCAGCAACAGCGCTTCGGCCTGCCCGATGCGGCGTCAGGCGCCTGGCTGGCGCCTGCCTGGAACACGGAGGCCCCGAAGGTGCAGGAATCTGTGCCGGCGGAGAATGCGGTGGACGTGCCGATCCAGGCGAGGCTGGCGGTGCGCTTCTCCAGGCCGCTGGCGGTGACGAGCCTCACTGCGAAGACGGTGACCCTCCTCGGTCCAAGCGGCTCGGTGGCGGTCAACGTGGTGCCTGTCGAGGGCGGTCGGCTGCTGTTCGTCACGCCGCAGACGGACTTGCGCCCGGGTGCGCGCTATACGTTATTCCTCAGCGCAGCGGCGGACGAGGCGGGGGTACCGTTGCCGTTCACGGCCATCGGCTTCACCGCCCAGAGTCTGCGCGGCTCGAGCGCGGCAGGGGCGGGATCAGTGGCCGGTGCTGCGACGACTCCCGCACCGGTAGCTCAGATGGGAGCCCAGATGGCAGCCCAGACCCGCCAAGCCGCAATGCCGGCGGCGACCCCAGCGCAGACGACGCCGCCTGGTGTCGTCAAGGCGGTGGCGGGTGTGGCGTTCCCCGAGCTTTGGATCCCGGGCCCGACGCATCTGCGCGGCAATTGGCAAGTCAAACAACCCACTTCGCCGCTGCAGCAGTTGCCGCCGCTGGCCGCGCCACCTGGCACGACAGCATTGGCCGGCCAGGTTCTGCTGATGAATGGCGAGGCGGCGGTGGGCGTGACGCTCAAGCTTGGCGCGCAGACGGCACGCACGGACACGTCCGGCCGCTTCCTGCTGCAGGGGCTGAGTGCGGGCGCCAGGACGCTGGTCATCGACGGGGCCACCGCCAATCAGCCCGGCCGGAGCTATGGCTACTTTGAGGCCTTGGTGATGCTGGAGGCGGACAAGACCAACGTCCTGCCCTACACCAGTTGGATGCCGCGCATCGATACCACGCATCGGGTCAAGATCGATGCGCCCACGACCAGCGAAGTGGTCATCACCACCCCGCACATTCCGGGGCTGGAGGTGCGCATCCCGCCCGGGACGGTACTGCGCGATCGAAGCGGCAAGGTGATCAACGAGCTGTCGATTACGCCGGTGCCGGTGGATCGGTCGCCGTTCCCGTTACCGAACCGCTATGTGCCGGTCTATTTCACGCTGCAGCCGGGCGGTGCGCATCTCGAGGGCGTAGATGCGGCCAGCGCACAAGGGGCTCGGGTCATCTATCCAAATTATCACAACGGAAAACCGGGCAGCGTGCTGGATTTCTGGAACTATGATCCAGGGGAGAAGGGGTGGTATGTCTATGGCCAGGGCAGGATCAGCGCGGACGGCCAGCAGATCGTGCCCAATTCCGGGGTGGCAATCTATGAGCTGACGGGCGCGATGATTTCGCTGCCCAGCAATGCACCACCCAAGGGGCCGCCGCCGGGTGGCTGCCCCAGGGGTAAGGGAGGGGGTACCGGTGGGACGCCGGCGCCAGCGGCGCCGCCGGGACCCGGGCCAGACCCGGATCCGGACTGCCCGGACAGCGGATCTCCGCCCGGCCCGGGAACGCCGCCTAGCCCGAGTGGGCCAGGCGGAAAGGGTGGGCCGCCGAGGGCCATCGGGTGCGCTGGCGACCCGGTGGATTGCTATACGGGCCTGTTCCTGCATACCCGGACGGACCTGGCGGTGGCAGGCACGGTGCCGGTCCAAATCACCCGGACCTATCGCCAGCAGGACAACGTCTCACGGGCCTTTGGGATCGGGACAAGCCATCCATACGACATCTTCACCATCGGGGATATGAATCCCTACACCTATCAGGACCTGATCCTGCCGGACGGAGGGCGCATCCACTTCGTGCGCACCTCGCCCGGGACGGGCTGGACTGATGCGGTCTACACGCATACCTCGAGCCCGACTGAGTTCTACGGAGCCGTAATCAGCTGGGTTAGCGGCAAGTGGAAGTTGAAGATGCGCGATGGCCGGGTCATGTACTTCTATGACTGTGCGGGTTGCTCCAATAGCCGCGGCGCCGCGCTGCGGGAGTTCTACGACCGGCTCGGCAACAAGCTGACCCTGACCCGGGATGCCAATGCCAATCTGACACAGATCCTCAATCCGGATGGCCGCTACATCAATCTGAGCTACGACAACGCCAATCGCGTGACCCAGGCGACCGATAACATTGGCCGCACGGTTGCCTATCAGTATGATGCCGGCGGGCGCCTGGCGCAGGTGACCGATCCGGACGGGGGGGTTGAGCAGTACACCTACGACGCCGCAAACAACCTGCTCACGGTCAGGAAGCCTGGCGGGCAGCTGATGGTCACCAACCAGTACGATGCCAACCACCGCGTCAGCCAACAGACGCTTGCCGATGGTGGAATCTATCAGTTTGCCTACACGCTAGACGCCAATGGCAACGCCACTCAGACCGATGTGACCGACCCGCGCGGCAACGTGCGCCGACTGGTCTTCAACAGCAGCGGTTATATCACCAGCGTCACCAACGCGCTGGGCAAACCGGAGGCGCAGACTGCCACCTTCGAGCGGCAGACTGGCACGAACCTGCTGCTCTCGGTGACTGACGCCTTGGGGCGCAAGACCGCCTACACCTACGATAGTGCGGGCAATCCCACCAGCATCACCCAGTTGGCGGGCACGGCACAGGCGGTGACCGAGACGTACACGTATGAGCCGCTCTACAACCAGGTCACCTCGTACACTGACGGCCTCGGCCATGCCAGCACGTTCACCTACGACAGCGCGGGCAACCGGGTGTCGGCCAAGGACGCGCTCGGCAATGCGTCCACCTTCAGCTACAACCCGTCAGGACAGGCAACCAGCGCGACCGATGCGCTGGGCCACGCCACGACGTTCAGCTATGCAGAGGGCGATCTGGCAGCGATCACGGATCCACTCGGGCGCACCGTCAACCGCTACACCGACGGTGTGGGCCGGCTGCTGTCCGTAGCCGATCCGCTGGGCAACCTGACGCGTATGGAGTATAACGGCCGAGGGTGGCCGACGCGCCTGATTAACCCGCTGGGCAACACAATAATCCTGGCTTACGATGCCAACGGTAACCTGACCAGCCTGACCGATGCGCGCGGCGGCCAGACGAGCTTTAGCTACGATGCCAAGGACCGGCTTATCAGCAAGACTGATCCGCTGCAGCTCGTCGAGCACTACAGCTACGATGGCGCGGACAACCTGATCCGGCTCACCGATCGCAACGGCAAGATCGCCACCTTTACGTATGATGGGCTAAATCGACGCGCCGCGGCAGCCTACGGCCATACACTAGTGGGCGGCAATCCTTCCTCTCCGGATGCGACTGCCACCTACACGTTCGATGCGGGCAACCGGCTCACGCAGCTGGCCGACAGCGCCGGCGGCTCCCTCACGCGCAGCTATGACGGCCTGGACCGGCTTACGGGCGAGACCACCCCGCAGGGGAGCGTCAGCTACGGCTACGATGCGGCGGGCCGGCGCACCAGCTTCCAAGTGGCAGGGCAAGCGGCAATCAGCTATGCCTACGACAATGCGAACCGGGTGACTGGGATCACGCAGGGCAGCGCCCAAGTGGGCTTCACCTATGATGCCGCGAGCCGGCGGAGTACGCTGACGCTGCCCAATGGCGTGGTGGGCACCTACAGCTACGACATTGCGGACCAGCTCACCGGGATCAGCTACGCCAATGGCGGGACCTCGCTGGGTAACCTGACCTATGCCTACGATGCGGCCGGGCGGCGCATCCAGATGGGCGGCAGCCTAGCCAGCATGGTGCTGCCCGCGGCGATGAGCGGGGCGACCTACGACGCAGCGAACCGGCTGACCAGCTGGGCGGGCGCGACTCTCACCTACGATGCCAACGGCAACCTCACGAGCGACGGCGGCCTGACCTACAGCTGGGATTCGCGCAACCGGCTCAGCGCGCTCAGCGGCGGGGCGACGGCCAGCTTCACCTATGATGGTCTGGGGCGGCGCAGCGCCAAGACGGTGGGGGGCAGTGCCACCAGCTTTGCCTATGATGGGCTAAACGTGGTGCAGGAGCTCGCCGGCGGCACGCCAACCGCGAACCTGCTGACCGGGTTGGGGATCGATGAGACCTTCACTCGAACCGACAGCACACAGGGCACGCGCAACTTCGTTTCCGATGCGTTGGGTAGCACGCTGGCGCTGACCGATAGTGCCGGCGTGATCAAGACAAGTTACGCATACGAGCCATATGGAGCAGTTACTGCGAGCGGCGAGAGCAGTCCCAACGCGTTCCATTACACGGGCCGGGAGAACGATGGCACAGGGCTCTACTACTACCGCGCACGGTATTACCATCCGGTGTTCGGCAGATTCGTTTCCGAGGATCCGATAGGGTTCGCTGGTGGGACTAATCTTTACAAGTATGTGCATGGAAATCCAATCAATTTCTCAGATCCGACCGGCTTGCGCGTCTCAATAATGTACCGCCCTCTTGCCGGAGGAGCCTGGGCGGTCTGGTATCACACTGCGGTCAACGTGAATGGCGAGATATATGGATTCCATCCGGATGGGGTTCGGCAGGAAAGCCCGTCTGATTATGATGGATGGGGTGCGCATGAAAGGGTCATTTACGCTGACGACAGCCATGATTCGCAAATTCTAGATTTTTTGAGAGACGCGTCAGCTGGCGGAAACAAAATGTTTAATTCACGCACATATAATTCCTGGAGCAATAATTGCTTTGATTTTGCGCGACACGCGATGGGGGCGGGAAGATAGTGAATAAAGTGCATCCACGTGATTATATGCTCACCTTAATCATAGCTGCCGTGCTGTATGTATGGCCTGAGTTGGCTTTTTCCGCAGCGAGCGATGGTGACGTCAACAAATTAAATCTCCATCTATTTTCGAACGACACGGAGTTTGTCCTAGATGTGAAATCCGGAGAGCATGGTTCTCGGGAAATATCCCAATTGCAAAGAGAATTATTTGGCCGTTCTTTTCCAGTTCATATATCTGGAAGCGAGGTGTTCGTGGGGAATGCGGAATCGAATTCGCTAATTTCGGGAAATCTGGAGACAGGGAAAATTTCGACAATACATGAATTCCCAAAGAACCTCCTAATTGGCGTGGTGGGCGGCGCTAATGCCCAAGACGTCTGGGTGAGCACAATTGATAGAAGCCAACCGCGAAGGCGGTTGATTTGGAAGGTTAATAGAAATAGTGGTACTCGCCGCGAAGAGGCAACCACCAATTCCGAGTACTTTGCCCGCGATTGCGGGATGCTGGCATACGTTGGAAAAGATAGCCATCTCTGGTTAGCAAGAGATGATGGCTCGGCCAGTATGCTGGCAAATAGAGGTGGTTTACCGGTATTTCTACCAAATTGCAGTGGGATCTTATATGTTGAGCCGTTTGCATTCGGTAGGCGCTTGATGTTATATTCGTTTGTTAGTAAGAGATCTTCTATAGTCGACCGATCGTTGCTAGGGGACTATTCATACCCTATCAGAGTATCCGGAAGCTCGGAACTAGCCGCAATCAAGTATAAAAGTGACATCTTCAGTCAGCCTGTGCGCGTAATTAGGATATCTGACGGAAAAGAGTTGCGATCCTTCTCCGAGCACGCAACGAAAGACTGGTTCTTTTGGAGATAGGTTAGCTTGCATTTTTTTAATTAATACTGAGATGGGGCCACGCACGCGGGATTCGAAGACGGCAACTGCCGGTTGCTAGTCGACTGCGCGTGCGAGAAACCAGTCCGTAGGGCCCGTCCTCCAACAGTCGCGAAACAGGCCGCCAGGCTGAATACCCATGGGCAGCGCCTTGGCCGGACATTTCTACTTAGCCAGAAGCGGACATTACAACTTAGCCGCTAGAACCCGGAGCAGTTGCTGCGAGCGGCGAGAGCAGTCCCAATGCGTTCCATTACACGGGTCGGGAGAACGATGGCACAGGGCTCTACTACTAGCGGGCCCGCTATTACCAACCGGCCCTCGGATGGTTCATTACAGAGGATCCTATCGGGCTTGCAGGCGGACTAAACACATATGCGTACGTCGATGGGGATCCAATTAACAATATTGATCCAACCGGCTTAGCCAAATCACCAGTCTTTACATGTGTAAATTGTGGAGCGAAACATCGCTTGAACATCAATCCTTCGAGGCCGAGCTTGCACGAGGCCTGGAACATGTCGGCGGGTGGCGCGTCGAAAGCCTCGCTGAAGCGCACGCGCCCCGAATGGTCGGCCACCGGCGTGGCCAGCCTAGCCCTGCGCTGCACCAGCGGCAAGCCACGCAGGTCGCGCCCCTCCCAATAAGGCAGGTCGAACGCGAAGAAGACGATGGCGTCGTTTCCGCGGCCGTCGATGGCGTTCTGCAACGCATTGAAATCCGGCATGCCATCGCGCAGGACCACGATCTCGCCATCCAGCCACCCTTGCGAGATATCGAGCTTTTCGATCTCGGATGCCAGCGAACTCAGCTTGTGGGTCCAGTCGTGACCATTGCGGGTGAACAGCGTTACCCTGGCATCGTCGATCCGCGCCAGGATGCGATAGCCGTCGAACTTGGTTCCGATGATCCAGCCGGTGCCGGTGGGAAGCGTTGGTGACAGCGTGGCCAGCTGGGGGTCGAGCTTGGCCGGGAGCGGGGCGCACGGCGCGCGCTTGACTGCGCTGGCAGGGTCCTCGGCAAGGAGAGTGACCGGTTCGTTCGGGTCCTAATCCGCCGGCACGCAAGTGGTTCGCGCAGTCCGGCATCCGGCCGCAGTCATTCCGCCGTTCGTCAAGCGCACCTACCGGTTCGGCCCGCCGCCAGAGTTCGCCGGCCCGGACGGGCGTTTTGCCACCTACTGGATGTATGCAGCCCAGGATCTCACTACCGCGTTGTGGGAGTCCGGATTCTGCACCAACGACATGACGCAGCCCGGCACATTCTATATCCCGCCGGGCATTACCGAGACCGGTCTGATCGCGACCTTCACGCTCAAGGCTGACATTCAGGTTCTGGATCTCGATGGGACCGTGCTCAGCAAGCTGGGCATCTACGACCAGATCCACGGCGAGCATGCGTGGTGCCAGTGGTTCGGGTTGCGGATGCTCGAACTGCTGGCAGGCTTTCGCGGAGACACCGCGCCAGTCGGATTTCGGTATCCGTCGCGCAAGCACAGGAGCCACCTGGCACTGGCGGTCCAGTCCGCCTCACTGGAGACATGGCGCCGCTTGGTCGATGTGCAGGTGACGCCGTTCGCCGGCATGCCGGAGTTCGCGGCGTTGCGCTCGGATTCGCTCTACGCGGAGCCGTTGGCGGGCGGATTTTCGGTGGGCTAAAGCCGCGTGCACCGGCGAGGTGGCTCTGTCGCACATGCCGACGCGACTGGCCGGCGCAGAGCATCGGTTTGGTGCTGCGGCGCATCGCGAGTTTTGCTCCCTCGGCGTCGCGCTTTCCGTAGAGGCCAAAGCAGTGAAGCCTTGCGAATTGAGCTCCGTTCTAAACCTCCCTTGACTTTGGCCGATATAGAGGATGCTGAATTAGCTCGCATAGTCCTCTATTGACAGGAGAATTCCTTGAAGCACGCAGTGATACTTGCGACGCTCGCCCTGGCTTGTGCCGGTGCGCAAGCGGCGTCCGGCAAGCTGAAGATTGATGTCGATTCGCCCGGTTTCGTATCGGGCAGCAGGATCATCGAATTCGAGAACGGTGTTCCCCAGACGATTGTCTTTACGCAACCCTCTGCAGAGACGTTTGACGCTCGATGCTCGGCATTGGGCTTGGTTTCTGCCAGTGGAGAGGTACCGACGAAAGTCACGTTGACCGTCGTCGCCACGAAATTCGATGATGGTGAAATTGAAGTCCAGACGAAGGTCCTGGCCAGCAAGGCTGGCCCTGCCAAGGAACAACTTGTCTCAGTCAAGGGGGACAAAGCACGATGCCCGTCGGTGCGAGGCGAAGAATCGATCATCACTTCACTCGTGGGAAGAGAGGGCACGGAAATTCTTCGGGCCGCTAGCTTTGACAACCTTGAGCTCGCGGTGCGGCTGACCGCTCAGTAGCTACCGAGTCACCGGAAAAGGGTTGCTATCTGATAGCTACCAGATAGTAAGAGCCGGTAATTAGGAGCTGACCGCGACGGCGAAGATCGGCAAAGAGGGTGATTGATGATTCAGAATCTGAAGAAAAACACAACCGAGTTCGCCGAGAAGAGGCGAAGGTTTGACGCCGTACACGTGGTGCTCGGCGCGCTGGCCTTGGGGCTGCTGCTGTCCTTGGTGAAGCAGCAACTCGATACCCAAGCGGCCGATGCCAGGGCAGCGCGTTATGCACGGGTGGCGATGTGGGCGATGAGCGAGCGCGATCGCGACATACAACGGGTATGGGACCGCACGAACGACATCGTGCGTGAAATGGCCGTGTATCTGGACCCCGAGGACGCAGCGGCGTTCAAGGACCGACTTCCACTGCCACGCATTCCAGGCACCCAGGCGAAGCCTCCGGTTTCGCCCACTGTCGACGTAAGCGCCGTACTGGAAGTGCGCGACCTGCTGGATGCATGGCGCAAGCAGGCGCTGTGAGCGTGCTGTAGAGCCCCGTACAAGAAGTCGCCCCCCAGAGGGCCAGACCGGCGCTCAGGCGCCCCGCACCGTCCAGGAGCCGAAGTATTGCCAACAGGGAAAGAAAACATGCCGCGCCTTGCTCCATCTGTTGATTCCCGGCCGCAGGACGCGCCAGGTTTCAATCGACTTCAGCATGTTTGCCTGCTTTGGGTGGATTATCTCCGCGCAGCGGACGAGACCGAGAAGCAAGCGCTACTCTATGAAGCCGTCAGCCACTTGGTTCTCTTCGGGCCGCGTGGTGATGAAGGAGAGGAAGTGTTCACGCAGGTGTGGCAGGCGCATTAAGCGCCGCGAGCATGGGCGCGTGTACATTGAGACCGGCGCTGGTCGCAATACGGCGGTCGCAATGGACGACGGGCGGTTCGGACTGTTTAAAGTGCTGTAGTGCTCCACCCCCGCGGGCGGTTTCGGTTCGTCGGTGTGCCTACGTGGGATTGCGCGACGCTCGCACACGATGGGACGACTTACCACTGCCCTAGCTGCGGGTAGTCACCGTGAAGTGTTAGCGAAAAGCAGTCGTGGAAACGCCACAAGACGTACTGTCTGGACAACGGCGGTCGCTATGCTTCTGACGCCGGGGGAAGGTCGTAGACGCGCGGAGGCACAAATGAAGTACACCCGCCATGCAGGTAGACCATCCCTAAGAGGGGCGTTTTTTTTAGAAAGGCACGTCGCCGTCCGTTGATGAATCGGCTGGGCCCCGCGGCATGTCATGGGCGCCGCCTAACTTCTCTGCAGCGGCGACAGCCCTTGCTTTCATGTCCGCGATGTCTTTGGAAAGTGCGAACATCGAGACTGGCACTTCGGGCGCATAGAGTCGCCCAATCAGCTCGAAATCCAAGTCCGTCAGCGCTTGTGACATGACGAGAACAAGCGCGCAGGCGTACGCCAGATCCTGTCGGTCCGGCAACGACGGGGAACCGTCTTCGACGGCCTGCAGGTAAGTCGAGATTGTAGCTTCGGCCTCGAGAAACTGCTCGGCCCATGATTCATCGTCAGCGTCCTTGAGGGCTGTCGCAAGGCAGGCGTGCAATGCATCCTGACTCTTTTGAACGAAATCTCGCTCGGTAAGCTTTCTCATCGGGTCATGCTCGTTTAAGGTCCCTCCAATATGATGTCACGACTTTTCCGATGGGGCGTTTTCTACTGCATTGTTGGAATGGGCTGAGGCAGTCGGTGGGAACACCCCAACTCACGTGATACAGAATCACCTTTCACCGCACAGCCTGCGGTGGTATCAGCAAAAATTTCGGCTTGCCGTCTGAAGCTCGCCAAGCATGCGCGACAGATCCACCACGCGCTGAGCGATCAGGTGCCGAACTTCACCTTCACGCTGCCATTGGCCGTAGATTCCGACCATAGCGGAACCCAAGACCTCCTTACGAAAGCGCTCGAAGACGTTCGGCCAGACGATCACGTTGACGACGCCGGTTTCATCCTCCAGCGTCATGAATACGACGCCATTGGCGGTGCTGGGTCGCTGTCGCACGGTCACGATGCCGGCAGCGCGGGCGGTCTGTCGCGGCTGGTATTGCGCTAGCTCCGCCGCCACCACGAAGCGTCGGGCAGCCAGCATCGGGCGCAGCAGGGCAAGAGGGTGGCGCCGCAGGGTCAGGCCCATGGCGCGGTAGTCGCCAACGATCTCCTCTCCCTCTGTTGCCTGCGCCCGCTCCGGCGGCACTTCGGCAATGTCCGCCGGACGCAGCAAGTCCTTGTCCGCCACTGCGGCAGCCGCCTGCCACAGGGCTTGCCGGCGATTGCCTGTGATGGATTCAAGCGCGTTGCCGGCAGCGAGGACCTGGAGGTCGTGGCGATCCAGCGTCGCGCGCCGGGAGAGGTCCGCGGTACTGGCGAATGGACAGACCGCGCGCGCTTCTTCAATACGCTGGCCAGCCTCCCGACGCATGCCACGCAGCATCGACAGGCCAAGGCGCACCGCCGTTGCCGGAGAACCGGGAACAGATTCCATCGTGGAATTCCAACCGCTCACCGCGACGTCGGCCGGCAACACGATCACGCCATGCCGCTTGGCGTCTTGCACCAATTGCGAGGGGGTGTAGAACCCCATCGGCTGGCTATTTAGCATCGCGCAGAGGAAAGCTGCTGGCTCGTGACATTTCAGCCAGGCCGAGGCATAGACCAGCAGCGCGAAGCTGGCGGCATGGCTCTCGGGAACCATACTCGCCGAAACCTTGGATTTGCCGGAATATGCTCTCTGCGAACTCGCGGTCATATCCACGCTCGAGCATGCCCGAGACGATCCGCTTGTGGTACTTGTCGATGCCGCCCCTGCGTTTCCAGGCGGCCATGGCACGGCGCAGTTGATCCGCTTCGCCAGCCGAGAAGCCAGCCGCCAGCATGGCGACTTGCATGACTTGTTCTTGGAAGATCGGCACGCCCAACGTGCGCGACAGCGCCTTTTCCATTGCCGCGCTTGGATAGGTGACAGGTTCGAAACCTTGCCGCTGGCGAAGATAGGGGTGAACCATGCCGCCTTGGACAGGCCCCGGGCGAACGATGGCCACCTCGATAACCAGGTCGTAGAAGGTCCGCGGCCGAAGCCGTGGCAGCATGGACATTTGGGCGCGGGACTCGATCTGGAAGACGCCGACCGTATCGGCCTTGCAGATCATCTCGTAGGTCGCTGGGTCTCGGCGGGAATATCTTGTAGCTCAAACGCCTCGCCGCGCTGCTGTGCTACTAGGTCCAGCGCGCGACGCACCGCTGAGAGCATGCCCAACGCCAGTACGTCGACCTTGAGCAGACCCAGCGCGTCCAAATCGTCCTTGTCCCACTGGATCACACTGCGGTCAGCCATGGCAGCGTTCTCGATGGGAACAAGACGCGATAGCTTGCCCCGAGCCAGCACAAAGCCGCCGGTGTGCTGCGACAGATGGCGTGGGAAACCGAGCAACGACACGGCCATGTTGGCCCACCGTTGGGATAGCTCTGCGTCTGGATCCACACCGCTCTCGTTGAAGCGCCGCAGCAAATCTGCTTTTCCATCGAACCAGTGGTGCGATTTGGCCACCAGATCAATGATCGCGGGATCGACGTCGAACGCTTTGCCGGCATCGCGTAGGGCGTTGCGCGGTCGGTAGGTGGTCACAGCCGCAGCTAGCGCGGCACGATCTCGCCCGTACTTCCGGTAGAGATACTGGATCACCTCCTCGCGTCGCTGGTGCTCGAAATCGACGTCGATATCGGGTGGCTCGCCACGTTCCTTGGAGATGAAGCGCTCGAATAGCAGGTTGCCCCGCGCAGGGTCGACCTCTGTGATGCCCAGGCAATAGCAAACGGCGGAATTGGCGGCCGAGCCCCGCCCTTGGCAAAGGATGCCGTTGGAACGCGCAAAGCGGACGATATCGTAGACCGTCAAGAAGTACCGCTCGTAGTCCATTTCTCTGACGAGGGCGAGTTCGTGTTCCAGCTGCTGTTGTACGGTGAGCGGAATGCCGGCGGGATAGCGGCGGTGCGCACCCGCATAGGTTTCTGTGCGAAGGTACTCCGCGGGCAGCACGCCATCCGGTATCACTTCGTCGGGGTATTCGTAGCGCAATTCGTCAAGCGAGAACTGGCAGAGATTTGCGATGTGGATCGATTCCGTCAGGTAACGATGCGGGTAGATGTTGGCCAGGCGCAGCCGCGAGCGCAAATGCGTTTCCGCATTCGGAGCCAAGTCGTACCCACAGTCTGACACTGGCCGGCCCACACGGATCGCCGTTAGCACATCGTGCATCGGCTTTCGCGAGCGCACATGCATGGTCACGCAGCCGGTGGCCACGACGCGAAGGTGGTGTCGCGCTGCGGCTTCTTCGACGGTGCCACGATGGATGTCATCCATCGGCCGGTACAACAGGTTCAGGCCCATCCAGGCACGACCTGCGAAGGTTGCACTGACCCATGAGGCTTGCGCATCCAGCTTATCGAATGGCACACCATAGTCCGGCGTGAAGACAATGAGGCAGTCCGGCAGGCCCCTGAGGTGCTGGTAAGGAGCGTCCGGCGCCGCCAAGTCGCGGGGCGTCAGCACATAGGAACCTTTTCCAGCGCGTATGCGGCCAAGGGTGATGAGCTCGCACAGGTTGCCGTAGCCCTCCCGGTTTCGGGCGAGTGCCAGGAAGGAGACGGCAGGGGAGGCATCAGCATTTTGCAGGCGGAACCAAGCTCCCACGACCAGACGCATGCCCGATTTTTTCGCCTCCGTATGCGCGCGCACGATCCCAGCAAGCGAGCATTCGTCCGTGATCGCCAACGCATGGTAGCCGAGTTCTGCTGCGCGTTCGGCAAGCTCTTCCGGACGCGAGGCCCCCTTGAGGAAGGAGAAATTGGAATAGCAGTGCAGCTCCGCATAGTCGGGTAAGCCCGCCGGGATTGTCTCGCGCATGATTCACCCGAACAGCCCGTGCAGGTACCAGCGTGCCTCGTCACCCTCCCGGCTGCCCATACGTTCTTGGAAAATCCAGTAGCAGGTGTGGTCCTTGCCCTCGGCAACGAAATAGTCGCGCGTGACCAGTTCACCTCCCCACCATCCCGCCTCGATGCGCTCAGGTGGGGAAACAATGTGCAACGGCGAGCCGTAGAAGGGGCGGTGATCGCGCTCGATTAGGGCTACCGGTTTGCCCAGAAGCCATGCGGGGCGGGGGAGGGCGGCTGGCAATGGCAGGCGTATTGGCTTTTTCGTGGCCGGCATCCAGTCGTTGGCGACCTCCGGCCGGTAATCAGCGCGCAAGCAAGGCTGGCGGACGTTCTCCGGACCGAGCCTGGCGCTGAGCAGTTCCAACAGACGCGCGTGATCGGCAGGTGTCCCTCCCGGCTCTGGGAATAGCGAATCGCTGGGCGGGGCGACCGGCTCCGTGTCAATAGCAGTAAGCGCTACCGCGATCGTCGGCGCGACGGCAGTCACCAGCGCGAGTCGCTCTTTCAGAATGCGTACGAGGTGATCTTCATGCCAGTTCGGCTCCGCAAGTGCGATCTCGATCTTGGTTGGCGGGATGGCGGCCCGGCCGCGTTCATGGCGCAGTTCGAAGGCAAACCGTTTTACGGCTAACTGCCAGGCGGTCAACCACCCGATCATTTGTACCAACAGCCCGCGGCCGTAGGCAAGCGTCACCTCGGCATGCTCGATCCGGTCCGGCAGATCCAAGGCTGAATGGAAGGCGGATGGAGCTTCGGCCCACTCGAAAACCTCCGGTGCCTCCGCATATGCGCGGTCCAGGGCCTCCACGATGTCGCCGCCGCATCGGCGCTGCAGGCCCGCGCGAGGCAGGCGGCGCAGATCCGATAGTGTGCGGCAGCCGAGGCCGTCAAACCAGTCGGCAAAGGGCCGCGCAGCAGGTAGTATTTGCACCGGCATGCTGGCCTCGAGCAGAGGGGACTTTTGCTGCGGCCCGCGGCGCTTCACGAAGTTGACGGTAACGCCGCAGGCTGCCGGCTCAAGCGCCAGCCGTAACGGGGCAGGGGAGGCATCGCGAGCGCATGCCGCGGGTCGTACGACAAAAAAAGTGTTTCCGATGTGTGCGCAGCGAGATGAAGACGTCGCAAGGCGTCATTGCGCAAGTGCGATTGCCAAAGGACCAAGACACCACAGGTGCCGGCCCGCAACGTTTGCTCAGCGGCCCAAAGGACATCCGCAGTCCGTTGCGCTTCGATCCACAGTAGCCGCTCCGGCGGTATGCTCCAGTTTGCGAGCGCAAGCACTTGCGGCGCGTAGGGAGGTGCTAAGAGGGCAATCGGGCGTGTTGAAGACGCGGCGAGCGCCGGACGCAGCAGCCGGAGTTCGCCGATACCGGGCTGTCGCTGTAGCAACTCTGTCAGGCAGCCGACGGGCCAGCCGCCGCCGGGCAATTCCTTATCCAGCGACGAGTAGCCGGTCGACACCACGCGTGCGTTGCCCCTGGCCAGCTATGAGGCAAGCCAGAGCGAGGGATGGATGGTTTCGGGGGCAACTGTCAGCATCAGTCCGGTATCCTGCTGACAGTGTACTGTATATCCGTACAGTATTCACGTGTCGAAAAGTCCACCCGGCGCAGCAGCCAGCACAGCGGTTGCGGGGAAACGGAATTCGTGAGACTGGGATGTCTTCTGTGAGACTGGAGTTTTCTGAAATAGTGCGACTGCCCTGACTTGCGGCTATCTCGTAGCAATGCCCCTATCAGTTCCGAGCTCTGACAAGAGCAATCGCAATCTGTGAGTCCGGCTCCGGGTTCGAGCCGCAACCAAGTTGAAGAGCCGCGATCCTGCAAGAGTCGTGGTTTTTGCATCTGGAGGCCGTTGAAGGTGTCATGCCGTGGCACACCCGGCTGCATGTACAGGACTACTGTAGGAAGCAGGAATTAGCTGGACTGGCGTGCAATTCCCGCCGACGCTGAGCCCGGACCCTGACGGTCGGCACACAGTGCACCCTTTGCTGACTAAAGCAGTGAGTGGTCAAGATATCGGCGCGGCGGCCGTCAATACGGGGCAACTCCATTTTCTGTCTGCGCCATGCGTTACATATCGATCCGAGACCAGCACCTCGCTATCCTGGCCAGTGACCGCGATGCCTGGCGGGCACGGGTGGAAGGAAGATTTGACGTCGAAAGTCTCATTCGGTCATGCGTTCCGGATGCCGCCACTTGCGATCCACGCGTTGTGGCCGACGCGATCCGGGAGTGGTTCGACAGTTTTGACCGTGCCACGCAGCATAATCTCTCCATTGCGGTCATTCGAGCGGACCGCCAAGAGGAGATCCCTTGGAGAGAGCTCCCAGCCGATGGTTGCGTGCCGGGATCTTTCATACTGAGCTATAGGGTCCCACCTACTTGACGGATTTAGCCGCCCGCAACTATTGTTTCTTGAGACTATTCGGGAAAGGAGGTCCAGAATGCCGCAGAACATGATCGTTCAGGGCGAACCGCTGGCCAGCCAAAAAGCCCGAATTCGAGAACAGATGGCTGCGATCGTGCTGAAGTGCTGGCAGGATCCTGCGTTCAAGGCAGCATTGCTGGCGGACCCCAAGACAGTGCTCCAAGCCGAGGGCGTGCTGGTGAATCCGGACATCGAGTACGTCTTCATGGCGGACGAAACGCCTAAGCTGCATTTCGTCATCCCGGCGCCACCGCTAACCCAACCGCTCACCCAAGACGAGATGCTCCAGATCGCGCGAGCTGGAACTCAGCTCATCCTGCCGTCGATTATCTGCTGACGCAATTCGCCAGTGACCGGGTTCCGTGCTCGCGAGAGTGCGTATAAGTTTCGCCTCGAGGACGCCCTCCCGGGCTTTCAGTACTCACTGGCGGATTTCGAGGTTGACCTCTGGATCAACCGATTCCGAGTCGACCAGAACATCCGCATGGCAGGCGCGGACAAGGAGATCTTTCCGACGGTCGCCGCAGCACGGCAGGATGCGCTCCAATGGATCTTCGAGGGGTTGGCCAATGGCTATACGGCCATTTTCAACAAACTGAACCTCTGCAATCCACGAGTCGCCCATCTCTGCCACAAGATCAATCAAGCATACCCCGAGGGTTGCCGTACATTCGTTACTGCGTTTCTGTCCCCGTCGTCCCAACACTGCTTCGGCTACCACTACGACGAGGTTGACGTCTTTCTTGTCCAGATTCACGGGACCAAGTCTTGGTCCGTCGCAGAGCCCGACATGCCATTTCCCATTGAGGGAATGCATAAGCCGCCCGTAGCCCAAGACCAGTCCGGACGTGAATACCTTCGCGTCGATCTTGGGCCGGGTGACGTCTTGTTCATCCCGCGAGGTCACATTCACCGGGGGCAGCCGGGCGAAGCAGGTTCACTGCACCTTTCCGCAGGCGTTCACCTGCAGACGGTGGCCGACGGTATCGTCTCGATGATCCGCAAAGTTAGCATGCTTGAACAGGTCTTGCGTCGCCCCCTTGAGCTTGCTCAACAAGAAGAGGCGGTGCGCGAAGCGCTGCAAATATTGGATTCTCAATTCGGCACTCAGATAGCGCAGGTGCGAACGAAAACATACCTACCGCATGACAGCCTAACCTCGATTCTGCGCATCGGTAGTCTCGCGCCTGACGACGTTCTCGTATGCGCCGGACGGGAGCCTTTGAATTATTGGCTGTCGCGCGAACTTTCCACCATCGAGGTGTTGGGCCTACTGTTTGACTACGGCGTGCGCTCCGAGCCTAGTGCCAAAGCGGCTGTGCCGGCCGGATACTTCCGCGCATTGCAGATGATCAACGACAGGCTTGAATTCTCCCCGCGCATCCTTGCTCAGGAACTGGGAATTGCGATTGAGGACACACTTGAGCTGGGGCGCCAACTCCTGACTATTGGGGCCTTGGAGTACAAAAATAAGTGCTGATCTCATGCTTAATTGAGGACGCTAAGGTCCACTCAGACGACGAGGCCGGCCTCCAAGAAATCGCGAAGAGAGTGATTGACCGGCTACAGCCAGACCGCCCTTCGGACCCTGCTGTGGTTGTGGGCTTAGAACAAGAACTCGTCGCGCTCTATAAGCGCATGTGTCTTCCCCTGAAGTGCGCCGTCGAACAGCACTTCAATCAATTGCCAGCAATCGGACTGGCTCAATGGATGAAGGAGCAACTGGGCCGCTGCCAAGTTCTCGACAGGGCGCTCTACAAGCAGTCACAACAGCTCATAGCCGAATTCGTCGTGGTCGAGGCTCGGTATGGATCAGACAAAACAGAATTACGGATCAAATTTCCCTGGGTCGAAAAGTCCGAACTAGACTCGATACGGATTGCGTCAGCGGACAAGCACCATGGGCAGCACGTGCTAAAGCTCAATTTTTGCGGCCAGCGCGCGCTGTATTACAAACCTCGAACTGGATCTGGCGCGCAACTGCTGGCAGACCTATCTCATCTGCTGGCTCGTGAGGACCTTCAGCTTGGAGTAGCCGAAGTATTAGCGCGTCAGGGCTACCATTGGATGGCTGAAGTAGCGTATCAGGCGACGCTCGATAAGCGGTCTGCCCAGCGGTTCGCATTCAATGGCGGTGTGCTGTATGCAATCGCAAGTGTTCTGAACGCGTCGGATCTACATTTTGAAAATATTATCGCAACTGTTGAGGGACCTGTGGTGGTGGACTGCGAAACGCTGTGTCAGCCACGATTTTCCGAGGCGGCGGCAGCTTTTTTACTGAAGCGACCTCGCGAAGAACACGACGACGTTACATCCCTCTTCTTGAACTTCGATCATTATGGCGGGCAGGACATTGACTACGGTGGCCTCAGCTGTGTGGAGTTCTTGTTTCGTGCTGATCCTAACGCTGGCCTGCAGATTGTACTTTCGTCGGAGCAACGACAGCTTGTCCATTATCGTAGCCGCAGCGCAGTAGAAGTCGAGGGACGACGCATAGCACCGGCAGTCGAATACTTCGAGATGTTCAGTCACGGCGTATGGCGTGCTTCAGAGTTCATTAGAGAGTTCAAGGATGAACTGTTTGCTCTCATCCCGCCCACATCCACATTTCGAGTTCCACTTCGCGCCACGCGAGTCTATGCCGCCCTGCTGGCAGAACGAATGTCAGCCATTTGCTTCTCATCCTATGCGACCAACGCATGGCATTCGCAAGTTGAGTTAGATCTAGTCGACGCAGCCCCGCAGTTCCACCATGCAGCACGGACAATTTTCCAGCAGGAGGTTATTGATCTCGAGGCACTCGACATACCGGCTGCATATGTTCGAGCTGACAGCAATTGCCTGATCCTGCGCGACGTCATCGTTCCGGGCGTTTTCGATCTCTGCCCGCTACAAGTAGTCCGCCACCGACTGGACAGGATTTCCGACGCAGTAGTCGAGGAGCAGGTCGCGATGCTGCGCGCTCGATTGGCCAAGTCACTTGCGCGCCGAGGTGAGTCCGAGAGGGCGGCCGACTGACAACCAAATCAAGACTCGATAATGTGATCATGTCCCATTGTGCTGGGCACGTTAAATGGTCGGCCGCTGCGCTACCGATCGACTGTTAATAAGCTGGTCCACTTCTGCTTTGCAACAGCCCGCACTTAGCGCTCTTCGAGAGGCCGCTTTCATCCGTAGGACGGTTCGTCTGAATTTCCGCTTTGGGTCGCAAGAGACAGTTAGCCCCGGTGCGGAGCAGTCCAGCGAATTCGCGCTTCACGTCAGGGTAGTCTCGCTATTTCCGGTTCTAGAGCGGGAGAGCGCGGACCGAATTAACTGATAAGTCGTTGATTCTTTGGAAAACGCAGTCTCATGAATTCCGGTTCCTCACAGCGGTTAAGCCCCGCTTGGCTTGAGCGTGCAATAGTTCCCGTTTCTGAGCCGGGGGTACAGGGGTGGGGACTTGAACCCCGCCACAAGCCACAGCAGAATGCGGCTTCCGAGTCAGCAGGGTTGATTTGGGATTGGGGGATTCTTGGGTGAAGAGCTCAGCCGAAGCCGTAGTACTTCCCGATGGCCATTGCGAGAACGCCCGCGCCGGTCTGAATTGAGATATCCCAGGCAGCTGTACCAGCCTTGGCTACCATGCTGCCAATCCAAGCCCTTACCTTTGGCCCGAGCGCGCCCTTTGCCACGTCTTGCGATGGCCCATCCTGCTGAATTGCCACTTGAAGTTCGGCGATGTCCCCTTTGGAAACGCCGTGGCTCTCCAACTCCTTCGTCAGGGCGGCAAAGTCGCCCTTGGTCACCGTGTTGACATGGGAAAAGGTGTTCCCATCCCCAAAGTTAATAGTGACGTTGTCACCAAACGTCGCATGAGAAATGTATTTACCCAATTGAAATTCCTTACCCACTGACTTCAATTCCGCGTCGACGGGCTCCTTCGGGAGCTTGTCTGCAAGGTCCAAGGCCATTCCGAGAAACCGGGATCGAACCTCTACGACGATTTGCTGAAAGGCACCTGGCGCAACCCGCTTGCTAGCAGACTCGATTTGGAAACCGCCTCCCAAAAATGGGTTCATAGCGCCATATAACACAGGGTCCACAGGGTAGCCGAGAGGCTTGTCAACAAGCGATTCGACCACTTTGATGCTGTCCCGCACTGGTATCGTCAGAAAGTCCTTCCGGTGCTCCTCTGGAATAATGCTGGATGAAAGTGGGTAGTTTGTGTATCGCGCGCGCAAGTTGGCTACGTTGGCAATGAGATCAGTTTCCAATCTGCGGTACTCCGGTACAGTATTGTCCGACGGATAGCCGTTTAACTCCGCCAAAACCCATTGCTTGAGCTGAGCATCTCCGATCTTGTGTGCGAGAATCTGCCCCTTCACCAGGGCAGCGCCAAGCCCACCATCGTCGTGCTGCAACAGCTCAATAATATCGTCAAGCAGTTTCATGTGTTTTCGTGTCGTCAAGGCATGGGCGGTGGGCCTCACTGAGAGGTAGCGACCTCTGGGGCACAGCTGCGGCCATCCGTGCTAGGGGTGCACCGATCGCGAGCCCAACGGTGAAGGCGTGATTTGTCCCACTTTCCCTGCACCAGCATACGATTGTGCATCACGAATGGCTCCCGCCAACCCTGACTCGGCACGTGAGCGCTTCATCGTGTTTATTGTCTGGGCGGCTATCGCCAAATTCACGACCGAAAACGATCGGTTGAGGCTTTCGGCTAGCCAAATGATATACATATAACCGATACCCGTTAGGGTAAAAGTGTTGGCCCAATAAGACGAATCTTGTATCAGTCAATGCTTGCGAGCCAACGCTAAAGACCAACATACGGTCCCCAAGTGTGTCGCCCAGCCAATACGGAAGTTGCGGGCAAATTAATGCGTCCTCACAATGGGGCAAAACTCCGCAGAGAGAGATTACTTCTTCAAGAGTTGGAAGGCGCCCATGGCGGTGAACATGGTCTTCGTCATACAGTTCATTTGAGATTTTAACGGCACTATCGTAATAGACAGATGGCTCTTCAATTGTGCTGTAATCGATGAAGTTCCATACCCGATCAAAAGCACTATCGAATATTGTAAAGTACCCGGCTTCTTTCACTAGTCGCAAGGAAGCCAAATGCCACTGAACAGGGAATAACGACTTCTTATCCCGCTTTCCATCCAGCGCCGACTTAATTTCCGGCATCGTCAATGCTTTGGGATTATCTGCCTGATCGTTGAGAGGGAACAGATCTGTTTTTGTGTGATCCAACTGTAACAGCCTCCAACCGAAACTAAAATCGGCAGTTTCTCGCCCGTAACTAAGCAAGAAGTCACGCATTTGATTCGTCCATCTAACGTCGAGACACCGCGTGTTACCGTCCAAAGCCTCCAGTACGAATAGAAACTCCAGGATTGAACGATGCGCGAATTTGTAGTTTCCAGCCGCATCCCTGTTAAGTAATGAGCGTTGCGTTATCAGCCACTGATCCACTATGAAATCGTGTTTTACGCATAACTCGTCCAATTCCGCTTGACTGAATCGATCACCCTTTCCATTCTGTTGCTTGCAATACAAGTCGACAGCAAGCATGCGGGATACTTTGGACAACGTTTCTTCCCGTATCCAACTGCTTTCCCGGATGAGCCAATTGTTGACCATAAATTCGTAGAGGGGGAACAGCTCCCGAATTACTTGGTTGTTGCGAACAAGATCCGGCACTAGAGCCAAAAGCATCGGGCGAAAAGAAAGCTCCGATATGTTTTTAATCATCTCGCGTGCGTCTTTTCGGTCAGAAGACGCTCTATATGATAACGGAAAGTGCTTTTTTACATAGCGATCGATTTGTTCATCTGTGAATGGAGTTATAAAAACACGATGCAACGGATATTCGCGGCTCGCGCCGCCTTTCCGCGGTCCTGCGAACATGATGCCACTGCGATCAGGAATTGCGTCGTCACTTGGGAAGAACTGGGACCGGCACGTTATGATCACATGCCTGAAATCGGAGGCGGCTTCCATCAGCTCCCGAAGCCTCGCTAAGCTGTCTTTCTGGGCGGCCGGGTCTTCATCTAATGCGTCCAGGAGCAGGATCGTGTCTCTTTTCCTAGCGATGTCTTTTATCTTTTCCAGGGCGCCCGCACGTCCTAGCGGTATTACCGTTACCGCGACCCGGTCATTTTTCTTATTTTCTGCTATTTTTTTTGCGTAAAAATTTAAACAGAACGTTGTTTTTCCCATTCCGGAGTCGGCCAGTATTATCACATGCCGATTTGTGCCGCCTTTCTGAAGATGCGATTCAATAGCATCAAACAAGGACATGGTGACAGCTACATTTCGAGGATCGTCTTCGTCGGATGGATCGGTTGATGAGCAGTTGGGCTCGATGTAATCGCTGATGGCGTCGATTATTTCTTGGCGCGTGAAGGCACCAACGGAATTCGACTCCGTCATGGCTGCTTCAATCCTGGCAGCCCTGTGCTCAAATATATAGCCTTTGACGGCGCTGGCTAACTTTGGATAACCAGACAACGCTCCAAGGGCTCCTCCGATCGCTAAGAAAGAAGCAACGTACTCATTATGGAGAGTTGCCGTTATAAATGCGATGGCGCTCGCAAGCTCGTGACCCATTTAGTAATTTTTCTGTTGAATTTCAAGTATTAACCCGCAAGGGCCCTGCAGATCCCAGGCTAACCGCGCCCAGCAATGGCGCCGAGCGTTACATTGTGCACGAACTTCGCGAGAGCGCGTAAGGCGCCGCAGGCCGAGCTGCAGAAGCCTGTTGCAGCTCATGCACGATGACCATTTGGGTAATTTCTCGTTTGCCAAGGGTAGCCCAGCGAATGGCCGAACGGCAACTCGCTTCGGCAATCTGCCGTAGGAGTGGTGACCGTCGTAAGATGGCCGGAACCAGCCAGGAGGGAGTCTGGTTAAAGCAGGACAGCGCAACCAGCATCAAGGGCACCCGCCTGTGGACGGTAATGCGGCGCTTCTTTGGCTAGGCTGCCGGCATCATCGCCGGCAATCACCCGACAGTCGCGGAAAAGCTTCGCCGCGCCAGTCCCACTGGATGCGGTATACGCACGCGACCCATGCCGTGCCCCGCGGTGCATAGCTGACCACAGTGCGCGATAACCTTCGCCACGCGTCGGTGGCCACCACCTCGATCTACCTGCAAAGCGACGAGGTCAAGCGGGCACGCACAGGCCTTCGCCGCCCGGTAACCGGCGCGAGCGATTCGCTCACGCTGGCCGGCTTTGAGTAGAGCGCCCCGGTTTCTCTGTCCTGGGTCTCAGTCTAAATTCCATCCGTCCACATAGTAGCTGCCAGCCATGCCAAGCAAGTCGACCCCGGCGCTCCTCGATCTTGGAGAATTGGCAAACAAACGGTATGCGGAAAAAACTGAATACGATCGTGGAAAGCCAAGGGAAATACTCGAGCGATGTTCGATAGCTTATGACGTTCCCATTGGTCCTCGCGTAGATTCGCCGTGCGAGCCTGTCCAATGCCGGCTTGCTGGAAAACAATGGAGTCTCCAGGGTGATGGTCTGCACTCCGCTCTCTCTGGCGTCATGGATGACAGTGCATAGGGCGGCCAACGCCTCCGGCTTCTTGCGGCCGGTGAAGAATTTACGCCCGGCATGAACCTCCAGAACGTTTGGCCACCACCCGACCGTCAGCATTAACCCTTCGCGATAGGTGATAAAGCTTGCGACGACGCAAACAGCCATTACGACAAGAAACCATTTGGTGCATTCCTCGAGCGTCCCATTTAAGTTCATGATGTATGCGATCTGCCAAACGACATAGAGCGCAGCGACGGACATCGAGATGAAGCTAGCCGGTAAGCCTACCTTGGTCTTGGCAATGATAAATTTCCAGTAGATCTTTCGTGCGATTTCCATATCGTAAAATTGATTCCTTTCAATATAAAGGAGATCATACGGCCCACTGGTTCGTTCGTGCAAATTGGGGATAATGTTTTTTTTTCTGATTTTAAGCAGAAAAAAAATAATTATTCCTTGTTTGCTTGTCCAAATTTGAGTCGATAGTCCGCGGAGGAGGGGCGCCGAATACCCGCCCAGGCGGTAGTAGCCAAGATAGCTATCTGATAGCTACTAAGATACTTTTCTGTCCTACTGGCCTTTTAGAAGCTGTTTCAAAAAGAGCAGTTGGGTACTGTTAACCGCAAGGCGAACCTGTTAACCTCGTCCGTTGTGACAACAGGACAGAGAGGATGGGCAAGCCGATCATCGACGACGAATTGTGGGCACTGATCGAACCGCTTCTGCCGCCAGCCAAGCCGCGGCGATTCCGGTATCCGGGTCGCATGCCGGTGTCGGACCGGGCCGCATTGACGGGCATCCTCTTCGTGCTGAGAAGCGGCATTCGCTGGAACGAACTCCCCAGCGAAATGGGCTGCGGCTCTGGCGTCAGTTGCTGGCGCCGGCTACGCGACTGGCAAAGCGCGGGGGTATGGGATCGCCTGCACGAGATCTTGCTTGCCAAGCTACGCGCAGCGGATCGCATCGATTTCTCGCGCGTCATCATCGACTCCTCTTCAGTTCGAGCGGTTGGGGCGGGCCAAAAACAGGACCGAACCCCACCGATCGCGCGCGACCCGGTTCCAAGCACCATGTCGCCACCGATGCCAACGGCACGCCGATCGCGGTCATCCTGACCGGCGCGAACCGCAACGACATTACCCAACTCCTGCCTCTGATCGACGCGATTCCCGCTATCCGGGGATGTCGCGGTCGACCTTTGCGCAAGCCTGGCCGAATCTACGCCGACCGCGCGTACGATCACGACAAGTATCGTCGACCGCTTCATGCTGCCGGCATCCCAACTTCGATCGCGCGGCGTGGCCAGCCCTACGGCAGTGGACTCGGCAAGATCCGCTGGGTCGTCGAGCGCACTCATGCCTGGCTTCACGCATTCCGCCGTCTGCGCACCCGCTTCGAGCGTCGCGCCGACATTCATGAAGGTTTCCTCAAGCTGGCCTGTTGCCTCATTTGCTGGCGCACCCTTCAGCGCGAGGAAAGTTCATTTTGAAATGAGTTCTAAGGCTCGTCCGTGATTATCCTTCGGTCCCGAAGAATACGGAGGGCAAGGAACGTTAGCCATGTGACACAGCGACGCATGCCCAAGACGCGAAGCCGGCGGATGCAAAGCACGTACAACGCCGACCGTGGTGGGATTCGGCTCGCACCGGCTCCGGCTCTCGCTCGGGCACGCGGATCGGCCCTCTGCCGTGTCGATCGGTGAAACGCGCGTGTAATGCGCTGATTTGGCTCACGCACAGAGGTCACAGACGTTCAAGCAATAGTGCTGTACGCACCGATGTTGTGCATCGCATAGCCGTCCCTGTTCTTGCGGCAAGCCACCCGCATACAGCATGCGTGCGGGACAATCTGAAGCTCCACCAGCAGGTGCGAGAACTAAAAGAACAACTGCGAAAGGCGCACGCCGATCTTGATTGCTATCGCCATACGCACGCACGTGCAGTAACGAACCTGTGTCAGTTCGAACGCGAAACTAACAGGCAGATCAGCAAGCTGGGCGCGAAAATAGGAAGGCTATTTTTTGAACTGACCCCAGAAAGTTGGACAGTAATTGGCTAGGCTTGAGAGGGCTGAGTCCTGTACTTCACGGGACTCAGCCCTTTCAGTTTGAGTTTGATGCGGTCGTGATTGTAGTAGTAAATGTATTGGGCCAAGCCTTGCTGTAGTTGCTCGACGCTAGGGAATTTGTTCAGGTAGAAGAATTCGGACTTCAGGGTTCCGAAGAAGCTTTCCATGGCGGCGTTGTCCAGGCAATTGCTCTTGCAAGAATCAGAACCTCAACACCATTCCAAGCATGGGCCCCTTAAAGGTGCAGCATCAGCTGGAACTGTAGGTTCTGAAGATAGCTATCCGGCCGCATGCCAATGTCGAGATTGCCGCCGCCGGTCGATGACGATCCGGAAAAGCGAAAATCTCCGCTGACGTTAGGCAGCCAGAGGTACGGCGCAATGGCAAATCGCCAGTCATCGCTATCGGACGGACCAGGCGAACCGGGTAGGGCGGCTTGCGCCAATCCGGGTGCCGCGGTGGAGAGAAAAGCAATGAGAGACCTGGTGGCGCGAGTCGTAAAGCGTTGATACCAGCCTTCCGCCACGCTGAGCCGACCTGCAGTTTGGACTGCTTTCATGGCCTCGCCCCCACTTATCCATCGCCAATACATGCGCCGGCGGGACGGCCGTAGCACCTCGCCCGCTGCCGCAAACGCCAGCTCCGATCCCCGCGCTTGACTGAAAGGCATGCTGGCAGATGGCCTGTAGGCAAAGCAGATCCGGCGCCTACGCAGTCAGTGTACGGGCACGCCAGTATGGTTGGCATCACCCAAGCGCGTCAGGCTATCAACCAGCGTTGCTGGCGCCGGGATCCGCGGACGCTACCGAGCACCCGTCTATGCCACACAGTACTCTAATGTGTGCACTTTGCCCTGAGCGTATCGATAAGATCGTCGCGCGCACGGTCTCTTTCCAGACCAGATACGACTCGCCCCTGGCTCGTTGTGATCGGTCGTCCGGAGGCGGGCTGGTACGCTCGGCTGGATCTCGCGTTGAATTGCTCCAATAACTCCTGGCACTCCGCCGAATTGATATTGCCGGAGGCTACCGGCACGCGTGAGGGATGATAAGGACTATGTCCTTCCTGCACAGCCTCGCTGACAGCATCGGCTGCCGCAGCCGCACCGGAGTCTTGGCTTCTACATTGATGCCTATGGTTGCCGTCGCTCACTGGACACAGGAGCAGGCAGCGTAGCAATCGCGCTGTCCTGACGAACCGCGGCGCACACTGTGTGGCGCGAGCGACGACCAGGTGCCGCGCTGCGATGTCCGCCGCGGCGCCTACCCCATGATGTTCACGCCACCATCGACGTAAAGCGTCTCGCCCGACAATCGGCGGGCATAAGGGGTGGCAAGGAAGGCGCAGGTATATCCGACATCCATGATGTCGACCAACTCGCCGAGCGGTGCGCGCTGCGCCGCGTCGGCAAGCATCAGGTCGAAGTCCTTCAGGCCTGATGCAGCCCGCGTCTTGAGCGGACCGGGCGATATCGCATGAACCCGAATTCCTTGAGACCCCAGTTCGTAAGCCAGGTAGCGCGAAACCGCTTCCAGTGCCGCTTTCACCGGTCCCATGACGTTATAGTTTGGCACGACCTTGTTGGCACCGTAATAGCTCATCGTGAACATGGTTCCACCGTCCCGCATCAGCGGCGCAGCCAGGCGGGCCATCCGGACAAAGGAGTGGCAGGAGACGTCCATGGCCTTGGCAAATCCTTCCGCGGAGCAGTTCAGCAGCCCTCCCTGCAGGTCGTCCTTCGGCGCCCAGGCCACCGAGTGCAGCAGGATATCGAGCTTTCCCCACTTGTCCTCGATCTGCTTGAACAGCGCCGCCATCTCGGCCTCGTTGGAAACATCGAGCGGCAGGAAGATGGGTGCCTGAAGTTCCTGCGCCACCGGCTCCACATACTGCCGGGTCTTTTCGTTGGCATAGGTGATCGCAACCTCGGCGCCAAGCTCATGAAACGCCTTGGCACAACCATAGGCGATGGAATGCTCATTCGCGATCCCGCATACCAGCGCCTTGACGTTGGCCAGGATCGGTTGCATGGTCTGGACGGTCATCCGACTTCTCCCCAGAAATTGAATTCAGGCGCGGCTCATCGGCGCTCATTCAGCCGCCGTGCCGATGAATGCCTTGGTGTGCCGCGCAATCATCAGTTCCTCATCCGTCGGGATCACCCATACCGCCACCCGGCTCGATTCTGCGCTGATGCGCCTCGCACCGCTGCCATTGGCCTCCGCATCGACATCGATCCCGAGCCACGCTGCCTGGCGGCACACCCGCTCGCGGATCAAGGCAGCGTGCTCGCCAATCCCCGCGGTGAAGACAAGCGCGTCGAGACCCTGCGCTGCTGCGGCTAGCGAGCCAAGCTCGCGCCCGATGCGATAGATGAAAAGTTCAACGGCAAGGCGCGCTCGGGGATCGTCGCTGGCCAGCAGCACCCGCATATCACTCGAGACGCCGGAGACGCCGAGCAGGCCGGATTGCCGATAGATCAAGTCCTCGATGTCGTCCGCGCTCATGCCAAGCTGGCTGATCAGGTACAGGATCACTCCCGGATCGAGGCTGCCGCAGCGCGTGCCCATCGGCAATCCGTCGACCGCGGTGAACCCCATGGTGCTGGCCACGCTGCGGCCGGCCACCTGTGCGCACATGCTGCTGCCATTGCCAAGGTGGGCCACCACGGTGCGGCCGGCCGCTGCCCTTGCGTCGGTCCCAGGCATGACGCTGGCAATGTACTCGTAGGAAAGCCCGTGGAAGCCATAGCGGCGGATGCCGCGTTCCGTCATCGACGCCGGTAGCGCAAAGGCTTGGGCGATTTCAGGCTGCGCCCGGTGGAAGGCGGTGTCGAAGCAGGCCACTTGCGGCAGCTCCGGCCGCTGTTCGGCGAGTATCCGGATTGGCTTGAGGTTGTGCGGCTGATGCAGTGGGGCGAGGGGGCAAAGCGCATCCAGCTCCGCCAGGAGTGGTTCGCTTACCCTTTCCGGCCGGGAAAAGCGTAGGCCGCCATGCACCACGCGATGTCCAACGCCCACCAGCGTATGGCCTTCTCCATGGCTCCTCAAAAAGTCCGCCAGAAAGGCAACGGCACCGCCGTGCCCAAGGTTGGTCCCATCGCCCCACTGCCGGGTTTCCACGCTGGTGCCCGAGGCATCCGCCGCGCGAAAGCTCGGCGACGTATAGAGCCCGTCGATACTCCCGCGCAGGATCAGTTCGAGTGCGTCGCCCTTGGCATCGTAGGCGCAGTACTTCAGGCTCGAAGAACCGGCGTTCAGGACAAGGATTACGTCTGCCATGTCATTACCCCTGTATCTGCCCGGATTCCCGGCGCGCCTTGGCCACCAGCACCGCCACCGCACATGACGCCAGGCGCGTCATGACAGCATCCGCGCGACTGGTCAGGATAATGGGCACCCGTGCCCCCAGCACGATGCCCGCAGCGTCGGCACCGGCCAGGAACGTCAGGCTCTTGGCCAGCATATTGCCGGCATCAAGGTCTGGTACCAACAGCACGTTCGCCCGACCGGCGACGGGAGAGTCGATCTTCTTGATGCGTGCGGCATCGAGGTTGATAGCGTTGTCCAGCGCAAGCGGGCCATCGACCACCGCGCCAGTAATCTGGTGCCGGTCAACCATCTTGCACAGCGCCGCAGCCTCCACGGTGGACGGTACCTTCGGATTGACCGTTTCCATGGCCGAGAGGATGGCGACCCGCACCTCCTTAACCTGGAGTGCGTGCGCCAGGTCAATGGCGTTCTGGAGGATATCCGCCTTTTCTTCCAGCGTCGGCGCGATGTTGACCGCGGCGTCGGTAATGATGAGCGCGTCCTCATGGCCTGGAACATCCATGACGAAGCAATGGCTGATCCGCCGCGCCGTGCGCAAGCCGCTTTCCCCCTTGACCACCGCCCCCATCAGTTCATCGGTGTGCAGGCTTCCCTTCATCAAGGCCTCAGCCTTGCCTTCGCGAACCAGCCGCACGGCGGCGGCGGAAGCAGCATGGCTGTGCTCGGTATCAACTATGGGATATTGGCTGATATCAATACCATTGGCCTGAGCGATCTCTTGGATACGACCGCGCGGCCCCACCAGGATCGGCGCAATCAGGCCCAGCCGCGCGGCCTCTACCGCGCCCTCCAGCGAACTCTGGTCGCACGGATGGACCACTGCCGTGGGCGTGGGGGGAAGGGACTTGCAGTAGCCGATCAGGCGCTGATACTTCTCATGCATGGCATTCACGGACTTTCTCCTGCAGGTTGCTGTGGATTTCCATCGACGGCGGCACGTGGCGCTAGGACGAGGGTCCCACCCGTGGCACCGCTCCACGGCGCTGCCGATCAGGCTTGACCGACAGGGCTGCACGGATACGCCGCAGTATCGCGGCTTGCTCGGCCGTCGGCGCGCTGCCAAGCAGCCGCTCGTCGTCCCTGAGCTTCTCGGCCAGTGCCTGAAGGCGCTCGCGATCGTTCTGGTCACGCAGCAGGACCGGCAGCGTCTCGAGTGCCTGTTCCGGCGCATACAGTGTGATGAGTTCCTGCTGGCCCCGAACCCGGCGCCATGCCTCCGGGAGCAGTTCCGGCAGCAGTTCTGCGTAGTCCGTCACCAGCTCTTTGCGTAGCTCGAGTCTGGACAGCGGCAATGGCTCGCCCTGACGCTTGAGCAGGCTGGCCACCCGGGCGATGGCTTCCGCGTAGCCGCCCTCCCGGATCGAAGCTAGCGCCGCCTTGACCTCCGGCAGCTCGCGCGGCTCAGTAACCGCCGGCCGGCCGGCATGCGATGTCTTGTCCTGCGGCAGGACCGACAACATGTTCGCGTACACGTTGAAGAAGGCGGCTTCCGTCATCGCATCGCGCACGGCACGATAGGCGTCGAGGCCGGCGCTGAGCATTTCCGCGCCGGCCTGCTCTCGCTGGCGCAGCGGATGGTCATCGTCCAGCGCCTGCCGGTTAGACTTGATCGCGTTGGCAGCCGCACCTAGCCAGGCCATCCAGGGATTCAGATCGGAAAACGCCCAGTTCTGCATCCTTAGCGGATGGAACTCTCGCAGCATGCGTGCCGTCGTTTCGTTCGACATGGCTTGCACGTACGGCTGGGCGAACAGTTCATAGGCGCGCTGGTTGAATTCGGAGACAGCAGCAACGGCCTCGAACGGCCTCTCGTCGGCGCGCTCGAAGCGGTTGAGCCTTTGCGCGATCTCTTCGAGGGAATGCTCGCGGAATTTGACCTCGTACTCGACGCCATCGCCGGACTTCCGCTCATGGATCACCATGCCGTATAGACCCGGCGGCAACAACTCGATGCTCTGCAGCACGGAAACAATCTGCGCGTGCTCCTTCTGTGCGACCTTACCGGAAACGAAGATGCCGAGGTGGCCGACGTCCTGGTGCATCATCCCGACGATGACCTGCCCCCGGGCCTTGATTTCCTCGGTGCTTCCATAGACGTCCACCACCCAGTTGAATGCCTGTTGCGGCGGGGTGATGTTGTCACCCATTGAGGCAAACAACACGATGGGAGCCTTGATGTCGCGCAGATCGAAGCCCTTTCCGCCGGCATCCTTGACATCGCCGCTCCAGAGCTTGTTGCCCACGAAGAGGTTACGCGTGATCCATTCGATTTCTTCGCGGTTCATCAGATAATAGCCGCCCCACCAGTGCTCGAACTCTAAGAAGCGCGGCGGCTCGGTATCGGCCTTGCGGTACAGGTTGTAGTACTTGTCCCACAAGCTGTTGGCCGGATTCAGGTTCTCGAAATTCTGGACCAGCCAGGCACCATCGAACTTGCCGTCGCCGAGATCAGCCATCAGGGACGCCAGCCAAGTCCCGCCTAGCAGGCCGCCCGAGTAGCGCATCGGGTTGTCGCCTTCGCCCGCGCTCCAGGCACCGCCCCAGTAAGACATCGGCGCGCCGTTGATGACAATGGGCCCGGTGTCGTCAGGATCCGACGCCGCGAGCATCATGGCGGCCCAGCCTCCCTGACAGTTGCCGATAATTGCCGGCTTCTGGCTGTCAGGATGCAACGCACGCACTTTCTTGATGAACTGCTGTTCCGCTTCACATACGTCCACAAGCGTTTGCCCGGGCTCCGGGTCGCGGAAGAAGATGACGAAATAGACGGGGTGGCCCGCGCGCAGTGCCACGCCGACTTGGGAGTCGTCCTTGAAGCCGCCAATGCCAGGTCCGTGCCCTGCACGCGGATCGATGATGACGTAAGGGCGACGGCGATTGTCGATCGAGACGCCCTTCGGCGGTGTGATTTTTAAGAGCGCATAGTTGACGGGCCGCGCGAAGCTGCGGCCATCCAGCACGGTCTCGTACTCAAAATGCAGAACCGGCTTGAGGCCCTGCACCGCATTCTCGACAAAGTTGTTGCCCCGCTGCCGTATCGTGTCCCAGAACAGGGTGGCACGCTGCATGCTGTCAACCGCGTAGGCATAGGCGCTTAACGGATCCGCCGCGGCCATCCAGCCAGCCGCCGCAGCCGGGTCTCCGGTCATGGCTTGCTGCGCCCGTTTGTTGAAGGCCTCTTGCGCGTTTCTGAGGCGCTTTTGCAGCACCACGCTTGTCTTCACGCCCACGTCGCGGGAGTGAGCCAGTTTCTGTCCTGTGTCCATGCTGCCCTCCGCTAAAGGCATCGTCGAGAATAGGGGGCCTGGCCTCCGATTCAACGACAAACTCGACCACCTTCCGTCTCCGCCCTCACGGGAAACCTCACGTGTCGGGGTGTCGATCTCGACGATTTCCGCCGTAAGCTTTCCGTACCGATCGCGGGCCTGGTGCATGCGTATCGTCCACGCGAGTATCGGGTGGTGCCCCTGTAGCCGTCGTTGTCGCCAGCATGAAAGGCGCGAATGAAAACGGACTGCCCGTGGTTCAGCTGAAGCGCTCTCTGAGTACCTGTGCGCTAAGCTGTTTCCCTTTCCAGTACATACCGTGAATACGGCCTTTCAGCTTGTCCAAGGCGTCACTGTCCAGCGAGTCAAAGGTCAACCTGGCAGCAGGCCTACTGCCGTCCCCGTCGAGATACTCGATGTCGTTGAACTCCGGCAATCCATACTTGACCAGGAACGCACGGATTTCCTCCTCAGTCGTATCCGGATCGACGTTTGCAAGCAACAAGACAGACATGTTGCCTCCCTAAGCGTACATACATCATGGAAAGAATGGAACCTATGGGCCACTGCGTTCTAATTGGCCGAAAATGCGAGACCTCCATTTCAACCAGGCCGATGAACACGCTGTGGTTAGGTTGGAGTGAATACTCTATGTGTAACCATCGGCTGTTCCAACATGAAATTTTTCTGCGCCGAGATAAGAGAGTATTTAAACCTCGGCACACGTGGCCGATTGGTCACTTCGAGTAAGAAGCTGCGCAGAGTGTGAAGTCGTTGGGGGTCAAGTTGCCACAACGATGGCGCGTACCAGCCTGCTTGAGGGCGAACGATTGCAGCCACTCAGGAGCGATTCGCAACTGGCATGGAACAAGACCACGCGGATGACTTGATTGGTACATTCAGGGCGAAGTCCCCCAGGTGCCATCCTTGATGATTTGTGCCGCTCCGACCTGTATGGATCGGAGTCTCTAACGCCGCCCGCCACCCCGACCGCCAAAGGCACTCGCCTCGCGCGCCAACTCCAAAGCCGCAACTCCGTCGGGATCCCGAGCCCAGGCTCGAGTTCCCCTGATCGACGTCGCACTGCATGGTATTGCCGTCACCGCCTACATCCCGGAAAGCGATGTGCCGGCCTTCAGTCGTATTCCGCGAAAGCCGTTGCGGCTCGAGGCCAAACTCCCGCGGGCGTTGCATTGTCGCGATAGGCAAGCCCCGGCCGGGCCGCGCGTCATGTTGCCAGTCGTCGCCCTAACCCTTGCTGTAGTCGACACACATGCCCTGTAGCAGCGCGGCGGGCGGCCGCGAGTAACTTGCCTTTGAAGACAAAGTTGGGGGCACGCCAAGTCCAGCCGGCAACGGCGGGGCCTCGGCGTCGCGCAGCGGCGGCAGCTAGTTCAGGTCAGGGAGCATCGGCGCGCCTCCGGTGCCGGGCGACGGGATGCCGCATTCTTGCAGCGCCGGGCCCAGCATCTGTGGGTCGCCGATGTCCGGTGGATGAAGTAGCGCATGAACAGGTTGCAGAGTAGAGCCGACGCGGCCTGCGCCCCGCCTGCTGTCGGGCGAAGCGCACCAGGCGATGGTGCAAGCAGGTGCTCGGGAAGGTGTCACTGCAATCCAGTGCGAGCATGAGGCCGGCCTCTCGAGCTAAGCTGCCACAAGCTGATCGCCAGGAGCTGAACCATCGCTACGAATCCATTACTACCGAACCCGAGAAGTTGCTGTTTATTGACCGTATTGTTGCGGACAGCCGCACGGTGGCACTCAATCACACGGCGGGCCTTTCCACACCGCAGCAAGTGCAGATGGTGCTGTTCTCGCTGTTCGCCCTGATGGATTCGACGGAAAGCTACAAGAACGCGATGAAGGGGTTGATCCGGACCCGCAAGGCCGCCTTGTATCGCGGCATGGGCGTTGCGGCTGAGCCGGTGGATTCGAACGTCGTCGACTATTACACGCTGCTCGATGTGGAGCAGCAGAGCCGGGACGTTGGCGAGGATTTTGTCAAGTGGCTGCTTGAATCCGTAGGGCCCCACGAGTTGTTGTTCCGCTTGGCCGAAGAAGCTGGCGTGGTGCTGCTGCCTGGCAAGGGATTTGGTACGCGACATCCGTCGGGACGGGTTTCTCTGGCCAACCTCAACCAAGAAGACTACGTGAAGATCGGTCGCAGCGTCCGCAAGCTGCGCGACGAGTATCTCGATCGCTACCAGAAATCAGGAGGAAAGATTGACGAAGGAAAAATGAAGTAGACCTTCAGGCGCGCGGAAGCGCGACGGTGAGACAGGGGGACGAGTTCAGCGGCGGCGCCGGGCGTTTGAGCAAGCGGCCGCCCGACGCCGGGCATCATGCAGCTTCATGGTCTCACCCCTCCCGCAGCAGGCAATCTCAAGCGGGAATCCACGCGGTTGCGCTAGCTGCCCGGCCTTGGGCATATCACCGCAGCTGCCTTCTTATCCGCTGCGGCTCCAGCATCCTTATTGCGACAGAACCCGCAGCGCGCAACATCGCGACTGCTTGAGCGAAAATAAGATAGTAATCGGGCCCGCGAAATTTCAAGAGCAATCACCCGCACCTATCCGGCGAAAACACGTCGGTCCGCGACTTCCCTTCGCCGTGGGGCCGCCTCCTTGCATGCCATCTTCATCAGCTTCGCGGCCTCCTTTTTGAGTGTCGAATGATGATCATTAGTATGCACCCGGCATTGCGAAGCGATGGCCAGCGCGTGTACTTGCCCGTTCAGGTCGGGCGAATTGCCGATCCAATGAGATTGCGCGGTAGCCGTTTGATGACGCAGGCCAATCGCTGCTTCAAAAGCGAAGGACGCGCATGCGGAGGCTGACCACATGTCGGCGATCCGCTATCAAGCGACGTCCGACAAAAGAAAAACCCTCGGCCAGATGCCGAGGGCTTCGAGTGTAGTGGCGATCGCGGTGATGCCCGACCAATGATCGCAAATCACTTCAGTCCTCCTCGAATACTTCGCTTCGCTTGGCTGGAGGAAAGGCTCCGTTCCACGGGTCGGCGTTATACAAGATGGAGTAATCGGTCGGGAACAATTCCTTGAATGGTTCTGGGTATTGGAAGGCGGGGACGGGGACCAATTCGCCGTGTCTGTTTACCCGGAAAGCCTCGACGAGCCGGGCGTTGCCGGCGAGCCCTTGGCCAAAGACGTAGTAGTAAGTGCTCGAGTTCCAGGTCAGTGACCGAGCCTTGTATGGCCCTATGATGCCAAGCGGCACACTATAACTTAGGCATGCGTCACGCGCTTCGCGTAGGTATTGCAACTTGGTAAGCCGCTTTGTGCGGAGCGGATGAGGGTCGAGGATCCGGCGTCGTGTATTCATACCGTCTTTACTTGCAGGGTAGGCGGGCCGAGTAGTTGTGACTTGAATGGTGATGTCGGCGCAGTGCCTCTGACAAGAAACTTGCCGCAGGTGGCAGCCAGCAGTCGCGTCCGGCAGCAAGCAGTTTAACTGAGATGGCCAAGGCGGAGCCGTCCAGAGCCGCCAAGCCAAGGGTTTTTTTCCGAGCTGGAATATTTAGGCGAAAAAATCTCGGTCAAGCGGACAAAACTTCCGGCTCGGGAAGGGATGAAAGCCGCGCCTGATGGCGGCTTGCAGGTCAGCGGCGCTCAACTGTCTCTGAGGTTTTTTGCCGGAACCTTGCGAGGCCGCGGTGGCGTGCCGGCGGTGGTTAGAGCGGGTGCGCCGGCGCTGCGCCGGCTATTGCGCTTCGCCTGCATTTCCTGCGCCAAGCGCAACACGTGAGCAAGCCGCTTGTGCTCAACGACCGCCCCCTGCTCAATCTCGGCCAACCGGTCATAGGTGGTGTAGGGCAGGTGGCGCCATTCGCCCACAGTTCGATCCGGCCGTCCGGGTACTCGGCCACCTCAATGTAGCGGTGAATCAGAGCGCGACGCTAGGGCTGGTCTGCCAGGAGGTACAGCGTCTTGTCGTACTGCAGCGTGAGGCTTTGCGACACCTTGCGCCAATCGCGCCAGGTGAAGATCCGCTCCGGATCCTCATCAGCCCGCACTGGGCGATGCGCATTGAAGTTGCTCCTGGGTGGTTTGGCAGGCATTGAAGTCGGCCACAAAGACCGCCACGAAGGCGTTGGCGTCGGCCTGAGAGGAGATCCGGCGCAGCCGCAGCTCCTTGACCAGCCGGTCCTGCAGCGTGCCGTCCATCCGTTCGACCCGGCCCTTGGCCGGGCTCGAGTTGGCGCACAGGATGTCGATGTTGAGCTCGAACAGCGCGCGCCCGAACTGGGTGTAGCCGCGGCCTTCGGCGCTGTCCTTCGCGTTGACGCGGAAGATGCCGGCCTTGTCGGAGTAAAACGCCATCGGCTTGCCGTGGCGCTCGACATAGGCGCGCGTGGCGCCGAAATACGCCGGCGTCGACTCGGTCGGCACGAACAACAACTGCATCAGCCGCCCGGTCGCGTCATCGACATAGACCAGCAGCGTGCACGCCGGCGCCCGGTCCTCGAACCAGGCGTGGTCGGAGCCATCGATCTGCACCAGCTCGCCCAGGCAGGCGCGGCGGTTCCTTGGCTGGTGCACCTTGGGCGGGCGCAGCCTGCGCGGCACCCAAAAGCCGGCGTCGATCATGATGCGGCGAACGGTCTCCGTGGCTAGGTCGATGCCATGGCGCTCACGCAGCTTCTCGGCGGCCAGGGTCGGGCCGAAGTCGGCGTAACTGTCGCGGATCAGGCCGCGCACGCGGGATTCCAGCCCGGGCGGCAACTGGCGGTTGCTGTCACGACCACGCTTGCGCGAGCCCAGGCCGCCGGGACCGTCTTCACGGTAGCGCAACACCAGCCGTTCCACCTGGCGCCGCGACAAGCCGAGCTTCTCGGCCGCGCGCCAGACTGCCAGGCCATGGTCGACCACGGCCTGAATCACCTTGAGCCGATCCAATTCGCGCATCGCCATCGTGATGGTCTCGGGCTTGGGCATGGCTGCCTCCGGTCTCGGACAGACGGAAAGCCGCCAGCATGCCAGCCTTGGCAAGGGGGTACGACATTTCTATTTGGCTCAAGTACGACATTACTATTTGGGTCTAACACCTGCTGTCCAGGCGGTTTTGAAAGGTCGGGGCGCCCGCTCAATTCAAATGTCAGTCCGAACGTGCTTTTTGTGCGGGTTTTGATGCTTTTGGGGGGTTGGCCGTAGGGCGGTAGGGCTGACCTGACGTAACCGAGTCCGGCCCAGGGTGGCGCGGTGGCTGCGCGGCGGGCCAGGTTAAAATGTCCGCCTTCTGCGGGATTGGGGTTGCAGCGATCGCACGCTCCAGATCGAGCCGGTTGATCAGCCGCTGCCGCTTGACGTTCAGCGGCGCGCGATGGGGCCGGGCGGGTTCGCCTTGCAGCGTGCGCGACGGCCCGGCTTGCTGGCGACTGTCGCGCTGCGCCTGCACCTGCGCCGTGATGGCCAGCACGTGCCCCAGCCGCTTGTGCTCGACGATCGCGCCCTGGTCGATCGCGCCGAGCCGGTCATAGGTGGTGTAGGGCAGGGCAGCACCATCCGCCCACAACTCGACCCGGCCGTCCGGGTACTCGGCCACTTCGAGGTAGCGGTGGATCAGGCGCCGGTGTTCGGGCCGGTCCTCGAGCAGGTACAGCACCTTGTCGTACTGCAACGTGAGGCTGGCCGACACCTTGCGCCATTCACGCCAACTGAAGATCCGCGCCAGGTCCTCGTCGCCGCGCAGCGGCCGGTGCGCATCGGAGTCGCGCCTGGGCACCTTGGCGAAGCGCGCATTGAAGTCGGCGATGAAATGCGGCGCAAAAGCGTTGGCGGCGGCCATGGTGCTGATCCCGCGCAGCCGCAGTTCCTTGACCAGCCGGTCCTGCAAGGTGCCGTTCATCCGCTCGACCCGGCCCTTGGCCGGGCTCGAATTGGCGCACAGGATGTCGATGTTGAGCTCGAACAGCGCGCGCCCGAATTGGGTGTAACCGCGGCCTTCGGCGCTGTCCTTCGCGTTCACGCGGAAGATGCCGGCCTTGTCCGAATAGAACGCCATCGGCTTGCCGTGGCGCTCGACATAGGCGCGCGTGGCGTTGAAATACGCCGGCGTCGACTCGGTCGGCACGAACAACAACTGCATCAGCCGCCCGGTCGCGTCATCGACATAGACCAGCAGCGTGCACGCCGGCGCCCGGTCCTCGAACCAGGCGTGGTCGGAGCCATCGATCTGCACCAGCTCGCCCAGGCAGGCGCGGCGGTTCCTTGGCTGGTGCACCTTGGGCGGGCGCAGCCTGCGCGGCACCCAGAAGCCGGCGTCGATCATGATCCGGCGTACGCACGCTGCCGAGATCTCGATACCATGGCGCTCGCGCAGCTTCTCCCAGGCAAGGGTCGGGCCGAAGTCGGCATAACTGTCGCGGATCAGGCCACGCACGCGGGATTCGAGGCCAGGCTGCAATTGCCGGTTACTGGGGCGACCGCGCTTGCGAGAAACCAGTCCGCTGGGCCCGTCCTCCAACAGTCGCAAAACAAGCCGCCTGACGTGCCGGGTGCTGATGCCGAGGCGCTCGGCCGCTCGCCAGCGCGCCAAATGCCCATCGGCGACTGCCTGGATCACCTTCATCCGGTCAACTTCGCGCATGCTCATGGTCACCAATCCCTCTACGCGCATGGCTGCCTCCCGTAGCGCCCGACGAAACTCGCAGCGTACGGGGACTAAGCCTCAGGTGACATCTCTAATCATCGCAAAGGTGACATTACTAAAAAAGACCAACACCTGCTTTGCGCATAATAATACTTATGTTAAATGACGTACGGTGCTACGGATGCCGATTGGCCCCACAGACGCACGCACCCTTAGCCCGCTTCAAGTTTCTGAAGCAAATATCGATACGCGAGCTTGACCAGAGATCGATTTTGATTAGCTCCGCCAGTTTTTTGTCAAGGGAACTTCACACCTGCGCTCCGCAAGGAACTGCGCACCTGCTCATGAGATAAACGTTGAGGTTTTTATGGAAAAAGCCGGATCTTGGGGAATTTTGGCAATGGCGTCATCGTGTTGTCGGTTTTTCTCCTTACCTAAAGCGTGCGGCTAACTTCGCTCTCAATGTTGCTGTCTGTCATTTCATCGGCCTCGGGAAGGCTTATATTGGCTTTAGCCGGTGCGGAATCGAAGTCAACTCGACGGGCAATTTCTCCGCGTTCGTCATGGATATACAGAAGCGTCCCGCTGTTCAGCGGCAAGATCGGTGGCAACACTTAGTGCGTCAGCGAAGCTCAATCGGTGCTCTAGGTGGCCGATCCCCTCGATCGCGACAACACATTCCATACATGGATATCGCTATTTGAATTTCGCACACTGCCCTCCGCAAATATGAATGGCAGAGTTTTCTACTTTAGTTGTAAGTTTGATTCTCGGATGTACCTCTGCTTTACTTCGAGAGACTACTTATCTCTTATGGGCGTTGGGTGCGCACCGGTGAGACCAGTCGTCGGCGCACCCTCGCGTATTAGCCGATGCAGTGCAACATACTAAGTAATATGCACGCTTTAGATGTATCGCGGCTTCGATCTTCCGTCCCGCCGCAGCGTCAACAAACGCAGCGTCGAGGCACCTTTCAATGAGTTCTATTGTGCCTCCGCTTTCGAACAGGCCCGGGGGGCGTTCTTCCCACACGTGCATCAGTACATCTCTCCGGTGCACCAAGGTTTGCCGCGGCCAAGGATTGTCGCGAGTAAGCAAGTCCAAGCGTAAGGCCAACAGCGTTTCGAGTAGTACCTTCGGGCATGCAAAGCGCTTGCGAAGCTGATACTGCGCTGTCCCAATAGTAGAGTGGGCCGGCACGTTTGGCAGAAACGAGTGATCCATGTGAGTGAAGTGCATTGCACTATGATCGCCATCGGCAGTGCGTTCGGTCAGAACACGGCTAATCCAACAGCGCGCGGACTCTATCCATTCCCGCGCAAAGACCATGCCGGCTGTAGTGTTCGAGTAATTTCGGACAGGCAGAGTGGGCAACAGATATCCATGGTTGAGTGCAAGCGTACCCGGTTATATAAGCCAACGATGTAATGGGTGATGCCACGCCGGGCTCGTCGTGGTCGGCGTATTGACGCTGCCACACACGCTCCATCTTCGGGTTCAGGAAGAACCGCTCCATCACCGCGTTTTCCCAGAAATTGCCTTTTCAAAAATGTTGCAAACGACCTGATGGCGTGCCAGCAAGGCCTGATACTCCGCGCTCGCGTACTGACTGCCTCTATCCGAGTGCATCACCAGGCCTGGCGCCGGCGCCGAATGGCCGACTCACCGAGCTTCCATCGACCGGCAAACCTCGCCGATCGATAATCCTTGGCACAAACGGCCGATCTAATTGCGAAGGACCATGCCGGGGTAGGCGCGTGTACCAGGTCTACGGCCACAGACACCAGCACGGGATTCCTGTATTGTTCCAACGTGAGAGTAATCGATTTGCTGGCTCCGCTGCTTTTACCTTGGCGAGCACTTGGTCGCGCTCGATGGCGGCCCTGTCGGGATAGCGGTGCGCTACCTCGTTATCGATAACTTCCACAATATCATGGGTAGCATCAGTCCAGAGCTGGCAGACGGTTGCACGGCTTCCTGACCTCAATGATTTCAGCAGTACAACGCGGCGTACTCGGGTATTTTGGCTACGATGGCCCAGCCGCCGCCAACGCCAACGCCTTTGCCCCGCATTTCACCGTCGTCCGTGGGGCTGACACAGCAGCTCCACCGCGACATCCTCCAGCAAGGCGGGCCAGGTAGCTTTGTGATTCATGGCGAGTTTCGTATGTCGCCGTCGCGGAAGACCAGCAGGACAAATGCCGCGAGGCCGACCGTGGGCGCGCTGCCGTACCGGCGCTTTTGAAGTGCACGACCAGGAAAGGCGTTGAAGTCCGCGCGACCGATGTCATCGAGCGGGGCGCCCTCTGCACCAATTAGGCAGCCGGCTGGCAAAGCAGCCAATGATGCGTGCGGCTCCGGAAACCAGCTGGGTGGCACCCCTTCCCGCCAGCACTTCGGCCGGCGTCAGGTCGTAGAACACGTTGACCGGGGTTACCTAGAACGCATGGATTTCACTATTCGGGAGATCCGTCATCTGGATCAAGGCCGGGGCCAGCAATTCCGGCACCGGTAGCGCGAATTGCCAGGACGGGTATGCGCGGCCGATGGCCTTGCCGCGCGAGGTGAAACAATAGAAGCGTTCATCCTTCATCGCGCGGTACAGCGTCGCCTGGGACATGGCCACCGGGACCTATGCAATGACCTGTGAGGAGTTCAGATATGACACGGCACGTCGGTCCTCCTGCGTCGGCCGCAAGCCGGAACCCGCAAAGATGCCAACGGCCGATGCCGCTGGCATAGAGGCCCTTGCCGAGTTGTGCCGTTGGGCACGACCATTTCCGGGCCGCGACTTTCTCGCGCTATTAGCGAAATAGCCTCTCGTCCCATCGCACGGGCTCAGCCGGCCCGACGACAATCCGTACGGCTTCCGGGTGGGCGGGATTAACCAGCGCATTCCACTCGGCGCGAGCGACCACTGACGGCACCAGTAAGATCGCAGATCTTCCCTCCTCCAGCCAGCGATCTCCGTAGTCGCGCGCGATGGCTCGTGCATCGTGCGCATCCCAGCCTGTCGGCAAGGCATTCCATTCGACGCGCTCAATCGACACGCCCTCCGGCACGTCGGCGGTCACACAAACGTGGTGACGCGGCACTTTGCCGATGCGCGCATGGACCAGCACCTCGAGCATGGCGCCGGCAAAGGTAAGCGCCCCGTAAATGACCGGCCGCCCTGGGCTGTTGAAGCGCCCCCCCACCAGCATGGCGCCGGTGCCAGTCCAGACCGGGTGACGGCTGTCGGCGATGCGGTAGATCCGCATCAGACCGGAATCCCATAGAACAACTTCCAGAGCAGCTCTTCAACCCGGCGCGCCCCCAACTCAGTCATGCCGACGTCCAAGGGGGTGCAGCCCTCAAGGAGGGGATGCGGCGTGTTGAGAAATTCACGGGCGTCATCCTCGTCGTCCCAGACAAAGTTGGCGCTCGCGAAGATTCTCGCTAGGCGCTCGGTTTTCTCGGACTCGTCCGGCGACAGCCGCTCGCGCCGGCGCTTGTACGTTGCCTCTGGCACGATACGCGCCATCAAGGCGCGTTGCTGCTCGACCGAACGAGCCACGTGCGCCACACTCTCTCGCAGCGCCTTCTTTGGTAGACCTTCGCGCACTGCCGCATCGAGCTCGGCGAACGAGTGAGGCACCGGCACCAGCGCCATGACTGCGCTGATCTCTTCGGGGGTGATCACCATCTCGGCTCCATTTGGTATCAAATGATGTACGATTATAGATCAAATGATACCAAGTTGCCGCGTCCTCGGTGACTAGCCGTATCGGTTGAAAGATCGCGCCGCCCCGTCGTGGTGCCGGATCGCCAAGGACGGGACGCCATTGAAGGGAAGCCAGACATGTGCAGGGAAACGGAATCAGTGAGAGGCGCTTTTCGTGATACTGGAAAAACGGAAGTTGTGAGACGGCCCGGCCTCGGGTGCGAGGTATCCGCCCCAAACACGGGCACTCCATATGTGAATTATACGGTACATTTCGTTCCGAGGCCAGCAGCTGCTGCGCACGCCGGAAGATTCACACCCACTTCGTTATTCGGCGTACAGAGCTTCTGCGGCGGGCGCAACAGCATTAGCACGTCAGCATTGGCGCGGGCAAAAGACTTTCCGCCGGGCCGTGGCGGACGTGCGCCAGGTGATTGCCTGCGATATCCCAGGGGTCGGGAGGACTTGGACGGAGCGGCATCTTCTGGCCATCTCAATTTGTCAGGCTGCAAAACCGACCTTCCGGTCAGGCGTGTCCCCGCCTCACCCAGCGCGGCGACTCCCTTCTGAAGGCAGTCGGGCGACTCCGCCAAGGCGCTGCCCCGCCCAAAACAGCACCCTCCCGTCCGTGGCGATTCGGTTTGCCGCAGCCCTGACAGGGTGTGCGCCACGGCTCGTCGGGGGCGGGTGAGGCCTGGGGCCTCTCCCATAACCCCTGTCGCACCCAATGTGGCGGCCCGATACCGCCACGGCGCTGCCCCGCGTCACGGCGCGGCAAAGGTGGTGACATTTTCATTACGCTCTACGGATCCCGCTAACTACGACCGCTACGAACGGGGGGCGCCCAGACTCGACTGAGCCGGCGCTTTCGCAAACTTGCCGGACATGGCAAGAACCCGAACATTGCGGTGGTCGCGGTGGCCCGCGAACTGAGCGGGCGCATCTGGGACATCAGCCGGCTTGCTATGTCGCTTGCCGTATCGAACGACAACGTAATCCAGCACCTAGCAGCATCTCAGTTTCCTGAAGGCGGCGTCCCCGCACCACGAGCAACCCTCGCTCCAGCTAGGGAACAGACTTCGTCCGACTTGCGGCATTAGATAGCGGCAGGCTCATTGGGCGGACATCTGTAGTGCGGTAGGCAACCCGCCGATATCACCCTGATCCAGCGTCGAGACTTACTGCTACGTCGCCCTCAGGAAATTAGGCCCCAAATATGAAACTGTGAAACTGAACCAAACCAATCTCGATTGACACCCAGAATATGCAACCGCCGCCATCATTCCCAACAGCGTGATCGTAACGGTGGACTTCACTAAATGGATCAAATGGCCTGAAGACATGTGCGATCCAACTGGTTTTGTCAATACCCTCAAGTTCCCCAAGGAACTTCATTTGGATCGCCTGCACTTTTTAGGAAAACAGCGTGTTTGTTATTAAAGAAGTGTTCGGTATCCGAATCAGCCGCGCACCGGTACGATGCTGGACCGGGAGACACCTGGCTGCAGCGATTTCGGCCTCCAGTGCTGCGGGCGATAGCGCACGCGACTTTTCCGGAGCGACCAGGCTGACTCGCCACAGGGTCTGGTTGTCGGCAAACGTGATGGTCAGGCTGTCGTGCAGCACGCGTTAGCCGTGGGACTTTGCCCTGTCAGTCAACAGATCGAAATCAGGCACTTCTCCCGGCTGGAAAGTCAGCGACAGATCAAGCGTCATGCGGCAGCAGACCCGTGCCACGCCCGCCAGGCCAAGCACGACAACGAGTTCCGCAGCGTGTCATGGCAGCAGGCCGCCGCCGCTGTCACCAGCGCGCACGGCACTGGCCAGCGCGTGCAGGATCCGCGCGCGTCAACCGGCTTACGATGAGCCGGCCGGCAAGGTCATCGCGCGCAGCGACACGGGCCAAGGTGTGTATGCCGTGGCAGACCCGCGCCAGGGCGTGCGGCGCGAATGCGGCGGCCACTATCTGATCGGCGCGCACTACGGCCTGGTGAGCTGGGATCAACCGAGCCGCGCGGTGTCAGCAGCTGCTGGCCACGACAACGGCCGGTGGTCTGTGGCCGACCTGCGCCTGCCCCGGCGGCGAACGACAAGCTCGTCGTCATCGTCCGCGCGCTGGACGGCAACTGGCTGCCCGTTCACCACACTAGAGCTCGCCGCGCTGCAGTCAATGTCGAGCCCGAGGAATAATTGATTTGGATGGTCTGAGCGATCAGGCCCGGCGTGAGCGCATCGGCAACGCGGTATCGCCACGGGCAAGCGGATCATCGTGGTGATGGGCACCATGCTGCTGCTGGCGGAGACGGGCGAGACCTTCATGCTGTCTGCAACGCCAGTGTGGGTTCGGCCGGTGGCAGTCACCCTGTCAGTGGCACAGCTTCCGAAGGGATGTGATGGCCTATTTATCGACCAACCCGACGACGGCCATAAATGCGGAAACGAGAGCTATACCAAGAGCCCATTTTGAAATGCGGAGCGCTTGTTGAGCAATCTGGGCTTGGTCCTGCGCCACCGCTGCCGCCTGCTCCGTCGCCCGAAGGGCTCGCTCCTCGAATATCTCGGATCGCTCGCTGTCGATCCTGTCGAGATATGCACGAGCGTTCTCTAATCGTCTGTCGCCAAAGGTGTGGCGCTCTACGTTCTGCCGGAATTCATCCTCGCTGTGTTTAGCAATCCACTCGAGTATTTCGGCATCAGTTTCGAAGTTCGCCATGGCATGCCTCCTATCGCACCAAGAAGCGTAGCACGCGACGGAAGCAAGGCGGATAGAAATCGCGAGAAAAGCCAATTCCTACACGTCAAGGCCTACATCAGCTCCATGCTGGACAACACCAGCGCCTTGCTGCTAGCTTGGACCAGCCAATTAAAAGGTCGCAACATCTTGGCGCGCCTTTTCTTCGCCGTAGTCAAGGGCGGCATCGACGCTCACAAAATAGTCGGTACCATCGATGAGATCGTAGGACTGGACCTGGAGAAGGGCGCCTCTGACAGGTCGGCCATCGGTGCGAATGATCGAGTAGCGAACTACGTATCCAGGCCTATGTGGGTCATCACTCCGGTCCGCCTGAATCGACACCTCATACTCGCCGATAGTGACGCGTCTTTGCATGTTCGTCTCCATACTCCCGGCTTATTCATCGGGACCCAGAATCACGTCAACTGCGCCCCTGCCAGCCAACTCGGCGACAAGGTATGCCCAACGCTCCGAGTATGGTCCGCCGAACACCTTGATGCGCTTGCCTATGGCTGCGACCCCACGCGGCCTCATAGGTCCTTCAATCTCGAACCAGACGTTGAACATGTCCGTCGACACCTTTTGCACATCGAGGTGAATGTTGAATCCACGATACTCAATCACGCGCTCCATGACCATCTCCAATCCTTTCAAGACATCCTAGCATGACGAAAGAGCGCCCAATCAGCGGTGCCATGGAGAGCGCCATCTTCGACGGCCGTAGAAAACGCAGACGCGGCGCGTGGCCACTGAATTCGACGCTCGATCGCCTATGCTATCAATGCTGGCCACGTGTCCTCGGACTGATTCAGCAGCGCTATGCACTGGCGAACCCATTTGCCGGGGTGAAGTCTGCGGCGCCCAACAGGCAGTATGCCTCGATGCCTCGCGGGCGTTCAGCGGCGGTCGAGTGGGAGCTGATGCACGCCATTGCCGACGGACTCGAATGATCCCACAGGGTGGACCGCGCGGCACCACCTGCGCTTTCTGCTCGATTTCGGCTACGCCACCGTTTTGCGTGCTGAAGACCACAAGAGCTTCGCTGCCGGCGGACCGTCATCGGAAGGTCGGGGTGTTGTTATTCCTTCTGTATCGGGAGGACTGGCTCGTTCGCCAAAGCCATACACCCTCAGTGATTCAGGATTTTCCGGTCGATGTTTATGCCATGCCTCCTCGTATGGAGTCGGTCTCGTTGAAATGGTGAAGAAAATGTCCACAGACTATCTCGGTACGATCATCGTGATTTATCACTGCAGCGTCCGAGACTGGTATCTTGCAGAGGTTGATGCCGAGGCGAGCATCTGCCGCTTTGGCCCGTTTGACAGCGAAATTGCAATCCATGACGTTCTTGCTGTCATCTACCTTGACACTCAGCATGTTGAGATCATCGACGCCCCGGGCGAATATGACGACGCCACGATCCTCCGCACAGCAACAGGGGGTTGCGCTGCCCCCCTGTTTGGCATCGCCCGGCCGAACAGGCAGGCCACGGAAGACCAACCTCCCTTTGGTTCAACCGTCGCCGTTTTGAGGATAGCTCCCGTGGCGCATTGGGATCGAATAGTTAGAACTGGCGGAGTGGGCGATAGGCGTACAGCGGCGTTGCGACATTCTTGCGGACACGAGCTATGCCAGTCAAGCAAACAACATCCGAGATGCCATCGCTGGCTCACAGGAGTCCACCATGGCACTGAATTTTCCTAACGCCAGCCGCAGCTACGATGCGCCGCGGCACTGCGTTTGCTTCTGGTGCTACGACAACGCATGCGAAGTCGCATTCCAGGTTTCCGACAGCATGCTTTCGCGCCTGAGTCATGAGGCGGCCGCCGACGAGGTCGCCCTTCTGGCCATGTTCGACCGTTATCGTGATCAGATTCTCCTGCTGGCAAAACATGTCTACACGCCAGGGACGCGTAATACTTACACTATCGCGTAGTTGCGGCTTGCATGCGGCACGGAACCCATAGGCCATCGGCTTCGAGGCCTAGATTGCGGCATGAATGAACCGCTTGAATAGACGCTGCTGATATTGACCCCGCTAAGGAAGACGATCTGGCCATCGACAATCAGCAGTTTGCGGTGATCCCGTTGATTGACCTACCCCTTCTTCGCGGACAGCGGTTTCATCGGTTTGAACTCCAGCACGTTGATGCCGCTGTCTGAAAGGCGACTGAAGAATGCCTCGGGTGAATTGATCGCGCCCACGCTATCGTAGATAAGATTCACATGCACGCCCTGGCCTGCTTCTTGATGAGCTCATCGGCAAAGCAATTCCCCACGGCATCGTCCTTGACGATGTAGGTAGATCGTGCGCAGCAAGTCGCTGGCACGCAGCGCCTGGTGCAGGACTGCGAGCTCACGTTCCGACAGCACCTCCCCTTCCCTTTGCAGCCAGCGCTGGAACGCTTCCTGCGCCTTGGCCTCGTACGCGCCCGCAGGGCGCGGATTTCATCCAGGGTGGTTTGCTGCAGGGTATCGGGGAACCTGGCTAGGACATCGTAGCGATGCGTGGTGATGGCCTGCATGGTCCATGCATCGCAGCCTGCCCTGCCCGGAATTGACCCGGATCCCTTGGCGCCACCCTGCGTACCCTGCCAAGGCCGAGAGCCGCCAGCAACCGGATGTACAACCAGCCAAGGTCGAGTTCCCACCATTTGCTGGACAGCCTGGCTAAGGTGACGTACGCATGGTGGTTGTTGTGTAGTTCCTCGCCGCCGAACAGAATGCCCCATGGCACGATATTCCGGGAAGTGTCGTTCGGCGCGTACGTGCGCTAGCCCCAGTAGTGGCCGATGCCGCTGATCACACTCGCGGCGAATAACGGCACCCACAGCATCTGCACTGGCCAGATGCTCAGTCCGATCGGGCCGAAAAGCACCTCGTCGATCGCCAGCATGACGCCGATGCCTAGCCCGACGTGCTTCGCATAGAGCTTGCGCTCGATCCAGTCGTCAGGGGGGCCATGTCCATACCGTTCCAGCGTTGCGGCGTTCCTGGCCTCGCTGCCATAGAGTTCTAGGTCTTCCAGCAGCACTCGCCTGATTCCGTAGCACCGCGGGCTGTGTGGGTCTTCCGGGGTTTCGCACTTGGCGTGGTGCTTGCGATGGATCGCCACCAACTCCCTGGTTACCATACCAGTGGTCAGCCACAGGCATAAGCGCATGAAGTGGCTGACCATGGGATGCAGCTCCAGGGCACGGTGAGCCTGGTGACGATGCAGGAAGATCGTGACCGACGCAATGGTTACATGCGTCAGGCCCAGTGCAACAAGTGCGTAACCGATCTCCGACGACCGTGTATGGCTGCCGTTCGCGACGGCCAGCTATATCGCGGCCGCGGAGGACGCCTCGGGCTGGACGAGATGGTGCCCTTCCTGAAAGGCCAGCTGCTGGGCCCGCCGAGGCCGACGCCTTGTTGCAGCCTATGGTCTCGGAGGTATCGGCCTCGCTGTTCGAACACTGCGAGCGCGTGCCCGACTTTTGCATCGCGCACACCGGCGAGCATTGCCGCTGAGCGGCGGCGGCGACTGGAACGATGGCATGAACCTTGCCGGCGCCGGCGGTAAGGGCGAAAGCGTCCGGCTGGGCTAGCTGCTGGCACGCACCCTCGCCATGTTTGCACCGCTAGCGCAGCCCCGCGATGCTGCGCGCGCCAACCTCTGGCGCGCGCATGCGGCCTTGCTGGGCGAGGCCCTGGAGCGCGAGACCTGGGACGGCGACTGGTATCGCCGCGCGACCTTCGACGACGGCACCTGGCTAGGACCGTGACGAATGCCGGATCGACGCCATTGCGCAGTCTTGGGCGGTCTGTCCGGCGCAGCCGATCCCGTGTGTGCCCGTGCCGCGATGTGCTCGCAGGAGCGGTGCCTGCTGCGCCGCGATGACGGGCTGCCGCTGCTGTTCACCCGCCATTCGACAAGGGTTCCCTCGGCCTGGTCTGCATCAAGGAATATCAGCCAGGCCTGCGCCAGAACGGCGGGCAATTCAGCCATCCGCGATGTAGGCAATCCCGGCGTTTGCCATGCTCGGCGTGGCCGACAAAGCTGTCGAACTGTAGATGTTGGACAATTCCTGCATCCGGCCACGCCTGCGCGAATGCGCGCAAGGATTTCCTTGCCGATGTACAGGCGCGATCAAGTCTCGGTTGACCGCAAATGCCGCGCGTTGCTGGGGCGCGTCCGAGCGAGATTTGAGCGAAGCAAGCCACTCGACAGAGTCGTTACGGAGGAGCTATGCAAGGTCAGAAAAAATGGCTTAGCCGCGCAGTATGGGCACTTAATTTTCCTCCCGTAACAGCGGGGTTGAGCGCAGTATAAGACGCAATACATTAAGGCAGACCTCTTCGTCCGTGGCGGATAAAGTCCCCGATTATCGGGCCGTATGTATGTGCCCCAGACATTCGCCTTCGCCCCAATGGCCCGCGAAACCTGCGGACGGCGGCCGCACTTCTGGACGTCGCTGGCCGGGCGATTAAAAGGCGCCATCGGCATCGTCACTGACCGTTTAAGGGAAGAGCCTCTCACGCCCGGTGGCTATGGCATGGCTTTGAAACCACCAATTGTTGGGATGCGGAAGTCAGCTCTTTTGCGATCATTCTCCGAGCGGTTGCGATTGCCATCCAAACTAGAAGCCCTCGCCAACCAGGCAGAGGGCCGTCTTTTGTCGGACGGCGCCCAATTGCGCCGGGCCGGGTCTGCGCGCACACTGATCCTGTTAACCGATGGAGCCGGCTATGCACAACATCCATGTAGTAGCGTCGGATTCCGGCTGGACTGTCGAGCACGCCGGCGGTGGCGACGGAACCACGTTTCCCGTCCAGGAGGAAGCCATTTCCGCCGGCGCCGCTCAAGCGAAGCGTGAGAACGTTGATCTGCTGATTCATGACGTCGACGGCGAACTTACCGAGCGACGCAGCTATGCCAGCGCCCAACGCGACATCAAGAAGTGACGGCTTCGCGCCCGGGACGGCGCCTGCTACGGTCAAGGGCGAGCACCTCATGTGCGCTGGGGCTTCACTTCGCGAAAAAAGCGGGAACTGTCCTACAGCGCGTCACGAAGAGCTTTCCTAAAACATAGGTATAACCCACTCATACAAGGAGGGACTTGTATGACAACGATCACCGTTCAGGTTCGGCTTACTGACGACGCTCGTTGGACAGTTGAAATAGATGGCGTCGAACAGTACACCACCTATCCGACGCGCAATGCAGCCATCGCTGCGGGCGTGCACATGGCCATGGAGAACGATGCGGTTCTGATGATTCACCGAGTTGGAAGGAAAAATAGCGAGATCGACTTCCGTGACTACGCTCTGCCCACTTCCAAGAGAAACCGACTGCGGGGCCGCGATGGCTACCGAACGGGCGCCGATCTCGCGGCGCCCCAAGGAGCCACGTCCGAGAACAACCTTCCCGGATAGTCACCTAGTTATGCATCGTCGGTGTAGCCGTCGCGGTTCGTGACCCGCGCCCCTTCGGAAAAGACGTCCCGCCTGTCGGTGACCGAAGCACCATCGGTATAGACGTCAAACTTTGCAGTTTTGCCTCCATCGGTATAGGGGTCGCGCGGTCCCAATGTTCCGGCATGAAGTCCGGCGGCGCCAACGATACTTATGACAACAAAAAATAATAGCTTCTTAAGCATAATTTCCACCTCCTTTCAGTGGCTATTCCCCCAGCCGCCCGTTCCAGTATAGGCGCCGGCAGGACGTTTTTTTGCATTGCACAATCTTATATTTCGCTATGCAGCGGAGACCTGCTTGCGCTTTCACTTCAATCCCGCCCCCGGACGAAGTGATAAAGACGTCGCAATACCCTTCCGAGAAGCGCGTACAGCGCGCTTTGCCCTGAAGGTACACAGTCTAGCCTCATGGTTCCCATACATAGTTCGCGTGAGCGAATCTATGTGCCTCCTTAAGCCACCTTATGTTGCGGCACGGCGGCGAGCCACCAATTGGTGGGGTGCGGAGAGATGAAGTTATTTGCCATCATTTCGTCGGGCATTTCCGGATCGCCCACCCTAAATTTAAAGCCCTCGCCATCCGGCCGAGGGCTTTTCTTTCGTCAGACGGCGTCTGATAGCCCCTGCCGCGCCGCGCGAAAACTAGTAGCAGACGCGACGGCCAGATCCGCGAGCGGAACCCCTTCTGCCGCGTCCCACGTAACATCAAAGGGTGATACGCTTTGAGCACGGCGTACATCTGCTCCCGCAGCTCGTCTGCGGCGGTCTTCGGAATAGCGTGATGCCAGCAACAAGGCTTAGCGTCGTGGCAACCGAACAGGGATGGTCGCTCGAAATAAACGGCACTTCAGAGCCGCGTCAGTTTTTCCCAACGCTCGAAGCCGCGATCAGTGCGGGCTGGACTCGCCCCGTACCTCGAACACATCGAGCTTCACATCCAGCCACTGGTCAGCGGTGTCCGGCTTCGCGCAGAGAGCGTCAATCTTGTCAACGTCGTCAGACCGAGGTCGGCGTACGTCCGCTCGTGAATCACCACAAATCTCCGCCGGTGTAGTTCGTCTGGCCGACGCACAACGCGTGCATTTCATGCAGCAAAACGCGGGCTGGCGCGGCGCTCCACGAGACCTCATCTGGCGGCCTCCGGCGTACGTCCACCGCGACGGTTCTGCGCACCCGCCCGCGTTGAGGGCGAAGCTGGTGGCATTCGGTCAGCCGGTATGTTTTACCCTTCAGGCTCGGGGTACAAGCCACGACGCCATACGCCCGCCCCCGACGCGGAAGAGAGATGCAGCTTCATCCAGCCATTTTGGCCGGCGGTCGCCGAAGGACTGTGCCTTCAGAAAGGATTCATTGATTCCTCGACGGCAAGGATACTCAAGCAGTTGTCGCAGAGCCGAAGCGTTCTTGGTCCAGCACCGGCATACTCACCGATGCGTAATCGCGGACCGATGATCGGAAAGGACACTGCATACATCCGAACTTCCCGTTGCCCTAATGGCCGCTTCCACCATTGCGGCATGCTTGCGATTCCAATCGCGCAGCGAAGCAAATCATTCAGGCGTGTGCGGACGGAGCAGTCTGGCAGACGCCGGGCTCAAGCAGTCCACTACGCTTAAGCCCGGTGGAGAGAGCGGAGACCCTGGTAATACGCTCTTCGTACCGAAGCCGATGAGGTCAACCGGCTGGGCCGATGGATGCCCTGTCATCAGGAAATTGGGCGGACGCAACCTGTTCCAACCAAGGGCCGCATATCGCCCGCCCCTGCGTCGGGGCACTAGGACGCGAGGTGGAACGCTCGGTCGCGATGCCAGGGATAGGGACTTTGCTTGGGGCCATACGAAGTCATGGGTTGTATCAAATAATTCCCTTTGCCGACGATTAAGCGCGTATGCTGGGGTTGCCAACCGGCAAACAAGCCAGGAGTTGTCATGGCAAAAAGCCAACTACGCAGCAACCGTGAAGCGAAAAAACCAAAGCAACCCAAAAAGCCTTCCGCACCGATAACTCCGTTCAGCACGGTTCAGTCACGGGTCCGGAACGACGGTCTTGCCAAAAGGAAGTCGTAAGCCTGCAAGTGTCTGGTAAGGCGCGCGATATCACCTCAAGGTGATAGATCCTCCTACAACGAAAGCCGACCGATAAGGGAGGCGTACCATGATGCATCCTGAACAGAGAACAGACTTTCCGAGGCCTGCCACTGACCGCCGAGCAAGACTCGGAGGTTCGCCACTATCAGAACAGAAAAGCGAGGCTTGGCAAGCCATGGGATACGTCGGAACTGCGTTGGATGCTAGAAGACATGCTGTTACCTCCCAAGACCGAGGATAGCCCTCAGGAAGATCTCCTTCTGGGGCCGTCTGCTGCAGCCGAACGTGCAGCATCGTTCGTCGACGAGGCCATGGAACCGACTGCAGCATACGAAGATTGGAACGCCGCCATGGAAAGCGAGGGGATGAAAGGCCAAGCGCGCTGATGTCGGCTACCAGGTGGAGATGGCGCTCGTCGTTGCGAGCGGCAGGCCAATCCCGGCAGCCGGGTCGGCCATTGGTTGGATCTCGATAAAGGGCCGCTTCGACTCGACCTTGCCGAATATGGCGGCAAACGGAATGTCGGCGGCATCCCGTCCGGTGCCGATGCGCAGGAGACCAGTCGGAATGGACACCCCCGAGGGATCGAGCAGGTACCATCCGCCTGACAGGAACACCTCGACCACCGCGTGAAAGTCCGGTGCGCCGTAGGTGGGATCCGCACCATAGTCCACGCTGCTGGACATACGGGCGGGAATACTCAGAGCGCGGCAGATCGCGATCATCAGATGGGAAAAATCCCGGCATACGCCGGTGCGCTCGACAATCGTATCGATTGCCGAGGTTCTCTCATTGGTGGATCGCGAAAGAAAGCGCACATGGTTGCGTACCCACTCTCGAATCGCATACACACGCGAATAGCCGGGATGCATGCCGCCAAACTCTCGCATGGCGAACTCCATCATGCGATCGGATTCGCAATACCGGCTCGGCGCCAAGTACGACAGTACATCGAAGGGAAGTTCTGCTACCGGTACCTCCGTTAAGGACATGCCATCGTCCAGCCGATGATCGATATCCACCACAGCTTCATAGCGGATGGCCAACGGGCCCTTGATCGCACGTATCCTGAGCAGTCGGTTACAGAGCGGATCCGTGTAGCGAGCGGCCTGAATCGGTGGCATGAGCGCCAGACGCTCGGAGACAACGGACTGTCTTGCTGTCTTCGCAGCTTCGACAATCAACAGAAAGTCTCCTGTGGGATCGAGGATCTCATAGGACAGGTTCACCGAGTACCGAAGACGGTTCATTTCCGACCTTGTGTCGACATGGGGCAGAGAAGGGCTCCTCGGCCGCGGGAACGGCTCTGGCCATCCAATTCAGTGTAGCGCCAGAAGTGGGCGAGCGGTCCGCGCTAGGGGCACTGCGGGTGCGCGACGAAACCCCTCCCCGATCAATTTGTAAGCAGGTTAGGACGGTGTGCATCGCCCCTTCTATACTGCTAGGTGAAGCGTTTCGGAAGCTAAGTACTTCTGCTCCGCCTATCACTCGTTTCCGGGCTCTCCCCCTCGATGACGTCTTAGGACTGGTGACTCCTGAAGTCACTCATGGGGATTCCTGGAACGTCCATGCAGGATGCCACGCGGCGACCGCCGTTCGTCCTCTCTCTCAGTAGCCAGGCAAGCCAGTCTTTCGCCAGAATCGATGCAATCGATGTCTGGAGAGAGAGGCTCTTCTCGGCAAGACCGATCGCAAAGTTGGCTTCCGCCTTCGTTGTGGCTCTTCCGCATTTCAGGTTGGCGCAGCCTTGCTCTCTTCGTGCTGAAGACGCCGTAACGATCCTGAGCAATGCGATATGGGTGGAAATGACTACCCGTTTGCAACGGAGAATCAGCGCCCACAACGGGGACAGTTGTTCAACACTGCCATCACGATGCCACCCTGGCAGGCAATGAAGGAAGATATCGTGCCAAAAGAATCTACAGAGACCACTTACCGGACCATATATGTCACGCACCTTTTACGTGACCGCCAGTTAGGTGGGTCGCCAAAGGGGAACACCCAGCGATTCGGAGTCATGCGCTTGCCCGCACCCACAGGGCAACGGTCAGTCACCCTGCTGATTGACTGGGATCGTGCTGTCAATGAAGGCTGGCCAGACCTGCGGTCACCGTCCTGCACCCGAACCAGTCCCATCAGGAGCATCGGCCGCAGCCATCTAGAAAGCATCCGCCGGCTCGCCGGAAATGGACACTGAGATTGCGTGAGGTAAATTTATGCGTACGCTGTTGTATTTCAGTCTGAAAGACACCGCCACGGCACGACTGGCACAAGTGCGACTCGGCGATTTGGGTGGTACCTCAGCACGCGTCAATGGGCCGTGGTTTGTCCAGCGCGACAATCAGCCAGTCGAGGGATTTCCGCCGACAGACATCGGCCAGACTACTTACCGCGAAGAGGCGGCAATCGCCGGAATCTTCGTCGGCGCGCTTGCGGCCGCGCTAGTCATTTTGCGATATGGGGTCTCCTTTGGCGCCGGTGCCACGGCAGCTGCGTATGTTGGCGCTGTCATGCTTGGCGCCATGATCGGCTGGTGGGCCGGCGGATTGGTTGGCGGCAAGATTGGCCGCGTTGGGCTGTGGCGGCAGAATGCGCAAACAGCACCGGGCCAGTTACTGATGATAGCCAGTTGCGATTCGAAATCGAAGGAGGCCCTGAAGCAGATCGTCAACGAAGTAGGCGGCGTCGGCGTCGACGAGCATAGTGACCTGATGCCGAATTTCAGATGGCTATGATTGCTGCTTCGGACCGGCCGTGCGGATTTCCCCCGAAACGTACGTGACTCAGCCTGAACGAGAGGGCGAGGTCCGACATGTCGTCCAGGAAGTTTGGCCGCCACCTCGCCAGGCGCCTATGGTTGGATCCTGCTGCTCCGAATTCAGATCAGCATCGATTCCTACTCAGCGAAGCCTTACGTCGACAAACTCATTCTACAAAGATTAGAAATGGCGATGGATCGCGTGACCGAGTATCGTGAGTTCAATATCCATGTCGATATCCATATGTCATCTAAAGACATGTTTGATGTTTGGTTCCAGATCGAGGGACCCATGAGGCCGCCGGGCGTCGCGGCGATTGGCAAGCGAATCAAAGTCTTCGGGCCGTACTCCAGACGTTGGGCTTACCTCGTCGCGGAACTGGCAGGGCGAGCCGCGGTGGACGTTATTCTCGGACCGTATGAATGAACGGAGGCCGAGAGCGGGTCAGCTATACAAAGACGCTTCACGATTGGTGACTACCGTTGAACAGCGTCAGGTCGATCGTCCGCGGGGCCCGGCGGTTTCTTGGCTGGTGCGTCTTGGGCGGGGCGCAGCTTGTATGAGACCCGGAAGCCGGCGTCTGTCATGATCCGGCGTACCGTTTCTGTGGCTAGGACAGGTCAGGGACGGCCGGAGTCGGCGAAGCGGTCGCGGGGTCAGGCCGCGCATGCAAGATTCGGGTCTGGCGGCTACTTGCGATGACTCGGAGTGCCTTGCCGGCAAATCGTGATATGATTCGCGCGCGAATTAAATCGACAGCCGTTGCATGCCCGACCATGAAACATCGCCTCGTCTATCTCCTAAACGTCGGGCAGCGCCGGCTGCAACGCTGGTCGCAGGCGCGTGCTGCGCGGGGTGGCGTCACTGCGGCGCAATCGGGGTTGCTGTTTTTTCTGGGCACGCACAATGGGGCGTTGATGAGCGAAGCTGCAGCCGCGCTGGACCTTGGTGCCCCAGGGATGAGCGGGCTAGCTGACAGGACGGAGAGAGCGGGCTTGATCGAGCGCCGTGCCGATGAGAACGATGGCCGTGCGACGCGCCTGTGGTTGACAGACGCAGGACGCTACGCGCGACAGCGCTCCAAGGTCGGCATGACGGATCTCAACGCCAGATTGACCGAAGGGTTCACCGACGCAGAGATCGATGTAGTGGCGCGATGGCTGACCAGCCTGCAGACCAAGTTTCCCGTTGCCGACGAGGGCGACGTCTAGCCTGATTCGCGGCTGGCGCCCTACACCGCCTAGCGCTGCGTGACCTTCGAAAAATCCGGTTTGCGCTTTTCGGCAAAGGCCGCGAATGCCTCCCTGGCTTCTGCACTCGTGAGCCGCTCCTGGAATTTCGCGCTCTCGCTGTCCATTCGTGTAACCAGCATCTCGGCCTGGCGCATCAGCGCCTTCAAGGCGCTCAGTGAGCCTGCCGACTTGGCGGCGATGCGTTCGGCCATCTGTCCAGCTTCAGCGCGGAGTTGGTCGTTGGCGCAGACCTTGTTGGCGATGCCCCAGGCCAGCGCGGTTTGCGCATTGAGCGGCTCACCCATGGCGAACATCTCGAATGCCCTGGCATGGCCAACGCGAAGCGGAAGCAGGCAACAATGACGTCAAAACACCCGATCCAACCGTTTGGTCGTTGTCGAAACGGCCGGCAAAGAGATGCATGGAGGTCTAGCGCGGTTGGGATATTCCTTGTTGTCGCCGCGTATGGCCGCTATTGATTGACGGGTCGATAATCAATCTGGAAAGGGGTCCGATCTGAAAAGCTACTGAGAAGAATATAGTTTCAGGCGGTTCCGCGATCGCCGACCCAAGCTTGAAGCACTCGCCAGCCGGCCGAGGGCTTTTCTTTTGTCGGACAGCGTCCGAACCGCCATCACTCGGCGCCAGAGACTGACGGCAGCATAAACAGCCAAGGAGACAGCCATGCCAGGCAAGAATATTCACTTCGTGCCCACCAACAACGGCTGGGCAGTTGAAGCGGAAGGCGGCGACGGCGTCCAGCAGCAGTTCGCCATGCAGGAAGCTGCGATTGCAGCCGGCACTGAGCGGGCTAAGCGCGAGAAGGTCGAGCTGCTGATCCACGGCCGCGACGGGCAGATCCGGGAGCGGAACTCGTTCGGCAACGATCCGCGCGACATCAAAGGCTGATACGCTTTTAGCACGGGATGGCATCTGCCGCTGCAGTTCACTGCACCGGTCTAAGGAGTGTGCGATGCCAGCGACAAGCCTTAGCGTCGTGCACATCGAACAGGTACGGGCGCTCGAAATAGGCGGCACGTCAGAGCCGCGTCTCAGTTGTTCCCTGCGCTCGAAGCCGCGATCAGCGCGGCCTGGGCTCGTGCCCGACGCGATAACATCGAGCTTCACATCCAGCCGCTCGCCGGCAGCGTGATATTGCTGCGCGGAGGACACCAATCCGGCGGACTTCGTCGGATAGCGAGAGCGCACGTTCATTCGTGAATCACCCCAAATGCCCGCCGGATGTAGGCCGTCTGGTCGACGCACAACGCGCGCGTTTCATCCAGCATTGGGAAACGCAGGGCTGGCGCCAGCCGTGCGTTTTCCGGGCCCCTTGGGAACCCCCGGGCCCAAGGGGTCTCTTTTTCAGGCTACGTTAGAACGCTCGCTGCAGTTACCACACGGCATCCGCCCCGCCTTCCATCGATGCCTTGCAGCCCATGCTTCAAAAGAGGGCCTGCCGCGCGAGCCGCGTCCCGACTGAAGTCCCACAACGTGGCGAACACCACCATCTGGTTCCTGATCTGTTCGAGTCGCTGGCCACCCTCCCCCGGCTACAGCTTGGACGACGAGGTCTGCGTGCTGGACGACATCGGCAAGAGCGAATTGTAGGGCGGCATTCGAGCCGCGGTACCAGCCTTGCCTCTGGCGCGCGCGCGTCTTCTTCAGCGCGTTCAGCGGCTTGACCGGCTAAGCGGTCCCGTTCGCTGGTACTTCTCGCCGCGGGGAAACTGGTCGGCGAGGCCGAATCCCTTCCGCGCGGCGTAAGGTCGCCATGAGCGTTGCTCGACGAGGCGGCGCGCATGCTTTGAAGCGGCGCGCAAATGCCTCATTCAGGTGTAGTGTCAGGCCACCTCCAGAACCAGGTTGCGATAGATCTCACGCGCCCCCTCCAGCTGTTCCAGCGCGATCGATTCATCGATGGTATGCGCGTCCTCCTCGCATCCAGGCCCCAGCCCGATGGTCGGAATGCTGCGGCGGCCGGCCGATTCAGAGCCGTTGGTGCAGAACGCCCAGGTTCCGATCTGCGGCGAGTGCCCGGCTTGCGCGATAGCGCGCATCGCGGCCTGCACCAGCGGGGTGCTTTGCGGCTGCTGCCATGCCGGCAGCCAGCGGGTCGGCCGCGCCGATTCGCCGGTGAAGGTCTGCACCTCATCGTCGGACACCGTCAGTGAAAAGCCATGCAGACCATTGGCGCGGAGGCAGGTGCCGATCTGGCCGAGTATGTCCTCGCGCGTCTCGCCGTCCAGAGTGCGACGGTCGAAGCGGATGGTCGCCGAAGTCGGGATCATCGAGATCGATGGATACGGCGACGAGACGATGTCCGTGGGCACCAGCAGCGCGGCGCCAAGGACCGGGTCGACCGGCAGTTGCAGGCCTTCCAGCGCCGTCAGCGCACGTGCGGCGGCGTGCAGCGGATTGACGCCGAGATGCGGCGTTGCCGCATGCGCTGGTTTGCCGTCGAAGGTGAGCTGGATTTCAAGCCGTCCCTTCTGTCCCGTCTTGACCTGCAGCTTCGAAGGCTCGCAGATGACCACCGCCGCGGGCTCGCATCGGCCGAGCACCGATGCCAGCGCATGCCCTTCGATGACTTCCTCCAGCACGCTGGCGGACACCGCGATGCGCTTGCGCAGCGGCCGCTCCCGCGCCGCCGCGGCGACGCCGCAGATGGCGGCGGCGATGCCGCCCTTCATGTCGGTGCTGCCGCGTCCGTACAGCCGGCCGTCGTGGATGGTGCCGCCGAATGGCTCGAAGCGCCACGTGCCGGTAACCGGCACCACGTCCATATGGCCGTCGAACAACAGCGCCACATCGGCGTCCTCGGGGCCGATCAGCCCGAGCACGCTGCCGTTGCGGTCCGTCGTCACCGAGGTGAAGCCGGCTTCGGCCATACGGCGTGACAGCAGCGCGGCCAGGTCGCCCTCTTGCCCGGAAAGGCTCGGAATGCGCACCATCTCGCGTGCCAGCGATGCGACATCACTGAGATGGCTTGCTGGATCGATCATCATGGTGTTTCCCTTTTTTCAGCGGTTGACCAGCGTAGCGGGCACGCGCAGCACCAGCAGCGCACCGATCACAGTAAAGGAAGCGAGGAAGTACATGCCCCAATCGGTCGAGCCGGTCAGGTCCTTGATCCAGCCGATCGCATAGGGGCTGGCAAAGGCGGCGAGGCCGGCGAAGGAATTGATTGCCGCAATGCCTGCCGCCGCGCTGCGCCCTTCGAGGAAGGCAGTCGGCAGGCTCCAGAACAGCGGCGAGCAAACCATGCACCCGGCCGCAGCCACTGACAGCATCGCTACCGCGAACGCCGGGTTATGGCTGAACATCGTGCTGAGCGCGAGGCCAGTGCCGCCGACGAGAAACGGGATGACCATATGCCAGCGCCGCTCGCGCGTCTTGTCGGAATGCCGGCACACCAGGATCATCGACACCACCGCGAACGCGTTCGGGATCGCCGTCAGCAGGCCGACGTCGAGCAGCGACACCACGCCCGTCGAGCGGATCACCGACGGAATCCAGAACGCGAGGCCGGACAGGCTGGAGACCGTGCAGTAGCAGATCAGCGCCATATGGATGACTCGGCGGTCGCGGAACAGTTTCAGCAGCGACACATGCTCGGTCTTGCTTGCCTTCTCCGCCGCGATGTTGTGCGCGAGGTGGTGTTTCTCGGCCGCGCTGAGCCAGCGTGCCTCGGCGATGCTGTCGTCGAGGTACCAGAGCACGGCAAGGCCCAGTACCACCGACGGGATCGCCTCGAGCAGGAACATCCATTGCCAGCCGGCAAAGCCGTAGTGCTGGTGCATGCTTTCCATGATCCAGCCCGACAGCGGTCCGCCGAGGATGCCTGCCACCGGCACCGCGGTCATGAAGACCGCGATCACCTGGCCGCGGCGGTGCGACGGGAACCAGTAGGTGAGGTACAGGATGATGCCGGGATAGAAGCCCGCCTCGGCCGCGCCCAGCAGGAAGCGCAGGATGTAGAACTGCGTCGGTGTCTTGGTCAGTGCCATGCAGGCTGAGATGCAGGCCCACAGGACCATGATGCGCGCCAGCGTCTTCTTGGCGCCGATGCGGTGCATCAGCACATTGCTCGGCACTTCGAACAGGAAGTAGCCGATGAAGAAGATGCCGGCACCGAGGCCGTACACCGTGTCGCTGAACTTCAGCTGGTCCAGCATCTGCAGCTTGGCAAAGCCGACGTTGACGCGGTCCAGGAAGGCTGCCACGTAGCAGGCCATCAGGAAGGGCAGCAGTCGCCAGGCCACCTTGCGGTAGAGCGCATTATCGTGCGCTGCCACCGTGTCCGATGTGTTCGGGGTCGCGGCCGGCGCGTGCAGCGCCGGCGCGGAATGCAGGGAATCGCTCACTATGTTCCTCCTTTGGATTTGATGAGACAACAACGCCCCCTGCGGGCGCCCGCAGGCGCCTGCATGTACTTTTTGTTTCTACTAGGGAAGGGGGCGGAGAAGGCCGCCGGCTACGCGGCCAGTGCCTGCGGCGGGGTCGCGCCGCGCTGGCTGGTGATGCGGCCGTAGGCCTCGGGGCGGCGGTGCCGCTCGAAGTTGAAGGTCGTGGACTTGTACGACTGGCACAGGTCGAGGTCACAGCGCGCGATGGCCAGTTCGTCGCCCTTGGTCGAGCAGGCCGCGACGATCTCACCCGAGGGCGCGATGATGCAGGTGCCGCCGATCAGCTCGCAGCCTTCTTCCTTGCCGGCCTTGGCTACGCCGACCACCCAAGTGCCGTTCTGGTAGGCGCCTGCCTGCATCACAAGGTGGTTGTGGAACATCGACAGGTCGTCGTGCTCCGGCGCGGGCGGGTTGTGCACGGGCGTGTTGTAGCCAAGCAGGATCATCTCGGCGCCTTGCAGGCCCATCACGCGATAGGTCTCCGACCAGCGGCGGTCGTTGCACAGCGCCATGCCCATGACGCCGCCGAAGCCTTGCCAGACGCCGAAGTCGTCGCCCGGCTCGAAATAGCGCTTTTCCAGGTGCTGGAAGGCGCGCCATGGCTCATGCTGGTCGTGGCCGGGCAGGTGCACCTTGCGGTATTTGCCGATGATCTTGCCGTCTCGGCCGACGAGGATGGCAGTGTTGTAGCGCCGCTCCGCGCCACCTTCGAGCGCCAGTTCCGCATAGCCGAGGTAAAAGCCGATGCCGAGCCGCGCGGCGGTGTCGAACAGCACGCGCGTCTCGGGGCCGGGCATTTCGCGCTCGTAGAAGGCGTTGAGCGCTTCGGGGTCTTCCATGTACCAGCGCGGGAAGAAAGTGGTCAGCGCAAGTTCCGGGAACACCACCAGGTGGCAGCCCATCTCGTGGGCATGGTGCAGGTGGGCCAGCAGGCGGGCAACGACGTCGCGGCGCGAGTCGCTGCGCTGGATCGGGCCGAGCTGGGCTGCGGCGACATGGACAAAGCGGGACATGATCAAGTCTCCTGTTATGCGGGGAATGTCAGGCGGCAAGTTCGAGCATCAGGTCGAGCAGCACGTCGGCGCCGGCCTGGATGTCGCGGTCGTGGGTCAGTTCGGCGACGTTGTGCGACAGGCCGGCCACGCTTGGCACGAAGATCATGCCGGCCGGGCACATGCGGGCGAGTATCTGGGCGTCGTGCCCCGCGCCGCTCGGCATGCGCCGCACGCTGTGCCCGTGCCGGCGCGCGATGGCCTCGACGCGGTCGACCATGCCGGCATCGAACGCCACCGGCGCGAAGTCGGCGAGCGTGCGCTGGCTGAGGCGAACGCCCTCGGCCTTTGCCATCTCCTGCGCATAGGCCAGCGTGCGTTGCACCGCTTCCGCCAGCACAGCGCCATCGGTATTACGCAGGTCGACCGTGAACACCGCGCGGTTCGGGATCACGTTGACGAGGTTAGGGAAACACTGCACCTGCCCGACGGTCGCGAGCTGCGCGCCGCCCAGCTCGCGCGACAGGTCGCGCACGAAGCAGGCGACGCGCGCGGCGATGAGGCCGGCGTCGTGGCGCAGCCGCATCGGTGTCGTGCCGGCGTGGTTGGAGGTGCCCTCCACGGTGAATTCGCTCCAGTGGATGCCCTGCACGCCGGTGACCGCGCCAATGGCGATGTCCTCGTGCTCAAGCACCGGGCCCTGCTCGACATGCAGTTCGACGAAGGCATGCACGCGGTTGCGACCCACTGGCGCAGGGCCGGCATAGCCGATCCGCGCGAGGTTTTCTCCGACCGTGGTGCCGTCGATGCCGCGTGTATCCAGCGCCTGCTGCAACGGCAGGTCGCCCTGGAACACCAGGCTACCCATCATGTCCGGGGCAAAGCGCGCGCCTTCCTCGTTGGTGAAGAACGCAACGGCCAGTGGACGGCGCGTGACGATGCCGGCATCGTCCAGTGCGGCCATAGCTTCCAGGCCGGCAAGCACGCCGAGGTTGCCGTCATAGCGCCCGCCGGTGCGCACGGTGTCGATGTGCGAGCCGGTCATCACCGGCGGCAGGTCTTCGCGGCCGGCACGCACGCCGACCACGTTGCCGATACCGTCGATGCTGACCGCCAGCCCCAGTTGGCGCATCCACGACACCACCAGGTCGCGCCCGGCGCGGTCTTCGTCGGTCAGCGCTAGCCGGCAGACTCCGCCGCCTTCGATGGCGCCGACTTCGCCGAGCATGGCGATCCGGCGCAGCAGCCGAGGCAGGTCGATCCGCGCGGTTCGCTCAAGGTCGAGGGTCGTGGTCACGCTGCTTTCCTCACGGCTTCGGGCAGGCGGCCGACGATGCGCTGGTACAGCGCCACGTCGGTCGCGCCTTCGCTGCCGAACACCAGCACCCGGCTGGCCGCGGTCAAGCCGAGTTGTTCACGCGTGGCGGGATCGGCCATGGCGCCAAGGCATCCGGCCAGCCCCGCCACCGCCGATTCGCCGGCGACGATGGGGGCATCGCCATAAGGGCCGTCGGCCAGCAGGCGCACGCTTTCCAGCGCGGAGGCGTCGTCGATGGTCAGGAAGGCATGCGCGCCGGGATGCAGCACTTCCCACGCCAGCAGCGAGACTTCGCCGCAGGCGAGCCCGGCCATCACCGTGTCGAGGTCGCCATGGACCGCCACCGGCTTGCCGGCGCGCGCGCTTTCATAGAGGCAGGCGGCCTTGTCCGGCTCGACCACGATAAAGCGGGGGCGCTTGTCGCCGAGCACTTCCCAGAAGTGCGCGCAGACAGCGGCGGCAAGCCCGCCCACACCGCCCTGCAGGAACACGTGGGTGGGCAACTGGCCGTCAGGCAACTGGCGCAGCGCCTCGTCGGCCATCACCGCGTAGCCCTGCATCACGTCCTTGGGTACTTCCATATAGCCTTCATAGGAAGTGTCGGAGACCACGAAGCGCCCCAGCCGTGCCGCATCCTCGGCCGCCTGGCGCACCGAGTCGTCGTAGTTGCCGGCGGTGCGGACCACCTGCGCGCCATACTGTTCGATGGCGGCCTTGCGGCCCTCGCTGACCGTCGCATGGATATAGATCACGCACTGGCAGCCGAAGCGCTGCGCCCCCCAGGCCACGGAGCGGCCGTGGTTGCCGTCGGTGGCGCAGGTGACGGTGATGTCCTGCACCACGTCGGCATAGCGGCCCGACAGCAGGTCATGGACCGACACGTCGCTCACGCCCAGCCGGTTGCCGATCTCGCGCAGCAGCAGGCGACTGACCGCGTAGGCACCGCCCAGCGCCTTGAAGCTGCCCAGCCCGAAGCGGTCGCCTTCGTCCTTGTAGAGGATCTGCGCGACACCGGCGGCGCGCGCCAGGCCATCGAGGGCGACCAGCGGCGTCGGTGCGTAGCCCGGCCAGCGGCGGATCTGCGCGGCGGCGCGGACAAAGGCGTCGCCGCCGAGCACGGCTTGCTGGCGCTTGCCGTAGGGGGCGCCGGGCGTCGCGGCCGGGTTCAGCGCGCACTGCAGCTTCAGGTTGGGGAGCGGGTGGTTCAAGACAGTCTCCTGGGTTGGGATCTAGCGATGCAAGTCGCCGTAGTGGTCATGGAGCGACTCGATTTCCTCGAGCCGCTCGCGCGCCGCGTCGCCGAGGATCAGCGCGAGGCTTGTGCAAAGGTGGTTGATCAGGCTGACGGCCGCGACATAGGAGTCGAACACCGCGGCGCCGTGGTTGACGCAGCGAAGCACCACGTCGGAGCGTGCCGGCAGGTCGGTCGCGCTGGGGTCGGTCAGGATCACGACCTTGGCGCCCACGCGGTTGGCGTGCGCCACCATTGGCCACAGCAGCGTGACGCGGCGGCGGAAGTCCATCACCAGCAGCACATCGTCCGCGCCCAGATCGGCAAGGTCTTCGGCAAGGTTCAGGCCGGCGCCCGGCGCCAGCGTGACGCCCGGCCGCAACTGGGTCAGCAGCGCCCATGCGTACTGCGCCAGCACGCGGCCGTTGCGGAAGCCGGCGATAAAGACCCGGCCGGCGCCGGCCAACAGCGCGACGGCGCGCTTGACCTCGGCCGGGTGCAGTCGGTCGAAGGTCTGGGCGAGGTTCTGCAGGTCATTGGCGAGATGGCGGGCCAGCGGCGCCTGGTCGTCGGCAGGGGCTTGCACGCCGGCCAGCTCATACAGCGGCGATCCGCGGTCGGCCTCGTCGCGCAGCAGGGCGCGGACCTCATTGAAGTTCTCGTAGCCAAGGCGGCGGAAGAACCGGCCGGCGGTCGCCTTGGACACGCCGGCCTTTTGGGCCAGTTCGGTGGCCGAATAGGCGGCAAGGTTGCCGATGCACTCCAGGGTCACAGCGGCCAGGCGGCGCTCGCTTTCGGTGAGCTGGTCGTTCAGCGTGAGGATTTTTTCTTGCAACGATGAGGTCATGTTCGGGGCCGAATGAAACTTCGGTTTCAGAAATATAGGTTGATGAAACGAAAGTGTCAAACAATATCTTGAGTGAAACTTTGGTTTCACGCGGATTGTCGCGCACATGATGCACGCGGTCGATGCGTTTCACTTGGCTGAGTTCACCGCAACTCGTTATGAGCCTATTTGTCGTCTATACTTGACACATACGTTCGAAGGCCACCGCCATGATTCCTGCTCTCTTAGGTAACGCGATTCAACGCAAGCGGATTGCCCTAGGCTTGACCCAGCAGCAGCTGGCCGACATGGCCGGGCTGTCCCGCCAGTCGCTCAATGGGATCGAGCACGGCAGCGTGAACGCCACGCTTCAGACGCTGGGGCGACTGATGGACGTGCTCGGCCTGGCAATCGATATTAAGGATCCCGAGGAAAGCCGGCGGATGAGGGGGGCACCGACGCGCGCGCTGTGGATGGCCGCGAAGGGCGCTAACATCAGCTACACAGGCGAACTCACACCAACCGAACTCGAGCGCGCCCTCGCCACTGGGGAGGTGCCGGCAGAATATCGTCCCCAAGTCGCCCAAGTTTTGGATGAGGCGCCTCTGCAACTCGTCACCAAAGTAGTTGCGGAAGTAGCGGCGAAGCAGCATCGGAATCCGGCTGACATCTGGAAAAACCTTAGGCGGCTCGCGCAGTCCTTGATGGTGAGCCGCGGAGGCCTGTGGGCATGAAGGTAGAACTCCAAGGTGACATCTGGGAAAGCCTGTTCCCGCATGCTTTCACGTTGATGGAAGAGGTGAAAAAGCGCGGAGGCATCGAGCCGTTCTGGACCTTTGGGGGAGGGACGGTGCTGATGCTCCGGTACCGCCATCGCTTTTCCCGTGATATCGACCTTTTTGTACCGGATCCGCAATACCTAGGCTTTGTGACGCCGCGTTTGAGTGAGGCCGAAAGCATTACGAGCGACTACGTTGAGCAGGGGAATTTCGTCAAACTGGTCCTTGACGCAGGCGAAGTCGACATCGTTGCCTCGCCCAACCTGACCGATGAGCCATTCGAGATCTGGGAGATCATGGGGCGACCCGTCAAGGTCGAGACTGCGGCCGAGATCGTTGCCAAGAAACTGTACCATCGTGGCGACCGGGCTACTGCGCGGGATCTCTTTGACTTGGCAGTCGTAGTCGAGCAAGAACCCACAGCACTCGTGCGCGCTGCGCCATTTCTGCTTCGACACGCGTCCGCCTTCCTGAACCAAGTCCAGCCCGGCCCTCCGATCATGCGCGAGCAGTTCAGCAGGATCCAGCGCATTAGTTTCAACCGGAGTTTTGACGAGTGCGTTGCTCTAGTGGAGGATTTTCTCCATTCGGTGCTGAGCGCCGAAGGTGCTACACCGAGGGGCGCCGAACTGCGGCGTCCTTAGGATGCAAACCGCGATGCAGGTTAAAAGAGCCTTATAAGGCATTTTGCGCGTAATAAAGATTATGTAATATGGCCATCGAACTGATTGCCCCGGGCCTCACCGTCGCCCAGCTCGCCGACGCCCTGCAGCGCCTGGTCCAGGACGGCCACGGCGAGCGACCTGCTTATGCGCTCGCCGGCGGAGCGGCCGGGCCGGTGCGCAGTGTGGAGTTGGTGCTGGACTGGGATCCAACCGCCGGCAGCGTGGCGCTGCTGAACGTCGACGCCGACGAGAGCGTGCCACCGGATCTCCTTGCCATCGCACGCGAGGTAGAACGGCTGCTGACCGCCCAGCGCTGGCTGGCCAACGAACACGCCCCGGAAAGCCGGCTGCTGATGCTGGCGCGCGCGGCGCTGGACCGGCATGGCTAATAAGCCGCGGCACCGGCGATCGGCTGTTCTCCCGCATTAAAGCCAATTCCCTGTAAGGCCTCCATGCAACAGCCTCCGAAACCGCCGACCATTGCTCTGGACGCCTCTGCCCGGTGCGCCGGCTTTGACGCGGGCCACCGCGGCGCGCCGCTGTCGGGAGAAAGGCTGCGCGCGTGCGGCTGTCGCCGCGTCGCTGATTCCTCCTGCAGGCGCGGTGGCAACCGGTAGGTGCGCTTTCCGGTCACCCCCGAATGTGGGGCTGCAAGTGAGCGTTGCGCATGTAACGATTCCCAGCGACAGGTCTGCGAACTGCCTGTCAAATTTGGAGCCCTTGGCCGATAAGCTGAGGGCTTTTCTTTGTCGGACAGCGCCTGATACCACTGCCTGGTCACCAGGCACAGACTGGCTCCATCACTTCAGGAGACAGCCATGCCCGGACAGGACATCCACGTGGTCCCGGCCGACGACCGCTGGGCGGTTGAGACCGAGGGCGGCCACGCCCGCGAGACATTCGACACCCAGGACGAAGCGATTGCGGCAGGTAGGGAGCGCGCCCAGCAGAAGCAGGTCGAATTGTTCATCCACGGCCGTGACGGGCAGATTCGGGAGCGCAATTCGTTCGGCAACGATCCGCGCGACATCAAGGGATAGCACGAGCAGGAAAAGGACCGCGCCTGGTAGTCTTCCAGTGCGCTCCGTCACGCCCACATGACCACTAGGTAAAGTGGCCGTGTGCTCGCCGGCGGAGCAGGAACACCCGGAAAGGCGTCATGCGATGGCAACGACCCGCGTGAGACCCAGTACCAAGCGCCATGAGACGGCGCGATCGCCGGCGCTCGAGCGCTATGAAGGTAAGCGCGACTTCAGCATCACTCCTGAACCGATCGCAGAGCGACAGCGACGCAAGAAGCCAGCACGCCTGAGCTTCGTTATCCAGAAGCATTGGGCACGACGCCTGCACTACGACTTCCGGCTCGAGCTCGATGGAGTGCTGCTCAGCTGGGCGGTGCCGAAAGGCCCCAGCTATGATCCCGCAGAGAAGCGCATTGCCGTCCATGTCGAGGACCATCCGCTCGACTATGCCAGCTTCGAGGGCGAGATCCCGCCCAGGCAATACGGCGCTGGATCGGTGATCGTGTGGGATCGCGGTACCTGGGTGCCGGTTGGCGACCCACGCGAGGGCATGGCCGCCGGCAAACTTCTATTCGATCTCCACGGCGAAAAGCTCGCGGGCCGCTGGGAGTTGGTGCGCATCGCCAAGCCGGGCGACAAATCCGAGCAGTGGATACTGTTCAAAATGCGCGACGCGTGGGCACGCCCGTTGTCGGAGTTTGACATGCTGACCGCGCTGCCGGACAGTGTCATCGCCAAGCCGTTTGGCGCGCTCAATGCGGACGATGACGCCAACGAACCGGTCGCTGTCCCTGACGAGGATCCCGCCAGCGCAGTCAAGCGCGCGCCGCGCGCCCCACTGCCGGCCAAGCTCGAACCCCAGCTGGCCACGCTGTCGCCAACGCTTCCCACCGGCACCGACTGGATCATTGAAACCAAGTTCGACGGCTATCGCATCCTGGCGCGGATCGACGATGCCAAGGCAACGCTGTTCACCCGCAATGGCCACGACTGGACTCGCAAGCTGAGTTCGCTGGCTTCGGAGATCGAGAAGCTCGATATCTCGCAAGGGTGGCTGGATGGTGAGATCGTTGTGCTGCGCGATGGCATGCCGGATTTCAATGGGTTGCAGAACGCCATTGACGGCCATCACAACGACGCCATTGTCTATTTCGCATTCGACCTGCCCTATTGGGAGGGCCGCGACCTGCGCAGTCTGCCACTGGTGCATCGCAGGGCCAGGCTGGCCACGCTGGTTGCGGACCATTCGGAGCGCGTGCGCTTCAGCGAGGCTTTCGAAGCGCCACCCGTCGACATATTCCAGGCAGCGTGCAAGCTCGGCCTCGAAGGATTGATGTTCAAGCGCGCCGACGCCCCCTATGTCTCCGCCCGCACGTCGACTTGGCTGAAGGCGAAGTGCAAGCTGCGCCAAGAGTTCGTCATCGGTGGTTTCTCGGATCGCGAAGGTGCAGTAGCTGAGGCGGGGCGGCTGTATCTCGGCGTCTACGCCGATGGCGACTTGGTCTATACCGGCGGCGTCGGAACTGGCTGGGATAGCGCGACCGCGGCCGCGCTGCGCAAGCGCCTCACTTCGCTGGAAACTGGACATAGTCCCTTCTCGACCGAGGCGCGTGCCAGCGGGCGCTGGGGTGGCCGGCGGCCCGCTGCGGTGCAATGGGTTAAGCCGAAGCTGGTCGCGGAAGTCGAGTTTTCCGAGTGGACGCCGGACGGGCAAATCCGCCACGCGTCGTTCAAAGGCTTGCGCACCGACCATCCAGCCAAATCGATCCGGCGAGAAGCCGGTTAAGCTGAATTGTGCATCCGCCTCGTGGGAGACATTCAATGGCAGCCCGATCCCTCGCCTCCCTCTCGTTGTCGTTCGGCTTGGTGTCGATACCCGTCAAGCTCTATACCGCCACCGAGACCAGTTCAGCGATCCGATTCAACCTGTTGAGCAAGGAAGGCTCGCGCGTAAAGCAACAGTACATTTCCGAGCAGACCCAGCAGGTGGTCGAGCGGGCCGACATGATCAAGGGCTATGAGTTCGAGAAGGGCCGATTTGTCACGTTCTCGCCGGACGAGCTCAAGGCACTGGAAGAGAGCGCCAGCCACATGGTGGATATCGTCGCGTTTATTCCCGAGCGCAGCGTCGATCCGCTGTACTACGACAAGGCCTATTTCATCGCGCCGGACAAGCGCGGCGGCAAGCCCTACAGCTTGCTGCGCGAGGCCATGTCCCGCACCGGACGATGTGCCATTGCCAAATGGGCGTCCAAAGGCAAATCGCATATCGTGCAGATCCGCCCGATCGAAGGTGGGCTGGTGTTCCAGCAACTGTTGTTTGCCGATGAAGTCCGCAATATCGCGGAACTGAATATCGAGGAGGCAGCAGTTTCCGACGCCGAACTGAAGCTTGCAATCCAGCTCATCGAGCAGGCCTCGGAAGACGAATACGACCCGGCTCAGTACAAGGATGAAGAGAAAGCCCGGATTCTGGCCGCGATCGACGCCAAGATCGCCGGCAAGCATATCGTCGCGCCTGAACCGGTTGAAGCCGGCGCCGGTGGCCAGGTGATCGACCTGATGGATGCCCTGCGCGCCAGCCTTTCGAAGAAAGGTGCCCCGGCGGCAAAGGGCAAGGCGGCGGAGACGCCGCCTGCCCGCAAATCTGCCAAGCGCGGCGCGGCGCCAGCCGAGCCTACGCCGATCCGGCGCACCACGAAGAAGTCAGCGTGAGGCGCGGCGAAGGGGTAACCACGCGAGAACTGGAAGCGCGACTGGGGGTGTCGCGGCGCCTGGTGGCGGGCCTGGTGGCCGCAGGCCTCGTGACTCCCACCCGAGGCGGAAACGGCGAGTACTTTTTTTCCTTCCAGGACGCGGTGCTGATACGGACGGCCGGCTCTCTGCACCGCGCCCGGGTTGCGCCAGCGCAAATCCTGCGAGCGCTGCGTCACCTTGAACAGCTCAAGCCCGATCGGCATCTGGCCGCAGTCCGCATTGGGGCATGCGGTGGCAAGGTATCTGCCCGAGACCGCCATGGCGAATGGATTGTCGAATCTGGCCAGCGAATCATGGACTTCGACGTCCGGGAAGACGCGCCGGGCCGGGTTACCGAGTTCTCACAGCAGAAGCCGACTCAAGGCTCAGCGGATGAAGCCTTGGCGCAAGGCCGCGCGCTGGAACCTTTCGATGTCCAGCGCGCCGAGGCAGCGTACCTGCGAGCTGTTGCGCTTCATCCGGAAACGCTGGATGCCTATCTTAATCTAGGCTGCTTGCTCGCCGACCAGCACCGGCTTGACGAAGCGATCTCGCTCTATGAGACCGCACTAGCCTTGTTGCCTAACGAGCCGGAACTGCATTTCAATCTCGGCGTGGCGCTCGAGGATACCGGTGCCATCCAGGCCGCGCTGAGTGCCTATGAGCGCAGTATCGAACTGGCGCCGGGGGATGCCGACGCGCACTACAATGCCGCGCGCCTGCATCATGAACTCGGTCACATGCAAAAGGCGATTCGACACTTCAATCAGTATCGAAAGCTCGACACAGCGAGGTAAAACGCGAGAAGCCTATCTGGTAGCTACCAGATACCTAATTTGGTGGCAATCGCCGGAGCAGGTATTCGGCGCACTCGCTCCTTTCGCGAACTCCGGCATGCCGGCGAACGGCTTCACTTGCACATCGACCAGGCGGCGCCATGTCTCCAGTGAGGAGGACTGGACAGCCAGTGCCAGGTGGCTCTTGTGCTTGCGCGACGGATACCGAAATCCGACTGGCGCGGTGTCGCCGCGAAAGCCTGCAAGCAGTTCGAGCATTCGCAACCCGAACCACTGGCACCATGCATGCTCGCCGTGGATCTGGTCGTAGATGCCCAGCTTGCTGAGCACGGTCCCAGCAAGGTCCAGAACCTGGATGTCAGCCTTGAGCGTGAAGGTCGCGATCAGACCGCCTTCGGCAATGCCCGGCGGGATATAGAAGGTGCCGGGCTGCATCATGTCGTTGGTGCAGAATCCGGATTCCCACAACGCGGTAGTGAGATCCTGGGCTGCATACATCCAGTAGGTGGCAAAACGCCCGTCGGGGCCGGCGAACTCGGCAGGCGGGCCGAACCGGTAGGTGCGCTCAACGAACGGCGGAATGACTGCGGCCGGATGCCGGACTGCGCGAAACACTTGCGTGCCTGCGGGCAGGTCGACTGCGCCGCAGGCGAACGCCTGGCGCAGACGTTCTGTTGAAGGGAGGGTTACGGCGATAGGCTCAGGTGCTGCGAGGTTTGGCGTCGTCATCAGCTAATCAGATCCGAACTGCGTGAGGGCAGCCCGGCCAACAGCGCGATCACCCTCGCCTGCCGCTCGTTGGCGGGTTGGGCGAGGTGACTCAATTGCGCGGCAGTCAGCGTCGCGCGCGTCTCGAACGGCTTGCCAGCCAGCAACTCGGCCGGGGTCAGATCGTCGAACGCGTCGACCGGGGTTACCCAGAACGCATGGATTTCACTGCTCGGAAGCAATCGCATCTGCTGCAGAACGGGTGGCAGCAGTTCAGGCACCGGCGGCACAAACTGCCACGCAGGGAATGCCTTGCCAATGGCTCTCCCGCGCGGGGTGACGCAGTAAAAGCGCGCATCCTCCACGGCACGGTACAGCGTCGCCTGCGACATGGCCACCAGGCCCTGCGCAATCACTTCCGAGGGCTTCAGGTACGACACGGTCAGCCGGTCCTCGAGATCAACCGCGGCAGGTGCCTGGCCGGCGAGCGTGGCCGTCAGGCACTGGCGCACGATCGCCATCACGCGGGCGCGCTCGCCGGCGTCGATGGCATGTTCCAGTTGCTCGTCGATGTCGTGGACCAGTTTTTCCACCAGGGGAACGCCGCGCGCGGCGCCGGTCGAGAAGAAAACTTGCGGTGTCATAGCAAACTCCATCAGATGACGACGCTGGGCGGGGCAAAGGCCGGGTGGATTGCTGCTCCGCGCCCGGCCCGCTGACACGACAGCACGTCGGCCGCTACCTGCGATGGCGAGACATTGGCTAGGGCGCCGTGACGTAAAACCCGCATGCCCTTCCCTGCCAGGCTAATCAAGAACCTACGAAAGCCGCGCAGCAGGCGAGAAATCAGCGAATCGACCCGATGCTTAATGAACGTCTGGTCATTTTCCCTGACGTCCAGGATGCGCTGCAGGGCCGCCAAGTAGACTTGGCACTTTCGCGGGTCGAAAGGAACAAGGACTGGCGTCCTCTTGTCGTTGTCGCCAGAAGCCGACCTTACCTCAGCCCAGCGTTCCAGCCACTAGCCCATGGCTTCGAAGTCGGCCTTGAGCACGGGATTAGCGTTGTCGGTGAAATGCTTGACCTCGGCGAGCAGCACGGTTGCGCCGTCGTCGGTGGTCGGCTGCCAATCGGGCTGGGGATCGAGGCCGGAAGCCCGAGAGAAGTGAATGGCCACCAAAGGACTCCCTGTTTAGATGACTGCATTCTATGCAAGTTTCTCATGGCAACTATCAGGGACTTCACTTTTCATACCCATTGATGACCTTTCTTCTCAGAGAAATGTGTTGATTAAGCCATGCTAGGCCCGTATCGCTTCACTGTGCGTGGTCGCGGCTTGTGCCTCCCGCTCTGCAGCCAGCGAAGTTTTATTCTCCTCGATGGTTCGCCGCGTAGTGTGGGCGACGAGCGCCACGCTTTCTTGCGCGTCAGCGCGGTCGAGGCGCACGCCGCATAGCATTCCACTGCGTGGCAAGCTTGCCGGTGGCGGCTTATGGCCGGCTGGCAGATGGTCTGCACCGCCACGGCCGCGATGTCCTTCAACGCCTGTGGCAGGTCCGGATGGTCGTGAAGACTAAGAGTTGTTGCGCGTCGTTAGGGCACAGTAGTGGATGGGTGCCGGAAGCAAAGAAGAACCTCCAGAATGACGGCAGTGATGCTGCTCTACCCTGGTTCGCGTCGGCGTAATGATTGACACGGCCCGCTGTATGAGACCAAAGTCGCGCCGCGGCTTTGTCGCGCTACTAGCGAAATAGCCTCTCGCCCCATCGCACGGGCTCAGCCGTCCCGACGACAATTCGTAGGCCTTTGCGGGGAGTCTCGCCGGGCGAGCGTGATGTCGGTGTAAGTCGCTTCAAAAGACATATCGCTTACACTCAAAAAAGAAAAACCCCTGCACGCAGGGGGGTCGTAATCGATGCTGCACGACGTGCGAAGCCAGTCTTACCCCTCTTCTTGAATCAAGTACCGATTAGGGTTTTTCCCCAGCCAGGCTGGTTTCCGGCCACGGCCAGACCAAGTATTGCCGGTTTTCGGATCCCGGTACTTCGGGGGCAGCGCCGCTTTCGCTTTGCCTGCGCCACTTCCAGCAGGACGACCGCGACGGCGCTTGGTAATGTCATCGACAGTCAGCCCGTACTCCGCCATCAGGTTCTGAATCTGTTCGATGACCGATGAAACTTCATTGGCACGTACCTCTTCCAGATGAGCTTCGAGAGCTGCCTTCTGAGCAATCAGTTCTTTGTAAGTTGCCATTTGCTGTTTTCCTTTCCGCTCGTGGATGAACATGGGAGGTAGTTTATAGCTGATTTTGCTTTTGGCACACAATAACTTCTACCATCTCGGCACATGAACATTGAGAACGCGCGCAGAATGACTTAGCGACAAAGGACAGCACCGGTCTGCGGCTCCATACGACGATCAGTGCGCTCCGCGTTAAGAGCTATAGGAGGGGACGCGGACAATGGACACACGATGCGCATGCTTTCCCCCCAGTGAACCCGTACGAATTGGCTCAAGGATTCATGCCCGAAATACGTTCGGCAGTTCGACAGCAATCAATTTTTGATGAGCGCGGTCGATGACGCCCTGGTTTGGACGTACAGCCTCCCTGAATGATGCTGGTCAGAGCTTCGCAGAAACGGGTACGCAGCTGCTATCGAAAGCGATTCGAGACGTCCCGGGGGGTTGCATGGCAAAGGGGATTGGTGGGCCTCCCGTGAGTCGAACACGGCACCAACGGGTTATGAGCCCGCTGCTCTAACCAGGCATGAGCTAGAGGCCCAATCAAACTGGAACTGGGTGACGCTTCAGCGTCGCGCTTGCAGTCTTCGGCCCGTAGAGCCAAATGGGGGCGCAGCAATGCCGCCCCATCTCGAATCAATCAACCGGTTCGCAGCGTTGCCTCCCGGTCGATCCGGAGATCATGCCGAGACTTCAGGCGACGCTGCAGCCGGAACCGCTTTCTTCGCCGAGGCCCGCGGCTTCGTCACCGCCTTCACGGCACGCTTCTTCGGCGCATTCTTGGCCTCGACCTTGCCAGTCCCGGTCTGCTTCCGCGTTGCCTTCGTGGGGGCTGCCTTCTTTGCGGTCGCCTTCTTGGCGGCTACTGCCTTGGCCTTTTTTGCTACGAGTTTGTCCTTCGCCGCTTGCTTTTCAAAACGGGCGGCCGACTTTGCCGCTTCCACGGCTTGGGCGACCTCCCGCTTTGCCGCCTCGATGGCCTTCTTCGTGTCGGCGCGCAGCTTCAGCAAGCGCTTTTTCGCTGCCTGGGCTTCACGGGCAAGCACACTGGCTTTTTTCGTTGGCACTGCCGCCTTCTTTGCAGCAGGCTTGCTTTTTGCCGCTGCACTGATCCGAGTCGTTGATTTAGCTTTTGCGACCATGTCGGTTATTCTTTGAGTGGAAAGCGCGGAGTATAACCGCAGGAGTGGTCTGACTAATAGTGGCTGTCGCTATCTCTATGGCCCGTCTAACCACCGCAAGCCGCGCCTTCCGGATGCTGCAGCGCGCCTCACGAGTATGTGGTAGGTTAGCCCAAAACAACAAAAATTCATTTTGAATGCTACGAGTCCTCGCTGCTTCGCTCCTTCTGGTAATGACCACACCCTCCTATGCAACGAAATGCCGGAACGGCAAGAGCATTCTGTACACCCAAGATCGGTACTGCCCTGCAGGGTACATCGATATCACTGGGGCTTCGGGAGGGACCGTTTCGATCGTTGGAAGAAGCGCCCATGTCAAGGAACAGGAGAACGAATTACTTCAGCGTCGCGCAACCGAAAACGGCCCGTATCAAATGCAGATGGCGCAGGCACAGGTCGCAGAAGAACAACAGCAGGCACACAATTCGGCTCTATGCACTTCGCTGGCGAGCCAGGCCAAATCTCTCGAAGCTGCCATGCGGCAACCGAACGGTCCCCAATGGCTCGACAATTTGAAGCAGCAACATCGCAACGTCCGCGACCAGCAGTATCGGAACAAGTGTTAGCGCTGGACAACGCCACAGGCAGAGCAGCGCCCTGAGTTGAGTATCATTCCTGCTGGTTAAGCACAATTTATCAACGGAGAAGGAGAAGAGGATGGACAGCTGTAGCGTGGGAGTCGCCGCACAAATCAACGGTAAAGAGCAGCCAAATCAGCTCTATGTTCACGGTTCGGTGCTGGTCTACAGCGCCATTGACGAGGTAGCTGTACTGGAGGCAGTGCCGCAGGGAATCAATCCAAAGATCCTTTTGCTCGATGTTTCAGTGAAGCGTGCCGCCGGGCCGATGAAAGGGACGTGCCGCCCGTTCCTTTTCACCAAGGATGTGGAAGGCCGTCAGTATGACCAAGTGACGGTCCGATTCGAGGATGGCACGACGTCGACTGCAGTGGTGTCATTCCTAGGCTAAGTTGATGCCTCTCTCCAGCGAGGGGAGCGCAGCCGCCGCCTTGGATACTGAGCCGCCTACCGGGCGGCTAGTTATTTGAGCGATCAGCGGCTGATTGCCCGCCTGACCGGCAAGTGCTTTATCTCCGCGTCTCGTACGCCGGCTCTCGCGCTTCAAGGCCCCGTGCTGTGGCGAACCAATGGTCACGGGGATGGCAGAAGCGCGACGGAAGTACCCGGCAACCAGAAGTGGAGGGCCGGAGGCGCCGACTTTTGCAGGACTTCGGCGTTGGAAAATTCCATGATCAGACCGAAATGGGTGCTAACCGCGTCGGGCCGCGACAGGCGATGTGAGCGGGGTTTGCGCTACGCCGTCTGCTCAGAGGGACTGCTGACTGACAGCTACACGCCTATCTATCCCCCCGACCCTCCTGCACACAGACCTGCTATACTTGTACAAGTTATAGTACCAGTCATCCAAGGAGTGCGTTATGCGTACCATCCATTTCTCCGACGCCCGCAGCAATCTAAAGGCCGTCATGGACCAAGCCATTGATGACCACGACGCGGTGCTCATCACGCGCCGTGACGCGCCCAATGTGGTCATCATGTCGCAGGAGCAGTACGACAGTTGGATGGAAACAATGCACTTGCTCAGCTCGCCGGCTAACGCAGCGCGCCTGCTGCGGTCGATACAGCAGCACCGCGCTGGCATGGCCGAGAAGCACGACCTGATCGAGCCGGACGCTGAATGAGGCGCCAGCTGACCTTTATGGCCGATGCTTGCGAAGACTATGTCTATTGGCAGGGCCAAGACAAGAAAACGCTCAAGCGCATCAATGCCCTAATCCAGGACGCCCAACGCGAACCGTTCGACGGCCTCGGCAAGCCCGAGCCGCTGAAAGGCAACCTGTCGGGCTACTGGTCGCGGCGCATCGACGACAGCAACCGCCTAGTGTATTTTGCCAACGACGATGAACTGACCATCATCGCTTGTCGGCTTCACTATGGCGACAAGTAAGCGCTATAACCGCCTGAGGCACCTGCTAGGATTCAGACTCACTCCCGTCTCCTCCTTTTCACCGAAGGGATTCCAGCCCGCGCTCGCAGCGGGCTTTTCTTTGTTCACTGGGTGCTTTAGGTCTTCGCCCAACCACCGGCATGTGGTGGCATCTGTACGGGCGGGGGAATTGCTGCTATTGCCTGTAGGGAAGCTACCGGCGTTACACCAGCAGAGGCTGAACGTCCAGCAGCAGATTCGCCGAATTCAGGATTTCCGACAACGGGCACGCGGCCGCGTGTCCGCCTCTACAGCGAAATTGTGCTCCCTCTGCAGACGATCATGCATCGTCTCACAGTGAATCAACATCAATGTCGCGGGTTCCGCATCCGTACCGGCTACATCAGCCTCTGCCTCGCTGCGCAGATATACTTGTCGGGAGACAATGGCCGCGATCACAATGATAGCGCCGACGAAGAAGGCCCGGGCCAGGAATTGAAGGTGTCGCGCCATGGGAATTGCCGGATAGCAGGAGTAGTTGGCTGGCGAGACTACACCAGGATGCCGCAGAGTGATGCTACGCCGTTGCAGGATTGACAGCGCCGCGGTTTCGCCATAGCGAGGCGGGACCGCGTCGCTTGTGACACCACACCGGGCCTGATGAGATGCCAAAGACGATTGCGCCCCTACCACGCGGCCATTACTGGGCCACGCCGCACGCGCCCTTTCCGCTGGACGGCCCGAACGGCCATGCCGAAGTCTTCCCTGGCGCCGACTGCGTCAGCGACGGCAAATGGGTCGCCTTCTATAAGCATGGTGAAGAGGTTTGGGCGTGCAATGCCATGTACGCCGCGGCCCATTTCGACTTTGCTCCTGCCTCCAGCGTCCTCCCGCCGACGGTGAAGTGAGCCACTAGCTGCCAGCGCAGCCAACTGGCCTATCAATCAAATATAACGCCCTAGGAGCCGGCAAAATTTCGCCTTACATACGTTATGCTCACACGAGCAATTCAGATAGCCTGTGCCCAAGGCTCGGCCAGAGCCCGTGAAACTGAGGCCGTGGAGATCATCGGCAAGCTTCCGGCTGTAACACAAACTTTCGCCGTTCAGAAGCACCGCTGTCAGTCTCACTCTAGTCGCCACCGCGGGCCGTACTTCCAGTTCCAGCTCCCCGTCAATGTCTCGACGCTCGGCAGGCTTTCCTGCAGCTCGGCAGCGAGTTCAGCAACGAACTGGTACTGAGCCACGCCAATTGGATTGCCCATGCCGCGTAACGCGTATTCGACAACCAAGCGATTGTGTTCCTGCAAGGAGCAACCCAATGGTTGGACCTCCCTTCGCCCATGGCGGATAAGGCACCGCTATCGCAACTTATCACCGCGTCACTGCAACGCCAGCGCTCGCCCGGCCTGCAGGCACGCCCCTTCTTACGGCCGTCAAAGTCAGCGTTGCCCAAGGGAGATTCCGATTTGACTATGTCAAATTGTTGACGTTAGCCCTTCGCTAGTCGTGCAAACGCATCACGCTGGTAGTTTGAGCGCCCGCGTACGGGCACATACCTCAATATCCGCGTGCTGGATCGATGATGTTGTCCGGCAACTCGCCGGCGGAAACGCGAATAATATTCTCCGCAATTTGTCTTGCTGCTGATGACGGAATCGCCACCGAAGCCAGGTGGGGTGTGATCAGTACATTGGGCATGCTCCACAGCGGATGCCCGCTAGGTAAAGGTTCGCGTTCGAAAACATCCAGGGTTGCCCCGCCGATGTGGCCGCTTTGGAGCAGGTCCGTAAGCGCCGCCTGATCGACCAGCGCGCCCCGCGCGACGTTGATGAAGGCCGCGCCTCGCGGCAGCCGCTCGAGTCGCGCCCGATCCAGGATGCCAGCCGTCTGCGGCGTGAGCGGCAGCATGACGACGACAATGTCCGCCTGTCCGAGCACGGTGTCGAGCGTTTCCAGTCCGGCAAAGCATTCCACGCCTTCGATCTGCGCCGGGCTGCGCGACCAGCCGATCACCTCGAACCCCTGGCGCTGCAGTTCGTGGGCCGCTCTCGCGCCCAGCTGACCGAGCCCCAGAACCGCCACGCGGATGTCTTCCGGAGAACGGGGATGACGGTAGGCCCACTCGCCCCGCCGCTGCGCCTGCTCGAAGTACGGGATGTCCCGGGCGTGCCGCAGCACAGCGAACAGCACGTACCCCGCCATCATGCGCGCCATCTGCGGGTCCGTGAGCCGTGTGATCGGAATGCCTTGGGGAAGGTCCTGCCGCTGAACCAGTGAATCAACCCCCGCCCCCAGATTGACGATCAGGCGCAGGTTCGTCATCCCGGCAAAGAAATTCTCCGGCGGTTTCCAGGCGAGCGCGTAGTGAATGTCGGCCGGCCGGGTGATTTCGCTGGAGTGAATGACCTTCAGCTTCGGGAGCTGGGCCTGGAGCGCGCGCTTCCACGTGTCGAAATCGTCGAATGCGCTGTAGAAGGCCAGCGCGCCCGAGGGGGTGTCTTCAGAAATTGGCATCTTGGCAACTGCATTGAGAATAATGGCACGGACGACAGCGAGAGTACATCTTGCTGCCGTTCAGCGTGTGCACGGGAAATCAGACCGCTGCTCTGCCCTTCTGCACCAGCCGCGTGACGGCCTCGATGGCAAACTCGTAGCCGTCGCCGCCCAGCCCGGCAATCACGCCATCCGCCACCTTGGAGATGTAGGAGTGGTGGCGGAACGGCTCGCGCTTCCAGATGTTGCTCATATGGGTTTCAATGATCTTGCCGGGGAAAGACAGCAAGGCATCGAGGATCGGAATCGACGAGTAGGTCAGGCCGGCCGCATTGATGATGATGCCGTCCGCCACGCCGCGCGCTTCCTGGATCCAGTCGACCAGCTGTCCCTCGTAGTTCGACTGCAAGAAACGCAGGTCGGCATTCAGGGACGCGGCCTTTTGCTCGCATCGTGACTGCAGCACCGGAAAGCTGTCGCTGCCGTAGGTCTTGTTGGCGTCCAGGCCATAAAGATTGGCGTTGGGGCCGTTCAGGAACCAGATGGTGATCTTCTCGCTCATGTTCTGACCTCCGTATCTCAATCTTCGTGGGGGCGCGTGGCCTGCATGGCGGGCAGGCTTTGGAAAGCCTCATTCCAGCGTGCCGCGTTGCGGCATTGGGCGCGCCAATCGAGCTCGGGAAACCGGAAGTCCAGATACCCCAGCGCGCAGCCGATGGTGATTTCACCAATGGTGGGCTGTGCTTCCGCCAGATCCGGTGCGATGGCGTCGATTGACTCGAGGCAGGCCCCGACTTTCGTCAGCAGCGCTTCACGCCACGTGGGCCACTGCACTTCCTCGGGCCGCGCGGTCCGTTCGTAGCGCGCGAGCAACGCGGCGTCGAGCAGGCCATCGCCCAGCGCCTGCCGGGTCAGGGCCGTCCAGCGCGCGGGGCCGGAGGCGGGGAAGATATCCGCGGCGTCTCCCCGGCTGGCCAGGTACTCGCAAATCACCCGGCTGTCATAGATGGACTGGCCATTTTCCAGGATCAGCGTCGGGACTTTGGCGAGCGGGTTGTGGGCCGCGATGCGCGGGTCGCGCCGCACCGGATGGGCGGCGCTGTCCAGCAGCTCGATGGATTCGGCCTGCCCCGTGAGGTGTGCGCAGACCATGACCTTGCGCACGAATGGCGAGGTCGGAGCGAAAAGGAGTTTCAGCATGGTTAATTGGCCTCTAGGGGATCAGGACCAGCTTGCCGAAGACCTTGCCGCTTTCCAGCATCTGGTGGGACGCGACTGCTTCCGCGAGCGGGAAGGTGGCGTGGATGCGTGGCTTGACCCGTCCGTTTTTCAGCAGCGGCATGACATGGCGGGCAAGGCTCTGGGCCATCCGGGTCTTTTCGTAATGGCTCTGGGGGCGCATGGTGGACGAGTGCAGGCTCACCTGGCGCTGCATCAGCGTCAGCAGTTCGACATTGACCGCCGAACCCTGCATGAAGGACAGGCTGACATGGCGGCCGCCGAAGGCCATGGCAGCAAGATTGCGGCGGACATAGTCGCCGCCGACGATATCGATGACCACGTCGACCCCGCGCCCATCGGTGTGCTCCAGGCAGGCCTTGGTGAAATCGGTGGTGGGCCAGCAGATCGTCGCATCGGCGCCCATGGCGCGCAGTTCCGGAAAACGGCTTTCGTCGTTGTCCGTGACGATGACGGTTGCGCCGGCGGCATGCGCCATGCGGATCGTGAGCGTGCCGATGCCGCCGGCTGCACCGTGGATCAGGACGGTTTCGCCCATGGCCAGGCGGCCCAGCTCGAACAGGTTGTGCCACACGGTGAACAGCCCCTCGGGCAAGGCGGCTGCTTCGGCATCGGAAAGCGTGCCGGGCACGATGAAGGACTGATCGACCGGCGCCGTACACCACGGCGCATAGCCGCCGCCGGGCACCAGGCTCATCAGCCGCTGGCCCATCAGTTGGCTGTCCACACCGGGACCGCAGGCGACCACTTCGCCGCAGACTTCCAGGCCGAGCACGTCGGTGATGCCAGGGGCGGGTTTCGCGATACCTTGACGCTGCATGATGTCGGGCCGGTTGACGCCGGCGGCGAGCACGCGCAGCAGGACTTCGCCAGCACCGGGCTCGGGCATGGGGCGCTCGGCCAGCGTTAGCACACCGGCGTCGCCGGGTTCACGGGCGATGATGGCTTGCATGGAGCGGGGAAGACTGGTCATGGGTGTGTTCTCTCAGGCGGCGTTGTCTGACGCGTTGTGTCATGCCTTCGCGTTGCGTTCTTGCATCTGCTCTTACGTCCGCTTCTGCGGACTGAAAATGCTGACACCCTCATCTGGTAGCGCAAGTCCCGCGACCGAGCCGATGGGCCATTGCTGCATGGCGCCCAGGCCCGCACTGCGCACCGTGACGACCTGACGGGCCGTCATCGGAATGTCCACGTCGATGAACGTATTGATGTGATCGCCCTGGTAGACGTGATTGATCACCGTGCCGCTCAACACCGATTCGGCATGCAGATGCTCAAGCTTGATGTGCTCCGGGCGCACGTACACGTCCAGCCTTTCCCCGTCGTGCGATGCGTCGGCCAGGCGGGCATGCGGAAAGCTGATGAGCCCCGAGCCCAGGCGCAGTTGCACGTCCGTTGCAGTCTGGCCGTGATAATGCGCCGGCAGGATGTTCACGTCCCCCAGGAAGGACGCCACGAACGGGTCTTGCGGGTTCTGATACAGATCGGCCGGCGACGCGATCTGCCGAATGGTGCCGTTCGACATCACCGCGATCCGGTCGGACATGGCCAGCGCCTCGCCCTGGTCGTGGGTGACGAATACCGTGGTCAGGCGCAAGCGGCGCTGGATTTCCCGGATCTCTACCTGCATGGAGCCGCGCAGGTTCTTGTCCAGGGCCGAGAAGGGCTCGTCCAGCAGCAGTACCTTGGGCTGGATCACCAGCGCCCGCGCCAGCGCCACGCGCTGCTGCTGGCCGCCGGAAAGTTCGCGCGGCTTGCGGTGCCCGAGGCCGTCCAGCTTCACCAGGTCCATCACCTGCTTCACGCGCTGTGCGATTTCGTCCTTGCCCACGCCCCGCATACGCAGGCCATAGCCGATATTGCGCTCGACGGTCATGTGGGGAAAGAGCGCGTAATTCTGGAAGACGATGCCGATCTGCCGCTTGTGCGGCGGCTCGCAGGTCACCGGCTGGCCATCGATGAAGATCTCGCCGGTGTCGGCTTCCGCAAAGCCTGCAATGAGGTTGAGGAGCGTCGTCTTGCCGCACCCGGACGGGCCCAGCAGGGTGAGGAACTCCCCGCGTCGTATCTTCAGCGAGAGCTCGTGCAGCACGGTGTGGTCGTGATACTTCTTGACCACCCGTTCCAGGCTGACTGCGGTATCGGGCTGTGCGTTGTGTTGCTGTGCGGCAGGCTCGGAGTTGGCTACGTTCATAGGTGTACAGAGATTGAGGAGTATGCCGTGCTCCAGGCTTGGGCCCAATGACATGGAGGCCGAGCTGGTACTGGCAAGCAGGATAAGTCAAACAGCCAGTATCGGGACTTTGCCGAAACTGATGCGGTCCCTCGGAAAAAACGAAATGCCTGTTTTCAGGCGCAGGCGGCGCGGATGCGATGGCCGGGAACGCCTTGTGGTGTGCGGGTTCGGGGGGCGGTGCGGGACCCTTCGGCCCGCGCTTTACTTTTTCCTAAGTCCTGAGTTTGAAAAACGTGATTTTCAAACGAGGTGGGCTTCATCAAACTGGCCACCGTCGATGAGCGATGTCTCCAGGGCGCCAGTACGCCTTGCCGTCGAAGCTTCCGTGCCGGGGCGACTGACCGGGGCGATCATTCTTAGGAAATTCAAATGTCAGTGGAAAAAATCAACACCGTGGTGGTCGGTGCTGGCCAGGCGGGCATCGCGATGAGCGAGCATCTCGCGCACATGGGTGTGCAGCATGTCGTGCTGGAACGCAGCCGAATCGCAGAACGCTGGCGCTCGGAACGTTGGGATTCTCTGGTCGCGAATGGACCGGCCTGGCATGACCGTTTTCCCGGGATGAAATTCGAGGGCATTTCGCCGGAGACCTTTCCGTCGAAAGAGCGCATGGCCCAGTATTTCGAGAGCTATGCCGCCATGCTGAAGGCGCCGGTCCGTACCGGCGTGGAAGTCAGGCGGGTGGAACGGCATCAAGGACGTCCCGGCTTCAGGGTGACGACATCCGACGGCATCATCGACGCAGACAACGTCGTTGCCGCAACCGGCCCGTTCCAGACGCCGGCCTATCCGAAGATCGTGCCCGAGAGCGAAAAAATCCGGCAGCTGCATTCCTCGGCCTACAAGAATCCGGGCCAGTTGGCGGAAGGCGGGGTGCTCGTGGTGGGCGCGGGCGCTTCCGGCTCACAGATCGCCGAAGAGCTGCGCCAGGCCGGCAAGACGGTTTATCTCTCGGTCGGCGAGCATTACCGCCCGCCGCGCGCGTACCGTGGCCGTGACTACTGCTGGTGGTTGGGCGCCCTCGGCCTGTGGGACGAAGTGAGGATTCGGCCCAAGAAGGCACACGTTGCTTTCGCCGTGAGCGGCTATGAAGGCGGCAAGACCGTCGATTTCCGGCGCCTGGCGCACGCGGGCATCAACCTGGTCGGCCTGACCCAATCCTACAAGGATGGCGTCATGACGTTCGAGCCAGGCCTGCCCGAGAACATCGCCGAAGGCGACCGCGCCTACTTCGACGTGCTGCGCGAAGCGGATGCCTATATCGAAGAGAATGGCCTGCCGTTTCCGCCGGAACCTGACGCCTGGGAGCTGCTGCCGGACCCGGAGTGCCTCAAGCACCCGATCCTCAGCCTCGACCTCGCTGACGCCGGCATCACCACGATTCTCTGGGCGACCGGTTTCAAGTTTGATTTCAACTGGCTGAACGTGAAGAATGCCTTCGACGAGAAGGGAGATCCGTTCCACAAGCGCGGCATCTCCGCGGAAAGCGGCATCTATTTCCTGGGCCTGCCGAATCTGGTCAACCGGGCGTCGTCCTTCATCTATGGCGTCTGGCACGATGCGAAATACATCGCTGACCATATCGTGCTCCAGAACGGCTACATGACGTATGAGCGGTCTTGAGCTTGTTCTTGAGGCTGCACGGTGACCTGTCATTGGTAACGAGGTTGCACGCACGAGCTGCCGGATCGGGTGATCCGGCAGCTTTTTGTTTTTCTCAAGGGTGTTCCCATGGCCGAGATGACGTGCATTGAAGACCTGCGCAGGCTGGCGAGAAAGCGCGTGCCGCGCATGTTCTATGACTATGTCGACGGCGGTTCGTGGACCGAATATACCTACCGTGCCAACGAGGCGGATTTTCAGCGTATCGAATTCCGCCAGCGCGTGGCGGTTGACATTACCGAGCGCAGCACCGCCAGCACCATGGTGGGCCAGCCGGTCAGCATGCCGGTGGCGATCGCGCCCACCGGGTTGACCGGCATGCAGCACGCCGATGGAGAAATCCTGGCCGCGCGCGCGGCGAAGCGGCACGGCATCCCGTTCACCTTGTCCACCATGAGCATCTGCCCGATCGAGGCGGTGGCGGAAGCGACCGGACGCCATCCGTTCTGGTTCCAGCTGTATGTGCTGCGCGACCGGACCTTTGTCGAAAGCCTGATCGACCGTGCCAGGAATGCCAATTGCTCGGCGCTCGTGGTCACGATGGACCTGCAGGTCTTCGGCCAGCGGCACAAGGACAAGAAGAACGGTCTGTCCACGCCGCCCAAGCCGACCCTGCGCAACCTTGTGAACATGGCGAGCAAGCCGCGCTGGTGCATGGGCATGCTGGGTACCAGACACCGTCAGTTCGGCAATATCGTCGGGCATGCCAGGGGCGTCGACAATATCGGGGCGCTGGTGGAGTGGACTCAGGAGCAGTTCGATCCGCGTCTGTCCTGGCAGGATGTTGAATGGATCAAGAAGCGATGGGATGGGAAGCTGATCGTCAAGGGCATCCAGGACACCGAGGATGCGCGGCTGGCGGTGGCAAGCGGCGCCGATGCCATCATTGTGTCGAACCATGGCGGGCGCCAGCTGGACGGCGCCGCGTCATCGATCTCCACATTGCCGCGCATCGTGGAAGCCGTCGGGGATCGGGTTGAAGTCCATATGGATGGCGGCATCCGCTCGGGCCAGGATGTGCTCAAGGCTATCGCGCTCGGGGCGCGTGGCACGTATATCGGTCGCGCCATGATGTATGGCCTGGGCGCCCTCGGCGAGCAAGGCGTGACCACGGCCTTGAACATCATTCAGAACGAGCTTGATCTCTCCATGGCGTTTTGCGGCAAGACGGATATCCAGTCGGTCGACCGCAGCATCCTGCTGACTTCATTTTGACAGCGCCCCTGAGGAGTCCGGGCCGAAGCCGGCCAGGGCGCCAGGACTTATTGACAGAGAAACTCGACGAGGCCGGCCAGCATGCGGTCGCAGGCTTCGATCTGCGCCAGCTCCACATACTCGTCGGCCTTGTGTGCGACTTCAATGCTCCCGGGCCCGCAGATCAGCACTGGCGTTTCGTTCCAGCTCTGCTGGAACAATCCCCCCTCGCTGCCATAGTCCACCCTGGCGCATGGGGTGCCCGCGGGGAGCAGCGAGGCGAGCAGGCCGACAGCAGGCGAATCCTCGCGCGTGTTCAGGCTGGGATAGCTGTTTGTCATCTGGATGTCTGGCAAGGGCGCCGCAGGATCCAGCGCCTCATCTTTGACGCGCTCGGCCAGGCGTTCCAGGACGCGCTTCAGGATCTCCTCGGGTTTATCTTCCGAGACGTTGCGAATCTCGAAGCTGACTTCGCATTCGCCGGGCACGATGTTCAAGGCGCGGCCGCCGTGGATGACGCCGGCGTGGACCGTGCTGTAGGGCACGCCATAGCCCTCCTCGCGCGGGCCGCTTTCCGCGAGTTCACGCTGCACGTCCCGCAGGGATGCGACGAGGTCGCTGGCCATGTGGATGGCGTTGAAGAACCTGGGCGCCAGGCCTGAGTGGCCAGCCTGGCCGCAGCAGACCGCCCGGTAGGCAGCCTTGCCCTTGTGACCGGTGCCGATCTGCATCAAGGTCGGCTCGCCGACAATGCACAGGTAGGGTGCGGGAAGGCTGTTCTCCAGGCGGCGCAGCAGGTGGCGCACGCCAACGCAGCCGATTTCCTCGTCGAAGGACAGCGCCAGCTGCAAGGGGCGCCGTAGCGGTTGCCGGGCGGCTGCCACCATGGCGGTGACGGCGCAGGCCACGAAGCCTTTCATGTCGGCTGTGCCGCGTCCGTAGATGCGGCCATCCCGGTGCGTTGCCTCAAAAGGGGGTGAAGTCCAGGGCTGGCCTTCCACCGGCACCACATCGGTATGGCCGGAGAGCAGGACGCCCGGAACGCCCACCGGACCGATCGTCGCAAACAGATTGGAGCGGCTGGGGTCTTGCGGGTCGGGCGCGAGCATCGATTCGATGCCGGCTTCCGCCAGGATGTCCTGGACCTTGTTGATGAGCGCGATGTTTGGCGTCAGGGAAACCGATGCGAAAGAAATGAGCGTTTCCAGGAGAGAGACGCTTGCTGAGGAGGCTTGATTTTCCATCTCTGGCCCTTCTTGAGGGGGCATTGCCAAAACACGGCATGGCCGATGCGGCTGGCGCTTCAGGACGCCGATTTCAGCGGCGCTGCTATATGGGGATCGAAGAAACTTGGAGCGCTCATTCCGGGGATGTATTGGTCGGAGATATAAGCGCGGCAGCGTTCCATGAAGATTCTCGTCAATCTTGACTGTTTCATCGGCTTGTAAGTCGCCAGGCCGAGCAGCATGGGCCGATGGGTACCGGCAAGGCGGACCCGCACCATGCGCTTTCCATCGAGCGACTGATCGGATTTGGGGCGCACATTGAAGAGTGCGTAGCCAATGCCGTTGGCGACCATGGACCGGACCACTTCCGTGGACTGCGAACGCGCCGCGATGTTCGGCGTCACGCCGGCCTTTTCAAACAGGGAGGTGAAATAGTCCCGGCTCATCGGCATATCGAGCAGGACGTAGGGTTCGGGCGCCAGCTCTTCGAAGGAGACGACTTTCTGCTGCGCCAGGGGATGGACCTCGCTCACCAGCACATAGGGCGGCATTGTCGCCAGGCTCTCGAACTGGATGTCGTCCTCAAGGTGCAGGTCGTAGGTGATCGCCACGTCGATCTCAAGCGCATGGAGCTTGTTCATCAAGACTTCCTGATCGCCTTCGACCATCTGCAGCTCGATCTTATTGAAGGCGCGCGAAAAGCCGAAGATGACCTCGGGCGCAATCATTGCCGTGAGCGACTGGAAGCTTCCCACCCGCAAGGTGCCCTGGATGACGTCGCTCGAATCGGAGGCGATTTCATAGAGTCGGGACGACCGTCCGAGCATATCTTCGCAGTGATGCAGGACCAGCTTGCCGATGGTGGTCAGGCCAATGCCCTTGGAAGAATGGCGCACGAACAGCTGCACGCCCAGTTCGGCCTCGATATGGGCGATCGCTGCGGAGATCGAGGGAGAGGAGATATGGATTTGCGTCGACGCAGCGGCGATGCTGCCATGCTTCGCCGTTGCGACGAAATACTCCATCTGGCGCAGGGAAATGCGATTGAGCATGTCGAGATCAGGAAAAGGGGAACGGTCCAGTGTACTGGAGAAGGTTTGCCCTTTCGAGTGCCGGCTGCCTGGCCGGCGCTGTCACGCTTCATTCGATGCGTCGGACTGGTCACAGGTTTCCGGGAACGCCAAAGCTGGGCGCCGCACGGGGATCGAGCGCCCGCTTGACATAGTCCTTCAGCTGCGGCGCATAAACCTGCCAGGCGGCATGGAGGGCCTCGACCGGATCGTTTTCAACCCAGTCCAGGCGCAGATCCACGACAGGCCAGTTTTGGGCATCGTACACCAGCAGGCCTGCCGAGTGCACCGGACCTTCCTCGCCGCCAGCGGCCTGGCCGGCGAGCATGGCCTGCATCAGCCGTTCCGCGAGCGCGCCTTCGGTCTGCTCGAAGGCCGACAGCATGGCCTGGGGCACGTCACGCGTCGCCAGCATGTTGCCCGCGCATGCGGCATGGCTGCCGACCACGCTTGCCAGGGTGCCCAGCGCCTTGGCACCGGTGAATACCACTGGCGCGTTGTGCGCGTCGATGGCCATGAGCTGGCGATACTCGATATGGGGGCGCTTCTGCAGCTCTGCGAGGGCGCGTTCCGGCGTCAGGCCGCTGGCCATCAGGTCCAGCGCGAGGGGCCCCAGATCCGGGTCGGTAATGTTCTGGCTCGCGGCGGCGCCGACCCCTTTGCGGCCGCGGATGCAGCGCGAGGCAACCGCCGGTGACGAGGACGCCACGGCGGCGCCGAACTGGCCGGTGGCGGGGCACCGTGCAATGATGGAGAAGGTCATGGCAGCTCAGTCGGGGATGACAGCGGTGGCGTCGATCTCTACCAGCCACTCGGGGCGGGCCAGAGCCGATACGACGATGCCGGTCGAGACCGGGAAGACACCCTTCAGCCAGCGGCCCACGACGCGATAGACCGCCTCGCGGTAGCGCGGGTCGATGATGTAGATCGTGATCTTGCAGATGTCCTCGAGCTCGCCGCCGGCTTCCTTGAGCAGCATCGCAATATTGGCCATGGCCTGCTCCGCCTGTCCGGCGACGTCCCCGATGCACACGCTCTCCGAGGTGTCGAGGTTCTGGCCGATCTGCCCTCGCAGAAAAACGGTACGGCCGCGCGCGACAACGGCCTGGCAAAGGTCGTTGTCCAGGTTCTGTTCCGGGTAGGTGACTTTGGTGTTGAAGGTGCGGATGCGGGTATGCTTCATGGTCGATTCGGATCGATTCGGCAGGTGGCGGGAGATTGGGGGCGATGCACCCGACTGCATGGTCATATGCAGCCGCTGGCGGCGCCATTTGTATTTTCCTGCCGGCCGTTTAGGAATTTCCGAATACCACCGAACCTCACACGGCCGCTAACCTGCTCCAGACGGCGGAGCCATCCACAACCCCATCGGGAAATGTGAGGCACCCCTACGAAAAAGCCGACTTGGCCGCCTGGTACGACTTTCACATCATAGGCTCCGTAATTCGAAGTCATTGCGTCAACGTGATTGCGTCAGCAACGCATCTCTTCTTGTGATTGCATTGCCCGGTGGCACGTTCCAGCGTATTTCCAGTTCTATCAGATATTTATCTTTTCGATTGGGGGTTAGTAAATGACGATTCGCAAGCTTTTGGCACTTTGCGCGCTCTCCGCCACGCTTGGCAGTACCGCGGCATGGGCCCAGGAAGCCTTGGTGGTGAGTACCTGGGGCGGCAGTTTCCGCGACCTCATCGATGAAAGCATCGGCAAGGAATTCACGCGGCAAACCGGGGTGCCGGTCAAGTACATCACGGGCGGCACCATCGACCGCCTGAACAAGGCGAAGCTTGCCTCCAAGCCCGAGAGCGACGTTACCTTCACGACTTCCCACGTCGGCTGGCTCTACGCCAACGGCAATCTCTTTGAAAAGCTGGATACGAGCAAGATTACGAATTACAAGCATCTGGTCGAGCGCGCCAGGATCAGCCCGTATCACATCGGCAGCTGGGCCTATGTCTACACCATCGGTTATCGCGCCGACCTGGTGCCGCCCAGCGTCAAGTTCGAGAGCTGGAACGACCTGTGGAGCCCTGCCCTGAAAGGCAAGATCGGCGTGCCCGACTTCGATCCGAGCCATGTGGTCGCGGTTTCGGCCATGCTGTCGGGTGGCGATGCGCAAAGCTGGGAAAAGGGGCAGGACAAGCTCAAGGCGCTCAAGCCAAACTTCAAGGCGTTCTATACCAATGACGCCAATGCGCAGCAGTTGATCGCCACCGGCGAAACGCCCGTGCAGGTCATTCTGTCGATCAACGCCTATCACATGATCAGCCAAGGCGTTCCCGTCAAGTTGGTCACGCCCAAGGAGGGCGCGGTGCTCGGCATCGATACCATGGCCATCACGAAGGGCTCCACCAAGGCCGATCTGGCTTACAAGTTCATGAACATCGCCTTGTCCCCGGAAGTCCAGTCGAAGATCGTGGCCTTGAAGAAGGCTAGCCCCGTCGTCGACGACGCCAAGGTTTCGCCTGAAGACGCCAAGCTGCCCGGCGTGTTCACAACGAAGGAGCAGTGGGACAAGGCCATCCTCGTCGACCACAAGCTGCGCGCCGAGAAGACTGCGGAATGGCGCAAGTGGTTCACTGAAAACGTCATGAACTGAACCCGACAGTAAGAGTATGGAGGGAGGGTCGCCGCGGCAATGCACCGCGCCGATCCTCCCTCGCCGATTGAGCATCTGGAATAAGGTTTAAGAATGCGCCCCGATTCACGAGCCTGGTTGGTCTCCCCAGCAGTACTTGTCGCGCTGTGCATTGCAGTATCGTTGATTGCGGTCCTGCAGTTCAGCTTCCGGGCGTATGTGCCCGGCTCCCTGGATGTCGGCGGATTCACGTTCGCCAACTTCAGCGACCTGACCAAGTCGATTTATCTCGACGCGTTCTCCAACACCTTGTGGCTTAGCGTGGAGACGACCGTGTTTTCGCTGCTGGTTGCGTACCCGCTGGCCTATGCCCTGGTGCGCGTCAGGAGCCGGGCGCTCAAGTCCTTCATTCTCGTGGTGTCCATCACGCCCCTGTTTCTGGGGGAAATCGTCCGGACCTACTCCTGGATCGCCGTCCTGGGCAGCAATGGCTTCATCAATGGCACGCTGCGAAAGCTCGGCCTGATCGACTGGCCACTGGAACTCATGTTCACACACCTGGGCGTGCTGGTCGCGCTGGTGCACGTAACGATTCCCGTCGTGGTCCTGATGCTAGCCACGGCAATTTCGCATATCGACCGCGACTACGAAAAAGCCGCCCAGAGCCTGGGTGCCGGCCCGGTCAGGACCTTCCTCACGGTCACGCTTCCGCTTTCGATGCCGGGTATCCTGGCTGGCATCACAACTGCGTTCGCCTGGACCTTCAGCGCCTTTGCGACGCCTCAGATGATTGGCGGAGGCCGCGTGCCGACGGTCTCGACGCTGGTGTACCAGCTTGGCTTTGCTTCCATGAACTTCCCGCTGGCGGCCAGCCTGAGTGTGATGGGCTTGCTGCTCACGGCCGCAGCGCTCTTTTCCCTGGGGCTGTTCACCAAGCGACTGAAAGCCGTTGGAGGCCACTAAAATGAGAATCAAAAGCGCCCTGCCCTTGCCGCTGCGTGTCGCGGGCCCCCTGCTCGTCGCCATCCTGCTTGCATTCGTGCTGCTGCCGGTCGTGGTGGTGACGATCGCCGCCTTCAACGAAAAGGCGATCATCACGTTCCCGCCTGAATCCTATTCGCTGACATGGTTTGCACGCGTCTTCAGTTATCCGGATTTCCAGGATGGATTCCGTGCCAGCCTCGTCATCACCGGATGGTCCTCGTTCATTGCGCTGGTGATCGGTACCTGCCTGTCTATTGCCGTCAAACGGCTGGAATTCCCCGGCAAGCAAACGCTGCTGGCCCTCCTGCATTCCCCGCTCGTGGTGCCGCACTTCACGCTGGGGCTGGGCCTGCTCATCCTGGTGTCACAGGCCTCCATACACCGCTCATATGACGTCGTCATCCTGTGTCACGTGATGCTGGTGCTGCCGTTCGTGCTGAAGAGCGTCTATGTTTCCATGGAAAACCTGGACGCAAGGCTTGAACAGGCGGCAGCAAGCCTCGGCGCGTCGCCGCTGAAGGTGCTTTTCACAATTACGATCCCGCTGCTCGCGCCGGGGCTGTTTGGCGGCTGGCTGTTTGCGGCGATCATGTCGTTCAGTGAATTCACCGCATCGCTTTTCGTCACAACGCAAGACACGCAGACACTGCCCGTTTCCATGTACAACTATGTCCGGGAGTTTGCCGATCCGACGCTGGCTGCGCTGTCAGTCGTCTATATTGCCGTGACGGCTAGCGTGCTTGCCTTTGCGAACTATTTTCTGGGCTTGGGGAAAATCCTCAATATCGAGGAAGGGCATTGACCGGCATGCGCGCCGGCTGCCATCCCGGGGTCATCGTACTTTTGGTGCGGAATTCTGGCGCGAGCAAGCCGCCTGCACGACGGAAATGCCTGCTGACCTGGCCGAGCTCCTCGACCGGTCAGGACGGATGGCTGAAGCCGGAATCCCAAGGTTCTTGACGCTCTCCTTCCGATCGGAGGACAGGTTCTTCGCGGATGGGAGCCTTTTCTACCGGCTATGCAAGCCGGCGCCGCGCGGCAGGCATTCGAGCAGCCTTTCGAAGGCAGGCGCGATGTCCTCGTCGGGCACGCACGCGTACCCCAACAGCAGGCCTTGCTGCACGGCATCGCCGATGAAATAGCGCGACAGCTCTCGCACCACGATGCCGCGCGCCCCGGCGGCAGCGGCAATGGCCACGTCATCGGCATCGTCGGGCAGCCGCAGCACCAGGTGCAGGCCGGCGTTGCTGCCGTGCTCGTGCAGCGCGCCGGGGCCGAGGTAGCGCTCGATCAATGCGGCCAGGATGCCCCGCCGCCTGGCATACAGCGGCTGCATGCGACGGATGTGGGCGGCATAGTCACCGGCCTGCATGAATTCGGCGACGGTTGCCTGCGTCCTCAGGTGGCCGGCCCGGTACAGCTCGGCGTGCGCGGTCTGGAAGGCGCCGGCCAGGCTGCGCGGCAACGACCTACGCCTTGTAAGGGAGATGAATTTCCTTACAATCAATAACTACAAGAACTACCCACCGTCCGCACCAGCCGCAGCGAGGGCCGAATATTTCCGCACCGGCAACACGCACTTTCCGCGCGACCGGCGGTTTTTACCCCACGCCTGACCTGAGCGGTCCGCGCAACAAATTCCCCATTGGCCCAACGGGCTATCGCTCAACGCCACGCCTGAGTGAACTCACTGATCACCCTCTCCAGGTGGTTACGCATTGCCGCCCGCGCCGCTGTCGCGTCGCGCGCCATCACCGCCGCGAAGATCTGCTGATGGTCTTCCTGCGATGCCTCCCGCAGCCGCGTGGTATGGAAGTGTTCCTCAATCTTGCCCCATAGCGGATCGCTGCGCCCGCTGTCCCACAGTGCGGTGACCATATGCAGCAGGATCCTGTTGCCGGTCGATTCGGCCAGGCACAGGTGGAACTGCCGGTCCGCCGCCTCGTTGGCCTGCTTGTCGTCCATGTGCTCGCGCATCAGGCTCAGGGCCGCGAACATACGGTCAAGGTCGCCGTCCTTACGCTCGCTGGCCGCCAGGCCGGCGATTTCCGATTCGATCAGCACTCGGGCGCGCAGCGATTCTATCGGCCCTGGCCGCCAGGGCATCTCGAACGGGTCGCGACCAGGCGCGGGCGCTTCTGCGCAGACGTAGATGCCGGAGCCGCCGCGCACTTCGACTAGCCCCTGCACCTCCAGCGCGATGATGGCCTCGCGCACCAGGGTACGGCTGACGCTGAACCGCTCGGCCAGCGTGCGTTCGGATGGCAGCCGCATGCCGGCGGAGAACTCTCCGGATGCGATCAATGCCTGTACCTGGCTGGCCAGGCTCAGGTACGAACGGTCGCTGGCCGCTGGCGGGTACTCGACTGTCGGACGGGTTACTAGATCGCTGGTGGAATGTGGCATCGCAGGTAAGGCGGCGGCTACCCAATGTGATCACCGACTGACCACTCGCCACTAGAAGGCATGGCGGGGCAGTGCCTGATGCACACCATGGTAAACCACGACGACAAAATTGGGCAACCTCTTCATAATTGGTGAACCAAATAGCCCAAATCCGGTACACCAATGCTGCGTGGCCAAACCGGCCATGCGCGCCCGGTTCGGGCCGGATCGCCTTTCTGCCCCTTCATCAGAGTCCCCAAGGAAGCCCACCCATGAAGATGTCGTTCCGCTGGTTTGGCCCGACCGACCCAATCCCTCTCGAATACATCCGGCAGATCCCGGGCATGACCCACATCGTCTCCGCCATCTACGACGAACCGGTTGGCGAGGTATGGCCGCTGGACAAGATCCTGGCGCTCAAGTCCACCATCGAGGCGGCGGGACTGCAGTTCAAGGTGGTGGAGTCGGTTCCGGTCCACGAGGACATCAAGCTCGGCAAGCCGACGCGCGAGCGGCTGATCGCCAATTATCAGCAGAACATCCGGAACCTTGCCGCCGCGGGCATCGAGGTCATCTGTTACAACTTCATGCCGGTGTTCGACTGGACCCGTACGGAACTGGCAAAAAAGCTCGATGACGGCTCGACCTGCCTTGCCTTCAGCACCCGCGAGATCGAACAGATCGACGTCAGCCAGGGTATCGCCCTGCCCGGCTGGGATTCCAGCTACGCGCCAGGAGAACTGCAGTCGCTGCTGGCCGAATATCGTGGTATCGACGAAGGCAGGCTCTGGGAGCACTTGGAGCATTTCCTGCGCGCGATCATTCCGGTGGCCCAGGAGTGCGGCATCAAGATGGCCATTCATCCGGACGATCCGCCGCGCCCCATTTTCGGACTGCCGCGCATCGTCAAGAACCGCGACGACCTGGCACGCATCCTGGGGATCGTCGACACGCCGGCAAACGGTCTGACGCTGTGCTCCGGCTCGCTTGGCGCCGGCCCGCAGAACAACGTCGAGGCGCTGGTGCGCGAGTTCGGCGGCATGGGACGCATCCACTTCGCCCATATCCGCAACGTCAAGATCACTCCGGAAGGCGATTTCGAGGAAACCGCCCACCTGTCGAGCTGCGGATCACTGGATATTGCCGCGATCGTCAAGGCGTACCACGACGTCGGCTTCCAGGGCTATTACCGCCCCGACCACGGCCGCATGATCTGGGGCGAGACGGGCAAGCCGGGATACGGCCTCTATGACCGGGCACTCGGCGCGGTCTATATCAGCGGGATGTGGGAAGCGATGGAAAAGGCGACCTGAAGCGCCATGGACTGCGGTCCATTTAAAACATAATCGGAGACCTGTCATGACAATCACTATGAAATCGCGCGTGAATTCGCGCCGTTCCGCATTGATCCTGAGCGTCGCTGTGCTCGGCCTTGGCGCGCTTGCGACGACCGCCGTGTGGGCGCAGACCACCTGGCCAACCAAGCCGGTGACACTGCTGGTTGGCTTTCCGCCCGGTGGCCAGACCGACTTTGCGGGACGTGCGCTGCTTAACGGCCTGCAGAGTTCGCTCGGGCAGTCGTTTGTCATCGACAACAAGGCCGGCGTGAACGGCAATATCGCCTCCATTGAGGTCATGCGCGCGGCGCCCGACGGGAACAAGCTTCTGGTAGGCAACGGCTCGATGACGATCATGCCGCATGTCTACACCAAGCTTGGCATCGTCGATCCGCAGAAGCTGACGCCGATAGGCACGATGCTGCAGTCGCCGCTGGTCCTGGTCGTGCCCGCCAGTTCGCCCATCAAGACTTACGCGCAGTTCGTCGAGGAGGTCAAGGCGCGCGACAAGTCGGGCAAGACCGTCGACTATGGCTCGGGCGGTACCGGCGCATTGCCGCACGTCACGATGGAACTGCTGCGCGAGCGCATGGGCGGCCCCAGGATGAACCATGTGCCCTACAAGGGCAGCAGCCCGGCCATGGTCGACCTGATGGCCGGACGCCTGGATGCGATGTTCGATGCCACGTCGGTCGTGGCGCCTTTCATCAAGTCGGGCCAGTTGCGGCCGCTGATGGTCACGGGACCCAAGCGCGTGGCCATGATCCCGGACGTGCCAACGGCCACCGAGAGCGGCATCAAGGACTTCACCATCATCTCGTTCATCGGCCTGTACGGACCGCCGGGCCTAAGCCCTGACATCGTCAAGAAAGCCAACGCCGCATTGAATACGGCGCTGAAGGACCCGGCCGTGGTCAAGAGCATTGTCGACCGCGGCGACGAGCCCGGCGGCGGCACGCCCGAGCAGCTCGCAACGCTGACCCGCACCCACTACAAGATGTGGGGCGAGGTGGTGAAGGCCAACAACATCACGGCTGATTAAGGCTGCGCAGGCCGGTGAATGCCGGCCTGTTTGCCGGAATTACGAGCCAAGCGACGTTCGTGGCCGGTCAGCAGAACGACGGCTGCCTTGCCCCGGGAGGGCCATGGACCGCACGGCCGTCGTCTGTCGCCAAGGCCGACCAAGCGCACCCAAGACGACTTTTTGAATAGCCGAAACCGGCTGACCCGCTTCGCTATAGTTCTGCACATCGACAGCGCGTCACGAACTCCGATATCCCGGAACCGGCATGCAAAGAAGAACCTTCCTGAAGCTGGCAGCGGCCTCCGCCCTTGCCACCCAGTTGCCCCGCTGGGCCCTTTCCGCCACCCTGCGCGAGCGCGATCTGTTTTCGCTGGGCGTGGCCAGCGGCGCGCCGGCGCCGGACGGATTCGTGCTGTGGACGCGCCTGCTCGAAGGCGCGATCCCTGGCACGCCGCAGGCCGACGCCCAGGGCACCAGCCCGCTGCAGGGACCACTGACCGTCCGGTGGGAAGTCGCCGAGGACGAAGCATTCCGTCGCATCGTGCGCCGCGGCCAGGCGCAGGCGCTGCCAGAACTCGGCCATTCCGTTCATGTGGAAGTCGATGGGCTGCGCCCCGACCGCTGGTACTTCTACCGTTTCATGCACGGCGACGCAGTCACCGCGCCGGCGCGCACCCGCACCGCGCCGGCGTCCGACACGCTGGCGCCGCGGGTGCGCTTTGCCTTTGCCTCCTGCCAGCGCTGGGAGCAAGGCCACTACGCCGCGTACCGGCAGATGCGGCAGGAAGACCTGGACCTGGTGGTATTCCTGGGCGACTACATCTACGAAGCCGCGGTACCGGCCAACGCGCGCGCGCACCTGCCGCGCACGCACAGCCTGCCCACCGCGACCAGCCTGCAGGACTTCCGCGACCGCTACGCGCTGTACAAGAGCGACCCGCTGCTGCAGGCCATGCATGCCGCGTGCCCCTGGCTGGTAACCTGGGACGACCATGAAGTGCAGAACGACTATGCGGGACGCGCGGGCAGCGAGCCAGCGGCCGCGTTTCTCGCGCGGCTCACGGCCGGCTACCAGGCGTTCTACGAAAACATGCCAATCCGCGCGAGCGCGCTGGTGCATGGCATGGCGGGACTTGGCACGCTGGATGCGCTGAGCATCCACGCGCGCCACCGCTGGGGCCGGCTGGTCGATTTCCATCTGCTGGACGACCGTCAGTATCGCGATCTCCAGCCCTGCCGCGAACCGGGGCAATTACGCAAGGGCTCCGTGTCCCCAGGCGATTGCAGCGCGCTCGGCGACTCGCGCCGCACCATGCTGGGCAGCGCGCAGGAACAATGGCTGGCACAGGGACTGGTGCAAGACCAGCGCGACCAGACGCGCTGGAGCGCGATCGCGCAGCAGACCATCTTCTCGCGGCGCAACTACAAGGCGCCGCCGCAGGAAGCCTTCCACAGCGACACCTGGGACGGCTATCCGGCCGCGCGCCAGCGCCTGCTCGGCAGCATCGCGGCGGCGGCGCCGCGCAATACCGTGTTCATCGGCGGCGATATCCACCAGCACTACGCCTGCAATGTGCTGGCGGACTTCAGCGATCCGTCATCCCAAGTGATCGCCAGCGAGTTCTGCACCACCTCCATCGCCTCGGCCTCGGGCAGCAGCATGGAGAGCGCCGCAAAAATCATGGCCCACAATCCGCATATCGTGCATGCGCGGCCGGACCAGCGCGGCTACACCGTGGTCGAGTCCACGCCGGCACGATGGGCCGCCACGCTGCGCGCCGTGGAAGACGTCACGCGCGCGGACAGCGCGGTCGGCACGCAGGGGGCGTTTGTGGTGGAGGACCGGCGGCCCGGCGTGCAGCTTGTGTCAGCCAGCTAGCCTGACCGCGGATTGTGCTGCCACCAGCCCTGCGCGCCAATCGGGACTTGCGCCGCGGCCCCGGCAACCTTATGTATTGCTCCCGGCAAGTTCCCCTTCCGCGCCCTGCCCGCCTTCATCGATGCGGATGAAGAAAGTCATCAGGAAGGCGATCACCAGCAGCCCCGCCAGGAACAGTAGTCCAGTGGTCGGCTGGCGCTTCCGGGTCTTGATATAGCCGTTCGCATACGGCTGGTAGAGACTCTTCGGCTACGGCCTTGAGGGCACCGCTCGCCGTGTCGAGGTCCTGGCGCTTAATCGCCCTTGAAACCCACGGTCTGGACGATCGGAGTCCAAAATTCCACCAGCCGCTTCCTCAGCAGGGTAACTTCTTGCGGCGTCGAACCCGCGAGCGGCTCATACCCGATGTTCTGGATGCGACTTCGGACATCCGGCATGGCCAGCACCTTGCGCATTGCTGCGTTCCAGCGTGACACCTGCGCTGGCGGGGTGCCGGCTGGCGCGTAGAGCGCATAGCCCGAGCCAACCACCAACGAGGCGTAGCCCTGTTCACTGAAGGTGGGAACATCGGGAAGCTGGCTGCTTCGCTGTTTACCCGACACCGCCAGCACACGGACCTTGTTCGCCCGATGCTGTTCCACAAACACGCCGAGACCATCCACTGCCGAGCCGATCTGATTGCCGACCAGATTGGTCACCATCGCCGGGCCACCTTGGAACGGCACGATGGAAAAATCGCCTCCGGAACGCCTTGTGAACTCGAATGCAACAAAGTGCAGTGCAGAGCCGAGTCCGGACACGCCGACTGTCGCCACGTTGCGGTCGGCTTTTGCGGCCTTGACGTAGTCAGCCAGGGTTTTATACGGCGAGCTCGCGCTCACCGCCAGTCCATAGTTAAGGGCAGCCACCTCGGTAATGGGCGCGAAGTCCTTGTCGGGGTCATAACGAAGATTGCTGTAGACCAGGGGCGCAATCACCATCGTATCGTGTAACGTCATCAGCACCGTATTGCCGTCTTGCGGCGCCTGCTTCAAGACTTCCGCCGCCACGCGCGTGCTGGCACCGGGACGGTTCTCCACGATCACGGTCTGCTTAAGCTCGCCTCTAAGCTTTTCCACCAAGACGCGTGCCATGGCATCGGCGGCCCCACCGGCCGGGAACGGCACGATAAAGCGTGCCGGCGCTTCCGCATAGGCAGACTGCGTCACGCATAGGCCCACAGCCAGTCCCGCCGCTGCCAGACCGCGGATGATACGGCGCCGTCCAATTCGTTTTACTTTGCTCGACATGCTTGCTCTCCCCCATCGGTTTGTCTGGATGCTTTTGCGAGCTACTGGACCGAGGGGCATCTGCCCGCCACTCGCCGATCCAGGCCGCGTCAGCCAATCATCGGAGGTTATTGAGGGCCCTGTCGAATCACGATTGCAAATACGCTATCACGAATGCGAAATCGCCAGATTTCGCATTCGCCCGCAACATGGGTGCCAGAGTCGATGCATCGCCGATCCTGTGCGGGGCACGGCTGCCCAACCCTATTGGCACTCACGCATGCACTCAAATCCGCATCTTCCGGCATCCTCTGTGCCGTCCAATACCAGCGCTGGCCGGATCGTCGTCGTCGGCGCTGGCATCGTCGGTCTGTGTACCGCCTTGTGGCTGCAGCGCGCCGGAGGCAAAGTCACCATTTACGACACACTCGCCCCGGGAGGCGGTGCATCGTACGGCAATGCCGGGCTGATCAGCGTCGACAGCTGTGTCCCGATCGCGCTACCGGGAATGGCATGGCAATTGCCGCGCTGGCTGCTGGATCCCAGCGGGCCACTCGCCATTCATCCACCGCATCTGGTACGGGCCGCCCCATGGCTGCTTGCATGGTTGCGCGCCAGCAATCGCGGGCGCGTAATACAGGCTTCACGCGCTTTGGCTGCCCTGCACGCGCCAGCCTTGCAAGCCTATCGTGAACTCCTTGGCCCGGATGAATGCGACCAACTGATCAGGGCTGGCGGCCAGCTGCATCTGTGGTCAGCCAGCAACGGCCGGTCCCGGACCGACCGGTTCGTGGATGAACTGCGCCGGCAGCAGGGCGTGATGTACGAAAGCCTGAGCGCGGCACAGATTCGGACGATGATGCCGGGCCTGGCCGGCCACGTGCGCGGTGGCATACGCTTCCCCAGGCACGCACACACAGTGGACCCGCTGCGCCTGACTGGAGCACTGGCCGCCCGGTTCGAACGCGAAGGCGGCCGCATCCTGCAGCGGCGAATCCTGAAGCTGCAACCGGATGGCACTGGATTCCGGCTGTGGAGCAATCTTGGTGACGACCGCGCGGAGCGCGTAGTAGTGGCCGCCGGTGCATTCTCCGGCGAACTGTTGAGACCGCTCGGGATTCGACTACCTCTTGAGGCGGAACGCGGCTACCACGTGCAACTGCCCGATCCTGGGGTCACGGTGCCTTATCCCTTTATTTACAAGGATAAGGCCGTTGCTGTGACGCCAATGGACGGCGGCCTGCGATTCGCAGGCACCGTCGAGATCGCGGGCCTGCGGCATCCGCCCGACGAAAGACGGGCAGAAGCCATCCTCGCTACGGCTCGGAGCCTGTTTCCAGGCATTGCTACGAGCGGCGCCAGCACATGGTTCGGGCTTCGTCCCTCTACGCCAGACAGCGTGCCAATCATCGACGAAGCTCCTACTCATCCGGGACTTTATATTGCGAGTGGCCACGGCCACACAGGACTGACCGGAGCACCCATCACCGGCCGGCTGATCACGCATCTTATTACTGGCGGTCCCGCCCCAGTTGACCCGCTACCTTACCGGCTGGCGCGCTTTCGCTAGACATCTTGGCCGGCCATCTCTGCCATGATGTTGCGCGCTAGCGTGACCAGCGGGTCGGGGTCGAAATCTGCTGCCCTGGACTTTGGCCAGTAAGCCCGGTATGTCAGCCGGCGCGACCCCGCAAACCGCCTCACGCTCAGGCGAGCGGGGTCGAAGATTTGTGCCGGCAGGCAATCAAATAGCGTAAATCCAATACCCCCCGCCACCATCCCGCAAGCAGCGATCGCGGCCGGGCATTCTGCCACCGGAGCCGGCGTGGCGCCGCAGTCTTCAAACGAGGCTGCCACCAGTTCCTCGATACCCTCAATACTCGAAAGGGAAATCATCGGCTCGCCCAGCAATTGCGCTGGGGTAACCTCATCCTGTCGGGCGAGCGGGTGGTCGGGCGGCAGATAGCACAGCATCGGGAGCTCGGCAATCACCGCGCTCTCCACGCCAGGCACAGGCGGTACCTCAAGCGCGAAACCAATGTCAGCCTTTCTGGAGCTGATTAAGGCGGCAACATGGTGTGCGTCGCGGGAATGGACTGACAGAAATACATCCGCGAAGCGGTGCATATACCCTGCTGCCAGCCTCGGGAATACGGCAGCAGCAAAGGCAGGGGTACAGGCAACCGACAGGTGCCTGAGCTGATTGCGTTGAATACGTTCACAACAGGCGTTAATGGAATCCAGACCGATGAAGGAACGCTCGATCTCCTCGAACAGTCGATCTGCACTGGGGGTCGGTAACAGACGTCCGCCGCGCCTCTCAAATAGCGGGAAACCAAGGCGCTCTTCAGCATCACGCAGGATGTTGCTGATCGCCGGTTGCGTGAGATGCAGGCGCGTCGCTGCTCCCGTCACCGATCCGGTCAGAACGATAGCGTGGACTGTCTCAATGTGGCGAAATCCCAGTTTCCTTTTCATGGAAAGCCCATCGAAGAAAGGGAGGACATCCTGCCCTTAGACTTGTGGAACTGTACTGGATAACCGGGCCTACTCAAACCGGTACAACTCCACCGACTGCCCCGCATTGACCGCCCGCTTGAGCCACGACGGCATCTCGCCCTGCCCGTCCCAGGTCAGCCCTTCCGCGTTGCGGTAGCAGACCACCGGCGCCGGCGGTGCGGCCGGGGGCGGTGGGGGCGGCGGTGGCGCGAAGCACCCCGCCGCGTCGAGCTCTTCGAGGGTGAGCCCGTAGTCGTCCATCTGCGCCTGGATCCACCGGATCGCGTCCGCCCGCTTAGTTTTTGCTGTCATCGCTACCGTCACTGCTGTCGTTGCCTTCGTCCTGATTGTTAGGCAGCGCCGCCGCCCCCGGGTCGTTGCCCGGCTCTTCCCCTTGGGCTTCCTACGGGAGTGGCCGCCGAACTTCCGGCCTGCCTAGTTTGCTAGAAGTCAGAGTGGCGGCGGACCGGCCGCGTCCGCCAACCTGTCGTTCAGGACAAGCGAGCGCCGTACGCGTGAGCGGAAAGCCAGGGTCTTCCATCCAGGCTTGTCTGCCTTCCACGCGCAGGGCGCGAATCGCGAGATTGAGCGCGCCAGAGAAACCTGCCGTGACGAAGACCTGAGAGGGACTGCATCGAAGCCCGCGCGAGACGCCAAGATACGCCGCGATCTCCTGCCGCAAATCCGGTTCGCCGCGTGGATCGGGGTATCCGACAGGAGCCGCTGCCGCCCGGCGCGCCGCGCGTGCCTGAATGCGTGACCAGAGCTCCCTGGAGACCCATTCATCCAGGAATTGCGCTGCGGCCAATCTTGAGTCACGCGTTTGTGGTCGTCTCGTGAAGGCGATCATCGGAACGCACCTGGCGCTGACTGTGCGTCCGGGGCGCCGAAGATGGATCGAGAAAATGTGCCCGATAGTCTTGGGGTGAAATGCCCAGGCGCCGCCGAAATACCGAACGCATTCGGTGCGCGCTGCAAAAGCCGCACTGGTACGCGATGGTCTTGATGGGTTTCGATGATGTTTCGAGCAGGCCTCTCGCCGCATCTATCCGGACGGCCTCGACGAAATCCATGACGCTGACGTTGGACTCGCGCATGAAGGTTCGCGTGAAGTGGCGAACGCTCATTCTTACGACGTTCGCCAGAACGTTGAGTGACAGATCAGCGGTCAGATTGGCAAATACGTACTGCTGTACCTGCGATACCAATGAATTCGGCTCAGCCGAGATATTGAGGTATGAACTGAACTGGGACTGCCCCCCTGCGCGATGGGTAAAGAGCAACAACTGCTTGGCCACGTTGACGGCGACTTCCCGACCATGGTCTCGCGCAAGCAGATACAGGCTCATGTCAATGCCGGCGGTGACTCCGGCAGACGTAACCAGGTTACCGTCCTGGATGTATAGTCTGTCAGCACTTACCAAGGCGGACGGACACTCCCTTGCAAGACCGGCCGCGTCGTTCCAGTGAGTCGTGACATGCTTGCCATCGAGAACGCCAGCTCTGGCCAAAAGAAATGTGCCATTGCAGATGGTGCAAACGCATCCTGAATTTGCGAAGGCCGTCCGCAACCACGCATACAAGGACGGCGCAAAGCTCTGTTGAGGCAACGTAGGACCTCCTGCAATGAGCAACAGGTCGTACGCGCCACCCGAGTCCGAAAACAAGCGATTGGCATGGATTTCCAGGCCGTTCGAGCAACGTACGCGGCCGCTCTCTGTGCCCAGAATTTCAAAGCTGTACTGATCGTCTGGAGAAAGAAAGCGATTCGCTTCCGCAAAGACATCGAGCGGCCCGGAGACATCGAGCCCCTGAACCTCCGGGAATATCAATATGGCTGCGGTTTTCATGTACGGGCCTGCACTTCCGGTGATCTCCAACCACGGCAGCTACGAAACGGCACTGGCCGTTTTCCTGTCAGCCCCGGTCGGGTCGGCTTGCCCTGCAGGTCCGTCATACAGATCGGCAAATCTTCCACTCTTGCTTGCCTTCTCAAGCACGCATTCCGGAATCAGTGTGACAAGGAGGTACGTTGTGTACCCGCCGAAGAGCAGCGCCAGCAGAACATACGTCACGGAAAGTAGCGCGAACATGAATGGCCTCAGTCCAGAAACTTGAAGGGAAAGTCCGCTATGCGGTCCTTTGAGACGGCCAGCGACACGCTGATTGGCCCGTCGTCGTCCCTGCATGTACCTACGAGCCTTCACACCGCAGTTTAGGCGGTGTGGAACATGTCTCTCGTAGCAGACGGCGAACGAATCCAGCCAAAGTACGGTGGTTTCGGGTCGCGGTGGTCTGGCCGCTGTCCCGGAGGCGCACGGCACGGCACTTGTGATGGAGCCTTCCACCGCACTTCGCGTACGCGACTAGCCTCGGAGCGAGGTTATCGTTAGGCCGCTTCGTCCAGCAGCATGTCCTCGAAGAACGCGCCGAATCGCTTCCGTGGATCGCGTAGGTGAATCTCGAGAATCCAGCGCATTGCCGCCGGGCTGTCTTCGAAATCGGCTAGCGATCCGGTATAGATCGTGGCGTGAGGAAAGTCCGACACACGGTGACCCGGCAGATCGAAGTTGAGTTCCCAGCCCATCGATTTCGCCATACGGTCCGCTTCGGCGTACAGCGCCTGTCCGGTCAGACGATCGCGCTTCCAGACATTGCGCACCTCGTGGAACAGTACCTCTGCATCGCGTGCACAACGTTCGTACTCCGTATGCTGCCCGACCACAAAGGATGCCCCGCCGTCGCCTTCCCAGGCCTCCACGCGAGGGGCGATGTCGATGAAGAAGATGTCGTTCTCCTGCAGGATCACGCCGGGCTCCGACGCCAGCTTCATCGGTTTGATAGTGTTGCGGCCGAATCGGACACGCGTGGGATGCCAGCTGAGGACAAGGCCTGCGTCGAGCATAACGCGCTTGGCCATCTCAACGGCGTCCTCCTCGACCATGCCCGGTGTGACGCGTGCCGCGATCTCGGCGATTGCCTGGCGGGTCTTGCTGCGCGCCAGAAGCATGCCATCGACAGTAAAGGCCGGGCCGACGCGCTCGGCGAGGGATGCTGGAACTGCGCTCATTCAATGCTCTCCTGTGAGAAGGCCGAAACAGCTTCGGACCTCGAGCAGTGATTGTTCCCGCGTTCGCCATTCCAGGCAGCGCAGACAGACCGCTGGGGAGTGCCATTCTGCGTGCTTTTCGTGCCAGTCTCGCGTGGCTGCGATGTCAGCGGTGCTTCCGGGCCAAAAGGCGTTCAATTCGGGCTATGACAGAGGAGTTGCCATGGCTCGAACCGAGGCGTTCCGATATCGTTCTACATTCAACAATGTCCTCGTCCGCCGCCTTCCGCATCTGCGCCTGTGAGCCGAACTGTTGCCCTCCTCGTTTTCCCCGGCGTGCAGGCGCTGGACGTCGGCGGTCCGATGGATGTGTTTGCGGAGGCGAACCGCTTCGTGCCGGAGGACGCTCGCTACGAAATTGAAGTCATCGTCATAGGCGGTGATGGGTTGATCGCTTGCTCCAATGGATTGCTGCTCAAAGCGCATCGTGCGTATGGCGACGTCGATCCCGTGATCAGCAGTTACGACCTCGTCTTGACAGCCGGCGGCCCGGACTTGCCCAAGGTCATATGGAACTCCGGTGTCTATGACTGGTTGCGACGCATCTGCGCAGTATCGCGGCGTTACGGGTCCATCTGTAACGGCGCCTTCGCACTCGCGCGTGCAAGCCTGCTCGACGGGCGCACCGTCACCACGCACTGGAGCGATGCCGGGGAGCTTGCGAACCTATGCCCGAACGCACGCGTGGAGGCTGACCGGATCTTCGTACGTGACGGCAACCTTTATACGTCGGCAGGAGTGACGGCGGGCATTGACCTCTCGCTGTACCTGGTGGCGCAGGATCATGGCGACGATGTAGCACTCAACGTTGCCCGACGCCTCGTCGTGTTCAGGCAGCGCGCGGGTGGGCAATCGCAGTTCAGTCCCTACCTCACTCCCTGTGCGGAGCCGACTTCGCCGGTCGCGCTGGTGCAGGAATACGTGCTTGGGCACCTGTCGGAAGAGCTGAGCGTTCGCGTCCTCGCCGGCGTTGCGAGGATGAGCTTGCGCAACTTCGCGCGGGTCTTTGCGCGGGAATCCAGGATGACACCCGCCGCCTTCGTCGAAAGCGCTCGGGTCGATGCGGCGCGTGCCATGCTCGAGAAAGGCAATGCACCGCTCAAGCGCATCGCCTACGAATGCGGATTCAGCGATTCCCACAATATGCGGCAGATCTTCAAGCGGCGCCTTGGCGTGTCTCCTCAGCAGTATCGCGCCACCTTCTCTGCACCGGCAGCTGACCCGGTCTTCCCAACACGTTGACGCCAATGCTGAGGCTGGCACGAAGGCGTTGCAGTTTGGCCTGAATCGTCCCCCTGTCGCGACGCCGTCGCTCGCCCCCATTTGCCATACTTGTCCCAGATGCAGGCAATCCGGCTCGCGTCCCCGCATTAGACACACGACTTCATGTTAAAGCGACTTCTTCTATCTACTCTTATCGTGGCGAGCCCGCTGCTCCCGTCCGCGGCGATCGCTGGCAATCCTGCCAGTCTGTCCCCCGCCAGTCCCGAAGCCACACCAGACGATTACTTCCATACCGGTGCAGGGGCACGCTATCTGCGTCGCGCCGATGCCGATCTCGTTGTTCAACCCTTGCGCGGAAACATCACCGTGCTGATGGGATCCGGCGGTAATATCACAGTGCTGTCGGCCAAGGAAGGAATGTTCCTGGTTGACGCAGGTATCAGCAAATCGCAGGAGAAACTGCGGGCAGCGCTCATGAAGATTAGCCCGGCCCCGCCAAGGTTCGTCGTGAACACGCATTGGCACTGGGATCACACCGATGGCAATGCGTGGATGCACGCGGCGGGCGCCACCATCGTTGCGCAAGAGAATACCTTCAGGCATCTGACCGAAACCACACATGTGAACGCCTGGAACTGGACATTCGATCCGGTGCCCGAAGCGGCCCGCCCAACGCTGCTGGTCAAGGACGGGAAGACCTTCAACTTCGGGGGCACCCGAGTCGAAATCGAAAATTTCGGCCATGGCCATACCGATGGCGATCTATGGGTGTACTTCAAGGACGCAGACGTACTGGCGCTCGGCGACACCTTCTGGAACGGCTTCTATCCGTATATCGACAATGAGGACGGCGGCAGTATCGACGGCGCAATTAAATGGGCCAACAAGGCTGTCGCGCGTACCACCGCGAACACCATTGTCATTCCCGGCCACGGTGCGATCGGCACGCGCACGCAGTTGGTCGAGTTTCGAGACATGCTGGTCACGGTACGCAACAACGTGGCGGTCCTGAAAAAGCAAGGCAAGTCGCTCGACGAGGTCATCGCGGCCAGGCCGACGGCCGCGTTCGACGCGAAATGGGGAAATTTTGTGTTCAACGGCGACCAGTTCACAAAGATGGTCTATGCCGGCTTGTAGGTCTCCCTTTGTTTTTTCTGCAGTTTACTGGGGCGTGCCAAGATATGGGGAATCCGCTATCACAAGGGGCTACGGCCGCAGATCGATCCGCAGCCGATGCCGAGATAACCGACATCGCTATCCGACGCGGAAAAACTCAACGCTCTGCCCCGCATTGACCGCCCGCTTGAGCCACGACGGCATCTCGCCCTGCCCGTCCCAGGTCAGCCCCTCCGCGTTGCGGTAGCAGACCACCGGCGCCAGTGGTGCGGGCGGTGGAGGTGGCTCGGGTGGAGGCGGCGGCGCGAAGCACCCCGCCGCGTCGAGGTCTTCGAGGGTGAGCCCGTAGTCGTCCATCCGCGCGTGGATCCAGCGGATCGCGTCCGCCCGCTCAGTCTTTGCTGTCATCGCTGCCGTCACTGCCGTCACTGCTGTCGTTGCCTTCGTCCTGATTGCCAGGCAGCGCCGCCGCCCCCGGCTCGTTGCCCGGCTCTTCCCCTTGGACTTCCTACGCAGTGGCCGCCGAACTTCCGGCCTGCCGAGTTTCCTAGTCCGAAGGGGGGCGGACCGGCCGCGCCCGCCAACCTGTCGTTCAGGACAAGAGATCGATGAGGAAACGCTCGGGCTTCTTGCCAATCCACGCGGGAGCCCGACCGCGCCCCGACCAGGTCTGGCCCGTCTTGGGATTGCGGTATTTCGGGCGCGGCGCGGCCTTCGTCTTGGTCGGAACAGCGCGGGCAGCGGGCTCAACGCTGGGCTTGCCCGCAATGTCCTCAATGCTGAGGTCGTACTCCTGCATCCACTGCTGAATTTCCTCCACGACCTTTGGCACTTCCGTGGCTCGCAACTGCTCAAGTTGCGCATTGACAGATGCCAGTTGAGCGAGCAGTGAGGATTGGGACGGGCTTTGCGTTGCGGTAGGCGCTTTTTGCTCCTGTCGCGGCTTCCGGGGTTGCGTCTTCTGAGTCGGTGCTTCCGGGGCAGCCTCCACTCCAGGCAGTGTGATCTGCTTCGGCCCGCGCTTGCGGGTTGGGGTCTCTTGGGTCGTGACTTCCGGAGCGGCAACTTCCGCCAGGATTTTCGGCTTCCGACCGCGCTTCGGGGTCCGCCTCTCTTCCGGCGCAGCTTCCGGAGCGGCGGTTTCGGTGAGCGCTTTCAGCTTCCGACCGCGCTTCGGGGTCCGCGTCTCTTCCGGCGCTGCTTCCGGAGCGGCAGTTTCGGTGAGCGCTTTCGGCTTCCGACCGCGCTTCGGGGCCCGCGTCTCTTCCGGCGCAGCTTCCGGAGCTGGTGCGTAAAGCGGTGCGACCCGGGCGGCCGTTTCGGTCAGTTCGTCCTGGGCGGCAGCTTCCGTCGGTTCGTCCGTGGCCAGGACTTCAACCGGAGCTTCGGCCACGGCTTCAGTGGTCGCTTCCGAGGGCATGGCTTCAATAAGCGCTTCCGGCGCGTCAGATCCAGTCAACGTTTCCGAGGCGGCAGCTTCCATCGATGCTTCCGGTGCCACGTCTTCCGTTGAAGCGTCCGGGGCTGCGTAAGGCCGCCGGCGCCGATATGACACGGTCGCCGTCGGGCCGCTATCCCGGCTTGTCGACCAGAAGTCCAAGCGTTGGGCCTGAGTGTCAACGCTGCCACTACCGACGCCTGCACCACTGGCTTCACCACTGACGGGATCCGCGTCGCGCATCGCCTCAGCGATGGGAAGCTCCTTCTGACCAAGTCCGTCCGTCGCATTGCTCACGACAAGGGGTTCAACCACTTGCTCTGGGGCCAATTCGTTCTCCTTCATTGAAGTCACTGCACGTGCAGACGCTTCCTTATCCCATGGACGGTGAGACCTTGTCTCTTGCGTGTCGTTCGCTTCAGCGGATCGCGTCCCCCGCTCAGTCTTTGCTGTCATCGCTGCCGTCGTTGCCTTCGTCCTGATTGTTGGGTAGCGCCGCCCCCGGCTCGTCGCCCTGTTCTTCGCCCAGCTCATCCTGCGGAGCGCCCCCCTGACCGTCGCCCTGCTCTTCCGGCGCGGTCGCCGCCGAACTGCCGCCCTTGCGCCGCCTTCCACCAGCGCCACCGCCGTCGCGTTCGCGCGGCGCGACGCGCAGGGTGGCCAGCAGCTGACGCGCGAGCGCCGCTTCCGCTTCGCTGCGCTCGGCCCGGCGCTGCGCCACCGCGAGTTCCGCCTGCACGGTGTCCAGGTCGCCCGCCGCCTTGCGTTGCGCCTGCTCGGCCACTGCGAGCCGCTCGGCCAGCGCCACGGCCTGCGCTTCCAGCTTGGCACGGCCCTCCGCCTGCGCCACCGCGGCATCACGCGCCTCGCTGCGTGCCACCGCCAGTTCGGCGCGCAGGTCTTCGGCCGTGCGCTCGCTCTTCTGGCGCGCAGTGCGCTCCTGGTCCAGTTCGCGCAAGCTGCGACGCTCGCTGGCTTCGGCGCGTTCCTGCGCGAGCGTCACCGCCTCGCGCGCCCGCTCGAGCTCCGTCGAGAATTGGGTGCGCAAGGCGTCCAGCTGGCGCCGACCCGCCTCGAGTTCCGTCCGCCCCGCCTCGAGCCGGGCCTGCGTGGCGGCGTGCGCCAGCCGCTCGGTGGCCAGCTCCGCGTGCACGGTGTCGTGCGCCTGCCGGGCTTCCGCCAGTTGGGCGGCAATGGCCGCCGCGTCCTCGCGCGCGGCGGCCGTCTCCGCGCGCGCCGCATCGCGCTCGGCTTCCGCTTCGCTCGCGGCGTGCCGGGCCTCCGCGCGCAGCGTGGCGAGTTCCGCCGTCGCGGCCTCGTTGGCCGACTGCCAGATGGTCTGCACCGCCTCGGCGGCGATCTGCTTGAGGGGGTCCGGCAGGTCCGGATGGTCGATGGTCACGCGGGTGCGCCCGCGCAGTTCCTGCCAGAACCCCTGCAACACCTCGGCGGGCGTGCCCATGCTGCCCTTGCGCACCAGGCTGTAGAGCTTGTTGGCGGTGGGCGTGACGCCGTAGCGAAAGAACAGCAGGCCGCAGACCTCGCGATACAGCGCGCGGGTCTCGGGGAAACGGCCGCGCAGCTCGGCAATGTCGTCGGCCATGGCGGCCTGCAGCGCAGCGTCGGTCAACTCCAGGTCGGCGGTGGCCATCGGGGAAAAAAAGTGTCTTTTGATAGCCAAATATTACTACGTAATACGTTATATCTCAAACTATTCGCATGTAACTTTAGACATAAGTCCGCTTATGTCTATAATATTGGCTCGAACCCCGCTCCCCACGCTGACCCGACCTTGGAATCCCCCGCCCATCAGCCCTCCCCGCCTACGCCCGGCCTCGTCGCCGCATTGCCCACGCCGCTGGAGCAGCTGCGGCTGCCGCCGGCACTGTCCGGGCGCGACGGCAGCAACCGCGCACCGGCCACGGCCACCCGGATTGCCGCGACCGATGACCTCGCGGCCGTGACCGCCTGGCTCGCGCGCTACGTCGATAGCCCGGCGACAGTGACCGCCTATCGCCGCGAAGTCGAGCGGCTCCTCCTGTGGGCCGTGCTGCAGCTTGGCAAGCCGCTGTCTTCACTGACGCACGAAGACCTGCTCGTTTATGAACGCTTCCTGGCCGACCCGCAGCCGGCCGCGCGCTGGGTCCTGGCCGGCAGCAAGAAGCTCGGCCGCAACCACCCCGACTGGCGCCCGTTTGCCGGGCCGCTGTCGCCCGCCAGCGTGCGCCACGCCCTGGTCATCCTGAACGCCCTCTTTGCCTGGCTGACCGAGGCCGGCTACCTGGCCGGCAACCCGCTCGCGCTCGCCCGGCGTCGGCGCGCCCCAACGCAGCCGCGCATCACGCGTTACCTGAGCCACGAGCTGTGGGCGACCGTCAAGGAAACCGTCGAGGCGATGCCGGTAGGCACCGAGCGCGAGCGGCTGCATGCGGCGCGCTGCCGCTGGGTGCTGACGGCGCTCTACCTGGGCGGGTTGCGGGCCGCCGAGGTGACAGGCACCCACATGGGGGCGTTCTTCTGTCGGCGCGACGCCTCCGGCGTGGAGCGCTGGTGGCTGGAGGTCACCGGCAAGGGCAACAAGACCCGGCTGGTGCCGGCCTCCGACGAGCTGATCGCCGAACTGGCGCGCTACCGTCGCGCCATCGGACTTCCGCCCACGCCGCAACTCGACGAGACGCGTCCACTGGTGCTGCCGGTGATTGGAAGAGCGGTCAGCGAGAAACCGCTGTCACGCGGCGCGCTGCACCTGATCCTGAAAGAGGTGTTTGGCATGGCCGCGGCGCGCCTGCGCGCGCGCGGGCCGGAATGGGCGGCGCAGGCCGATGTCCTGGCGAGTGCCTCGGCGCACTGGCTGCGACACACCGCGGGCTCGCACATGACCGACCGGCAGGTTGACCTGCGCTTTGTGCGCGACAACTTTGGTCATGCCTCGATCGCCACCACGAGCGGCTACCTGCACAGCGAAGAGGATGCGCGGCATGAGGCCACCCAAGCGCGGCACCGCATCGGTTGGACCAGCAAGACCTAGGATGCGCCAGCATCGCCAAACCGCACAGGGCAAGGCCATCTATGGTCACGGCACCATCGTGGCAAGCTACCTGCATTGCGACTTTCCCTCCAGCCCCAGCGCCACCGCCAGACTATTCCAGCCATGAACCCATCTCGCTACAGCGACAGTGAAATCGCCGCCGTCTATCGCGTCATCCGGGAGCGTCGCGACATGCGCCACTTTCGGCCGGACCCACTCGATCCTGCATTGCTCGAACGCTTGTTGCACGCTGCGCATCTCGCCCCCAGCGTCGGCTTCATGCAACCCTGGCGCTTCCTCCGCCTCACTGACAGGAGCCTGAGAACGCAGCTCCACGCGCTGGTCGATGCCGAACGCCAGCGCACCGCGCTCGCCCTGGGCGAACGCCAGGACGAGTTCATGCGACTCAAGGTGGAGGGCATCCTGGACTGCGGGGAAGTCCTGGTGGCAACGCTGATGGATGGACGTGAGCGGCATATCTTCGGTCGGCGCACCATGCCGGACATGGACCTCGCTTCGGTGGCCTGCGCCATCCAGAACCTCTGGCTTGCTGCGCGCGCCGAAGGAATCGGCGTGGGCTGGGTCGGGGGCTGTCGCTGGCGCACACCACGATCATGCGCTGGGTCAAACGCTTCACGTCGGAGTTCGTGAAGCGCTGGGATCGATTTGCAAGACCGGCTGGGCGATCATGGCGTGTCGACGAGACCTACGTGAAGTTCCGCGGCAAGTGGGGCCTATCTCCACCGTGCCGTTGATCGAGCGGGGAAGACGGTCGACTTCCGGCTCAGCGCCAAGCGTGATGTCGCGGCAGCCAAGGCCTTCCTCGCGACGGCGATCAAGCATCATGAGCTCGCCACCAACACCATCACGCTGGATGGCTACGCGGCGTCTCATCGTCCGGTGTGCGAAATGAAGCCTGACCAATTGCTGCCCGGGGACACGACGTTGCGATCACCGAAATACCTGAACAACCTGATCGAGCAGGAGTGTTTTGGCCATGTGAATGGTCTTACACATGATGTACATCGCTCGCACGATCCTTGTTCCTCACCACCGGTGTTGAATATCGTTAGTCGTGCGACCACGATGGCGGGCCACACGTCGGGCCTTCGCGCGGCGGACGAGTCTGGATTTGCCGTAGCTTGTTGGCTGAAAGATCGGAAAGCGCTAGCGGACCTCATCTGCATGCGATGCAGTCGGTCCCGACGGTGCCACGGCGTAGGCCGATCAACCGCTACACTCCGGCGCTCGAATGCCGGGCTGAGCGCGAATCGAGGCCAGTTTCACGTACAGCGTACTACGAGAAATACCCAGTGTCCGCGCGGCCATGGATATGTTGCCGTGGGCATTCGCGATTGCGTCGAGTATCGCTTGCCTCTCCATTTCCTCAAGGCGACCGGATGAAGCAGGAATTGACGTCGAGGTGGATACGGAAAGAGAGTCCTTTGCCGCCAGGGTGATGCTCGGGGGGAGCAAAGACGTATCGATAATGTTGCCTTCGCTAAGCGCGAACATCACCTCGAAGACATTCTGCAGTTCGCGAATGTTACCCGGCCAGCGATGGCTCAGAAGCGCCTGGCGGACGGCCGGTTCAAGCTGCTTGGGCGCACAGCCATACTTGCGTGCGAGTTTGCTGTTGAGATGCGCAATGATTGCCTCGATGTCGCCAGGCCGATCACGCAGCGGCGGTAGTGGCAGGCTGACCACGCAGAGGCGGTGGTACAGGTCTTCGCGGAAGCGCCCGGCGGAGATTTCCTTCTGCATATCACGGTTCGTGGCTGCGACGACGCGCACCGAAACGCGCCGCTCGCGGGTATCGCCCAGGCGGACCACAATGCCATCCTGCAGCACGCGCAACAGGTGGGGCTGCATGTCAAGCGGCAGCTCGCCGACTTCGTCGAGGAAGAGCGTGCCACCGTCGGCTTGCTCAAACTTCCCCGGATGACCACCACGGCGAGCGCCCGTAAAGGCTCCATCGGAATAGCCAAAGAGTTCGCTGGCCAGAAGCTCACGGGTGAAAGCGCCGCAATTGACGGCAATGAACGGCCCCTCGGGGCGGTTGCCTGCCCGATGCAGGGCTCTGGCAAAGAGCTCCTTCCCTGCGCCAGTCTCGCCAAGGAGCAGCACCGGCAGATCGAGAGGGGCGATACGGCGCGCGCGCGCCTTGATCGCCTCCAGCACCGCGCTTCCCCCTATGATTTCACCGAACGCATCGCCTGCCGTTGTTGCCTTAGCCGTGGCAGTGGGCAGCAATACAGTGGTTCGATTCTGGCGCGTCCCGAGCGGGATCACCAGCACTGTACCGAGCATGCCGTCATGGTCCTTCACTGGGTGCAGCCATTCGGGACGCATCCATTCCGGGCGTTGGCAGGACCGATCAATTTCGGGCAATGCGAGATTGAGTCCTGGTACCTGGCTGCCAACTTCCGAGGGCAGCCGGACTTCATGGTTCTCCCGCGCCGCCTGCGCATTTCCGTTCGTACGAACAATGCGTCCGCGGCTGTCGACAAGCACGACGTAGTCGCTGGCGTAACGGATGAAATGATCAATGGCCCGGGTCAGCAGCCGCTCGTGCAAAGCAACGTCGCGGCGGGCCAGTTCGCCTTCGATCTGCCTGGCAGCAGCCACCACCAGACCCAAGGTGTGGCCATGGAAGGTTTCCTTGACGCCGGAGACATCCACGACCCCCAGCAGGGTGCGACTAAAGGGGTCAAGAATGGGAGCGGCGGCGCAGGTCCAGCGCTTGACGTCCAGGCAGAAATGCTCGTCGGCATGGATCTGAACGGGAGCAGCGGTGGCGATCGCGGTACCGATGGCATTGGTGCCGATGACATCCTCATTCCAGCAGCCACCGGTGGCCAGGTTGATCCCCTCGCCAATGCTGCGGGCCCTGGTCTCGCCATTGAGGTGGAGAACGGTTCCGCCCGGGTCGCAGAGCATGATGAGCGTGCCGCATTCCCGCAGGATGTCGCGCAGGCTCTCGAGTGCCGGACGCGCGGCTTCGCAGAGCTCCCGGTTCTGCCGCTGCAACTGGCGGACACGTTCGGCTGCAGCCGCCGGTGCGGCATGCCTGGCAGGGTCAACGGCCTCGGAACGACACCGCTGCCACGACGCCAGGACGACGCTGCGCACACCTGCCACTTCCAGGGGCTGGTCCTGCACAAAATGCTCCCACGCGGAAGCCACGACGGGCTCGTCGCCGATGCGGGGGATCAGGGTGCCGCAACGAGAAAACGGCATAGGAGGGTCGCTCTCAATTGACTGAAGTAACCGTATCCGCGTGCCTCCACCAAGTCAATAAATCTCTTTTCAAATCAATAATTTGTGCTTTGCAGCAAGCCACCGGAAGGTGTCCGGTTTACGGTCATCCCGGCTTCAGGTGTCCGGAAACCGGACAGCCTCAACCAGCGCCAGCGCGACATGCGCGCTAGCGCCACCACGAACGGCTGAGCACCGTGGCCGAGGTTGAGAGGCCATCCATGCTGACTGGCGATTGGTCTTGCCCGATGCGCGAGCGCGCGGGTTCAGGAAATGGATTGCGTTGAGTTTGCGAATGTCTGGCCCTCGAATCCGAATAGGGAAACTGCTCGCAGCGCGGACACACTTAGCGAGGTTGCGAGCGTGAACAGCCTGACAACCCTGAGCCCGGCAGCAACCACATCGCTTGCACGGAACCTCCATACATCGATCTGCTCGCTGCGGCTCTCGCCATATAGGCACCACGTACAGAAGTGCTCACAGTTATTGGAAATCAGGCGATAGCGATCCTCGCCGATGCGGGAGTAGGCGCGTTGGACGGCTTCCGCACCAGCAAACCTGGCGCCGAGGCTTTGCCGGACCCAGACCGGATGCCCATGCGCGAATTCCGCGAGCGTGACCTCGTGCACCGGCCCGCGACGCAGTGACCGCGACAGACCTGCGTAGTGCACGACCTTGTCGGCCCCTGCATAGACGCCATGATGCGTGTACCAAAGTCGATTGGTGACGAGATGGGTTCCGATCGCCAAGTCCATGTCGGCAACCGCTTCGACATTCAGTCGCCTTGACCTCATTGAATTCTTCATGGGCTTCACCCTATTTCGCTGCCATTCGCGTGAAGCCAGTGCATGGCGCGTGCCAGCCACAAGCAATCTGCGTGGCGGCGCCCAGGAACGTCGAGGTTCCTGTCCGTGACGGCAGCGACCGGCAGACCTTCATGCCGCCACGCCTGGCGCAATCCGCGCCGACCTGCCATCAGCGCTCCACTGCCAAATGCCGCGGGAGCTTGCCTGAGGCCAATCGCATCGGTCGGGTCAGAAAGCGTCGGATTCCCGGACACCGCTGCGCAGGGCGTCGTGAATCCGGACACTGACGACAGGCCTGCTGCCGCCAGCGGGGTGGCCAGGCAATGCCGGCAACTCGTTGACTTCAATCGCCTTGCGGGGCTGCTCCCTGCTGCCGGCCAGGCCTGGCACAAGCATTGCCATGAATGAGTCGTGGGAGATCCCACCATGACTACATCAATGACAGGAGGCAGTATGCAATCGCAGTCCACCGTACAGGTGATGGGCATCGATGCTGGTGGCACGATGACCGACACATTCTTTGTGCGCTCCGATGGCCGCTTCGTGGTCGGCAAGGCGCAGAGCAATCCCGGCGACGAATCGCTTGCCATCTTCAATTCTTCCGAAGACGCCCTTGCCCACTGGAACCGGACCGTGGACGATGTCTATCCGGAGCTGGTGACTTGCGTCTACTCCGGTACGGCCATGCTCAACCGCATCCTCATGCGCAAGGGCCTCGCAGTCGGCCTCATCTGCAACCGCGGTTTCGAGCAGATTCATTCGATGGGCCGCGCCCTGCAGAGCTACCTGGGCTATGCCCTGGAGGACCGCATTCACCTGAACACTCACCGCTACGATGAACCTCTGGTGCCCGTTTCGCGTACGCGCGGTGTCACCGAACGTACCGACGTGCAGGGGAAGGTGGTCATCTCTCTGCGTGAAGACGAGGTCCGCCAGGCTACCCGGGAACTGGTGGAGGCCGGCTCGCAAGCCATCGTCATTTGCCTGCTGCAATCCCACAAGAACGAATCCAGCGAGCAACGCGCCCGTGACATCGTGCGCGAGGAGCTGAAAAGGCTGAAAACGGATATCCCGGTCTTCGCCTCGGTGGACTACTACCCATCGCGCAAAGAGAGCCACAGGATGAATACCACTATCCTCGAGGCTTACGGCGCAGAGCCTTCGCGCCAGACCTTGCAGAAGGTGAGCGACCGGTTCAAGAAGCACGGCGCCAAGTTCGACCTGCGAGTGATGGCCACGCACGGCGGCACCATCAGCTGGAAGGCAAAGGAACTCGCTCGCACCATCGTCTCCGGCCCCATCGGCGGCGTCATCGGCTCCAAGCTGCTGGGCGAGTATCTGGGCGACGAGAATATCGCCTGTTCCGATATCGGCGGCACCAGCTTCGACGTGGCCCTGATCACCAAGGGCAATTTCGCCATCAAGTCCGACCCCGACATGGCCCGCCTGGTCCTCTCGCTGCCCCTGGTGGCGATGGACTCGGTCGGCGCCGGCGCCGGCAGCTTCGTGCGCCTCGATCCCTACAGCAAGTCGATCAAGCTTGGCCCCGACAGCGCCGGCTACCGCGTCGGCACCTGCTGGCCGGAAAGCGGCCTCGACACGGTGTCCGTCTCCGACTGCCACGTCGTGCTCGGCTACCTGAACCCGGAGAACTTCCTGGGCGGTGCCATCAAGCTCGACGTGCAGCGCGCGCGCGACCATATCAAGGCGCAGATCGCCGACCCGCTCGGCCTGTCGGTCGAGGATGCTGCCGCCGGCGTCATCGAGCTGCTCGATCTCACCCTCTCCGAGTACCTGCGCGCCAACATCAGTGCCAAGGGCTACAACCCGGCGGAATTCACCTGCTTCTCCTACGGCGGCGCCGGCCCTGTACACACCTACGGCTACACCGGGGGCGTCGGCTTCAAGGACGTCGTCGTGCCGGCCTGGGCCGCCGGCTTCTCGGCCTTCGGCTGCGCCTGCGCCGACTTCGAGTACCGCTACGACAAGTCGGTGGACCTTGGTGTCGCCCAGCACGCCCCCGACACCGACAAGGAAGCCGCCTGCAAGAGCCTGCAGGAAGCCTGGTCTGAGCTGGCGGTCAAGGTCATCGAAGAGTTCGTCCTCAACGGCTACAAGCCCGAGGATGTGCTGCTGATCCCCGGCTACAAGATGCAGTACATGGGCCAGTTGAATGACCTCGAAATCGTCTCGCCGGTGACCAGCGCCGCTACCTCGGCCGACTGGGACCAGATCGTCGAGGCCTTCGAGAACACCTACGGCCGCGTCTACGCCAGCTCTGCGCGTTCGCCGGAACTGGGCTTCTCGATCACCGGCGCCATCCTGCGCGGCACCGTCGTGACCCAGAAGCCGGTGCTGCCGGAAGACCCGGATGCCGGACCGACGCCGCCCAAGGACGCCTATCTTGGCACCCGTCCCTTCTATCGCCACAAGAAGTGGGTGGATGCCGCGCTCTGGAAGATGGAAGCCGTCAAGGCCGGCAACCACATCGTGGGTCCCGCCATCATCGAATCCGACGCCACGACCTTCGTCGTGCCCGACGGCTTCGAAACCACGATCGACAAGCACCGCCTGTTCCATCTCAAGGAAGTGAAGTAAGGAGACCGCCATGAACATGATGAGCAATAAAGAAATCGGCTTCGCCGACCTGCTGCAGAACGGCCAGACCCTCAAGCAGCACCGCGACGGCATCATCGAGCGCACTAAGGCCACCGGTCACTACAACGGTCTCAAGAAGCTGGAATTCCGGGACAGCGACCCAATCGGTTACGAGAAACTGTTCTCCAAGCTGCGGGGCGGCCTGGTGCATGCCCGCGAGACTGCCAAGAAAATCGCCGCCAGCCCGATCGTCGAGCAGGAAGGCGAACTCTGCTTCACCCTTTACAACGCCGCCGGCGACTGCGTCCTGACCTCGACCGGGATCATCATCCACGTCGGCACCATGGGCGCGGCGATCAAGTACATGATCGAGAACAACTGGGAAGCCAACCCCGGCATCAGCCCCGGCGACATGTTCACGACCAATGACTGCGCGATCGGCAACGTCCACCCGTGCGACATCGCCACCATCGTCCCGATCTTCTGGGAAGGCCGGCTGATAGGCTGGGTCGGCGGCGTCACCCACGTCATCGACACCGGCTCGGTGACGCCGGGCTCAATGTCCACCGGCCAGACCCAGCGCTTCGGCGACGGCTACATGATCACCTGCCGCAAGACGGGGGTGAACGACGAGCCGCTGCGCGACTGGCTGCACGAGTCCCAGCGCTCGGTGCGCACGCCGAAGTACTGGATTCTCGACGAAAAGACCCGTATCGCCGGCTGCCACATGATCCGCGACCTGGTCGAGGAAGTGATCCGCGCCGACGGCATCGAAGCCTATGAGAAGTTTGCCTTCGAGGTCATCGAAGAAGGCCGCCGCGGACTGCAAAGCCGTATCAAGGCCATGACCCTGCCGGGCAAATACCGCAAGGTTTCCTTTGTCGACGTGCCTTACAAGCACGACGACGTGCAGGTCTCCAACGCCTTCGCCAAGCTCGACTCCATCATGCACTCGCCGGTGGAGATGACCATCAGGCCGGACGGCAAGTGGCGCCTCGACTTCGAGGGCGCGAGCCGCTGGGGCTGGCACACCTTCAACGCCCATCAGGTGGCATTCACTTCCGGAATCTGGGTGATGATGTGCCAGACCCTGGTGCCCACGCAGCGCATCAACGACGGGGCCTACTTCGCCACCGAGTTCCGCCTGCCAAAGGGTACCTGGTGCAATCCAGATGACCGCCGCACCGGCCATGCCTATGCCTGGCACTTCCTAGTCTCCGGCTGGGCCGCCCTGTGGCGCGGTCTTTCCCAGTCTTATTTCAGCCGCGGCTATCTGGAAGAGGTGAACGCCGGTAACGCCAACACCTCCAACTGGCTGCAAGGCGGCGGCATCAACCAGGATGGCGAGATCCACGCGGTCAACAGCTTCGAGGCCAGTTCCTGCGGCACGGGCGCCTGCGCCGTCAAGGATGGTCTCAACCATGCCGCCGCCATCTGGAACCCGGAAGGCGACATGGGCGACATCGAGATCTGGGAGATGGCCGAGCCGCTGCTCTACCTTGGCCGGAACGTCAAGACCAACTCCGGCGGGTATGGCAAGTACCGTGGCGGTTGCGGCTTCGAAACGCTGCGCATGGTCTGGAACGCCCAGGACTGGACCATGTTCTTCATGGGCAACGGGTTCATGAACAGCGACTGGGGCATGATGGGCGGCTATCCCTCAGCCACTGGCTACCGCTTCGAGGCGCACAAGACAGGGCTGGACAAGCGCATCGCCATCGGCGATTCCTTGCCGCTGGGCGGCGACATCGATCCGGGCAACCCGGACTACGAGCGCCACATCGATGCCACTGCCGTGGTCAAGCGTGACAAGCAGTGCATCACTACCGAGGACTGCTACGCCAACCACGACCTGTACCTGAACTACCTGCGCGGGGGCCCGGGCTTTGGTGACCCGATCGACCGCGATCCGACGGCCGTCGAGGCTGACCTCAATCAGAAATTCTTGCTGCCGGAATATGCGCGGAAAGTCTATGGCGCGGTCTTCACGGAGGACACCAAGGGCGTGTTTACGGTAGATGCAGGAAAAACCCAGGCCCGCCGTGCCGAGATCCGCAAGGAACGCCTGGCCCGGTCCCTGCCCACCCGCGAATGGATGAAGAAAGAGCGCGAACGCATCCTCAACAAGCACGCGTCCGTCCAGGTGCAGCACATGTTTGCCACCAGCTTCGCCCTGTCGGAGAAGTTCACGCGGGAGTTCAAGGCATTCTGGAACCTCCCCGCGGACTGGCAACTGCTGGAGGAAGAATTGGGCGTGCCGTCCTACGGCGCCAAGCACCGTATGGACCTCTCCCTGCTGCCCGACGTCACCACCGTCGTCCAGGTCGAAGAGTAATCACCGAATCAAGGAGCTGAACAATGTCTGCCTACACCAATGAACAGGTTGCCCACCTTGTCGAAGGGTCCCTGGACTGGGAAACCACCTTCCGCATGCTCTCGATGCCCAAGGATGACAGCCGGTTCGAGCAGTACCTGGCTGCCCTGCAGGCCAAGGTGAGCTTTCCAGACCGTATCGTGCTTCCACTCGGCCCGCACATGCATATTGTGCAATCGGCCAGCACCAGAAAGTGGGTGGTCAAGTGCGATTGCGGTCACGAGTTCTGCGACTACCGCGACAACTGGAAACTGCATGCATCGATCTACGTGCGCGACACCGAGGAGGCGATGACGGAGGTCTATCCAAAGCTGATGGCCCCCGACACCCAGTGGCAGGTGTACCGCGAGTACTACTGCCCGGCATGCGGCACCATGCACGATGTCGAGGCGCCCACCCCGTGGTATCCGGTGATCCACGATTTCGAGCCAGACATCGAGGCCTTCTACAAGGAATGGATGCAGCTACCGGTCCCGGAGCGCGCCCCGGACTGATCGTCGCGTGAAGAGCGGGGCAGGCACTGCCTGTTCCTCGCAAGGAAATAACAGCAAGAATCAGGCAAGCGCCACACCAGCGCTTGCCTGGGCAGGAGCGACGATGACTTACGTCCAGCCTGACTCGCTGCGCGAGAGGAGTGCCGCGGGTGCCTGAAACGGGAGAATGCATGAACTACAACCTTGCTCAAATGCTCATCCGCACGGCCCGCGCCCATCCTCATCAGGCAGCACTATTTCTCGGCACCGAGAGGCTATGTAACTTCGAGCAGCTTGCCGACCGTGCCACGCGCTGCGCCGGTGGCTTGCGGGGCTGGCTCGGACTACATGCCGGTGACCGGCAAGAGTGCCACCCGTTCGCAAGCAAAAGTGCCACCTCTGCCCGGGAGCCTTAAAAACCTTGTGGTTCGAACTCCGAGAGCCCGAGTTGCTCCAAGAAGTCAACTACTTCCCTTGACCTGGGTTCCGTTGGTGGCTCATACCTAGCGAGTCTCTCGTCGAGGTCACCGTTGATCACGGCACAACGGACTTGGGCAAGCAGATGGACACCGTTCGGCGACCAGCGCATTTGTTGACGCTTGCACATGCGTTGGTTCAGCACCTGGTTGACCGCAGATTCGGCCGGCGCGGTGGAGATGGGCTTGTTTTGACGATGTCGTGCTCCGTAATTGATCGTCGCCCCACCATTCGCGTCGACATAGGCAACAAGCTCTCGGGCTCGGTAGTCAAGTTGTGAGAGGCTGTCGGCAACGCCCGGCGTTTCAGGCACGATCACCCGACAGAGCGTCAGGATGCCCTGCATCCGATTTTTGGCTTTCTCGAGCTGGGCATGCCAGAAGCACCAGCGAAGTCTGTCAATGCGGGAAATCAACACACGCCGAGCCGCTTTTTCCGTCTCCGTGCTAGCACGCATATCCTTAACGATCTGCTCAAGATATCGCACGCGCATTGAAATATGGAACCAGTCGAGCACAGGCGTGCACGAAAACGGCAGTCGGCCGGCGATGGACTGAAGTCCATTGGCGCCATCGGTGATGACAGACAGCCGCGGACGATCGGTTCCTGATGCCGCTCGCACAAAGGCAGTAAGACGCTCAGCGGTATCCGGCAACTTGTTTCTCACAAACGCGAATACGTGGGAAGCCTGGTCTTTGCCGTCAGTCGCCCCGTGAGAACTTCAAAGCTCGAACATTCTGATTTGCGGCGGCCTCGAACGAAGCCTCCATCTATCGTCAGAGTCCACTCGGTATCCTTGCTCGAAGTTTGGCGCCTCCGAGGCTGAACAGCCTCGACGCGAGCACCCGCCCGTAGCGCCCTATTCCGGACAGTCACATGGTTCAGCGTCTCTCGTACGGGCAGGAACTCGCGCATCATTGAGACAACCTGCCGGTAAGGCATCTGCGCCGACAGCTTGGCTTCAAGGGAGAGCAACTCGCTGGTCGCCCGCTCCGGGACGTACTCCGTCATCGGGCTATACGGGAACTCCATTGGGAGGGGTGTCCCGCATGGACAGCAAATAATCCGAGCACTGCGAAACGGCACGGTACCAAAAACTGTGTCGACCTTGCGGATCAGTGCAAACCCGTCGCAGCATGCAGACTTCTTCAGCCTGCATTGCCACCACTATCCTTTGCAGCTCGTGCAGTACGTCTTTCCCTTCAGCCAGGGACAGGCCGACCTTCGCCGGTTCAAGTTCGCGATAAGGACGGTCAATATCGCAGATTACGAATGTGTCGTTTTCGCCATAATCCGTGGTGACCTCAACGCGAATGCTGATTTTCATCGTGGTCTCCCGCGGATGTGATTTGACGGAATCCTATGTGCCCTGCCCTTCGAACCCCAAGGTTTTTAACGCTCCCCCGCAATTGCCTATTGGCCGCAGTTATCGATGGCGAGCCGGTGGCACAATTGCTTCGTTCTACGACGAACGCTTCCTCGCCGATCCGCAACCGGCCGCGCGCTAGGTGCTCGCCGGCAGCAAGAAGCTCGCGCGCAATCATCCGGACTGGCGACCGTTTGCGGGGCCGCTGTCGCCGGCGAGCGTGCGCCATGGGAATCGGGAGAACTTGAGCGCCCCCCAGGCGGTTCATCTGGATGAGGTCCTGGAGGCGAACCGGCCATTGCTGACAGTCTATCTGTTGCGCGACGAGCTAAAGCGGCTATGGTTCTACCGCCGCCCGGCGTGGGCGCAAAAGGCTTGGGAGCAATGGTGCGAGCAGGCTCGGCAGAGCCGAATACCTGCCCTGGAGTTGTTTGCGAAGCGCCTGCAAGGCTACTGGCATGGCACCTTGGCCCGCTGCCGCCACCCGTTGAACACCAGCGTGGTCGAAGGCATTAACAACACCATCAAGGTCATCAAGCGCCGCGCGTACGGCTATCGCGACGAGGAATACTTCTTCCTCAAAATCCGCGCAGCCTTCCCCGGAGTTCCTCGATGAACCAAAAAAAACCATCGCCTTGCCGCTTAGTCAGCCTCCGGTTTGGCGCGGTCTCCGTTTGGAGCGGCGCCTGTGATGTCGGGGCGTGAAGGCTGTTGGATGTTCCAGGCCGACAGCAGTCCGTCGAATGAGATTTCGGGCTCTGTCAGGCTGGCCTTGGCATGTGCCGCGACGTTGCGGGCCGCAAACTCCCGCCCAGTCAATGCGTAACAAGCCGATTGGCGGTCCGGAGCCTTGTTCCGAATGACTTCGGCGTCTTGCAGACATCGCAAGCCGCGATGCATTTCGTTAGATGTGAGCCCCGGTGTGCTCGTACAGTCGTTGGCGGTCCGATGGCCCGAGCTTCTGCAAGGCATTCAGCAGCAGTTCGGCACATTCCCCCCTCGGGCGTCTTGGGGTCACGGTCAACCTCTTGTTCGTATCGCTTCGAACGAAGCATAGCGCCCTACGCTGCCTTTGGCGCGGCGATGTAAGAGCAGGTGGTCAAGTTTCTCAAGGCGCTCAAAGCGCATCTCAAGTAGCCGTTGCTGATCATTTGGGATGGTGCCAGGCCCATCGCGCCGCGATGGTCCGCGAGTATCTGGATTCCCTCGAGGGACATATTCACATGACCTTCCTGCCGCCGTACTGTCCCGAGCTCAACCCCGTTGAGTACCTGTGGGCGTGTTTCAAGCGTCATCCAATTGCGAACTTCTGCCCGGACAACCTCATGAATTGCAAACGACCGCTCGCAACAAACTCAAGAGCGCCCAGCACCGGCCTTCGATCATCGCCGCGTGCAAGATCAATAAGCAGAGCCTCTAGCCACCCAGAAAGAACTGGTTACGGGGATCAAGGATGCGTCCACTGGTGTCGAATTGAGGTTCACGGCTCATGCCTTCTGAATACGGATCAAACTTTCTCACGCCTTGCGACGGATCAGAAGGCGGACTAACAGTCGCTGATCTACTTGAAGGATTCAAATTGCTCGCGGAGGAATCTTTCCTGCCCTCGGTGTACGGATCGAATTTTCCGGACTGCGAACCAGAATACGCAGGGCTTGATCCTGCTGTACTGGGACTTTGCGGGGATTGTGCTTGCGCACTGATAAGCACAAAGAAGAGCGCGCTTCCCGCTAACGCTAGCAATCGATCTTGACGCATAATGTTGCTCCTTCTGCATTAGCGCAGTCCATTTAGATTACTCGATCATCCAGAGAAATCACGTCCTTCTGCGTCCGCAGCAAGATGGCGCAGATCGTGATGCTGAGGCGGCTGGACCAGGAAAGTACGGTTGGGAGCACCAAGTGCGAGTGTAGAGTCTAGCTCCCCACAAGGTTCATCTCCGGCACGCGCTCCGGCACCACCAGCGTAGCCTCAGTCGCTGCCAGCACCGCATCTACCGAGACGCCCGGCGCAGTCTCCATTAACGTTGCGGTGCCGGTCCGAAATGCAATGACCGCCAGTTCCGTGACCACGAGATCGACCGGCCGCAGTGCCGTCAGCGGCAGACTGCAACGCCGCACCAGCTTGGATTTGCCCCGGGCGCTGTGTTGCATGGCCACGACCACGCGTCGGGCACCGGCCACCAGGTCCATGGCCCCACCCATTCCCGGCACAAGCTTGCCCGGGATCGTCCAATTGGCAAGGTGCCCGGCCTCGTCCACCTCCAGCGCGCCGAGCACGGTCATGTCGAGATGATGGCCGCGGATCAGCCCGAAGGACATCGCGCTATCAAAGGTGCACGCTCCCGGCAGCGCACTGACTGGCTTGCCGGCGGCGTCGGTCAGGTGGGGTTCGATCATGCCCTCCTCGGGGATGGGGCCAGTGCCGATCAATCCGTTTTCGGATTGAAAGAAAATCTGCATATCCTGCGGCACGTAGTTGGCAACCAGGGTCGGAATGCCGACGCCCAGGTTGACCAGCATGCCGGCCTTAAGTTCTTGCGCTACGCGCCTCGCGATGATGGTTTGTGCGTCCATGTCTGAGTTATCTCCGGTTGCCATCAAACATGAGCGATCACGTAGTCCACCAGCACGGACGGTGTGATCACGTGGTCCGGCGCGATCATGCCGACGGGCACGATGTGCGCCGCATCGACGATCACAGTATCCGCAGCCATGGCAATGACAGGGTTGAAGTTGCGTGCCGTCAGGGCATACACGAGATTGCCCTGATAGTCGGACAGAAAGGCCTCCACCAGCGCAAAGTCGGCGCGCAAAGGCGTCTCCAGCAGATATTCGACACCGTCCACTTCCAGCTTGCGCTTGCCCTCTTCGACCAGCGTACCGACCCCGGTTGGCGTGAGAATGCCGCCGAGGCCGCATCCGGCGGCACGAATGCGCTCGATCAGTGTCCCTTGGGGAACCAGATCGACTTCGATCTCTCCCGCGATCATCTTGCGCTGGGTTTCGGGGTTGAGGCCGATGTGGCTGACGATTGCCTTGCGCAGGACGCCTGCGGCAACCAACTTGCCAATTCCCCGGCCCGGTATTGCCGTGTCGTTGGCGATCACCGTCAGATCCCGCCTGCCCTGCCGCACCAGCTCGTCCATCAGCCGCTCCGGTGTACCGACGCCCATGAAGCCACCCACCATCACCGTGGCGCCATCGGGAATCAACCCAACCGCGTGCTCGCTCGAGACGGTCTTCATCTTGCCTCCTTGCCGATGATGGCCCGTGTATGGTTGGCGATCATCAGTTCATGTCGCCGGCGCTCATGCCGAGTTCGCTGATCAGGTACAGGATCACGCCCGGATCGTGACCGCCGCAGTGCGCGCCCATCGGCAAGCTATCCACTTCCCTCTCCTCCAGCTATTTGGCGGATGCCGGCTGCACGGACACCGCGAGGGCCTCGGTATAGACCGCTTCGACCCGGTCGCCCTTCTTGATGCCCTTGAGACGTTCCGGGTTCTCTACCAGGAGATTCACGGTACGTCCCTTCGGGCCCTTCAGGGTCACCGTTCTGGCGCTGGTGTCGACCGAAACGACGTCGGCGGTGACGGTAACCTCCCGGCCGACCGTGCCGCCCGGCTTTGCACCCGGCGCGGCGCGGTCTGATATCTCGCGCTCGTGCATCGCCAGCGGCCCGCTGCCCTTCTTGAGGCTCATGGTCAGGGCCTCCTTGTACTCGATCGTGACGGTGTCGCCGACCTTGAGCTGATCGAAGTTCCGCGCCTCCGGGCCTACCACGAGGTCAGTGACCTTGCCGTCGGCAGCCTTGAGGGAAACCGTGCGCGTCGGCGCGTCGATCTTGACGATCTTGGCGGTGAGCTTCGCTGTCCCGGTAGCGGTCGCCTGTTCCGCTGACTGAGTGACGTCCACACGGGTTTCGGGTTGTGCCCACGCAGCGCCGGTCGCCACCAGGATTGTCGCGGTGGCCAGTAGTGTCTTGGCTTTCATATGCCTCTCCCTCAATCTGATTTGCGGCGTGCTCCGTGCCGTGCACAAACTCTAGTCGCATCTGCCGTGCCGCCAGACTTGAAATCTTTCCCACAGAGACTTTAGAAAAACTTCCACCGTCGATGCGTGCACTTATACACATGAGTCAAACAAAAAGCGGCAATTGCGGGCCACTCACATCGCGGCAATGACCGTGGTGGCGCACTATGCGCATTGCGTGAATTCTCAATGCGACATCCCGTTGGTTCAGCCTTTTGTGCGTCACTGCTTTACCGGCTGCGAACTAGCACTGCTCCAGACGCCGCAATAGTCTGTGTGGCGCTGTCCTGCCTGCGATGGAAGTGATGCCAACGTAGCCCCGGCTCCCCTTGGCAGTGAGCCGGATCTACCCCGGCGGTGGGTAAACTACGCCAGCGCCACTCGGTGACCTGCGGTAGGCAGGGGATCCGCTTGCTGAAAAAGGAAGAAGAGAATATGGACGTCTCCTACGGCCGTCGGCTACCGATTGCTATGTGGCTAACCCGTAGGCCGTCCCAACCGGTTCTGCCGATGGATCCGCCGACTGAGGCGGTAGCTCTGACGAATGATGTCCGTACGCGAAATCGCCCTTGTGGCCAGCCATTTCTGCCATGATGGAATTTGGGTGATGGTTGCCCGCTTTATCGCAGGGGTTGCTCGGGTCTGCCACTATACGCGCATGCGAAGGCTGCCTGGCGCGAGACCTGGGCGCCGCCCTCAACCACGTAAGGAGACGCGTGAAAATGGTCGAATCGAGAAACGGACGTGGGAGCCAAACCGGCAGAGTGCTAGCGGTAATCGGGCTCGTGGCGCTATCGGGCGCTGCCCCCGCGACCGAGCAGTCGCAACAGCGCCAGCAAGGTAGAAACATAAACCAGGCGGCCAAACAGGAGGCCCGCTCCGGCAAGGTTGACTGCCGGGCCGAAAACCAGAAGAGCAACGCCGAGTGCCGGCAGGACAAGCGCAACACGAAGCAGGAGGGCCGCCAGGAAAAACGGGACACCAAGTACTGATGGAGCGCCGCTCCCGCCAGCAGCGGAGCTCGCATTGGGGAATCGGTTCATACACAGTGGCCCTGCAGACACCGGAATAGAAACTAATATGAAGAAACGCACACGCCCGGTCACGGCAACCCTGAGGAGACCGCAATGGCGAGAAGACTGAGCAGGCTCGCAGTAACGGCCGCGGCACTAATGACGTTGACATTGGCGACTGGCGTCCGCGCCGATGAAGTCCCGCTGATCACCGGCAAGCAATGGACAGATTCCTCCGAACAGACAAAAAAGGCCTATCTCGTAGGCATTGCCAACCTGGTCCAGGTTGATATCGCCTATCACGAGGGCAAGCCGCCGCCTGACTCGCAAAGCATCGTTCCGCGCTTTGCAAGGGGGCTCACGGGCCATTCGCTCGACTCAGTGCGCCAGGGCTTGGATCGCTGGTACGCGACACATCCTGACCAGTTGCAGCGGCCAGTCATTGAAACAATCTGGTTCGAAATGGTTGTTCCCGGTCTGCAGACCAAGAAGTAAGTTGACGCCATGAAACGACTCCAACTGATTGGTGCAGCGCTGGTCGTCGCCGGCGCTGCCGGATGCACGAATATGACACCGCAGCAGCAAGGCACCGTGTCCGGTGCTGGCATCGGTGCCGCAGCGGGTGCGGGCATCGCAGCCATCGCAGGTGGTAGCGGCTGGACTGGCGCGGCGATCGGCGCCGTGGCTGGCGGCGTAGCGGGCAACATCAAGGGCAGCAAGCAGCAGCAGCGGTAAGCCGCCCTCGCGCCCTTGCCGGCGCCTATGGCGTTCAAGCCCGATCCGTTATTCTGGATTGTTGTAATCCCTTAGATTATTGGATCACCCCGATCCCAGTGCTCAGAGGATTTCTTGGATTCCTTGCACCGTCAACGGACAGATTGAGCTCAACGGTGATCGAATCGATTTCTCTCTAAACGTACACAGATGGTCGGCCACTTGCTGCCAGTGCTGTGGGAATGTCGACCGGCTTGCCGGGCGGAATCGGCGGGTGTTGCATCCGACCACCAGCTATGATGCAAATAGCAAGGACGAGGTCAAACGCATCACATTTTCTCCCCGCGCTGGATGTACGTCCAATAATTTGTACCGATGTTGCGCTTCGATCTGTGTGGCATCTAATGGACGTAGACGAGCCTAACCCGGCCGAAGGGCTCCCCAGGTGTCGAGGAGCTTATGCAGTCCGCATCATCTCTGCGGACCCGAGACGCTCTGTTGGTCAAAGGGGCGCCTCGAAAAACTTCTGTCCGATTTCAAACCGGCAGCGTCGATTCCCGGCAACGATGCAACGCCGGAGGGCTGACGTCAGCAGCCACGGGGAAGAGTTGCCTCAGGATCCCCAAGCCGATGTAGTTCCCCGTCGAAAACGCTGAACCGGTCGGAGAAGACGTCCGGCCGGCACCGAAATCAAAGCTTACCCTCTGGGTACGGACTCCGAAGCAGGCCGCAGCAACTCCGTGAGCACGATCTTGTTGCACGCATTCCGGGACGCACCGGTCGTGTTCTGTTCCCCAAAGCCAAGCACGGCCAGCCCCTCTTCCCGGATTCGGTCCTCCAACCCGGTGAAGTCGCTGTCGCTTGTCACCAGACAGAAGCGATCGAAGCACCGAGCTGTCCGAACTGATCGCCGCGCTCGAAGTTGTTCAGGCGCATAGGGAAAGTTTGAAGGCAGTGGCAGCCGGTTCTTGGCGGCGACTGTCTTAATTAGCCGACACTACTGCGTGTTTCACGCGATTTCCGGTCATCGGTTGCTGGCAGGAAACGGGCTTCGCTCCTAAGCTCGAACAGGCTGCCCGGCAGCATGCTGCAAGGTCAAGTACGCAAAGAATGAAGTTGTGGCTGGCACCTAAGAAAAAAGAGAGGAGAAGAGCATGCCACTAAAAAGGATGGCCCTGGCGACTCTGCTGGGATGGCCGATGGCAACCCTTGCGCAGTCAAGCGTCACGCTGTACGGCGTGATCGACGCCAACGTGGAATACGTCAACCACGCGGGCGTCGTGCCGACGGCCGCCAACGGATTCAACCCGGGACCGGGCAACGATGCCTACCGACTGACTTCCGGAGGACTTTCCGGCTCGCGCTGGGGCCTGCGCGGCAACGAGGACCTGGGCAGCGGCATCAAGGGTATCTTCGTGCTGGAAAGCGGCTTCGGCCTCGATACCGGCCTGTCGCAGCAAAGCGGCCGCCTGTTCGGCCGCCAGGCTTTCGTGGGCGTCCAGAGCGACCGCTTCGGGCAGGTCAGCCTCGGTCGGCAGTACACCTCGATGTTCGAGGCCCTGGCCAACTTCTCTCCAACCGCCTATGCCACGCAGTATGAGCCGGTCGTCATGCAGTCCGGCCCCAACTACCGCGAGGACAACACCATCAAGTACACCGGGAAGTTCGGGGGGCTGACGGCCCTCGCGCACTGGTCCTTCGGCGCCGGGGTGGCCCTGCCCGCCTCGGTAGGGTTCCCCATCCCGATCGGCGGCAATGGCGAAGTCCCGGGGCAGTTCCGACGCGACACCGCCTATGGCGGGGCACTGGCTTACACGTTCGGCCCGTTCGCCGCGACGGCCGGCTATGACCAGTGGAATCCCACCATCGGCACCGGCACCGGCACCATCAAGAAGGCCGTGGTAGGCGCCAGCTATGCGTTCGGCCCCGCCAAGATCATGGGAGGCTACCGCTGGGGCCAGAACAAGAACGCGGCCGATGTCCTGATCCAGCGCGATGACTTCTACTGGATCGGGGCCAACTACCAGGTCACGCCGGCGCTCGCGCTCACGCTCGAGTACAACTACGACGACCTCAAGAACCTTTACGGCAACACGAGTGTGGCCAACCCGTGGCAGATCTCCTTCGTGGCCGACTACTCACTGTCCAAACGCACCGATATCTACCTGACCACGGCCTATGCCAAGAACGCCGGGTTGATGCTCGAGTCGCTGGCGACCTTCTTTGCCAACAGCCTGTCGCTAGGTAACAGCTATGTCCTCGGCAACGGGCAGAGCAACATGTTCGGCGTCGCCTTAGGTGTCCGGCACAGGTTCTGAATGCGCGGGGAGACCGGCAAGGCGTCATCGAATGGAGGGGACTTCACCGTCCCGAGGTCGCGGCGCAAGCCGCCAGCTGGTTCGGAAGTGCCATGATGGCGTGTCGAAGCCGCATCACAACCGACGAAGGGGAATCCCCTTCCATCCGACTAGCACAAAGCCTTGATACTTTCAACTCCGATCTTTCGTTGCACAGATCAAGGCCGTCAGCGACCAAAAACGGGCAGCACTGGGAGCCGGCAAGCCCCAAAACTAGCGCACGAAAAGGTTATCGTCGCAACTCTGCGTTGTCATTCTCTCGCCGGCACATGCATTGCGCAATGGATGATTGGGGGAACATAGCCATGGAAACAGCTCAAGCCGCAGGTCGGCTCAGCGCAGGCGAAGGCAGGTGTCAACGCTTTACGACCGGCGCGGCCGGGTATCTAATCGCCGTTTTCCTCGCGGCGGCGGCTGGATCGGCGCAGGCTGCACCACCCGATCTGCCTGGTCCGACCGATAGCGATAGCTGGCAATTTGCCATTGCGCCATACCTTTGGCTGCCCAACGTCAGTGGAGACTTTCGCTTTTCCGGATCGTCATCGACCGGCGGCGGCAATCTCGACATCGGCACGGGGCCGGACAGCTATCTCCAAAACCTACAGTTCCTGTTGATGCTGCAGGCTGAGGCCAGAAAGGGCAACTGGTCGATCTTCGGGGATGCGATCTACCTCGACTTTAATCGCCAGGACACCACGCTCAAATCGGTGACGGCGGGCAATGGCGCCCGCATCATCGTGCCCCGCGACGTCGCGACCGATGTGGGCAGCAGCATGACCGGGGGGATGCTCCAGCTTGCCGCAGGCTACAGGGCGTTACGCGCGCCATGGGGCAATATTGAGCCGTTCGGAGGCCTGCGCTATCTGAACCTGAGTGCGAGCGCGCATTGGACGCTATCCGCAACGTTCACGCAGCAAGGCGCGACGCTGGCGCAGCAAGGCAGTGTCTCGCAAACGGAAAACCTCGTGGACGCGATCTTCGGTGTGCGCGGTCGCTTCAACCTGAGCGGCAATGGCAAGTGGTATGTGCCGTATTACGTCGACGTCGGTATCGGGTCCTCCAGCTACACGTTACAAGCGTCCGCCGGGGCGGCGTATGCGGCAAAGTGGGGCGATATCCAGTTATCCTACCGCTACCTGACCTACGAAGTGAAGGGAGGCGAGCTAATACAACGGCTCACCTTTAAGGGTCCCATGCTCGGAGTGGTGTTTCGGTTTTGATCCGTTCATCGTCACGCCCAGGCTGCGAATGACATAGGCCGCCCGCTTCGCCTCGGCGACATCGGCGACATCGACATCCTGATCAAAAATGCCGGGGTAACCGGCAACCGGACCCTGCGCAAGATGGACAAAGCCGCACGTTCCTTATCAGGCTGATCGCCTCAGCTTGTTCAGCGTAGCCTTAGAATCGCATCGCCACCAACATGCCGTAGAACAGCACAGCCAGGAACAGCGTCTCCAGCACCATCAGCGCCATCATTTTTCCCATGCACCTAATCTAACCACGAAAGGGGTGCTTAATGACGCGTTGGACTAGTGGCGATCAACAGCACCGGCTGGAATCTGACTGAGCTCCGAGCGTGAGCAATTGCTGTCGGCGACTCGCAGCTCGAACCTTCATGCCGATCCCCACCATGGCCATGACCATTCGGGCAGCCGACGCGCGCCGGGCCAAGCTGATCCTGATGCTGGAAGACGGCGAATCGCGCGACGCGATCATTGAGCGGCTGGGGTGCGATTCGCGTTTCATCTCGCGTTGGTCGAGCCGGTTTCTGGCCGAGCGGCTGCCGGGCTTGTACGCGCGCCACCCTGGACGAGCACCCGTGCAGCCGCCTGAGAAACTCGAGGCTCGGGTTCTGAACTGCACGCTCAAGCGCAAGCCCTCGGACGGGTCGACGCATTGGAGCAGCTACAAGCTTGCTGCAGAACTTGGGAACGTGTCCGTCTCGACCATGCAGCGCATCTGGCGCAAACATGGCGTGCGCCCCCCACAGGTTGGAGCGGCACATGATCTCCAACGATCCCAACTTCGAAACCAAGGCCGCAGACGTGATCGGGCTGTATCTGAACCCGCCCGCGCATGCGGCAGTATTCTGCGTGGACGAGAAGACGGCGACCCAGGCTTTGGATCGCAAGGACCGGATGTTTCCGCACTCAACACGGCCACTGGCGAGGTGATCGGCAAGACTGCGCCACGCCATACCAGCGAGCAGTTCGTGGCCTTCCTCACCGATGTTGTCGCCAGTCAGCGGCCAGAGCAAGAAATCCACGTCATCTGCGACAACGTGAGCAGTCACAAGACAGAGCGCGTGCGCGACTTCCTCAGCGAACATCCCAACGTCCAAATGCACCACACGCCGACTTACACGTCCTGGCTAAATCAGGTCGAGAACTGGTTTGCGCGCATTCAGCGCGATGGGACCACACGAGGCGTCTTCACCTCGGTGAAGCCTGGATCGCAAGCTGATGCGCTATATCCGTCAACACAACAAGAACCCCAAGCCAATCAAGTGGAAGTACGATGATCCATCGCGGCGAATTCGCCCGGTGCCAATTTAATGACGCAGTGGACTAGCACCGCAAACGCCACGGCAAACCACGGCAGCAGCGGCGGGCGCTGACCCTTTCCGGCTTCCCCTTGTGCCCGCTCATGTCGCTGCACTGTCGCGTGGCTCGTCACAAGCAGTCGAGCGCATCCTTGTCGAGCGCCAGCAGCTTCACTGTCGTGGCGGACTGTCGCATCTCCACATGCGCACCTGTGAATGTGTCGGTAACCTCCACGAGGTCTCCATTCGGACTTCTGACAATCAAGCCATTCGCGCGAGGAAAGCGCTGCACGGGATCATTCGGCGACAGGATGTCCGACCAACGATCGATCACGCAGGTGCCGTAGCTCTGCACAGTCTTGTGCGTGTCGGCAATGAAGGTGGGCGGGCGTACCTGCACCTCTGCAATCGTTGCGCAGCATCGAGTTGCTGCCACCAGGGCTGTATTCCTGCGTGGCGGTCTGGATCTCGGGCGCGGTAGCGGCTGTCGTCAGCTGCACTACGACGCCCGTGCAAGCGGCACTGCCGTACGGCGTGGGCGATCGGCCTTGGCCGACAGCACTGCCTGGGCATCATGCCCACAATCACCTGTCCGCGTGACTTGATCTCCTCGGTGCTGGCGTAGAGATCCGCCACCCAGTTGAAGGCCTGCTGGGGCGGGGTGATGTTGTCGCCCATTGAGGCGAACAACAAGATGCGCGCGTTGATCTCGCGCAGGTCAAAGGCCTTGCCGCCCGCGCTCTTGACTTCACCGCTCCACAGCTTGTTGCCCACAAAGAGGTTGCGCGTGATCCATTCGATCTCTTCGCGGTTCATCAGATAGTAGCCGCCCCACCAATGCTCGAACTCAAGGAAGCGCGGCGGCTCGGTATCGGCTTTCCGGTACAGGTTGTAGTACTTGTCCCACAGGCTGTTGGCGGGGTGTAGGTTCAGCCAGGCCCCGTCGAACTTCCCGTTGCCCAGGTCCGCGGTCAGCGAGGCCAGCCACGTGCCCCCCAGCAGGCCGCCGGAGTAGCGCATCGGATTGTCGCCCTCACCTTCGCTCCAGGCGCCGCTCCAGTACGACATCGGCGCGCCATTGATGACGATCGGCCCCGTGTCGTCGGGGTCGGACGCGGCCAGCATCATGGCCGCCCAGCCGCCCTGGCAGTTGCCGATGATGGCAGGCTTGGGGCTGTCCGGATGCAGTGCCCGAACCTTCTTCACGAACCGCTGCTCAGCCTCGCACACGTCGAGCAAGGTCTGCCCCGGTTCCGGATCTCGGTAGATGATGACGAAATAGACCGGATGGCCACCCCGCAAGGCGACCCCAACCTGCGAGTCGTCCTTGAAGCCGCCGATGCCAGGGCCGTGGCCCGCGCGGGGGTCGATGATGACGTACTGGCGGCGGCTGTCGTCGATCTCCACCCCAGCGGGCGGGCTGATCTTCAGCAGCGCGTAGTTCACCGGACGCTCGAACTGGCGGCCGTCGAGCACGGTCTCGTACTCGAAGTGCAGCACGGGCTTGAGCCCGTCACCCGCTTGCTGGACAAAGTTGTTGCCGCGCTGGCGCAGCGTATCCCAGAACAGGATGGCACGCTGCATCGTGTCTACCGCATAGGCATAGCCACTGGCTGGATCGACCCCGCCCAGCCAGCGGTCCGGCGAAGTCGCGTCTTCGCCGATGGCATCGCTCATCCGACCACGGAAGGCTTCCTGCGCGTGTTCGGTGCGCTTCTGCAGCACAAGGCCGGTCTTGAGGCCAGTTTCACGTGCACGTACCCATGGCGTCCCAGCATCCAGGCCAACCTCCGCGAAGAATTCATCAGACCGTGGGCCACGAACCCTCGCGAGGTTGTGAAACTGCAGTAAGAACGTCCCTGCCTCAGAAACGGGTCAGCTGCCCTACCCATACCAGCGATTAGTTGGAGAGTGGCCATTCAGGCGCTTGGGTGCGTTCCAACCAATTGGCTCAGCCATCGAACCTCGATGCCACTACTAGCGGAACTGGACCGTGAGCCAGATATGAAATCTTTCCAAACACACAGTAAGAAAAATCTTTCTAGCTGAGCGCCACGGGCAGATCTCTTTGGTCGCTAGTTACATGTCCCTGTTCGCAGCGATGGCAAACTTCGTACCGCCTGTCTACGGATGCGGCATGGGCGTCGGCAGTCCTGCTGAGTCTAAGCCTCCGCGAAGGCAATATCGCCCAGTACAATGCGCGTTCGGTCCGTTGAATGCCTCGGCACACTGATCATTCGGTACCGGCCTGCTTTGCCGTAGCTCCATATGAGGCGCACGCTCGCATACAACTACGCCAAAGGAGAAAACCTGTTCGACAGTACCTCCATTGCAATCGATTGCCTTGTGAGCACATCTTTTCCGTGCGAGAGAGAGAAAACCAGCCCCGCCGCCCCAGCGACAAACAGTGTGTCCAGGCCTAGTCTCGCGCCAGCAGCGCAGACGCTCAGGGACAGCACTGCTCCGAGAGCGAAGCCATCGTGTTCAGGCATTGCCTGGCGTAGGCGGCAGACCAGCACTCCCAGCAAGAATTCGGGAACCAACCGGGCAACGCCGCTGCTGAACGAAAGATGATCAGGCGAAGTTGCCCGGCTTTGCTGCGGCGCCGGGTGACGCTCACGCTCTGGCGGTTGAGCATGGCGTCAATCAACGCGTCATTACGACCGCATCCGCTTTAGTTCCTCGATGCGTAGATGATAGCTTCGTTGTAGACAAGCTTTATCGCCACACACGTTGCGAGAATTGCGAAGCCATGCTCGTTGATCCGCTCGTAACCGCGCCTTGTTAGCCGACGTTTTTATCTTTTGATCATAGATTTCTGCCAATGTTTGATCGACCCGGGTAAGTTCTGCATCCCCGCAAATAATCTGCGCTTGAACAGATATGAGCTTGCTGCAATCAAAACTATGCATCAACGCATCCTTCGTCTCATATTGAGTTTCCAGTAGTCCTGGCTTACATAGCCCTTGCAGCAACTTACAAGCGACGTCGCGCCCTACCCATGCCATGTCTTTCGCACCATATTGCTTAACAAAACGATTGATGCCTGCGTGGCTGACCCCCCTTTGCATTGCATTTGCCGCGATTATTTCGTTACAAAGCGAGTCCCTGGCGTAGATTTGCCCATCGCGCCGGTAGCAACTGTGAAAACCGAGCAACCCGGTACCCACAACACTTCGGCGTTCCCCTGAAGCGAACAGGATTGAAGCGCAAGCGGACGCGCACCTGGCATTATTTGTGACTATTGTGTAGACGCGTACCTTATCCATTGCATCGACAACTCGGAAAGCGGCCTCAACATTTCCTCCTGGGCTATTTAAAACAAGGGAAACGAGTCCTTCGTCATCACGGTCAGCGATCTTGGCGAAATTCAGAAACTTCTTGGCATCACCTTCCTGAATCCTCCCCTCCCCGACAACCATTTTCAACCTAAGTTGTGGTTGGTAGTAGATCTTGAAGTCCATCCCTGGCGCCACACCGGGAAACATAAGCACAGTGAAACAAAGCCAGGAAAGCAACCGTTGGATCAAGCTTTGCGCCGCCGCGTGCTGTGCTGTTGGATGCTCAGTGCTGCGCATACACTTCTCCTATGAAAAGCAGGCTTGGCTGAATGGTGAGGGGGCCAGCGTGCGCCATATTCAGGTCGGTGACTCCGGGTTGACTAGCCGTCAGAATCAATGCCGCGATCTTGACTGGCGCACGAACGTGGGCACCCGCATGCAGGCGCGAAAGCCCATGCATTGACTAAGGAGACAAAGCCGGCATTGGTCATCACGTTGATGCCACCGCGCCATAGGAAATGCGGCCGGAGTGATATGCTCATAGCCAAACCTGCCGCCCACCTCCACCGTGGTGTCAATCTCATGGATCTGGGCCACCACCGGGTCTTCCGCGCCGATGTCGCCCAAGGCGTAGCGAACCGGCAACGCCATACTCCAGCCGGTCAGACCGCCGATATTGAACTGCGCACTGCGCATAAGGACCATACCATTCGAGTTGTCTGTCGTATACGCAGGCCCGGTACCACGCCGGGCAGCCGCTCTTTGGCGCCGGCATACTCGGTGGTGGAGCCGATGTCCAGGCCGACCATGTTCGGGATCGTCCCTCGCAGGTCGACGGGGGACGCCATGACCTCGCCGGCCGCTGCCGCCACCATCGTGCCAGCCAGAAGAGATGTGAGGCGAGGGGGATCGACTGGTCCGAGATTGTCAGTAGATGTTATTTGCCCGCGGCCGGCTGTACGGACACCGCGACAGCTTCCGTACAGCCGGCCTCGCCCCGTTCTCCCCCGTCACGGTGTCACCTCTGTCCAGCCGGGGCCCGGGTCAAAGGACCGTATCGCCAACGCCTTGCCTTGGCCGTTTGGACCAAGGTCACTTTGGAAGACTCGCCCATCGTGGCTGACCATGAAACTCTTGATTCCTGTGTCGCCGTAGCGAACCGGCCACGCGATCACCGCAAATCCGCCGAAGAGCTTGCCATTCACGAGATAGTCATACTTGCCACCCGGAGCATGGCTTCCCTGCGAGGTAAGCAGCTTGTAGCGATAACCGTAGTAGCCTCCCTGGCCCCTGCTACGCATGCCGGCCTCAAGGAACGCTGGTCCCAGCGGGCTTTGCGCCTCGCCGGGCTTGGTTGGCCAGTACAGGCCGTCGTGCTTGCCGGGCGAGCTGACGAGCTTCGCCGCGTACACCGACATACCCTGCGTCTTCTGGGCCATCTGCGCGTACTCATTCTGCGCATCGCCAACGGCCAGCAAGGTCTGCATCACCGCCAGTTCGTTGCTGCCGATGCGGCGCAAACGCATTTCCTCAACGCCGGCGCGGGTATCGAAATGCCATCCCTTGGCCGTCTTCACTAGTGGAATTGGCAAGGTCCAGCCGTCGTTGCCTGCCGCTATCCGGGCGCGGTTGCCCCCTTCGGGGCGAATCGCATGCGATTGGCTCCAGGCCTCAAGGAAGCGGTAGCGAATCTCTGCGCCGACCGGTGGGATCAGGTCGTGATAGTTGGCACCAAGCAGTGACTTCATCGCATCGTCGTCGCTGGTGGCAACCGCTTCGCCAAACGCGTTCATCGCAGCCTCGGGCGAGCTGAAATTTTTCTGCGCATGAGCTGGGGCGATCCCCAAGGTCAATAGCGCCAGCACCATGGCGATGGCACTGCCCCAGGCGCAAAACCGGGACCGAGGCAGTCGTTGTGTCGAGTCCATGATCGCGTTCCCCAGATTAGCGTCTACCGCCGCCACGGCCACCACCACCGCCTCCGAAGCCGCCGCCGCCACGACCACCGCCTCCGCCTGCGAATCCGCCGCCGCCGTGACCACCGCCGCCACCTCTGGCCGCACCGCCTTGGCGGTATCCGGAAGACTGCGTACTGGAGCGGCCCCGGTCAAAGTCACGCTGGGCCGTGCCCCCACTGCCCCCTACGCCCTGGAACGCGTTATCCCGACCGCCGCCCGCGCCGCCTCCGCGTCCGCCCCCAGCACGATCCGACACGCCGCCGCGGTCTCTGGCACCACTGCGGTCGTCGCGCCCTCCGCGATCGGCTGCAGACGCCCGGTCCGACGCGCCGCGCCCTCCGCGATCGGCCGCCGACGCCCGGTCCGACCCGCCGCGACCGCCATCTCGACCACGGTAATCGTTGCGCCTGTCGGCACCAGCCGAACTCCTGCCACCGAACTTCTCACGCGAAGCGTTATCGCGGTATGCCACGCCTTTGCGATGCGAGGCGTCGTGCTGCCATCGTCCACCGCCCTGCACCTTGGTGCGGTCAAAGTTCCGGTCGATATTGGCAGCCTTGTTGACGTTGATGTTCACGTCGCCGCCACCCCAGTTGCAGTTGCCGAAGATGGCCCCGGCGGCGGCCAGGCCGACGCCCCATGCAAAGCCGGTGGCCAGCGCTGCGCCCGGATAGTAGGCAGGATATGGTGGCCAGTAGTAAGGCGGATATGCGGGGGAGCTCCAGGCGCCGTAGACAACGGTCGGATTGTAGGCCGGCACGTAAATGACCTCCGGGTTCGCAGGCTCAATCCGCACAACAGTCTGGCTGGGCTGTCCCTGGACCGGAGCCGGAGGCGACTCCACGATTACGTTCTGTTGCTCGTTTGACTTCAGGTTCCCCGATTGTTGCGCTCGCGACCGCAGCCGCTGCACCGCCGCCAGCACATCCTTCTCCTGGGCGAGGAAGGCGTCGCCCAGTTTTTGTGTCCAGTCGAGCTTGTCGTTCATCGGTTCAAGCGCCTGGGGAAACGCCACCAGGGACTTCACGCTGACGTCCCAGGGCTGGCTCTCGACCGCCTTCAGGGCGGCATCGCCTTTCACTTTCGGATTGGCCTTGACCCAGCGGGCTGCCTGCACGATCTCGAGCGGATACGTGGAGGCCATCAGGACCTGGGACAGCACCGAATCCGGGTAGAGCGCTATGGGCGCGACCAGTGCCTCGAGTTCTTCAGGCTTGAAGGGAGCCGGCTGGTCCGACGCAGCTTGCGCATACGCGTTAAAGGCGATCAGCGTCAGACTGGCGAACAGCCCTGCCCCGATATGACGGAACAAATGCATCAGCCAACGGTTCATCCCCAATCCTCCCAGCGTCCGTTTGCCAGTCACCCCTCGAACTGCGGGCCCAATGATCGCTCAAGAACACGGCAATCTCCGGCTAACGTACTGGTGAACGCTGGCGCCTGGATGAGGTAAGCCTTATAGGTTGGTGGCTAATATTGCTAAGGCGGATCCCGTTCCAGAGGGAAGTCGGCCGCAAACGTTGTGTTCCGTACGCGTCTTGTACCCAATCTAGCCGCAACCGTTACGCAAACTGACATGAAATTTTTAGGAAGGGGAAATAAGAAAAATCTGCGTGATCCACTGTCGACAATTTATCGTTATGCCGCCCCTCAGAAAAGTCAGTGAGGTGTCTCGGGTCTTCACGGGCACTCACGGCCGGCAAGTCCCGAGAGCATCCGAGCACCTGCCAGAAAAGCGAACCGGGCATAGGCAACCTCATGCAGGCGTGTAGGTTGACGCCATAGGATCCCACGAACTCTAAAAGCAAATCCTGCGCGAAAGGCAAGGCAAAGCAAAGCAAGGCGGCACCGATCGGCGCCTGACGCGCCGAGCCGCCTCCGGCCCGGGGGCGGCAAGCGGGTACCCGTTTATGTGTACACAGATCCTAATGTGTACACTTGGCCCTGAACGTATCGATCAGGTCGTCGCGCGCGCGGTCTCGTTCCAGGCCAGGCATGACCCGCCCCTGGCTCGTTGTAATGGGTCGTCCAGACGAAGGCTGGTACTCGCGATTGGATGTCGCGGTGAATCGCTCCAGCAACTCCTGGCACTCCGCCGAATTGATATTGCCGGAGGCCGCCTGCACTCGTGACGGGCGATATGGGCTATGCCCTTCCTGCACCGCGTCGCTGATAGCATCGGCAGCGGTAGCCGCACCATCCTGCCGCTGTGCGTGTGCAATGCAATTCGCCCCAAGCGTAGCGCATACAATCACTGCCGATACGATCGTCCGGATGTTGGGCATGCTGAACCCGGAGTATGGGCTTCAATATTGATGTCTCGCACTCAGCGAATGCTCGTCACACGCTGAACGCAGGACCAAATAGCGCACGCAGCCATTCATTTCTGCCCCGCGGTGGCGCGCGCCGCCGCGATGGCCGCGTCACGCTCTTTAGCCGCGCCCGCCTTCTGCTGATCGAAGACGTTCTGCGCCTCAGCGACCTTGCGTTTGTACTCCTTCCTGGCGGCGAGGATGTCCTGCCGCATCTGCACGAGATGATCATCATGAGCTTTCGCCGGAGCCCCGGTTGCCGTCTGCGCCCAAACCGGTGAAGTGATGATTGCCGTCGCAAAAAAGACGGCCGCTGTGAGTCTTCCCATATTCTTCTCCTTTGTCGACTGACGGCAGCATGGTCTAGGCACTTACGCCCGTCTCGTCACATAATTCATGCGTACCAGAAGCTAGTATGGTGGCTGCCCTGCAGAAGTCCAAGGCAAATCAGATCGAGGCAATCGGCAGGGTCGCGCCGCGATTCGCTGCGGAATGCCTAGAGCACCATGACAAGCCGTGCGGCGATCGGGATCAGGCGATATAGCACGAGTCGCGAGAATTTCGTCAACTTGACGATGCCGTCGATGAAGTTCATGCACCGTCTGCACCACGCCAAATCAGGACGGCCGCCCCAGCCAATGTTGGTCCGCGACATTACCGTGACCTGCGCCACCGACGGCAACCACGGCCGCTCGGTCGCCTGGGGCGCGCAGCGCTTCGGTTGCCAGTGCGTGATCTATATCCACGCCACCGTCAGCGAAGACCGCCAGGCGGCCGACGCGCGCGGCTGGGCCGATTCGTTGTGTCCGACACTTCCTACGAAGGCTATATGGAGGTGCCGAAGGACGTGATACAAGGCTATGCGGTGATGGCCGACGAGGCGCTGCATCAGTTGCCGGACGGCCAGCTTCCGACCCACACCGGCCAGTGGCGCTTCGAGCCGTTGGGCGGCACGATCCATGACGGTCGGTTGCACGGACGCGCCAGCACCGACATGAAGGGCGGCATCGCCGGCTGGAGGAAGTCATCGAAGGACACGCGCTGGCGTCGGTGCTAGGCCGGTGCGATCCCGAGGCGGTGGTCATCTGCGAACCGTCGAAACTGCAGGTCAAGACGGAACAAAAGGGCCGGCTCGAGATCCGGCTGACCTTCCACGGCAAACCGGCGCATGCGGCGACGCCCCACCTTGGTGTCAATCCGCTGAACGCCGCCGCGCGCGCTAACCGCGCTGGAAGGACTGTAGCTGCCGACCGACCCGGTGCTTGGCGGCGAATCGGCGCGACCGACCCGCTGGCTACCGGCATGGCAGCAGCCGGACCGCGCCCCGCTCGTGCAAGCCGCCGTGCGTGCGATCGCGCAGGCCGGTCGCTCACCACAGGTCGGGAGCTGGGCGTTCTGCACGAACGGCTCCGAATCCGCCGGACGCCGCCGTATTCCGACCATCGGCTTGGGGCCGGGGTGCGAGGAGGATGCGCACACCATCGATGCATCGATCGCGCTGGAACAACTAGAGGGGGCGCGAGCGATCTATCGCAACCTCGAGTTTGAAATGGCCTGACGGGACTACACCGGCCAGGTACATCGACTGGCCGGTCAGTCTCATTGCTTAGTGGTCGCGGAAGTATTCAAAGCTTGATCGACCTCTGCGCACCTTTTCCCGGGCCCGGAAAAGTCGGTATCTACACGCACGTCCTGGACCAGCACGGCATCGTTTACCACCAGCAGATCGTCCTCAACGAACGCAAGGCCGGCGTTGCAAATGCGGATTCAACCGGTCAACGCAACGGATTGATGGAATCGTTCTGCCGGCGTATCGAAACCTAGTGTCTTTCGAGGGCGTTCATTGAGTTGCCGCGCTACGGCATTGAGCTTGGCTTGCGAGTAGACAGAGAGATCGATACCTTTGGGGAAGTACTGTCTCAGAAGGCCGTTGGTGTTCTCGTTCGAGCCGCGTTGCCACGGATGCTGAGGATCGCAGAAGTACACCTTGATGTCCGTGGCCACTGTGAAACGCTTGTGTTCCGCCATCTCGGATCCCCTATCCCAGGTCAGCGATTTGTAGAGTTCCTGCGGCAATTTGCACGCATGCTTGATGAGCGCATTGACAACTGTCTCACTGTCTTTGCTGGCAATCTTCACCAGCATAAGGTAGCGCGTCTGGCGCTCGACAAGCGTCACGATCTGGCTGCCCTCGCTACCACACAGCAGGTCACCTTCCCAATGACCCGGTATTGCACGGTCCTCGGCTGTGGCAGGTCGTTCACTGATCGACACCGTGTCACAAATCCTGCCGTGGTCGTCCGTCTTTTGTGTGTGATGGCGCGAACGACGCATGGCTCGTGAGCGCCGAAGGTGCTCCAGCAACTCCTTTTTGAGCGCGCCGCGGGCCTGTATGTAAAGGCTACGCTAGATCGTCTCGTGTGACACCTTGTAGTCCTTGTTGACCGCGTACGCATGCTTGAGCCACCCGGCAATCTGCTCGGGAGACCACAGCATCTGCAGCTTGTCCGACACAACGCGTGCCAGCGCGCGGTTCCTGACGAGCTTACATACTTTTGGCCGACGGGCCCGCTCCCAGGCAAGCTGGTCGGCCTGGCTCGCCCGATAGCCCTGACCGCCACCATTGCGCGTGAGCTCCCGACTAATGGTAGAGGGCGCGCGTCCGAGGCGGGTTGCTATGGAACGGATTGAAAGGCCAGCAACGATTGAGCGAGATATCTCCTCGCGCTCAGACAGCGTCAACGCCAGCCTGGAACGATGTCGTTGTGCGGGCTGGATACCGCCGGTTTCCGCCAGAATCCGTTGTACGGATGAGTGGTTACGATCGAAAAGTTGCGCAATATGCTGAAGCGATTCGCCCTTCCTCCAACGCTCCCACATCAGCGCCTTCTGGATTTCCGTGTAGTAGATACGCCGCCTTTGCTTCATTTGCAACACCTCCACTGCTCACGCAGTCTCCAGTGTGTTGCATCGACCGGTTGAATCCGCAAATTGAAGCGGCCGTTCGGCACAGCGGCATGCGAGACCGCGGCGTGGGCCGCCCGCACCGACGTCGTCAACGAGATCGAACGCCTCTAAAATCACCAGCGCAGGCACGATTTCGCACTGATCGTACGAACACCCGCCATGGAGGTTCCCCGATGCGTCGGCCGCTTCTGCGTCGCGTGATATTCAGCCTGGCGCTGATGACGTCCATCAGCGCCGTGGCCGACGATCGCCCTCTCAGCCTTGTCGACCCGGAAGACGGGCAGTTTGATCTCAGCAGCTACCTCCTCGAGCACAAGGGAGCGTTGCCCGTTCCGTTTGTCATCACCGAGCCAGCAGTTGGCTATGGCCTGGGCTTTGGTCTCCTTTTCTTCTCGGAATCCATTGCCGAAACTGAGGCGCGAGCCAAGTCGCTCGGCCAGGAGCGCATGCCACCCAATATCACCTTCGTCGATGGCGCTTACACGGAGAACGGCACGTGGGCCGGGGCGCTCGGTCAACTTCCATACCTGGGGCGGCGACCGGTACCGCTACCTTGGCGGCGTCGCAAAGGTCGATGCGAACCTGGATTTTTTCGGCATTGCGAACCAGGCCAGGGCGTACTCGCTGCAGGGCGCAGGCCTATTCCAACAGCTCCTGGTCCGGATCGGAAATACCCACTGGTTTGCCGGCCCCCGTTATATCTACTTCGATTCGAACGCCGTTTTCAAATTCGGCCAGACGCCCGGGGACCTGGTGGGACAAGGCCGAAACCAGCGCATCAGCGCCGCCAGCCTTGTCGCCGACTACGATTCGCGCGACAACATTTTCTACACCAGCCGCGGGATCTATGCGGAACTCGAGGCCCAGCTCGCACGGGAAGCGATCGGCAGCACCCAGAACTACGAGATTCACGCGGCGCGCGGGTACACCTGGCTGCCGATCGCCGAGACACTGATCCTCGGCCTCAGGGCTGACGCGCGCTTTTCCAGTGGCGATGTGCTGTTTTATATCCAGCCATACGTCGACCCGCGTGGGGTCAAGAAGGCCCGTTACCAAGCCCGCAATGCGATCTCGACGGAGGTGGAATTGCGCTGGGGACTTCCGGCCCCGCTGGTCCTTGCTTGGTTTTATCGGCGTCGGCAAGGCCTATGGATGGCAAAGCTTCGACGAAGCCTCGAACATTGCCAGCGTTGGCCTGGGCTTTCGCTACTTAATCGCGAGAAAGCTGGGGCTCGCCATTGGGCTGGACTTTGCCCACAGCAAGGACCAAAACGCCGTCTATGTGCAGGTGGGGTGCGCGGTGCGCTAGATGCCGGGCAAAATTGCCGCAGCGACGAAAAACTGCCACTAGACCTGGAAAGCAATGATTCTCATGCACTCGCTCTGCTGGCCTGTCAGTCTGATGCGGTATTGCTAGGCCCGATTCGGGCGCTAGCAGCAGTGGAGGCCGGGGCGCTCGTGCAGTTGGATGCAGCAGGCAATGCGGAGCTAACCACGGAATTCGATGTCGTCTACCTGGCGCACCGAACGTTGTCTCCGGCTGCTCAGCGAGCTATCGCCGCAATCGAGGCGCTCGCTTGATTTTGCGAGCCAGCGGCGAGGTTTCCTGGCGAAAACCGCATGCGCGCCATTCTCACGGCCGGCCTTGCTTCGCTCGCGGATGTCGCATGCCGGCCAGTTTGAGACGTAGCGGCCCTTCGTTCGTATGGCCCATCTCGGTGATAGCGGACAAAAGTAAGGCCAGTGTGACGGACCCATGCGCCTCGCATCCTTGGACCCAGGGAGAATGTCCCGGCCAAGCCGGGACATGCATGGCCTTCGATCAGTCCACGAAATCGATGGCTTCGGACGCGCCCCGCCAGGCGTCGAGATTCTTTGCGACAGCGCTTGCCTTCGCGGCCGCGAGTTCATTGGCGATCTTGCCTGCAAACAGATGCAGCGGGGCCGATTCAACAGTCGCGGCCTGGATGATCAGCAGTGCGAGCTTGTCCGGGTCCCCAGCCTGGTGGCCATGCAGGGTGTCGAGATGCAGGTCCAGCGAAGCCTTTGCCTCGGAATAGTCGTCGATCTGCCGTCTGGCCACCGCCAGTGCACCATTCGACAGGAAATCGGTCCGCACCGGTCCGGGATAGACCACTGTCGCGCGAATGCCCAGTTCGGCGACTTCTGCCGCTAGGGATTCCGTCAGGCCAGACAGCGCGAACTTGCTCGCCACATAGCTGCCCCATCCCGGATAGCCCCCCTGGTAGCCGACGATGGACGAGATATTGAAGACGTGGCCGCTGCGCTGGCGGCGAAGCTGCGGCAGCGCATGACGCAGGACAGCCATCGGCGCAAAGAAGTTGACCTCGAAATTCCGACGAAGCTCGTCGTCCGACAATGCCTCGACGGTCCCTTGCTGGGCGTAGCCGGCGTTGTTCACGACCACGTCGAGAACGCCGAACCATTGCACGGTCTTCTCGATGGCCTCGTGGACGCTGCGGTCACTGGTCAGGTCGACCCCGAGCGGTAGAAATCGCTCGGAGGCCGCACCGAATTCCTCCGTTAACGAGGCGGCTGTGCGGGAGGTGGCCGCCACCCGGTGGCCTTGCTCCAGCAGGTGTGTCACGAGTTTTTGGCCGACGCCCTTCGATGCGCCGGTGATGAACCAGGTACGGGATGCTTGCTTCACGGTAAGAACTCCTTGAGTGATGAAACGTTTGGCTGCGGACAGGATGTTTCTTCAGGGCAAGGCGACGCTCATGCCCCCGTCGGCCATGACCACGGCTCCGACGATGAAGCTGGCCTTCTCCGATGCGAGGAAGGCGATCACCTCGGCAATTTCCTTCGGCTGGGCTGCGCGGCGAATGGGTGCCTTCTTGCCATGCTCGGCAAGAAATGCCTGGCCATCGGCATGGATGTGATTGGTGATGTTGGTAATGACATCGCCAGAGCCCACCGCATTGACGCGAATGCCATGTTCGATGGCTTCCAGCGACAGCGCGCGAGTCAACTGTGCAAGCGCACCCTTCGACGCCGCATAGGCCGCGATGAGCGGAAATGCCTGATAGCAGGCGTAGGAACCCACGTTGACGATGGCGCCGGTCTTTGCCGGCACCATCGCGCGCATAGCTTCCCGGGAAAACAGGAACGCGCCCGTGGCATTGACGGCCTGGATGCCGTTCCAGTCATCGAGCGACATGTCCACCAGGGGCTTGTTGATGATGATCGCTGCGTTGTTGACCAGGATGTCGAGCTTGCCGAACCGGTCGATCGCGGTGGCCACCGCCTGCGCCGCGCTTTCCTCGCGCGCCACATCGGCGACGATGGGAACGATGCCGGGACGCGCAAGGGCTTCCACGTTGCTGCTGCGCCCGACGGCAATGACGCTCGCGCCTTGAGCATGGAGCAGTTCCGTCGTGGCCAGGCCGATGCCACTGGCTGCACCGGTAACGATGGCGACCTTGCCTGCAAAGGCGCCGCCCGCTGTGTGAGTGGATGTCATGGTGTTCTCCTTGATTCGCTTGGGTAATGCGTCGTGCGTAGTGCGTACCGGTTCGTCAGAACGGGCTGGCGGTGGGGCGCACGACGATCTCGCTCACGTCGACGTCGGCAGGCTGCTCCACTGCGTAGGCAATGGCACGCGCGATGGCGTCGGGCGTGATGGCGATGCGGCGGAATTCCTTCATGGCCGTCCGCGCGGTGTCGTCAGAGATCGAGTCGGCGAGCTCGGATTCCACGACGCCGGGGCAGATCACCGTCACGCGGACGTTGTCGGTTTCCTGGCGCAGTCCGTCCGAAATCGCGCGCACGGCGAACTTGGTGGCGCAGTAGACGGCGGCAGTCGGCGACACGGATAGTCCGCCGATCGAGGAAATATTGATGACCTGACCGTGTCCCTGCGCTTCCATCGTTGGCAACACCGCGGCAATGCCGTGCAGTACGCCACGGATATTCACGTCGATCATCCGGTTCCACTCGCCTACCTTCAGGGCATTGAGCGGCGAAAGCGGCATCACGCCTGCGTTGTTGATCAGCACGTCGATGCGGCCGAAGGCGTCGAGCGCGAAGCGGGCAAATGCCGCCACGTCGTCGGCGGAGGTCACGTCGAGTTCGCGATAACGAACGATGCCGCCGGACGCTTCGATCGATTGCGTCAGTTCCGCGAGCCGGTCGGTACGGCGCGCGCCAATCACAAGGCGGTGGCCTTGCGCGGCGAGCAAACGGGCCGCACCCGCGCCGATGCCGCTGCTGGCGCCGGTGATCAGAATGACTTTCGACTGTTCGGTTGTGTTTGCCATATTGCATACTCCTATCGTTGGTTCGGGTCTGGCCGGTAAACTCCGCGCTTGACGTGGTACGTTTTCGGCAGGTTGTCTGCCATCAATGAAGCGATATGGTTCGTCAGCCGGTGAGTGAATGTTAGGGATGGCCGGCCTTCCGGCGAATACACGGACCGATGCCGTCATTGCCTATTCCTATCAAGTACGCTAGAGCCGGGCGCGAGGGGAGACTAGAATGGCGCCTATAGCGAACACACAGGAGAACGTGATGTCGAAGGTCCGCTCCCCCGCTTCCCTCAAGATGGTCAGCCTTATCGAGAAACTGGCGCCTAACGAGGGCTACACGCAGTCGACGCTCGATAGCGTTCGGCTGATGCGTTCAGATCGGCCCCTTGGGCGCACGCCAGTGCTGTACGAGCCGAGCATCGTGATCGTCTGCCAGGGCTGCAAGCTGGGCTTTCTGGGTAATGAGGTCTATGTCTACGACGCGCAGCACTATCTCGTGCTGTCTGTGCCGCTGCCGTTTTCGACGGAAACCCAGGCGTCGCCGGAGGAGCCGATGCTTGCGGTCTCCATCCGCCTGGACCTCCTCGAACTCAGCGACCTGATCACGCAGATCGCTGCGGCGGGAGATCTTTCCGACGAGCCGCCGAATGGCATGGTGTCTACACGGCTTGACGAGACTCTGGCCGGCGCAACAGTCCGGCTGCTGGAGGCATTGACGGTGCCAATGGATGCGCAAATCCTGGGACCGAGCCTTGTGCGGGAGATCTGCTATCGGGTACTGACGGGCGCGCAGGGCGGCGCGATGCGTGCCGCACTTGTCCACCACGGTCGGTTTGGCCGCGTCGCGAAAGCGCTGAAGCGCATCCACGCCGACTATGCTGCGCCGCTCAATGTGACACGTCTTGCCGAGGAAGCAGGCATGAGCGTGCCGGCATTTCACGCGAACTTCCGCATGGTGACGCAGACTTCGCCAATCCAGTACATCAAATCGACCCGTCTCCACCAGGCGCGCCTGATGATGATCCGCGACGGCGTCACTGCCGCGGCGGCAGCAGGACGCGTCGGCTACGAAAGCCCCTCACAGTTCAGCCGGGAGTTCAAGCGCCTTTTTGGAAGAACGCCGGTTGAGGAGGCACGCGACATGCGCGAGTCTTTCACCCTTTCGCCGGCGGTCCGCTTTGGTGCCTAGGGCAAGGTCTACTTGATCACGTCTAGAACAACCTTGCCTCTCACGTGGCCGCTCATGCTGTGGCCAAGGGCATGGCCCGCGTCTGACAGAGGAAAGACCGAATCGATGTGGGTGCGCAGGTCGCCCGCTGCATGGAGCGCAGCCAATTTCTCAAGCAGCGGGCCATCGCTACGGGTCGCAAAATGTCTGCCGTTGGCCTGCGCGCCTTGGGCGCGTGCGGAATCAGGTCTGGCAACGGTCGAGACCAGCGTGCCACCGGATTTGAGCACAGACCATGACCGGTCCTGGGTTTCTCCGCCGATCAGGTCCAAAACCAGGTCGACACGTGAAACACGCTTGGAGAAATCCTCGGCACGGTAGTCAATGAAGGCGTCGGCGCCAAGGCTCTGGACATAGTCCCGATTTCTCGCCGAGCCGGTGCCGATCACGCGCGCACCGGCCAGCTTGGCGAGCTGCACGGCCGCACTGCCTACACCGCCTGCCGCACCGTGAATCAGGACGGCTTGGCCGGCTCGCAATGCCCCATGTTCCTGTAACGCCTGCCACGCCGTCAGCGACGCCGCGGGAATCGCGGCGGCCTCGGCAAAACTCACGGACTCTGGCTTGCGTGCCAGACGGGACGCTTCCACCACAGCGCGGGTGGCAAAGGCCCCGACGATGCCAATGAAGCCCATCACATTGTCTCCCGGCTTAAGCGTAGTGACATGGCGTCCTACGGCGATGACGGTGCCAGCAGCATCCACGCCCGGCGTAAATGGCAGCGGCAGTGGAATGAACGCCTGCATGGCGCCACTGACAATTTTCCAGTCGATGGGATTCACTGACGCCGCGGCAACATCGATCAGTACTTCGTTGTCGCCAGGCACGGGGTCGTCCACCTCGGCGACAGTCAGACCGTCAGGGCTGCCATAGGCAGCGACTCGGATCGCTTTCATTAGATGCTCCTGGAAGAGACGCCCACCACGGGGGCATCGAGGGCGAGGGCGGCCTGGACCGGATCAAAATACTCCCGCAGATGCACGATGCGGTCGTCATGGGCGGTCAGGAACACGACGTACTCCTGGCGATAGATGCGGCCGGTCGCAGCAATGAGGCCCTCGGCGTGTACCCGTGCGATCGCATACCGGGGGTCATCCGTCGCTGTCACGACGGCATCGAAAAAGCGGAAGTTCTTCACGGCTGCCGCGAACCAGCTCGCGTGCCGCAGCACGGATTCGCGACCTTCGAGTTTCAGCGGATGGCCCAGACTGGGGGCGTAGGGCAAATCCCAAACGATGTTCTCGGCAATCAGTCCCTGCCATTGCTGTGGCTCGTCCACCAGCCATTGGAGGTGTTGCTGCATGAGCGTTGTTGCGATGGTCATGATGTGGTCTCCAGTCATCCAATCATCAGGCGACGACGCGGGCGGCTGCTGCGCGACGGTTGTCAATGCTGAAGGCGCCCGGTCCAAAAGCCACTACCTGCAAGAGGCCACCAGCCATTGCCAGGTTCTTAAGGAAATGGAACATCTGGTTCTGGTCAGCGAGTGCGTGATGGAAGATCAGTGCGGTCACGACAGCGTAGGCAGCAAGCAGTAGCGCTGCCAGACGCGTCTTGTAGCCAACGGCCAGGAGCGTGGCGCCCGCCAGTTCCAGCACCAATGCGCCAGTCAGTCCGAGCGCAGGCGCCGGTAGACCGAGCGATGCGATATAGGACATCGTTGCGCCGGGAGCCAGAAGTTTGCCAATGCCGCTGATGAAGAAGATGGCTGCAATGAGCGTGCGGCCAGCGGCCGGAACTACCGGGTTTGCGGCGAGCGAGACATTGAGGTTCGAGTTCATGGTGATCATCCTTTCAAGTGAGAGTGGGTAGACCGAAGAGTAGAGACTTGACACGTATCCAGGAAGCCTATATTTCTAGATGTAATCCATCTAAACCATAGATACATGCTCGACGCCGTCTCGCTGGACCAGCTTCGCACCTTCATCGCCGCTGCCGACGAGGGCAGTTTCTCCGCAGCAGGCCGTAAGCTGCGCCGCGCGCAGTCCGTGATCAGCCATACGCTGGCCAATCTGGAGGGCCAGATTGGCGTACAGCTCTTTGATCGCGTGGGACGTTATCCGCGGCTGACGGATGAAGGGACGGCCTTGCTTGCGCAGGCGCGCCTCGTGGTAAGCGGCATGGACGGCTTCAAGGCAAAGGCCCGCGCCATATCCGACGGACTTGAGCCCGAGCTGTCCGTCGTGGTGGACGTGATGTATCCGATGGCGTCATTGACTGACGCCGTGGGCGCGTTCCGGGAAGCGTTTCCGCACACACCATTGAGGCTTTACGTCGAGGCGCTTGGCGCCGTCATGCAGCCTGTACTCGCGCAGGCATGCCGGATCGGCATCAGCGGCTCAATGCCATCGGTCCCGGAGCTTCTCGATGCCGAGAAGCTGCTGGATGTTTCCATGATCACGGTCACCGCGCCGTCACACCCGCTAGCATCAAAGAAGGGGGTCATCCGGCCGGCCGAGCTCAAGGCGCATGTGCAATTGGTGCTGACCGACCGTACAACCCTCACGGAGGGCAAGACTTTCGGCGTCTTCTCCCCACAGATATGGCGGCTTGCCGATCTTGGCGCCAAACATGCATTCCTACGCGCCGGATCCGGATGGGGCCATATGCCGGTAGCGATGGTGCAGGATGACCTGGATGCCGGGAAGCTGGTGCCCTTGCGGCTTGAAGCCTTCCAGCCGTACACGCCTCCAATCGCCATGTTCGCAGTTTATCGAAAGGACACGCCGCCGGGACCCGCCCGTCGCTGGTTTCTCAAACGGCTTAAGGGCGCCCGTGATATCGAATCGGTGGGGTAACGGAGGCAAGCGTCTCAATATCATCCATGTTCGGTCAGAGACAATAGCGAGGCGATAGACCGATATGGGGTCGCAAAGAGGCAGTGAGCGACCGGTGCGCGGCAGTCCAACGAATTCGCGCTTCAATTCAGCTCAGTCTCGCTATTTCCGGTTCTCATCCGAACGAACGCGGACCGAATTAGACGCTAAGTCGTTGATTTTTCGGAGAACGCAGTCTCGAGAATTCCGATTCCTCACAGCGTCGCAGGAAACCGGAATTAGCCGAACTACGCGCGCTTTCGCTGGACTAGATATCCGGAATTAGCTGGACTGCCGTGCAGCTGATGTGGGCGCGGCTGCTTCAGGGTGACGGACATAGTCGTTCGTAAGCAGTCTTCTAACGACGCAGCCCGAGCTGGCCCGCTTCACGCGCTTCGCTCTTGGCGCCGAACAGCTCGCGCCGATATGCTGAAGCAGGAGACGCATAGCAAAAGGCGCGTTCGGCGCAGTCCAGCTAATTCGTGCTTCTCGTCAGAGCAGTCCAGCAAATTCCGGTTTTAAGAAGGCCGAGCGGCGACGGAATCAGCTGTTAAGTCATTGATTTTTCGAAAAACGCAGTCTGACGAATTCCGGTTCCTCACAGGCGTCGTTGCGGTCATTTTTCTTGGTCTTGACGAAGAGCGACACATACTGTGGGCTCAGCCGAACCTCAATGCCGAGCGACTGGAAGCGCCGTGCCCAGTGGTGCGCTGTACTGCAGGCTTCCATAACAACCATCGCTGGCTTCAGTGTACGCACCGCCTCCAGGAGCGAGCCACGCGAGACCTTTGCTCGATGCACAGGCCGTCCGCGGCGGTCGGCGCCATGGAGCTGGAACACATGTTTGGCGAGATCGATGCCGACGATTCCATGATGAACTTCCACGTGTCAGGGTGAGGCCGATAGTGTCCCCCGAAGGGAGGCGTCGGGTCCATCTCAGTAAATTCTTAGCCCGGTGTCACTTGCGCTTACACAAGTCAGCTGTAATCAGGGGTTTCGCCCGCGCGCGAATCGCCCATACTGTGAGTGGGCCGCCGACTCTCGGCGGCCGCGTGCGCAGCCAGGCCATGACCCCGGCGACGCGAAGGAGCACAGATGGGCATGCCTACCTATGAAGAAGGACGCCTGGCCGCCATCGCGGTGAGGCTGGCGCTTTCCTCGGTGCTTCCCCCTGCGAACGCGAAAGCCGCATTGGATCTGGCAAGCAGGATGATCGGCGACCAGTTAACAGCGGCGCCTGTTCAGAACAAGGAGCCTTGTGTATCGTCCGTGGCTCTGGGCCCTCTCGGCGGCGCCCGGAATCGGGAAGTATCCGGACCAAACCGGTTGTAGCGTCGAACCGGTCGGCAGCCTTGTAGAATCAGGTCCGCCCAGCCCCCTGTACCCCGCCTGCGCGTCGAGAAGCTGACATCATAGTCCTTGCCGCCGCGCATCTCGCGTACACGTTACATTACAAGGTCGACCTGATGCGCCTGCAGCCATTCTTCAAAAAGCCCCAGGAAGTTCGGCCAGCATTTCGAGCACCAGGTCAAGCTTATTCCTGCATGGCGGCGCGCACCGTTTCGTAAAGGTCACGTTGTGCGCCTTCGAGCTCGACCGTGCGCACAATCATCGTCTTCGGGGGCAGCTCGGTGGCCACCTCATCCTTGCGCCGTCGCAGGGCATCGCCGCCTTTTTCGATGGGTGTACGCCAGCGTCGGGTGAAGTCCCCACCGAGGAACCCTGGCATCAGACGCGATCGCTAGTCAGGTCAGTAAGCAACGAGCATTTTTTTCGTTGCGTAATCCGCCCGCGGCTTTTATCAATTTGCACTCGCCTCTCAACATTTCAGGTTGCCGACCATGTCCGCCGGACGCACCCATTCCTCGAACTGTTGTTCGGTCACATAGCCAAGAGCGAGCGCTGCGGCTTTCAGCGTCGTGCCTTCCTTGTGCGCTTTCTTGGCGATCTGCGCCGCCTTGTCGTAGCCGATATGCGGGTTGAGTGCCGTCACCAGCATCAACGACTCGTTGAGCAGCAATTCGATGCGCGCGCGGTTCGGCTCAATACCGGCCGCACAATGATCGTTGAAACTCTGCGCGCCATCCGTGAGCAAACGGACTGATTGCAGCACATTGTGCGCGATCATCGGCCGGAATACGTTCAGTTCGAAGTTGCCGCTGGCGCCGCCGAAGTTCACCGCAACGTCGTTGCCGAATACCTGGCAGCACAGCATCGTCAATGCTTCCGACTGAGTCGGGTTCACCTTGCCGGGCATGATCGAGCTGCCTGGCTCGTTCTCCGGAATCGACAGTTCCCCCAGCCCGCAGCGCGGCCCGCTTGCGAGCCAGCGGATATCGTTCGCTATCTTCATCAGGCTCGCGGCGACGGTCTTGAGCGCGCCGTGTGCAAACACGAGCGCGTCGGCGGCCGCCATCACCTCGAACTTGTTGGGCGCCGACACGAATGGCAAGCCGGTCAGCCTGCCCATCGCCGCGGCGAACTTGTCCGCGAACTGTGGATGCGCGTTCAGCCCGGTGCCGACCGCGGTGCCGCCCTGGGCGAGTTGATAGAGGTGCGGCAACACCGATTCGAGGTGCACGATCCCCTGGTCGAGCTGCGCGACATAGCCGGAGAACTCCTGGCCAAGCGTCAGCGGGGTGGCGTCCTGCAGGTGCGTGCGGCCGATCTTCACGATGTCGGCGAACGCCTTCGACTTGCCGTCCAGCGTTGCGCGCAGCGTCGTCAGCGCGGGCAACAGGTGCCGGACAATCCCGTGCGCCGCGGCGACGTGCATCGCGGTCGGAAACACGTCGTTGGATGACTGGCCGCGATTGACGTCGTCGTTAGGATGAATTTTGCGCGCCTCGCCGCGCTCGCCGCCGATCAGTTCGCTTGCCCGGTTCGCGATCACCTCGTTAAGATTCATGTTTGTCTGCGTGCCGGAACCGGTCTGCCAGACCGCGAGCGGAAACTCATCCGGATGTTGTCCGGCGACGATTTCGTCTGCGGCAGCCACGATGGCCCGCGCCTTCTGCTCGTCGAGCACGCCGAGTTCGAGGTTGACCTCGGCCGCCGCGCGCTTGATCCATGCAAGCGCCTTGATCAGCTCGGGCGCCTGCTTTTCTGTAGAGATGCGGAAATTCTGGAGCGAGCGCTGCGTCTGCGCGCCCCACAGCTGGCTGGCCGGCACGGCGATCTCGCCGAATGTGTCGCGCTCCATTCTCACGTGTTCGGTCATCGCTCACCCCTTTAGATTGAACATTGATGGCTCGGCCCCCTCGCAAACCGGACATTCGATGGTGGACCTATGCCATCAGGAGCGCCTCGTATTCTTCCCGGAACTGGTTGAGGGAACTGTCTACCACCGTCACGGCGCCGTCGATCAGGCCGCAGCGCCCGCTGCCGGGAAGGATGCGGCACAGGTTTTCCAACGATTCCAGGTCCGCGCGCACGCCGCGGCCCGTATCGATCCGGTTCAGCAGGCGCATCAGCTGGAAGGTCCCCCCCTTGCACGGCGGGCACTGGCCGCACGAGCCCTGGGCGAAGAAGCTGACGTACTCTGCCACCTTGCGGACGATGCTGGTCCCTTCCGACACCACGATCATCGCACCGGTTCCCAGCCGCGAACGCCGCTGCCGCACGGAGTCGAAGTCCAGCGCCACATCGAGATCGCGCTTGGTCAGCAGCGTATTGGAGGGCCCGCCCGTGAAAACCGCCTTGAACTCCTTGCCCTGGAGCATGCCGCCGCCATGCCGGAACACCAGCGTCTCAAGGCTTGTGCCCATCGGCAACTCATACAGCCCCGGCCGCAAGACATCGCCCGAGAGCGAGTACAACTTGGTTCCGGCGGCATGACCGATGCCGAGGCCGCGATACCACTGGGCACCGTTGCGCAAGATGCCTGGTACGTGGGCCAGCGTCTCGGTATTGTTGACGACGGTCGGTGCGCCATGCACGCCGTGCTGGGCGGGAAAAGGCGGCTTGCGGCGCGGAAACGGGAACCCGCCCTCGACGCTCGCAATGACCGCGGTTTCCTCGCCGCCGATATACAAGCCTGAGCTGGGTAGGACGCGAAGCGATACCGGACCGCCGACCAGCCCGGCCAGCTCGGCGAATTGCGGGTGTGCCTGCCATTGCTGCACCGCCTCGCGCGTCCGCGCCAGCGCCAGCGGCTGATGGGGATTGACGTACAGCACCACATGGTTGGCGCGGGTGGCAGCCGCGGCGATCAGCGCGCCCTCGATCACCTGGTGCGGCGTGTGCTCAAGCAGGAAGCGGTCCTTGAACGTCCCCGGCTCGTCTTCGTTGCCATTACAGATGATGTACTTGTCGCCAGCCGCCGCGGCAGCCACCGGTGCCCATTTGCGATGCGTCGCGAAGCCGGCGCCACCCATCCCGCGCAGGTCGGCCTGCTCGATCTCGGCAATGACCGCGTCCGGCTCGCGCAGCGCCCGGGCCAGCCCCTCTCCGCCGCCGCGTGCCAGCCAGGCATCCAGGTCGGCGCCGACCTGGATGTCCTCGTTGAGCAGAACCTGATTGAGCTGTTCCATCGCGCGCTCCGTGCCCCGCACTACCGGGTGCCGCCGACCGCCCGGCCCCACGCGCCGGTGCGCAACCCTGCGTCGACGCGCAGATCGAAATTCGCGTAGCCAGGGAACAGCTGCGGTGCCTTGACATGCAGGGGCAGCCCGGCCAGCGTCAATTCCCGCTGCCAGGCGTGCACGTGGCCGATGCCGGCGCGCGCGGCCATGGCGCTGCGCCCGGCTTGCGCCGCGCTGGCACCGGCGCGCCGGCCCATGCTCAGGATATCGAGCAGCGCGTTGCCCATCAACCGGTTGCGCCCATGAATGCCGCCCGTGACCTCGCCAACGCAATAGAGCCCTGGTACGCTGGTCGCGCCCTCCTTGTCGATGGCAACGCCGCCGTTCTGGTAGTGCAGGGTCGGGTAGACAAGGAACGGCTCCTGGGACGCATCCTGCCCGCACTTGTGGGCGAGATGGCGCAGCGTCACGAGCCGCTTTTCCAGGATGCCGGGGTTCTCCATTTCCAGCGTCGGCGTGTCGAGGAAGACACCGACCTGGCCACCCCGCTCGATGCCGCGCCCCTGCGCGCATTCGCGCAGGATTGCCGAGGCCACGATGTCCCGCGGCTTGAGTTCGTCGACGAAACGCTCGCCCTCGCCGTTGATCAGTTTGGCGCCGGCCGAGCGGGCGGCTTCCGAGATCAGGCCGCCCGCCAGGTGCGGCGGGTAGGCGATGCCGGTGGGATGGTACTGGAACGAATCCAGCTCGCGCAGGCGCGCCCCGATCCGATAGGCCAGCACCAGGCCGTCTGCCGTAGCCCCGTAGTGGTTGGACGTCGGGAAGGCATTCAGGTGCAGGCGCCCCGCCCCACCGGTGGCGATAATCACGGCGCGCGCTCGCACCAGCATGAAGGTGCGCCATTCGAGGTTGTAGATCACCGCCCCGGCGCAGCGCCCCCGCTCGTCGGACAGCAGCTCGACCGCGGGGCAGCGGTTCCACACCGCGATGCCGGGCTCGAGGTCCACCGCCTCGCGCAGCACGCGCATCATTTCCAGGCCGGTATAGTCCCGGTAGGAGAGAATCCGCGCGGCCGATGCTCCCCCTGGCTTCTTGCGCAGAAGGTTGCCGCCTAGTGGCCGGTCCTCCTCCTGGTCGAACATCATGCCCAGCCGGATCAGCCAGCGGATCACGTCGGGTCCGTCCATCACCATCTGCGCGACCAGCTCGGGCTCGCCGCAGAAGTGCCCGGCGCGCAAAGTGTCCTCGAAGTGCAACTGGGGACTGTCGTCCTCGCCGATGGCCGCCTGGATCCCGCCTTCGGCCATCACGGTGTTGCTGTCACCGAGGCGCAGCTTGGTGGCGAGAATCACCTGCGCGCCTTGCCTGGCCGCGGTCAGTGCCGCCGCGCAGCCACCTCCGCCCCCGCCGATGATCAGCACATCGGTGGACACGAGTTGCGCCCCGGCAATGTCGACGTCGTCGATCAGTGCATTGGCTTGCAGATAGCGGGCGAGATCCGGCTGACAAGGCTCGCCGCGGTTGACGCCCACGGTCAGCGCCACGCGCGCATTGGGCCCGTGGTCGGGGTGATAGGCCTTTAGCAGTGCTTCGACGGAGATGTCATCGTCGCGCACCGCCGGCGCCACGCCTGGACGGTAGCGCTTGCGCGCCTCTTCGTAGGGGATGCCAGCTGGCATGATGGTTCGTCCCGTCAGTGAGGCGGCTGCGCGCCGGGTGCGTCAAAGTCGATCGTCATCGCGCCGCTCTCGATCTGCTGCAGGCGCAGCATGAGATTGGCCGGCCGCAGCGTCTGCGCCGCAATCATCCGCCGCACCAACAGGCCGAGATGGTTGGGCCGGATATGCTCGGGGCAGGCCAGCGTGCAGAGGTTGCACATGACGCATTCGTCGAACACCTGGCCCGAGGCGGTCAGCTTGCCCTCCACCGCGAACCTCACGCCCTCCTGAACATCGAGTCCCTTTGGACAGGCCCGGTCGCATCCGCTGCAGTGACGGCAATGGGCGGCCTCCGGGAATACTTCAGAGATTGTTTGCAAGGCGTCCCAGCTGTCGCCGATCTCCTCGATACGATAGACGTGCCGCTCCGACGCCGTGAAGTAATCCAGGAACGCGACCTGCATGCCATCTTCGACCAGCGTTTCGCAGGCGAGCGCGGTCTTGACATCCTGCTCGCCGTTGCGCCGCACCATGACGCGGCATGAGCCGCAGACCCCCTGGCCCATGCAGCCGACGCCTTCGACAAGCGTTTCCCCCGCGTGCAGGAAGGCCTGCAGGATGGAGCAGTTTGCCGGCGCTTCGACCGAGCGTCCTTCGATGCTCAAGCGTACCAGTCCCATCGCGTCGCCTCTATTGTCCGGCGTCGTCAGCGCCACACTGGCATTTCCACAGAAAAGGTCATATAAACCATAGCACAACTGAGGTTATTGCAAAGGGGGCGTCGCATGCAGGCCTGGTGGAAACCTCTCGCGCCGCTGCTTGCGGTGATCGCGATCGCCCTTATTCCCGCCCCCGAGGGCTTGGCACAGCACACTTGGTATTACTTCGCGATCTTTGTCGGCGTGATTGTCGGGCTCATGCTTGAGCCCATTCCGGGCGCGGCGATCGGCCTGATCGCCGTGACGCTGGTGACCGTGTTCTGCGAATGGGTGTTCTACAGCCCCGAGCAGCTCGCGAAACCGGGCTTCAACCCGGCGAACGCTGCCCTCGCCTGGGCGCTTTCCGGGTTCGCCAACAGCACGGTGTGGCTGATTTTCGGCGCCTTCATGTTCGCCCTCGGATACGAGAAAACGGGCCTGGGCAGGCGCATCGCACTGTTGCTCGTCCGTGCGATGGGCCGCAGGACGCTCACGCTGGGCTATGCGGTGATGATGGCCGATGCATTGCTGGCGCCGTTCACCCCCTCCAATACGGCGCGCAGCGGCGGCACGATCTTTCCCGTCATCCGCAATCTGCCGCCGCTCTATGACTCGAAGCCGAATGATCCGTCGGCGCGGCGGATCGGCTCGTACATCATGTGGACCGCGATCGCCAGCACCTGCGTGACGAGTTCGATGTTCCTGACCGCACTGGCACCCAATCTCCTCGCCGCCGAGATCATCAGGAAGACCGTCCAGGTCGACTTGAGCTGGATGCAGTGGTTCATGGCCTTCGCGCCGGTAGGGATTCTGCTGTTGCTGGCCGTACCGCTCCTCGCTTACTTGCTGTATCCCCCTGAAGTGAAGCAAGGCAGCGAGGTGCCGGCCTGGGCGGCGCAGGAGCTCCAGAAGATGGGCCCGCCAAGCCGGCGCGAACTGCTGCTCGCGCTGCTGGTGCTGATCGCCCTCGCGCTGTGGATATTCGGGGACAAGCACGTCAATGCGACCACCGCGGCTTTGATGGTGATTGCCCTCATGCTGGTGACCGGTGTCGTGACCTGGGACGACATGCTCGCCAACAAGCAGGCTTGGAACACGCTAGCGTGGTTTGCGACGCTGATCGCACTGGCGGACGGCCTGAGCCGGACCAGCTTCGTCAAGTGGTTCGCCGACACCATGGCAAGCCACATGAGCGGCTTTCCGCCACTGACAGCGGCAGTGATCCTGGTGCTGGTCTTCTACTTCACGCATTACATGTTCGCCAGCGTCACCGCCCATACGACGGCGATGCTTCCGGTCATGCTCAGCGTAGGCTCCACCATTCCCGGCATGCCGATGGAATCGTTTGCGCTGATGCTGGCCCTCACGCTGGGGCTGATGGGCATCCTCACACCCTACGGTACCGGGCCAAGCCCGGTCTATTTCGGCAGCGGCTATCTGCCTGCCGGTGACTACTGGCGGCTTGGCGCAATCTTTGGTGTCATCTACATCGCCGTATTCCTGTTGATCGGCGTGCCGCTCTTGCTTTGAAACGGAGCCCCGACCCATGCTGCGCCACACTTTTCACCGCCATGATCAGCCCGCAAGCGTCGATCCGCCTGCGTGCCCGAACGCGACCCGAAGCCCGGGGCTAACCCTTGATGCCAGATGGCACCTTCCCATGCGACCAGCGCGCTGGCAAATCATGACGCTCAGGGACTGGGCCATGACAAGACTGCCTAGATTTTCTTGCGGGCTCCTCGCCGCGCTAAGCTGCATCTGCCTGTTTGGTGCGACGCATGCCTTCGCGCGCCAGGTTTTAGACTCGCCAGAGGCAGCCATGGCGGCCTTTGGCCAAGCGGTCCTCAATGACGACGAGACGGCCATGCGAGCCATGCTGGGCGCCAACTTCCGCGACATCATCCCCCCGGTAGGCGCCGAAGTGCGGAACAGGTTCAACACGGCCTGGGCACAATCGCATCGCGTGCAACAAAGGGGCAAGCAGGCGTCCATCGTCACGGGCGACGACGGATGGACCCTGCCGGTGCCGCTGGTCAAGTCAGCCAAGGGCTGGCAGTTCGACACGCTGGCAGGCACCCGGGAAATGCGCCTACGCCGCATCGGGCGGAACGAACTCGCGGTGATCCAGACCATGCAGGCCATCTGCGATGCGCAGACCGAATACGCCCAGACGACCCACGATAGCGAGAATCGGCTCGTCTACGCCGGCAGGCTGTCCAGTTCACCGGGCAAGCACGACGGGCTCTACTGGCCGAGCGGACCGAATGAGCCACCGAGCCCGCTCGGGCCGGCGTTCCGTGACGCCGGTACGCGCAATGCAAGCAAGGAGGGCTACCACGGCTACCATTACAAGCTCCTCACCGCGCAAGGGTCGCACGGCGATGGCGGCACCTTGAACTATGTCGTCGACGGCGAGCTGTTCGGCGGCTTCGCGGTCATGGCCTGGCCCGTGCGCTACGGTGACACCGGCGTGATGAGCTTCATCGTCAGCCACAAGGGCCTGGTCTATGAGCGCGACCTCGGGACCAACAGTGCCGCCAAGGCAGCGGCAACGACATCCTTTGATCCGGCTCCCGGCTGGCGGAAGGTGTCGCCATGAACCCGCGCGCCCTGACCACCGCTTGCTGTGTCCTGCTTGTGCTGGGCGGGTGCGAAAGCGCCGGTCCGCCCGCAGCCGGTCCAGCCACGCCGGCGACGTCCCGCGAGGGCACGGTGCAGGCCCAGAAGGAACCCGCGCCGTACAAGGCGGAAGAAATCGAGGCGCTGGTCGCGCCGATCGCGCTTTATCCCGATCCGCTGCTGTCACAGGTCTTGATGGCTTCCACCTACCCGCTGGAAGTCGCCCTCGCCGCGCGCTGGAGCAAGGTCCATCCGAACCTCAAGGGTGACGACGCAGTCAAGGCGGTGCAGAACGAATCCTGGGACGTCAGCGTGAAATCGCTGGTGGCGTTTCCGCAGATCCTTGCGCCAATGGGCGACAAGCTAGATTGGACCCAGAAGCTGGGGGATGCATTCCTGGCCCAGCAGAAGGAGGTGTTCAATGCCGTGCAGCGCCTACGTGTGCGCGCCCAACAAACCGGCCACCTCCAGTCGGGGCCGCAGCAGACCGTGACCGTGGAAAACGCAACCTCCGGCGAAGCCACGCAGCAGACCATCGTGCGCATCGAGCCGGCGGATCCCCAGGTGATCTATGTGCCGGTGTACGACCCGGCGATCGTCTACGGCGGCTGGGGCTACGCGGGGTACCCCTACTACTACTGGCCGCCCTACGGACCCTACTACCCCGGCGATGCCTTCCTGGGCGGCATCGCATGGGGCATCGGCCTGGCCGGGGCCATCGCCATCTTCGGCAATTGCGATTGGAACAATGGCGGGGTACATGTGGAACACCACAAGGCCCGGAACATCGACCGCAACTTCGACGCCAGCAAGTTCGAGGGAGGCCGCTGGCAGCACGACGCCGGGCACCGCCAGGGTGTTGCCTATCGCGACAATGCCACGCGGGAGAGATATGGCAGGAGCATGGCCGATGCGGCGGGCCGCAACAACTTTCGCGGGCGCGATGCTACGGGGGGCCGGGACAATGGCTTCCAGGGCGTGGGCAGTGGCGGCAGCGCCGTGCAGCGTGACGTCAATCGCGGAAGCGCGAGCCTGCATTCAGGCTCCGGCCGCGCCGGCGGTTTCGGTGGTGGCGCGCGCGGCGGTGGCTTTGGCGGCGGACGAGGTGGCGGTGGACGACGTTAGGGAACCAATGCCCGTTTGGAGTGGTGTAGGTCGCGTTCCTCTGGTCCGCGGGTGGGCGGCCCTGTTTGCATTCTGGGGACACGCTTCTATGCCGGTGATTACGAGAACGCGCAGGACGCGGACATCATCGTGATCACCGCCGGCGTCGGTGTGAAGCCGGGGCAGGCTCTGCAATGGTGCCATCCACTGCGGGATCGCCAGTGTAATCGCGCGAATTTGCCAGGCCATCGTTCACAACACCGACCTCATTCTCACAGTCGGCATCGTGCATGCCGAAGTCGAAGGGGTGGCAGAGATATGTTTGTCGCTGCCGATGGTGGTCAATGGCGGCGGAGCGCAGCTACTGGCTTATCCAGAACTCCACCAACTCTTCTGGGAAGGATCGCAAGATGCTCACAAGACTGAAAGCGGCGTTCCGCTACTTCAATAGCGTGGTCCCGTTCCGACTGGGCCCCGCCCTGATCACGACGGTCGTGCTGATCACCCTGCTGCTGCTGCCTGTGCCAGAGGGTCTCACGCCCAAGGCTTGGGGCTTGGTTGCCATCTTTCTGACAACAATCGTTGCGATCATTCTGAAGGTCATGCCGATCGGGGTTATGGCGATGATGGCCATCGTGGTCCTCTCGCTGTCGCAGGTGACCTCGACCTCGTCCAAGGGGGCGATCGCCGATGCGCTGACCGCCTTCGACAGTCCTCTAATCTGGTTGATCGTGGTGGCCATCCTGATCTCCCGCGGCGTGAAGAAGACCGGCTTGGGCACCCGTATCGGCCTGCTGTTCATCTCCCTGATGGGGAAACGAACGATAGGCATCGGCTATGGTCTGGCCGCCTGTGAACTGGTGCTGGCGCCCTTCACACCGAGCAATACCGCGCGCGGTGGCGGCATCGTGCATCCGATCATGAAGTCGATCGCCAACGCATTCGACTCGGATCCGGCAAAGCGCACTGAGGGCAAGGTCGGCACCTACCTGGCGTTGGTCAACTATCACGCCAATCCGATCACCTCGGCGATGTTCGTGACCGCCACCGCCCCGAACCCACTGGTGGTGGACTACATCGCCAAGGCGACCAATCAGAATCTGCATCTGAGCTGGACGAGTTGGGCGCTGTGCATGTTGCTGCCCGGCCTGCTATGCATGCTGGTGATGCCGCTGGTGATCTATGTGTTGTCGCCGCCGCAGCTCAAGGCCACACCCAATGCGGTGGAGTATGCGCACGCTGAAATGGCGAAGATGGGTCCAGTGTCGCCGAAGGAAATGGTCATGATATGGACCTTCGCCCTGCTGCTGGTGCTGTGGGCCAACGTTCCGGCGATGATGTTCGGTCCGTTGCTCACGCTGGACCCGACGGTGGTTGCCTTCGTCGGCCTGTTCGTGCTGATCATCACCGGCACCATCGACTGGGACGACGTGCTGTCTGAGAAGAGCGCCTGGGACACGTTGATATGGTTTGGTGCGCTTATCATGCTGGCCGAGCAACTGAACAAGCAAGGCGTGATCACGTGGTTCTCGAAGGGCATGAGCGAAGCGATTGCGGCCAGCGGCATCGGCTGGGCCAGCACGGCCGCGATCCTGGTGGCGGTCTTCGTTTTCTCGCACTACCTGTTCGCCAGCACGACGGCGCACATCAGTGCGATGATGCTCGCCTTCCTGACGGTGGGAGTCCATCTGATACCCCCAGCGTATGTGGTGCCGTTCATGCTGCTTATGGCGGCCGGCTCGGCGATCATGATGACGCTGACCCACTATGCGACGGGCACCTCGCCGATCATCTTCGGCAGTGGCTTTGTCACGATGGGAACCTGGTGGCGCGTCGGTTTTGTGATGTGCGTGGTGAACCTGCTGATCTTCGCCGTGGTCGGGAGTGTCTGGTGGAAGGTACTTGGCTTCTGGTGAACATGCAGCCGAACGTCATGTCCTCTCTCCCGGATTCATTATTGTCAGTTAGCCGTCGCATGCCGCTGCCTTGATCGGCTATGACGGCGGTCATCATGTGGGCATTGCGAGGGCGTCCCTGATCTGTCTGGCAATCATCAGTTCCTCGTTGGTTGGATGACCCAAATAGGGATATGGTCCGAGGCCAAGCTGATGCGCGGTCCATGGCTGGCATTCGTCGCGGGATCGATGCTCACGCCGAGCCATGCCGGGAGTCGGCATACGCGCTCTCGGATAGGCGCGGCATGCTCGCCAATGCCAGCGGAATCACCAGCGCACCCAGGCCCTGGCGCGGCGGCGGCCAGCGAGCCAAGCTCCCGGGCGATGCCGTACGTGTACAACTCGACGGCAAAGCGAGCCTGCGCATCATCACTGGCGATGGCAGGCAAGCAAGCAAGCATGGTCACGGCGTCACTTCGGTCCAGCGCGGCCCCGGGTCGAATGACCGGATCGCCACGGCCTTGGCTGCGCTATCCGGTCCAAGATCGCGCTCAAAGACTCGCCCGTCGTGGCTGACCATGAAGCTCTTGATGCCAGTGTCGCCGCATCGCGGGGCTCTGGCGTGACTGGCCGGATGGAACGCATTCGTTCACCATGCTGACTGTGAACGCGGAGCACCATTCTCTGATGAACCGCATGCACAAGCCAGGCAGCGAGAAACGCGGAGTCGTGATGCTTCCGTCTGAAGAATGGGACGATTGGCTGACGTGTCGAGATCCTGAGAAGGCCCGGACATTCCTCGGCTCCTGTGCCACCCCGAAAGGAAAGAGACGGTTCGTCAAAACAGGGTCTGGGGTAACTCGCCCCACGCGGCAAATGGGAGAAGAAATCAACGTGGTATGCCAAGGAGGGGGCTTCAACATGCGAGATCGCGGGCGCGGTTGCCGCTGCCGCAATTCATGACCTCACGGTCAACAGTTTCACGTTCGGCTCGTTTCCCCAGATTCTAGTTGTGGAGCCCGCTGAACAGGCGTTCACAATCCAGCTGAGCCTACAGACGACGGATCGTCAGGCGATGGCGAGTTTGAGCTGACTAGGCAAGAGGCGTTCACAGCTGGCCAGCAGCTGACGCGCGAGGGCCGCTTCCGCTTCGCTGCGCTCGGCCCGGCGCTGCGCCGCCGCGAGTTCCGCCTGCACGGTGTCCAGGTCGCCCGCCGCCTTGCGTTGCGCCTGCTCGGCCACTGCGAGCCGCTCGGCCAGCGCCACGGCCTGCGCTTCCAGCTTGGCACGGCCCTCCGCCTGCGCCACCGCGGCATCACGCGCCTCGCTGCGTGCCACCGCCAGTTCGGCGCGCAGGTCTTCGGCCGTGCGCTCGCTCTTCTGGCGCGCGGTGCGCTCCTGGTAGTCACGAGCTGTGGGATACCGTCAAGGACACGATCGAGGCGATGCCGGGGACGACCGACACCGCCACCGAGCGCGAGCGCCTGCATGCGGCGCCGCCGCTGGCTCTTGACCGTGCTCTATCTGGGGGGCTTACGCGCGGCCGAAGTCACCGGCACAGCGATGGCGGCGTTCTTCTGCCGGCGCGATGCGCACGGCGTCGAGCGCTGGTGGGTGGAGGTCACCGGCAAGGGCAACAAGACCCGGCTGGTGCCTCCACCGACGAACTTATCGCCGAACTCGCGCGCTACCCGCCGCGCCCATGGGCTGGCACCGACCCCCCAGCCTGGGGAGACACGCCCCTTGCTGCTGCCGGTCATTGGCCGGGAGAACCGAGAAAAGGGTCTGTCACTGGGGCGTTGCACCTGATCCTGAAGGAAGTGTTCGACATGGCGGCCGCGCGCCTGCGTGCGCGCGGGCCCGAATGGGAAGCCCAGGCCGCGGTGCTGGCCAGTGCCTCGGCCCACTGGCTGCGCCATACCGCTGGTTCGCACATGACCGACCAGCAGGTGGACCTGCGTTACGTGCGGGACAACTTTGGGCATTCGTCGATCTCGACGACTAGCGGCTACCTGCATAGCGAAGAGGATGCGCGGCACGAGGTCACGCAGGCGCGGCATCGCATCAACTGGACCAGTCAGACGTAAGGCGCGACCCTCGCGCCAGGTAGGGCCCGTTGCGTCGATCCTGCAAGGCAATTGAGATTGACACCCGACCCGATCGCGGCGCGCCCTTTTCACCTCCGCGCAAGCTTGCCCGCATACGTTGCTGCTTGCTCAACCCAAGGCGCACATTTTCGTCCAGCATGCGCTCCCAAAAGCAGTCAACAACAAAGTGTCGTTTAAACGATAATTAAGAAATAGCGGGATTTTTAAACGCCGGCAATCCGAATTAAACGAACGGAGTCCAGGTTGAACACAGAATGGATGGGTATAAGTGCTCGCAGAGCACTACAAGGTTACCCCGGTACAGGAATTCCACATTAGCAGCGCGATCGGCGCCACTCGGCGTTCCGTGGTCACCGAGGGTAAGAGGCTGGAGACCTACCCGGCCGGTTCTCGCCAGGAGCCAACGCTGCAGGCTCACCTGACTTATGCGCTTCGACAGGAAGGTGTCCATCTCGAGTTCCTGGCCCGACTCTTTGATGTACTTCCCCAGGCAGAGCTGACTGCTTTGGACGGTTGACGAGAATGGCAACGATAAGCCAAAGTCGGAAAACGAATGTCGAGACGTACCTCTGCGCGAACGGCTAGCTCATCAGAACGTTGAAGCATCGAAGGAGGCGCAAGCTGCCGGAAAGCGACGTGCTGACATGCAGGGCGTGCTCTTCGCCAAGAGTTCGCGCATCATGGTTCCTGTCGAAATCAAAAAAGAAAATCATGAGACGGTCTGGACAGCGTGGAGAGAGCAGTTGGAACGCTACTACTCGGTCCATCCGGATGCAGGCGGAATGGGCATCTTCATCGTCTTATGGTTTGGACACTCCCCTAGAGCGACGCCTGAGCGCGTGAAGCCTCGTGATGCCCGACATTTTGCGACGTTGATGAGCGACCGGATACCGTTAGAGGAGTGGCCACATATCCATGGCATCGTCATCGATTTGTCGCGAGGCCAACGCTCGTAGATTTCTGTCCTAATATGGCGGGCAATCGTTGTAGCAGCGCCAAATTCGGTCTCGGCAGAACTCTCACCCGCAGTCGTGGTTGCAATGTAGGCTCCAACCATGAGCGGACCGCTGGGCTTGGTGAGAGCTTGTGTAATCCATGGCGAGTTCCCCGGCGCAGTGGTCGAATGGCGCATCTTGGAGATGCCAATGGACCAAACCCGAATCGTTGTTTGCACCTGCGGACCGACAGTCAGGATTCGCAAACTTCGCTTTGACTTAGAGGACACCCAAGCCCGGGACTTGGCGCCCTGCCCATGGTGCTACCGGCAGGTGTACGAGATGGGCGTCAAAGGCGTCGTGGTCTCGAGGCGGTCACGGAAGCCGATAGAGACTAAGCTGGGACGGCTCTCTCTGCGGAATGCGTCATGGTCCCATCGCATCGCCGTTACCTGGGCCTACACGAAGCAGCGCGGCGCCTGGAAGTCGATGACGCCGCGGATAATCTCTCGCATCGCCAGAATCAGCGGCCGCGTGTCGTCGCGGCGCCATTGCACGGCGTAGTGGAGCGGCTCCAACGCGTCGCTATCCGGCAGGATGCGCAGTGCACCGCGTTCGACGAGTGCATCAGCCCATAGCCTGGGCACAAAGCCGAAACCGAGCCCTTCAACAACCATGCCGACAACCGCTCCCCAGCTGTTGCACATCAGACGCCGGCCGACCATCAGCCCACGGAGCGCCAGCCATTGGTCAAGCACCCGCGTTCCGCCCGCACCGACCGGCAGCGTCAGCAACGTCTGTTCGCTCATGAGGACCTGTGGGTTGTCGGTGCCGGCCAACTCGAGGAAAGACTGGCTGGCGACCCACGCAAAATCCACTTGACCTATCCGCTCAGCCGCCAAGCTGCTGCGGGTAGAGGGTCCGGCCAAAACCCCGATGTCCAGTTCTCCATCATGCAGGCGCTGCTCCAGTACCTGGCCGATATTGACATGAGGCTCCAGCAGCAGGCCAGGATGGCGTGACGACACTTCGCGCACCAGCTTCGGCAGCCAGGTCAGCCCGCTCAGTTCTCCCAGCCCGATACGGCATCGTCCAATCAGACCATGACGTTGCCCCGCCGATTGCTGCAGTTCCGCAGCGGCATGCAGCATCGCGTGAATCTGGGGCAACATCTGCTCGCCCTGAGCCGTCAGCTCGGCGCTCCTCCCACTGCGGTCAAACAACGCAACGCCCAGCGATGCTTCCAGTTCGGCAATCCGTTTGGACAGCGACGACACGGACAGGTGGACGCGCTCCGCCGCCACGGTGAAGTTGACGCAGGTTGCGGCCCAATAGAAAGCCTCGAGTTGCTTGAGAGTCATGTCACCCCAGACGGTCAATGACCGACGTTTTCCAATAAGCGAAATTATATCTTCGTTATTTTTCGCTTTTGCCAATGCGTGCGGGTTGCTAGATTGGCTTCACCCCTCTGGCCATTACTCCTATGTCTGCCGCTTCTTTCGACGACACCGCCCAGACCGCCGCACTTCAATCCGGTGACAGGAAGACGGCGAAAGCGCCCGTTACGGCACCAAGCGAAAGACAGGCGACTTGGCTAAAACAGCGAGTGCTGTCGCTGAAGGACTTCGAGCCGCTGGCGCGCAAACGGCTGCCAAAGTCGCTCTATGCCTACGTGAGCGGTGCAGTGGAGGACAACATCACCCTGGCGCAGAACCGACAGTCGTTTGAAGACTTGGCACTGCGACCCCGGGTGCTGGTTGGCGTCTCGTCGCGCGACCTGAGCTTCAGCCTGTTCGGCCGCCAGTACGCTGCGCCATTTGGCCTGGCACCGATGGGCATTTCCGCCCTGTTCGCATACCGCGGAGATGTCGTGATGGCACAGGCAGCCAGCCAGGCGTCCGTACCGGCCATCATGAGCGGCTCGTCACTTATTCGCCTTGAAGAAGTCATGGAAGCGGCCCCTGGCACCTGGTTCCAGGCCTACCTTCCGGGAAACATGAGCCAAATCGAAGCGCTGCTGGCGCGCGTCGAAGCGGCCAAGGTCGAGACGCTCGTCATCACCGTGGACACGCCCGTCGCTGGCAATCGCGAGAACAACATCCGCGCCGGGTTTTCCACGCCGCTGCGCCCGAGCGCCGCCCTTGCCTGGCAAGGCATCACGCATCCCCGCTGGCTGCTTGGCACCTTTGCTCGCACCCTGGTACGCCACGGTGTACCGCACTTCGAGAACGCCTACGCTCACCGCGGCACCCCCATCGTCTCGCGAGATTTGGAGCGCGATTTCTCTGACCGTGCTCATTTCACTTGGGACCACCTGGCCAACATTCGTCGCCGCTGGAAGGGGCAGCTCGTGGTCAAGGGCATCCTGACGGCGGAAGACGCTCGTCTCGCGCATCAGCATGGCGTAAACGGCATCGTCGTCTCGAACCACGGCGGCCGTCAGTTGGACGGCGTCATTGCCGCCATGCGTGCCCTCCCCGAGGTCGTTGAGGCGGTTCCGCAGTTGCCCGTGATGCTCGACAGCGGCGTACGCCGAGGCACGGACGTTATCAAGGCGCTTGCCCTGGGTGCCCGCTGTGTCTTCATCGGACGACCGTTCGCCTACGCGGCTGCAGTCGGCTCCCGCCAGGGGGTCGCACACGGCATCAACCTGATGCAAGCCGAAATTTCTCGAGACCTGGCCATGCTGGGCATCACCCGCACGCAAGATGTGAATGCGCAGTGTATTTACCACCCACCGCCGCATTGAGTTCTAACCTTCACCGCATCCCACCAGAAACCTCACGGTCGATACAGGAGACAAAACAATGACCTCGCCGCACGGCTTTCGCATTCATCCGCGTCCCGCGCACCTCGTCAGCACGTCGCTGATGGAGCGGTATCGCAGGTTCCCGGTCGCCAATGTCAGCGATGCCATGAGCCGCACGACGGGAACCAGTCAGCTGCGGGCATTCCACCGTCGCGAGGGCAACCTGGTCGGACGGGCACTGACTGTACGCACGCGTCCCGGTGACAATCTCATGGTTCACAAGGCCATCGACCTCTCGGGGCCCGGTGATGTCATCGTGGTCGACGCCGGCGGCATTGGACCCAATGCCATCATCGGAGAAATCATGCTGGCACTCGCCATTGCGCGGGGCGCCGCCGGCTTCGTCATCGACGGCCTGATTCGCGACAGCGACACGATTGGCAAGGAGCCCCTGCCTGTCTACGCCCGGGGTGTTTCGCACCGTGGCCCGTACAAGGATGGCCCGGGAGAACTGCACGTGCCGGTCTCCATCGACGGCATGGTGGTTCGGCCCGGCGACCTGATTATTGGCGATGGTGATGGCCTGCTGGTCGTTCCCGCCGAGGAAGCCGAAGCGATTGCGGTCCGCGTGGAAGACGTGCAGCGCATGGAAGCCGGCGTTCTGGAATCGATTGCACAAGGTCGTGCGGACCGTACCTGGGTGGACCGCTCGCTGACCGACAAGGGGATACTGTGAGCCCGGCCCTTCCCGCGAAGCGCCAGGTCGTCCGATTCGACTACTGGCTGGACCCCGCTTTCAACCGCATTGTGGGCGAAGCATCGGATGTCGCCTTGCACACATGCCAGCGCGAAGGTGCAGACGAGGAAGCATGGGCACGCCTCTCCGAAGCCCACGTGTATCAGATTACGGCCGCCAAGGACGAACTGCCCCGACGCTGGTTCGTGACGGCAGAGTTGCTCGCGCGTTGCCCGAATCTTCTGGCCGTATCATCGAGCGGCTCCGGTTGCGACACGATTGATATCGATGCCTGCACGGCCGCGAGCGTGGCCGTGATGAACCAGGCCGGCGGGAACGCCGATTCCGTGGCGGAAATGGCGGTCGGACTGATGCTCTCTGTGATGCGACGCATTCCTGAGTCAGACCGCCGCATGAAGACATATACCACCGGGAGCCGCGAAGACCTGATGGGCCACGAACTTCGCGGACGCACTCTGGGCGTGGTAGGCGTCGGGCATGCCGGGGGCCGAACTGCGGCGCTGGGGTGCGCCTTCGGTATGCGCGTGATTGGCTATGACCCGTATCTCGATAGCGCAGAGATGGCAAAGCGCGGCGCCGAACACGTCTCGTTCGACGAATTGCTGCGCACGTCCGATATCGTATCGATGCACTGCCCGCGCGATGCCAGCACGCTTGGGATGATGAACGCTGCGGCCTTCTCGGCCATGCGTCCTGGCAGCATCTTCGTCAGCACTGCACGAGGCGGTATCCACGATGAGGCAGCCCTGTACGAGGCGTTGACGAGCGGACACCTTGCTGGGGCCGGCCTGGACGTCTGGGACCAGGAGCCGCCGCCGCCAGGCCATCCGCTTCTGACGCTCGACAACGTCGTCGCGACGTTCCATACAGCTGGCGTGACACATGACGCCCGTCGCAGGAACGCAACGCTCGCCGCAACACAAATCCTGGAATTGCTCTCTACGGGAGAGAAGCCCGAACGCCTGGTGAACCCCGACGTCTGGCCCAGGATGCGCCAACGGATGGAGGCAGCCTTGCGCGTAGCCGCGCGTTGAACACGCACGCACGTAGTCATCACAACAATACGCCGGCCACATAAGGGGTCGGTGAGGAGACAAAACCATGCACAGCAATCCCGACTTCCGTCGTCGGCGTCTATCCCTTTGCCTTGCCGCGTGTTCGCTCGTCGGTATGGTTGGCGCTCTGGCACCAGCCTCAGCCCAGGCGCAAGCCGCAGCTTGGCCGAATCGACCCATCGAGATGATTGTGGCGTACGCACCGGGTGGCGGCACCGACCTGGTTGCCCGGCTGCTCGCACGCCATCTGGAAAAGGAACTGGGCACCACCATCGTCGTGCAGAACAAGCCCGGTGCCGGGGGCGCCATTGGTTTCGCCGAGCTGGCACGCGCCACGCCGGACGGCTACACCATCGGCTTCATCAACACACCGAACCTGCTGACGATTCCGGTTGAACGCAAGACGACGTTCACCTGGAGGAGCTACGACCTCATCGGCAACCTGGTGGACGACCCGGGTGCATTCACCGTCAACCAATCCAGCAGCATCGATTCCCTGGCTACGCTCGTGAAGTACGCCAAGGCAAACCCGGGCGCCGTCACCGTCGGTACCACGGGTGTTGGCTCGGACGACCACCTTGCGATGCTGCTGTTCGAGAAGGCAGCGGGCGTAAAGATGACCCACGTGGGCTACAAGGGCGCGGGCGAAGTCCGTGGCGCGCTGGCTGGTCAGCAGATTACGATTGGCGCCATCAACGTCGGCGAAGCCCTGGCCTACCAGAAGGGCGGCACGCCGCTTAAGTTCCTGGGACAGATGGGCCTGTCGCGCGCAGTACTAGCGCCCAACGTCTCGACGTTCCGCGAGCAGGGCTACAACATCGAGCTCGCATCCTTGCGGGGCCTGGCCGCGCCCAAGGGCCTTCCGGAGCCAGTCAAGAAGAAGCTAGTCGATGCAATGGCCAAGGTGGCCGCGGACCCGCAGTTCAAGCAGCAAGCTGACGCCATGTTTGCGCCGCTGCGCTACCTGGCCCCACCCGCCTACGCCGCCGAACTCGAACGCGCCGAAGCAGGCTTCCGCCAACTGTGGAAGGAGATGCCATGGCAAGAAAAGTGAGCCGGCTTCTCCGTATTGCGATCGGCACCGCAGCGCTGGTATGCTCGACGCTGCTGTCGGCGCAGACGGCGTTGCCACCGGGTGCAATCACCATGGTTGTCGGCTGGCCTGCTGGAGGCCCTTCCGACTCCGTTGCGCGTCTGCTATCTGCGCAGATGTCCAAGACGCTGGGCCAGCCCATCGTCATCGACAACCGTGCAGGGGCAGGCGGCAATATCGGCTCGGGCATCGCCGCCCGCGCCAAGCCCGACGGCAGCACCATCATGCTGGCCACCGCGACGTCCCACGGGCTGAACTCTGCTCTTTACAGCAGGCTCAATTACGACCCGATAAAGGACTTTGCGCCAATTGGCCTGATTACCACCTCGCCAGGCGTGATGCTCATCCCCAAGGACTCGCCCTATCGTTCGGTAGCCGAGCTGGTTGCCAAGGCACGTGCTCAGCCTGGTCAGCTGAACTACGCTTCCGGAGGCGTCGGTTCGAGCCAGCATCTCGCAGGCGCAGTATTCAGGAAGCTCGCCAACGTGGATGTGGCGCACATTCCGTTCAAAGGCACCGCCCCTGCCATGACCGACCTAATGGCTGGTCGCGTCGACTTCGTCATTCCGACGGGTGCTCTACCCTTTATCCGCTCCGGCAAGGTTCGTCCACTTGCCGTCGCCTCACATCAACGCCTGCCAGCGCTGCCAGACGTACCGACGTTCGAGGAAGCCGGCGTGAAAGGGGTCTATACCGATTCCTGGTATGGGCTCGTAGCGCGCGAACACGCCGGGACCGGCGCTCGAGAAGTTGAACGCTGCGCTGAACCAGGCCTTGCGAGACCCCGAGTTGCAAAAGCAATTCTCGGAGCAAGGTTCACTGCTGGTCAAGCCGATGGGGGTGGATGAGTACTGGACGTTCGTGAAGAAGCAGATGCCCACCGCGGCAGAGCAAGTACGCATCTCAGGGGCGAAAGCGGACTAGGGACACGGCAAGCTTCGCCGGCGCCCTTTGGCTAGAGAGCTACACTCGACGAAGGCATATACGAAGGCATATAGTTGAATTCCGGGGGCTGAATTGCCACATTCCGTATCCTAATGGGTCGTTAAGACGGCCGTTGAGGAACGGGATGCTGGATCGGAAGACGCTGCAGGCCTTGGGCTGCTGGGACGGCTACAAGCTGGATCGGGTGGTATGGCCTGAAGGGGAGAGCCGTACGCTGGCGCTTTACCTTAAGCCGGTGAGCAAGGTCATGTACTGCGAGGAATGCGGATCGAAGTGCCGGCAGGTCCATGAGACGGTGGTGCGGCGCGTGCGCGATCTTCCGCTGTTCGAGTACCGGGTGGTGCTACATGTCCCCCGCAGGCGCGTATGGTGCGATCAATGTGGCGGCCCGCGGCTTGAGCGGCTCGAATGGCTGGGACGCTACCAGCGTGTCACAGCCAGGCTGGCGCAGGCCTGTGGGCAGTTGCTGCGTCACTGCACGGTTCAGGCCGTAGCGGCTTTCTATGATCTGGGCTGGCATACCGTTAAAACGATCGACAAGGCTCGACTGCGCGAGGCAGTCGTCGAGCCGGACTGGTCCAGCATCCGCTATCTGGCCATGGAAGAATTCGCGCTGCACAAGGGCCATCGCTATGCCACAGTGGTAGTCGATCCGTTGGGCGGCAAGTGCTCTGGATTGGTCAGGGCCGCTCGCGCGAGACGGCACGCGCCTTCTTTGAACAGCTCCCACCAGGCGCGGCCGAGCGCATCGAGGCGGTTGCCATCGACATGACGACCGCCTATGAACTGGAGATTCGGGAGCATTGCCCGCAGGCTGAGGTGGTCTACCTCTTCCGCGTCGTGGCCAAGTACGGGCGCGAAGTCATTGACCGGGTCCGCGTGGACAAAGCCAACCACCTGCGGGACGACCGTCCGGCCAGGCGGGTGCTCAAGTCCACGCGCTGGCTGCTACTACGCAACAAGGAAAACCTGAGCGAGTCTCAGGCCGTGCATCTGAACGACGTGCTGCAGGCCAATCAGCCGTTGCTGACGGTCTACATCCTGAGAGATGAGCTCAAGCGGCTGTGGTTCTATCGCCGCCCGAGTCTTTTTGCAAGAGCTTCTCGTGCAACTCGACGGTCAGCGTTTCGACACGCTCAGTTAATTTCTGGGTAAGTTCGGTCAGTTCCGTATTCCGCTGCAGCAACTCCAGTAGTTGTGCCGCGTTTCGCGCGGCAATTATCTGCCGCTGCTCGTTAGCGATGGCAAGGGCCTCCCTGTGTTGCGCGTCAGCCTCGGCGTGTGCGTTGTCTCGCGCTGCCTGTCGCGTCTGAGCAAGCAAAATGAGCGGCGCGGCGTAGGCTGCTTGGAGACTGAATGCCAGATTAAGGAGAATGAATGGGTAAACATCAAACCCGGTGAAACCGAGGGCGTTCACCCCAATCCAGATGGCGACGATTACCGTCTGTGCCCCTAAAAAAACGGGCGTCCCAAAGAAACGCGCAAACGCTTCGGCCCTGAGCGCGAACCTGTCGTTGCCGAACGCCGGGGCAAGATGTGCATGAGGCCGATGGAAGCGAAAGTGATCAACGCTCGGAACGTCGCACGGAGCGGCATGGGAGCCGGAATTCGATGTTTTCATACATTCCCCAAGTAAGTAATCGTTCGAGACAAGTCCGCAGCGACGTCTGCGGCACTATGCCGAGGAAGACACTCAATGAACCACGGAACTTAACGTCAGACTCACCGCAGCCAACGCCGGCGTGGGAACGTCAGAGTGTAGTACGAAACACCCGCAGAACGATTTCACCCAACCCGTTGCATCCACCGGTCGAGGTAATAAACATCGCCGCATTGAAGTACGCAAGAGAGTAGCTCTGGCGGCGGGCCCGGCAGGCGCGCGTTGCAGGACGCCCCTTATAGTGGTTGCGCCCATCAGGGCCAGAGGGTCACGAATCGAGACCGTTCAGCCTCTGATGCGCCAAACCTCGAGCGAGGATACCGTGTGGACTCTCACTATAGATGGAGGCTCCGTTCGAGGCCGGCGCAAATCAGAATGTTCAAGCTTTGAAGTTCTCCGGGCCGACTGACGGCTAAAGACCAGGCCTACCACGTAGTCGCGTTTGTGAGAAAGAAGTTGCCGGATATTGCAGAGCGTCTTACCGCGTTTGTACGAGCGGCATCGGGAACCGATCGTCCGCGCACGTCAGGTTAGGAGACCAGAGTGAATGCACCTCAGGTCGGAGGGCACGGCAACCTGACGTTTCCAGCCTAGCGCCGTTCCAGCACAACGTGGTGGGCGAAAGTACTCGAATGGCGCCATTGCAAGGCTAGACGCCATCGCAATTGGCAGCTCAGCATCACAATTCCAAAACTCGCTGTCAGCTAATGTCAATAGCGCTGCCTTTTGGTCCACTTCCACTGTCCAAAAGTCTCGAGCTCCCGAAACGAGCGAGCTGCGACAGTTCATTATGCAAGCCTATGCAGACAGCATAAACCTCGTGCCTGCGAGTGGCGCAGCACAGCGCGTACAGAGAAAGGAAGATCGGAACACTTTGAGGTCGTTGATGTTACCTAACGTCGCCCCAAAACACGAGCATTGAGCACCTAGTTCCGTTCCGTGAATAGACAAATAACGACGCGGCCACAGGAAATCGGAAGCCGCACTATCGGGGGCTGTGCTCTCCGTCTGTCGGCCTACTAGATTGCGCAGACACCATCTTCGAGCGTTCCTCGCCCGCTTAAGCCGATGCGCTTCATTGGGTGGTTCCAGCACCCCAGAGATGTGGGCCGGGATGGCCCACATACGAGTTTCAGTATAAAATTGTCATATTGCTTTTTTATACTGAAACTCATGGACCCGTGGATCGAGTTGGATGAGGATGCGCTGCGCCAGTATATCGACGCCAAGACGGTGTTCGAAGCGTGGGAATCCGCGCGTGCCAAGGCCGCAGAGGTTCGCGGCGGCATGCTCTGGCGAACCACGAAGGGCCGCGAGTACCTGATTCGGACTGGCGTGGACAACAAACAAAAGAGCCTCGATTTCAAGCGCTGGATGGCATCGACCGCAGAGCGCGATCCGCTCAAGGTATCTCGCGACAGGCTGCAGGCATCGATCGTGGAAGAGCTCGCCAACCGATTCCGGCTGGGTGTTTAGCAAGCCGGGCGTTGCCTGCCGCATGCTGTTGTCTACTCTTCAACCCGGGCTTTCCACTCCCTGGCCGCATTTTTGTCCATCTTGGTCGCATGAGCCGCTGCCTGTTCGAGCAACGCCGCATGCGCCCTCGGCACGACGAGCATCGTCAAACCCAGTCCGTCCATCACGCGCAGCGCGTGCTCCAGATTGACGCCCTTGCCGTTCTCCAGCTTGGACAGCATGCCGACGGACACCCCGCAATGATTAGCAGCTTGGTCAATGGGCATGCCTTCCCCTGCCCGCGTTGCGCGAATCCGATCGCCAAGCTGGTCAATGCTGCGGATTGTCGCGCGTGATGGTGGAGTCGGATTAGGGAGTGGTCTCGGCATCGACGTAGAATAACTTTCACGAAAGTGAAATTATAACGACAACGTCCAAGCACAAGCATGGCCGCCCCACTTTTGGTGTTGCCCTCCTCTAGAAGCTGGCAGTGCTGTTGTGGGCAGTAGCCTGGCGATTAATTGCATTTTTCGATGCCGAAGGCGACTGAGCACGACCAGCTTTCTGTTGAAGAACGAGGTTCGTGCGACCCAGGCTCAACATTCGTGCGACCGTTGCATTTTTTCGCTCGGCATTCATACGCCTGTATCGTTCCCATGCGAAGCAAGATCCCGGTGGGGCGTTGCGTGCGCTCTTCGAAGCAGCTGATTAAAATTACCAAGGTAATAGAGATTCCAGTACCAGGTCGTTTCAAGCTTGCCCGGATGTTGCTCGCACATTGAAAAGGCCGGATCCAGCCACTCCAGCTTCCAGAATGGCGAACTGACATCGGCAGGGTTCAGGATCAAACACGGATAGCAATACCGTAAGCGACGTCTTTCGTAGATCCAACCGATTGGGGTCTGCATGGCTCTCAGGCGATCCACGCTTACGCGGGTTAGCTTTGAGAGACGTTCCAAGGTCTCGATCGGCACTGGCGGAAACAGCAGCCATTTCCTTTGCGTCAGGGTTGGCATCGGACCGAGATCTGCGTGCGTCCAAAGCTGTTCTACCGTCATGGCGTACTTTCCAGCGAGTCGTCCAAGCCAGCCTCCAAATGCCTCCCCATCAAAGGGCCGCGGTGCAATGGGCCACGGCCTTGGCTGGTTAGAGCATGCAACTCCGGGCGTGTTCAATGTGTGAGACATCAATCATTTCCCTTCCATCGCGGATCGCAAGCTCAGTGGCAGAATTCAAAAGCCGCGAGACCTCACCGGTCAATCCTCCGCTCGTCTCCAGAACCGCCGAGACAACCTCTCTTCTCGACAGATTTGACGGCCGCCGCAAAGGAAGAATGCGCTCGAATGCCGCCAGGAGACCTCGGAAGGCTTCCGACTCCTGCCATCGAGGCATCTCGAAGCGCGCAAAGCGACTGCTCATTTGCGCATCGGTTTGCAGTGCAAACTCAGCATCCTGCGTTCCCACAAGGACAATCGTCATCTGGAGATCGTTGGCGAGAAATTTGAGCAGGTTCAGTGAGGCGCGCTGCTCGCGATAACTTCCCGCCAAGAGGTGATGCACTTCGTCGACAACCAGCATGCGCGGTGAAACTTCCCGTAGCACCTCGCGACTCAGATTCTCGAGCACATTGAGCCTTGCTGCCGCGTTGAACGGCGCTCCCAGCTCAAACAGGAGCGATGTATAGAAGCGGCTCTGGTCGGGCGCCGGTGGCATCTGCATAGACACAACCTTCCGGTGCTCCACGCCTGCTATTTCGTCGTATTCCGGAGGATGGCGCCGTGCGAATTTCGCGATGATCTGGGTCTTCCCGATGTTCGAGTCGCCATACAGCAGCACACAGGGCATACGCTGCCGTGGAGGAGTCTTCACCAACCAGTCCAAGACCTTGAACGCCTGTGTTGCGCGGGGATAGTCGATCCATCGATCGCGGGCCAAGGCAAGGATGCGAACATTGTCGTCGCTCTTTGCTAAAGGGCGGACATCCGGCAGAAGGTGGGTCAAGGAAGCACCCATGGCCAGTTCACAGTTGCTCGACGTGATAAATTGGAGCCGGCTTGCTGTAGTCCACATCCGGCGTGGGCGATGACGCACCGGGGGATTTCGTCTGTTGACTGGACCGCCACCTCGCCGGGAAAGGTGGAGTCTCCCCTGCTCTTCCCCGTCTGTCTGCAGATCGCCGCTTATGTGCGGCCCCCTCTATGAGGCTCCGTTGCGCGGCGATCGCATTGAATATCGCAGACTCCGTGACGTGGGATTTTCCCTGCGACCGGAGATGCTTCAGTGCCGCCTTTTGCTCCCACAGGGAGATTCGGTCACGCCGCAAGTCGGCAAAGATTGCCTCAACGTATTCCTTGCCATCGGCACTGACGAAGACTTTCGATAAGTCCTCCGGATGGTATCGCACCACGACGCGACGGTTAGCCGCCCGCCAGGCTGCAAAGACCGGATGCCAATAATGCAGATAGAACAGCATCAAGCCGTCAGCCTGGATGGTGCGACGGGCTATTGGCAGGAACTGAATAAGGAAGCGAAGTTCTTCGGCGGCGGAGTCGGGAAGAAGCCGCAGCTTCGATGCTTCAGACAACGTCGACCACGCTGAGTATGGTGTTGCGCCGCTTAACCCTCGATGGGCACTGTGATGGTAGGTCTGTCCGATTTCATACATCAACCATTGCTCGAACTCTCGGAGTGTCAATGCGGCCTCCGCTTCCGGCTTGCGAGCCTTTCGTCCTTTCGTCGAGGACCCGGTCGAGCCCGGCAGACTGTGTACTTTCTCCATTATGGTCCGGTTCAGTCTTTCTATATGGCCCCCGAAGTACGGTCGTCCAGGCGGGCGATACATCAGCTCGATTCCGTACTGATTGCAGCCCACTTGCAGTGCCTTACTCTTGAACTCGGCAGCGTTGTCGAGATGCAATACCTTCGGCACACCATGCATTGGCCAGTCTACGGCGACCTCCCGGCTCGCCAACCAGGGCGCTTTCGGCAGGACCATCCGCGTCAGAAGCAGAGCGACCGTCGCCGCATTAGGGTGGTCGAAGCCGACATACAAGGCCACGACTGCTCGTGTGGCGACGTCGATCGCCAAAGTTAGCCACGGTCTACCAATCGTGTGGCGAAACACCTCATCGACCAGCATGATGTCGGCAAGGGTGTGATCAATCTGCACAATATCCAATGGATACCGTGCAGCGAAGTGGCCCGGTGCTGCACCGGAAAGCTTCATGCCTTCTTTGTCCCGGTGGTCGGCCCACCGGCGGGATATCGTTGGCCGTGAAGGTGGTATGGCACCTGCAGCGGTGCACCGCATGTGAACCTCTCTGCAAATCGCAAGAAGGGGATGCGCGAGATGCTTCTTCCGCGGAAGCCAATCGGATAGGACATCCTGAATGATTGCCTCCACTTGATCCGACAGCATGTATTGCCCTCGCCGTGGTCCTGACGGAGACGGGAGCAATGACGCTGTCACCGGGTCTTCCAGAAAGCGTCGGCGCAGCCGGTACACTGAAGAACGGTGCAAACCTAATAGCTGTCCTGCAAGAGTTGCCTGCTTGCGGGTGAGTGGCGCTTGGCCAAGGGGGCGAAAGATTTTCGCCGCCGCCAGCTCGCGCTCGTCGGGCTCCTCTTTCATCGGACGCCCCCAGTGGTTTTTCCTCGTCTTACATTAGGCGATTTTGGTCAGTCCGGCGTAGTCTTACGAATGCTGAACATTCATGGCTTTGGCGTTGCCTTTCAGCAACGGCCGAAAAGTGTACTTGCGGAACGAATTCGCTTAGAAATCAAGGTGTTTTGGCAATGTGAATGGTCTTACACATGTTGTACATCGCTCGCACGATCCTTGTTCCTCAACACCGTCCTCGGCAGCATAGGCGCTTCTTGGGCGCCAGCGTTCCAAGCTACTGGCTCCTTGACGCCCGCATAGACCTCGTCTGCATGTACAAGCAGATGGTTCAGCGTCCCAAGTGCACTATTGAATTGGCACGCCCGTTGTTCTCAGCGTATGTAGCCAACGAAGGCCTCCATCTGGCCGTCTAGAATCCCATTCAACTGGAGCCGTGACCGCTGACGTCCGGGCTGCAACATTTCCCTCTACCTCAACAAGTTTGGTTTCAACGAGCTGTCGCGGTACTCGGGGAAAGGCAACGTTGCCGTGGACCCACTCCTCCAAGCGCCGGCGCTGCTCTGGAGGGTTCAGCAAGCGCGCACAAAGCAGGGCAATCTTCTGGCTCCTCCAATACGTCGCTTAAGGGATCCCTTATAGGCCGGCAAAGAATCGCTGAATTGTCCTTCAGTTGGCACGCGGATATCTTTGCGCAACAGGCACGAGTCTTGCCAGCGACGCTACCGGTTGCGGCACGCTGATCCACGCCAGGAGACGACCAGGCACGCTGCCCAACGCAGCAATTCCCATCAAGGATGGCTCTCAATGCCCCTGCGCAAGCCCCACGCAGCGGCTCCTGTGCGCGCGTTCAATCCTTGTCGGACATAAGAATGGCGGAGACCCCCGGCCCCTTCATCCGCGGCTGGTGGAAACAATGACGATGAGACTACGATGACTACACCCACCAGCATTGGACGCCGGCGGTTCCTAAGGATCCTTGGCGCCGGCCCCGTGGCCGCCTCGGCCGCGGCCCTGGGCATGGCGCCAGCCTGGGCGCAGGCCCCGGCTGGCGTGCGGCCTTACAAGCTGCTGCGTGCGAAAGAGACGCGCAACAACTGCACCTATTGCTCGGTCGGGTGCGGACTTCTGATGTATTCGCTGGGGGATGGGGCCAGGAACGCAAAACCCCGCATCTTCCACATCGAAGGAGATCCCGATCATCCTGTCAGCCGTGGTTCACTGTGTCCCAAGGGGGCGGGGTTGCTGGACATCGTCCATTCGAAAAACCGGCTGCTGTACCCGGAATACCGCGCGCCGGGGTCGAAGGAATGGATTCGCATCAGCTGGGACGACGCCACCCGGCGCGTCGCGCGATTGCTCAAGGACGATCGCGACAAGCATTTCATCGCGCGCAACGAGCAAGGCCAGTTGGTGAATCGCTGGCTGAGTTCAGGCATGCTCGCCTCGTCGGCGGCCTCCAACGAAACCAGGGTGCTCGACTTCAAGTTTGCCCGTTCGCTGGGCATGCTTGCCCTGGACTGCCAGGCGCGGCTGTGCCACGGGCCTACAGTATCGGCACTGGGCCCATCGTTCGGGCGCGGCGCGATGACCAACCACTGGGTGGACATCAAGAACGCCAATGTCGTCATGGTCATGGGCGGCAACCCTGCCGAGGCGCACCCTGTCGGCTTCAAGTGGGTGATCGAGGCAAAGATCAAGAACAAGGCCAAGGTCATCGTCATCGATCCGCGCTTCAACCGCACCGCCGCGGTGGCCGACATCTTCTCGCCGATCCGTGCCGGATCGGACACGGCCTTCCTGATGGGCCTGGTCAACTGGCTGCTGCAACACGACAAGATCCAGCGCGACTACGTGCGCGCGTACACCAACGCATCGCTGATCGTGCGGGAGGATTTCGGCTTCGACGAGGGGTTGTTCTCAGGCTTCGACGCCGAAAAGAAGCGGTACGACAAGTCCTCCTGGACCTATGAACTCGACGGCGCAGGAAACGCCCGGCGCGATCCGTCGATGCGCCACCCCCGTTGCGTGCTGAACCTGCTGAAGCAGCACGTGTCGCGCTACACGGCGCAGAAGGTCGAGGAAATCACCGGCGTGAAGCAGGCGGACTTCCTGCGGATCGCCAAGATCGTCGGTGCCTGCTCGGCGAAGGACAAGACCCTGACGTGGCTGTACGCGCTGGGCTGGACGCACCACACCGGCGGCGCCCAGATCATCCGCGGCGCGGCCATGATCCAGCTGCTGCTGGGCAATGTCGGCATGGCCGGCGGCGGCGTGAATGCGCTGCGCGGGCACTCCAACATCCAGGGCTATACCGACCTGGGACTGCTGTCGGTACGGCTGCCGGGCTATATGGACCTGCCCACGGACCGGCAGCAGACACTCAGGCAATACCTGGCCGAGGCCACGCCCAAGGCGCTGCTGCCCGACCAGGTGAACTACTGGAAGAACCTGCCCAAGTTCTTCGTCTCATTGCAGAAGAACCTGTTCGGCCAACATGCCACGGCGGAGAACGACTGGGCCTACGACCTGCTGCCGAAATGGGACCGCAGCTACGACATGCTGGCGTACTTCGACATGATGTACGAAGGCAAGGTCAACGGCTATATCGTCCAGGGCTTCAATCCGCTGGCGGCGATGCCCGACAAGAACAAGTCCTCCGCCGCCCTGTCGAAACTGAAGTTCCTGGTGGTGATCGACCCGCTGGTGACAGAGACCTCGAACTTCTGGCGCAACGAGGGCAAGTTCAACGACGTCAACACCGAAGAGATCATGACCGAGGTGTTCCGGCTGCCGTCGAGCTGCTTTGCCGAGGAAGACGGCACCGTGGTGAACTCCGGCCGCTGGCTGCAATGGCACTACGCGGGTCAGCAGCCGCCAGGCGAAGCGCGGCATGACCCGGCCATCCTCGGCGGCATCATGATGGAGCTGCGCCGGTTGTACGAAACGGAAGGCGGCGCCTGTCCCGAGCAGGTGCTGCACATGACCTGGGATGCCGAAACCTATCATGATCCGTACAACCCGCATCCCGAGGAAATGGCCAAGGAGGCCAACGGCTATGCGCTGGCGGATGTCTTCGACCCGAGCGGAAAGCAGGTTCTGCGCAAGGGCCAGTTGCTGGATTCGTTCGCGCAGCTGCGTGACGACGGCACGACCTCGAGCTACTGCTGGATCTTCGCCGGTTCCTGGACCGAGGCCGGCAACCAGATGGCCCGGCGCGACAACACCGACACCGGGCTCGGCAATACCCCCGGCTGGGCCTGGTCCTGGCCTGCCAACCGCCGCATCCTGTACAACCGCGCCTCGATGGACGAGATGGGGAACCCGTGGGACCCCAAACGCCGGATCCTGCATTGGAATGGCCGGCAATGGGCGGGCGCGGACGTGCCCGATTTTCCGCTCACCGCGTCGCCCGGCACGCCGGTCGGGCCTTTCATCATGCTGCCCGAAGGTGTTGGCCGCCTGTTCTCCGCCGGCGGCATGATCGACGGTCCCTTTCCCGAGCACTACGAGCCGGTGGAAAGCCCGATCGCGAGCATGCCAGGGTCACCCACAACCCGACCGCGCGCATCTTCCAGAACGATGCGCAGCGGCTGGGCAACCGCACCGAGTTCCCCTATGTCGCCACGACCTATTCGGTGACCGAGCTGTTCCGCCACTGGACCAAGCACTCGCACCTGAACGCCATGCTGCAGCCCGAGCAATTCGTCGAGATCGGCGAGAAGCTGGCCGCGGACAAGGGCATCGGCCACGGCGACACGGTGCGGATCACCACCCGGCGCGGCTATATCACGGCCAAGGCCGTGGTGACCAAGCGCATGCGCACGCTGCAGGTAGCAGGACAGACCGTCGAGCAGGTCGGCATCCCTTGCCACTGGGGCTTCGAGGGCGCGACGCGCAAGGGCTATCTGGCCAACACGCTGGCGCCGGGCGTTGGCGACGCCAATTCGCAAACCCCGGAATTCAAGGCATTTCTCGTCAACATTGAAAAGATGGCCGGAGCCCAGGCATGAACTCGCAGAACATCATCCGCCGCTCGGCCTCGTCCGACCTGACGCCGGCGCCCCGCATCCGCGACCACCAGATGGAAGTGGCCAAGCTGATCGACATCTCGATCTGCATCGGCTGCAAGGCGTGCCAGGTCGCCTGCAACGAATGGAACGACCTGCGCGGCGACGTGCAGGAGAACGTCGGCATCTACGACAATCCGCGCGACCTGTCGCCCAACACCTGGACCCTGATGCGCTTCACCGAGCATGAGGACCAGGCCGGCAAGCTAGAATGGCTGATCCGCAAGGACGGCTGCATGCACTGCGAGGATCCCGGCTGCCTGAAGGCCTGTCCCGCGCCCGGCGCCATCGTGCAGTATGCGAACGGCATCGTCGACTGCTGCACGCCGACGATGTTGTCAGCATCACATCGACTTGGCCATTGACCATGTCGCTTAGCACCTGCGCGCCGCTCTTGTAGGGCACGTACAGCATCTTGATTCCGGTGCTAACCTGGATCAGCTCACTGGCCAGATGGCCACCCGAGCCCAATGCCAGCGAGCCCATCACCACCTTGCCGGGGCGCTGGCGCGCGTACGCGATGAGATCAACAAAGCTGTTGACTGGCAGGTCCTTACGCGCCGCCAGCACATAGGCGTTGCCCAGCGCCATTCCAATGGGTTCCAGGTCCCTTTCCGGGTCGTAAGGCAGCTTGGTGTAGAAAGACCGGTTGATGGCCAGCGTGACAATATTGCCATATCCGATGGTGTAGCCGTCCGGCGCCGAGGTGGCCACCATCTGCGTGCCGACGATGCCGCCCGCACTGGGCCGGTTGTCAATCACCACGGGCTTGCCCAGTTCGCGGCCCATCGCATCGGCAATCGGGCGCACCGCAACGTCGACACCGGCCCCTGCCGCATACGGCACTACCAACTTGATCGGCCGCTCCGGCCACTCGGCGTGCGCCAGCAGTGGTGCAGCGCATATCGCCGCAGCTGCCAGCGCGCCCATCACCCGTACGGCCAAGCGGCCGCTGACCGATCCTTCCAGTTCCACCGATTCGTTGGATCTGTTTGTCGGGGCATGTCTGTTCTTCATAGGTCTCCTAACACTGTCCATTCTGCGTTGGCATGGGATTTCCAAGAAGCCTACGCAGTTAGAATGAATGTTGAAAGACGCCATTTTCTTGAGGAAGACAACCCATGGTTGTCAGTCGACTTCTAGCCAAATGTGTTTAATACGCCATGCGACATCTCGAATAGCAAGCAGCATTAACAAAAGTGAGCAGGGAGACGAGACGTGAAGGACCATCACCTGAAGGCCTGGCTGAGCCTGGTCGAGACCGGCAGCATCCGCGGCGCGGCGCGCAGCCTGCATCTCAGCCAGGCCGCCATCACCAAGGCAATCCGCGAACTGGAGCAGGACCTCGACGCGCCGTTGATCGTGCGCAGCTCGCGCGGCGTGACACTGACCGAGTGTGGCCATCAGCTGACGATGCGCGTACGGCTGGCGCAGGCACAGTTCGAGCTGGCGCGGCAGGACATTCGCCAGTTACAGGGCGGCAAGGAGGCTCACGTGTCGGTGGCGGTCACGCCAACGATCTATGTCAGTCTGCTGCCCGACGTAATCGATGCATTCCGCAAGCGCATGCCGCTGGCCGAACTCAATCTGGAAGAGGGCATGATGCCGCTGGTACTGCCCGCGCTGCGCGACGGTTCTATTGACTTTGCCGTTGCCGCCCCGGCGCACCAAGCCCTCGCCCCTGAGTTCAGCTTTGAGCCGCTGCAGACGCTGGAAATGATTGTCGGCTGCCGCCCCGGCCATCCGCTGGCGAAAGCCACAGAATGGGAGCAGCTTCTCGACTGCGAATGGCTGATGCACCTGGCGCCCGGCAGCCACCACACCGATATGGTCGGCCAGTTGCAGCGCGCCGGAATTCCGGTGCCCCAGCGCATCATTACGACAAACAGCTTCGGCGTGACCTGGAACCTGATGACGCGCAGCGATGCGCTGCTCTCCTGCCCCGCCGCCTGGCTCAGCGTGCAACCCTACGCCCAGCAGGTTACCCGCGTGCCGCTGCGCATGCCCCTGCCGTCGATCACGCTAGGCATACTGAGCCTGCGTGATACGCCGCTGTCGCTGGCGGCGGAGACCATGGCGGAACTCTTCCGTAGAGAGATTGCGGCGCATGGGAAGAAGCTGGCAACGGGCGGGTAGGGGTGGCACCTTCGGCGGCAGGCCGGAAGGCCGTTGCGCCAAGGAAGGTCGCCTTTGGTGTGGCCAGACTGGCTCCCTTCGCCAGTTACACCTTGCACGTGGGTGCCATCTTCTCTGTCAGCGCCGTTGACCCGGTACGACAGCATCAGTCGGCTCGATTCTATGAGCTTCGGCGAGAAGCCAGTCCAGAAATGCGTTCTGCGCAGCGCTGCGCGGCCGCTGCGCGTCCACACAGGTGAAATAGCCGCGCTCGGTGTCTACTGGCAAATCAAAAGGCTTCACCAGTTCACCGGCTTCCAGTTCACGCTCAATTAGACAGGGTTGCGTTAGCGCGATACCCAATCCGGCCTTGGCCGCAAAGATCAAGTTGATGCTCAGGTCGTAGCCAGGGCCCAGCTTGGGGGCGGCCCTGAGTCCGGCTGCTTTGGCCCAGAGCGCCCAGTTCTCCGGGAAGTTCGTATGATGCAGCAACGTCTCTTTAAGCAAGTCGCTGGGACGCTTCAAGCGCGGCAATAACGATGGTGCGCAGACGGGAACGATCTCGCGGCCGAGAAGGTATTTCACTTGCATCCTGGCCGGCCAACGTCGCTTAGGTCGCCTCACCTCAATCCAGATGTCTACGTCGTCGCGGCTAAAGTCCTCATCATGACGAAACTGCCGCATCTCGACATCCACTTCCGGATGCGCTGTCCTGAAGCGCGCGAGGCGTGGAAGAAGCCATTGGGTACCGAGCGTAGGAATCACACTCAGCCGTAGTTTCCCGTCAGCGCGTGGACCCTGCAGCCGCGCCGCGGCAGCCTCCAGCGCCAGCACATGGCGCTCCGTTAACTTGCGCAACTGGCGGCCCTGTTCGGTCAGCGCCACGCCCTGCGACGACCGTTCAAACAACAGGCAATCGCCCAGGTGCTGCTCCAGGCGTTGCACAGCCCGGCTGACAGCAGCCTGGGTGACGCAAAGCTCCTCGGCCGCCAGGCGGAAGCTGCGCAGGCGACAAACCGCCAGAAAGGCGTGCAGTTCCACCAGTGAAGGAGAGCGAATCTTCATGCTCAATTACATTTTGTTATCGTGGTCAATGGTTTTGTCGTTTGCCTGCGGGCCTGCGTCTGCTTAATCTTGGGACATACTCTAACTTGCACGCCGGCAATGACCATCAATCGTCGCACCTTTCTCAAAGCAGCCGCCCTCAGCAGCCTGGGCGGCCTGGAGCTGCCCGCCTTCGCCGCTGAAAAATATCCTGCCCGTCCAATTTCCCTGGTGGTCCCGTTTCCCCCGGGCGGCTCGGTTGACGTGTCCGGTCGCCTGATCGCCGAGAGGCTGGGCAAGGCGCTTGGCCAGCCTGTGGTGGTCGACAACCGGCCGGGCGCCGGAGGCGCTATCGGTTCGACTTACGTATCGAAAGCACAGCCTGACGGCTACACCCTCATTGTCACCTCACAGAGCACGCATGTCGTGAATCCCGCGATGAACCCCAAGCTGCCCTATGACGCGGTGAAGGGATTCTCGAATATCACGCTCATTAGCCGGCTGTCAAACGTGCTGCTGTGCAATGCATCGCTGCCGATTCGCAACTTCGCCGAGCTGGTCAAGTACGCGCGCGCCCATCCGACCGCACTGAATTATGCAAGTGCCGGAACGGGTTCGGTGTCACACGTCAGCATGGAACTTCTCAAGAACCAGGCGGGTATCCCGATGACGCATGTTCCCTATCGCGGCGCCGGGGCGGCACTGACGGACCTGCTGGGCGGACAGGTGCACTTGACCTGGAATAATCTGTCCTCCAACCTGGACCACATCTTACAGGGCAAGTTGCGAGCGTTGGCCGTGGCCGCACCCGCGCGCGTGCCGCAACTGCCGGATGTGCCGACCTTTGCCGAACTCAAGCTGCCTGACCTGAATGAGACTTCATGGAACGGCCTTGCCGCCCCGGCCGGGACACCCCATGCAATCGTGCAACAACTCTACCTGGCGGTACGCAAGATTCTCGCGGAACCTTCGACCCGCTCGACCTGGGTCGCAAAGGGCATGATCGTGCCGGAAGACATTACGCCGGAGGCCTATACCAGGGAAACGGAGCAGCGAATCAGGTTCTACCAGCGCATCGCCAAAGACAACCGTATTACCCTGGACTGACGATGACCATCCATTCCAAGACCGGTACAGCGCTTCCCGACCTGCTCCCGCTGCACGACGAACTTGCTGCCCTGCGGCAGCACATCCACCGGCACCCGGAACTGGCTTTCGAGGAGCACGACACCGCGGACCTGGTTGCCGGCAAGTTGCAGGAATGGGGCTACCAGGTGACCCGTGGCATCGGACAGACGGGGCTGGTCGGCCAGTTGCGGGTGGGCAATGGTGCCAGGCGTCTTGGCCTGCGTGCCGACATGGATGCCCTGCCTATCCAGGAAGAGACAGGGCTTCCTTACGCCAGCAGCCGGCCCGGCCTCATGCATGCATGTGGGCACGACGGCCACACTACCATGCTCCTTGGCGCGGCAAAGCACCTCGCGGCCACGCGAAACTTCTCCGGCACGCTGAACCTGATTTTTCAGCCAGCGGAGGAGCGCGGGTTCGACAGCGGCGCCAAATCCATGGTGGCGGACGGCTTGTTCGAGCGCTTTCCTTGCGACATGGTGTTTGCCATGCACAACCATCCCGGCGTACCCCTGGGCCGGTTCCTGATGCGTCCGGGACCGTTTCTCGCCGCGGGCGACCGGGTGTTTATCAAGGTAGTAGGCCTGGGCGGTCACGCCGCGCGCCCTCATCTGGCCGTTGACCCGCTTGTGGCAGCGGCTGCAATCGTGATGGCGCTGCAGACCGTAGTCTCACGCAACGTCCCTCCCGACGAGCCGGCAGTGCTCACTGTTGGCCGGCTACGGTCTGGGGACGCACTGAACGTCATTCCGGCCGATGCCGAAATCGGCATCAGTGTGCGCTCGTTCAGTCCGCAGGTGCGCGCACTACTGAAGGACCGCATCACCACGCTGGTACACATGACCGCCGAATCGTATGGCGCGAAGGCGGAAATACGCTATGTGGAGGGCTACCCGGTCGTCGACAACGCCGCCGACGCGGTTGCCCTGGCGGCCGAAGTTGCCACGGAGCTTGTTGGCCAGGAGGGCGTAGACCGCGACTATCCCAGGATGATGGGTAGCGAAGACTTTGCCTATATGCTGCAGGAATGCCCGGGCGCGCTCGTGCGTATCGGCAACGGCCCATCGGACGGTGGGCGCGGCTTGCACAACCCGCGCTACGACTTCGATGACCGGAACCTGGCGTTGGGCGCAGCGTTTTGGTGCCGACTGACAGAGACATTCCTAGTCTGAATCCAGCCTAGGAGGCGATCGCGTTGTTGCGCTGAGCGCCGAGTAACGCGCAAAACGCGCTATTCCCTACAAGCTCTGCGAGAACGGGCAGGTTGAGCCGTGGGACTTCCGACTCGGGATGACCGAGCTGGCCGATGGCTTGCGCCATGCCTTTCGAAGGCGAAGGTCCCTTGTTTGAGCGGAGCCGCCGCTGCGATGGCTAGGTGACGGCTATGGCGAACGACGGCTCCTGGCCGATCACGGCCCTTCAGGTCAGGAGGGAGCAGCGCAATAGGAACAGTGCCCATCCCGACGTCCACGAGTACCAAATCGATGCAACGACCTGCATTGCGCCTCACTTCGTCTTGCGAGGCGCGGTTTCGCGAGCGACTTCGATGACCAGTTCACGCAACCACTGGTGCGCAGCATCATGGCGGTAGCGAACATGCCAGGCCATATCCACCGGGAATGTCCCAAGGTCCACTGGCGCGGCCAGTACCTTCAGCCGCACATCGCTCGCAAGGTGGCGACAGATCAGGGCAGGTAGAGTCGCGCAATAGTCCGTCGCGGCAACAAGTTCTGGAATGGCCATGAAGTGCGTGACCGATATCGCTACCTCGCGGCGAAGGCCATGGCGCTGAAGTGTCTGGAACAGGCCTGCGCGCAGGCGGCCGGGTGGCAACACGTTGACGTGCTTGAGCTGCTCGTACTGTTGCTTGGACATTCGCTTGTGTACATGCGGATGGTCAGCCCGCACCACGCACGCAAGGCCGTCTTCCATCAGGGGCTGCACCACAAGGTTGTCGGGCGGGTCGACAATGCGGCCCAGCACCAAGGCCGTAGCGCCGGAGCCTACACCGGTCTCGGCCAAGTCCGTGCCGAACGGCACCAGCCGCAGCCGAATGCCCGGTGCGCGCTCACTCAATCGCGTGACAATTCCAGGCAACAGCACGAACTCGACGTAGCTGCTCGGCGCCAGTATGAACAGACGTTCCGCCTTGGTCGGGTCGAAGCCCTGCTGACCCAGTACCAGCTCATCCAGTTGGCCGACCGCGGCGGCGATGCCAGGCGCCAGCGATTCGGCCTTCTCCGTCGGCTGCATGCCGTACCGCTCGCGAATGAATAGGGGGTCCTGCAGCAAGTCCCGCAGTCTCGCCAGGGCATTGGATAGCGCCGGTTGCGTCATCCCTAGTCTCTCGGCTGAACGCGTGACGTTTCGCTCTTCCATGAGCGTCAGGAATACGGGTAAGAGGTTCAGGTCGTAGCGCATCCAGATATATTGGCATGGATATAACTACAATCCAATAAATAAATTGGATGAATGAAACGGCGGCGCACATACTGCATTGCACCGAGAGGTTGCTCTCCTGTCTGGCAGACGGGGTTGCAGCACTTCTTCGATACCGCATTCGCACATAGCCACTGGAGCCGCCATGTTTTCCGAACCCCTTTTCTCCGCCTCCCACCTGGGCGCTATCGATGTCCGCAACCGCATTGCCATGGCGCCGCTTACACGGTCGCGCGCGGGCATGGACGGTGTCCAGACGCCGCTGGCCGTCGACTACTACGCACAGAGGGCGTCGGCGGGCTTGATCATCACCGAGGCAACCAACATCTCTCGCCAGGGCCGTGGCTACGCTTACACGCCCGGCATCTACACCGATGCGCACGTGGACGCCTGGGCCCCCGTGACAGACGCCGTCCATGCCGCGGGTGGCCGCATCGTGATGCAGTTGTGGCATGTGGGGCGCATGTCACATGTGAGCTTGCAGGAAGGCGGCGCTGCGCCCGTGGCGCCCTCCGCCATCCAGGCCGGCGGCAACGTCTTTACGGAAGCCGGACACCTGCCGCCGTCGATGCCGCGTGCGCTCGCCACCGAGGAGATTGCCGGCATTGTAGAAGACTACCGAAAGGCCGCGCTTCGCGCGAAGGATGCCGGGTTCGATGGCGTGGAAGTGCACGCAGCCAACGGCTACCTCCTGGAGCAATTCCTGCGCGACAGCACGAACCACCGCGAAGACCGCTATGGCGGCTCCATCGAGAACCGCGCACGCTTGTCGTTGGAAGTGGTGGAAGCTGTCGCCCAGGTTTGGGGAGCCGATCGTGTTGGGCTTCGCCTTTCCCCCCTTTCGACCGCGGTCGGGGACACGCCGCTGGACAGCACGCCGGTGGAAACGCACGGCTACTTGGTTCGCCGGCTCGGCGAGATGGGACTGGCCTACCTGCATGTCGTCGAGGGACAGCTACACGGCGGCAACGGCGCCGCGACGTTCGACGTGCAAGGCCTTCGCGCGGCCTTCGGCGGCGCCTACATCGCCAACAACGGATACGACCGACAGCGCGCTCTAAACGCCACCGCTTCCGGTCACGCAGACATGATCGCCTTTGGCAAGCCCTTCATTGGGAATCCCGACCTTGTCGAGCGATTGCAATTGGACGTGCCTCTGTATGAGGCCCCAGCGGCTACCTTCTTTGGGGGCGGTGCCGAAGGTTACACCAAGCTGGAACGGGCCTAAGCGGGGCCAGCATGCGGCTGGCCGACTCCTTGCGACCGAGGCTGTGTGAAAACGTCTGGATCACCTAGACTGAATCAACGCATTCAGATTGGGGGACCGGATGAAGCGATTCATAGAGGGAGAAGACCGCAAGCAAGCTACGCTGCTTCCAGAAGGCCTCGATGATTTCATCGCCGAGGATAACCCCGCCAGGATCATCGACGCGTTTGTTGAAGAGTTGGATCTCGAGACGCTCGGGTTCGAAGGTGCCAATCCTTCGACTACAGGTCGCCCCTCATATCATCCTGCCGTCCTGTTGAAGATATACTGGGACGACTGCACGGCCATCAGGGAGGTCGTGCAAGCCCCCTCCCAGTACTTGCCCCAGTTCGCCGACGTCCCGATCCGCCGGTTTGGCGAGGAGTGGATGATTTGTGGCGGGGCGGGCGCTGCGCCCGTCCCTTCGGTCATTGCCCTGCCCCAAGCTTTCCCTCTACGGCCTCAAGGACCGCGTCCTCAACGCCGCCCTTTACGTCCTCGGTCTGATAAGCGGTCAGCTCGCCTGACTCGGCCAGTGCTGTCAGTGTCGAGAAGGCGGTGTATTCGGTCGCCATTCGGTTGCCTGCGAAGCGCGTCCGGCCTTCCCACCGCACATCCCCCATCCGATTGACGACAAGGCGATCTGATTCGATCCGGAATTCCGAGCGCGGATCGTGCCATTCGACAGCCAGGCTTGGATACAGAATCGAAACCGCATAGAGGCCGTTGTCGGCACAGGCACGCCTCAGGCGTTCGACCTCGCGGCGCAGTCCCAGATGTCGCCTCGAAATGTCGCGTACCGGGGTCGGTCGAGGTCGTCGTTGTCCGACGAAACGGACATGTGGTAGCTGACCACCATTGCTTGTTCCGGGGTTTGCGTTTGCATCGTTCGCCTCTGACTCCATTGGATAAAGCCAGACTACGAATTTGTTATGGAACCAAGCAAACCCGGTAGCGCTTTGCGAGGGAAGCACGGCCCGCGCGAGGGGGGGCAAGGAGGTCAGGCGACTTGACGAAGGTGAAGGTACGCCCGTTGGGTGAGTGGGCCTGTCCACAGGTCGCCCCGGCATGGGACTGCGGCAGGCAGGTTATCGGCTCGCTTCTGCCCCGAGCACGATAGAACCTCGGCCGGACCTGCCGCCGTATTCACTTCGGAATTGTTGGGGGTGCTCCGCCCGGTCGCTCGCCGGCGTTTCGCGAGAAAGCACGAGGGTGGCCAGGGCGCCGGCCCTCTCGTCGCGTTCTGCGCCTCCACCTAGACGCTTAGCGACGTCCGCGAGGGCCGGCCCGGTCCAGCCATTGAGCAAGCCGGTCACTGGCCGGCGGCACAAGCCTTGGGTCGACGAATGACTGCGCGGGTTTGCCATTTCGCGGTAAGGAGTCTTTGAACGGCACCCTTCCGATGGGCTTCGCATTGTGCCAAGCTGGTAGGTCGCCCCCTTGGGAAGGGAGTCCTTCCAAGCCAGGCTTGACGAGATTGCGGAGAAGCGGATAGATTGACGCAATTATGACCCGCCGTCCTGCCTCCCTCTCTCTTGATCTCACTGCGAACCAACCGCAGTCGGGCGCGCGCGCCAAATCCAAAAAACAGTCGCTCATCTGACCGGAGCGTGCTGTTCCGTCAGTTGAGCGACGGAACAGCATCAGTGTAGAAGACGGTCTGCCAATCCCCCTTACTGTCTTGAGCGCATCTTGCTTTGTCGCTTGACCTGTGCGGTTTCCGAATCGGTCGATCCGGAGCATGCAATGCAAGAAGTGAAGTATCTCTATCGTGGTATCTGGCTACCCCTGGTCACCCCTTTTCGCAACAATGAGGTTGATCACGTCGCGCTGCGGCGGCTAGTGGCCCATTACCGCTGTAGCGGCTTGGCGGGGTTGGTGGTGTGCGGCAGCACCGGCGAAGCCGCCGCGCTCGATGAGGCGGAACAGTTGGCCGTTCTGACACCGTACTGGCCGAGGCCGGGGAGTTGCCAGTCATGATGGGCTTGGCTGGCAACAATCTCCTGCAGGTACTGAGCCGTCTGGACAGGATTGGCGAACGTCCGCTGGCGGGGGTCTTAGCGCCTGCACCGTACTACATAAGACCGTCGCAGGAAGGATTGAAGGAATACTTTCGCGAGCTGGCCGATAGATCTCGGGCACCACTGGTGCTATATGACATCCCCTACCGAACCGGTGTGACGCTGAGCGCCGAAACGCTGCTCTCGTTTGCGAACCACGGCAATGTTCGAGGTATCAAGGACTGCGGCGGTAACGCTGATACCACACAGGCGTTAATCGCAGATGGCCGCCTAGCTGTCCTCGCGGGAGAGGACCACCAACTGCTTTCCACGCTGTGCATGGGCGGCCGGGGCGCAATCCTTGCGTCAGCGCACATTCGGCCTGATCTCTTCTCGGCGTTGTGGCGCGCAGTGGCTGACCAGCGCTTGAGCGTCGCCCGCCACCTTTTCCATGTCCTAATGCCACTGATTCGGCTCATGTTTGCAGAACCTAACCCAGGTCCGGTCAAGACATTACTGGCCAGGCATGGCTGGCTGTCTGATGAACTGCGTTTGCCAATGACGTCGGCCTCAACCGCGCTCGCCGAGCAATTGGCAATGACGTGTGAAGCCTTGGACTCGGTACACGCGAATGGGTTGTAATTGCGCAGGCTAGAGGTAGGCGTACGGTCACTGCCGTATGCCTACCATATTCCAAGGCAGCAGCTCGGCATAAGTGAACGACCAGGAGAAGCTCACCGGTTTTCCGGCCCGCGTCCCCGAGAAGGTGGCGGTATAGGTCTCCCGGTTGGCCAGGGGCGAGATCGGCAGCAGGAAGACCGCGTTGTTGCGAATGTATTCGTCGGCGATACCGTCAGACCCGCCGGCCTTCGCGGCCTGGGAGACAAGAACCCGCGCCGGCACCTCCGCTCCGTTGCTTCTTACAACCTTGAATGTGGTCACGGACAGAACCTCAGCGAGCGCGCCATTGGCATAGACCATCAACGGTCGACCAGGTGTCGGCAGGTCAGGGGCGGGATTGGGTGACTCGCCTGCGAAATTGAATCCCGCCTGTACATCCCTCTCGCCATTTCCGGGCACCGTAACGAAGGTTCCGGCGTCGAAGTGCTGACCGCCTCCATAGGGCACGCCGTTGGGCATGGGATGGCCTTGCGCGGCCGCCTGCGTTCCAAAGTCCAAGACGCACAGATTCAACCCCAACGCCCCCGTGGCGCTGAACCCGACGCCAACCGACTCCTGGTTCGTCACGAGCGTCTGTAGATGGTAGACGGTGTGATACCACTGGTTGAAGCACCCGAGGCCGATCTCGCTGTCGTTCGGCCCCCGTGCCGCTCCGACGACTTCGCCCACCCATTGGGAGGCAGCGGCGCCGGCCTTGCGTGCCCGCAGCAGCGGTGTGGCCTCATAGAAGTCCTGGTCGCCAGGCGTTTGGTTGTGCTGCGCCACACTATGCGTATTCAGATAGACCGCGTGCGCCTGGGCCGCGGCGTCGAGCGCCATATCCTGCGCAAGCAGCCCTACGCCAAGCTTCTGGCGCAATGCGTTGACTGCCCTGAACAACGCGAGGTGGCCCGATCCTAGCGCATAGGTCGGCTCCGACGCGCTCGCCTGCGGAGCGCGGAAAGCAAAGGCTTCAGGGGTTTGAGGCGATGGCAGCGGAACGTCGGCGGCCGCACCTGCGGCGACCCCCGACCAAAAGACGGTTGTGGCGAGCACCGCCGAGCAAATCGTGTTCTTGTTCATCTTCTTCTTCTTGTTGTTGTTGACCAAATTGGTCGCCGCCCCTGACGTAACGGCTATTCGGGCTGCCGACTTAATACAGTTCAAACTACCAATCTGCCGTGGAACCCCGCAAACCCAACGGACTTCCCGCCTCTGGGTTTGCGGCTCCCTTTGCCGCCCTGGCCATGCCGCTGGCCGACACGGCCATCCGCCGGCCTGGGCGATGAGGTGTTAACCTTGAAAAGCCTCCCGCTTTGCCTAGCAGCATGTGCGCTGCCTGGAATTCGGCTCTGGTAGTTGGTGCCGCTCCTCCAACATCCAATCCGTGTTGGGATGGGCGCCGACGTCGTCCGCGCGGCTGTACGGCGCCTGCGGGGATTCCAGTTGCGCTCTCAACAGCAGCAATATGCGATCACTGTCTTGCAGCCTCGGCAGATCTGCCCCGTTGCACGCGGCTCCACCACAAGTGCGGCATCGCAGGCTGGACACCGCTGAGGGATAAAGAAGCCGCGTAGCTCGCCGGGATGGACTTCCTCGCCGAACTGCTGGATCTCGCTAACGCACCGCGGCGTGGCGCATCGAATTGAGGAGGTCTCGCTCACGATCAACCTCCCGTGCAGGTTTGAGGATCCACGGCCGCCGGCTTTGCCAGCAGCGCGTCGATGCCGGCAACCGCCGCCATGTACTCGCAGTCCGGGCCGGGCATGATCCCTTCCCGCTCGTTGTAGACGTGATCCCACATCGTCCTCTCGACGAGGTCACGCAGCTTGCGCAAGCATCTGCTTGAAGTGGCTACCGAGGTATGCCGCAAATGGCGCAACCACGGTCGAAGCGATCAGGAGGAAGCTGACAAGGGCGAAGGTCTGGGTTTGGTACGTAGGTTGCATGGGGACTCCCCGGTGGTTTAATCGACAAACCCAGCCTACCCATCGCGCCGGAAACCCTGCAATTTTCGTTGCAACCCGCCTTTGCGAAACATGCTCGCTTCGCGCCAGGTCTCGACGCGGTCACTACGTGGCGGCAGCGCGTGTAGCGCTTCCAAGAGCGCGGCCCCCGTTGCGCTCACCCTTTGCTGCAACAGGTCCCGCCAACCGGCCTCACCGGGATCGACGCTGTCCGCTAAACCTGACTCCTTCGACTTCGCCTTCTGAGGAGCCCCCTGCATCCCTCAGACCGTAGTACCCGAAGCACTGCGCATGAGGGCGCGCTGCTTCGGCATCGGTACGATCGCGGCGCAGCTACTCACATCGGGATCAGGTTCCCACCATCAGGTGCGTCGGATACGTGCGGGGTTTGCGCGGGTAACCATGGGAATATGATCGCGAGATGTACAAGCGCAGAAACGAAGTGGAGCGCCTGTTCCGCCGCCTCAAAGGCTTTCGTCGCATCTTTTCCCGATTCGACAAACTGGATGTAATGTTCATCGCCTTCATCAATTTTGCACTCATCGTCGACGGGCTCAGATAGTGTGAACACGCCCTAGGTATCTCGGTTGACCATTCGACCGTGCACTGATGGGCGCTCAAGTTGCTGCCGGCGCTAAACACCATCTTTCGCCGCGTCAAGCGCCCGGTGGGGAGAAGCCGGCGGACACGCCCGGACTCGGGCGGAGCCATAGCTTCATTCTTACAGCTGGATTGATAATCTTTTGAGTGATGAGCGCTTTTTACTCCGAGTATCGAAGCCTAGATTAGCAACCGGTGCGGAACACCGCGCCGTCTGGCAAGTAACTAGGAGCACTATCATGAGAACCGCCGTACTCCCCATTCTCTTCGCTATCGGTTTGGTCATCGGTACCACCGATGCCCAAGCTTCGCAATCGGTGTCGGACCAAGCACGATTCGATGGCAATATCGACCGTGTCGCTTCTGTGGACCCATACACCGACGGCGCCCGTGGCGTGGCCGATCCGCGCGACCCGTACACCGACGGCGCCCGCAGCGTGACCGAGCCGCGCGATCCATACACTGACGGCGTCTAATATGCCTGGAAGCCCACACTTTGGTAGGCAGCGTCCCGACACCCATCTGACAATTGTGAGGGGACGCATGAACTAGACCATGTTATGCACTTTTGGTTACGGGCTAATGTCATTGTGAGATGACGAAACGCGGGCCGTAGCCGACGGACGTGCCCGCCGCGGAATGGAGCTTTGTTGCAATTGTATTTGCTTGTTCATGCAGTTCCGTTCCCGCTCTGCAAGGTGGGCGGTCTCAAATCTGAAGCGCAACACCTTGCCATCCGGTAAGGTGCAGTGAATGACAAGAACGAAGTACCAACAACTACAACCTGAAGAGCGCATGCGCATCGAGATTTGGAAGGCCGAGAACGTCAGCCTGCGGGCCATGGCCCGCAGGCTAGGCCGCGCGCCTTCGACCTTGATGCGTGAGCTTCGCCGTAACGCCGCCGCGCATGGCAGCTATGGCGCGATGGCCGCGCAAGCCTGCCGTGCGCAACGCCGCCAAGCCAGTCGGCCAGCCCCCAAGCTTGCACCCGACAGTGTGCTGTGGGGCGTGGTGCGCCACTTCCTCGATCAGAAGTGGTCACCCGAGGAAATCTCCGCTACGCTCAAACGCGCCTTCCCTGACGACCGCGACCGCCACGTGTCCCACGAGACCATCTACAACGCCATTTACGCCTATCCGCGAGGTGAACTGCGCCGGCAGCTTATCGCCTGCCTGCGCCAGGGCCGCGCCAAGCGCTTGCCGCGCTCACCTGGCACTGACTGGCGCGGCCAGATTCCCGACATGGTCAGCATCCATGTGCGCCCGCCCGAGGTCAACGACCGGCTCATGCCCGGGCACTGGGAGGGCGACCTCATCAAGGGCGCGGGCAACCAATCGTCCGTGGGCGTGCTGGTCGAACGCATGAGCCGCGCCGTACTGCTGGTCAAGATGCCCGACGCTACTGCTGCTTCGGCCTTGGCGGGCTTCACCGCCAAGCTGCAATCCCTGGTCGCGCCGCTGCGCCAGACGCTGACCTACGACCAGGGCCGTGAGATGGCTCGGCACGCCGAACTCAGCGCTGCCACCGGCGTGCGCGTGTACTTCTGCGACCCGCACAGCCCCTGGCATCGCGGCTCCTGCGAGAACACCAATGGTCTGCTGCGCCAGTACTTACCCAAGGGCACCGACCTATCCGTCCACTCTCAGGAGGACCTTGATGCCATCGCCGACAGTCTCAACACCCGGCCTCGCAAAACCCTTAACTGGCACAACCCATTGCAAGTCCTCGCTCAGGTCCTGGCTAATCCCTCGGACCGGCTTCCTGTTCAATAACCTGCGGGGTGTTGCACTTCGCACTTGAAACCGCCTGGTGTTTAGCGCCGGCAGCAACTTGAGCGCCCATCGGTGCACGGTCGAATGGTCAACCGAGATGCCTCGTTCGGCCATCATCTGCTCGAGATGACGCGGGCTCGGCGGATAGGCGACATACCAGCGCACGCAGGTCAGCATCACCTCCAGCGGATAGTGCAAGCGCTTCAATACCTTCGCAATCTCCGAGTTCATCACCACCACTCACATTGCCTGAATTCGATACCGGCTCATTCTACCGGAGGCTTATTGCGACAAAGCCCTCTATCGCTTCCTCTGCCCCTCGTAAATCGCCTCAATCTACCCACAGACTCCCCCGACGAGCCATCTTATTCAAGGAATCCCATTATGCCGTTTATCGTTGCCGCGCTCGCGCTGGTTGGCCTGCTCATTTATGGCGCGATCCGATGCGGAACAGAAGCGCGGGTCTGTGCGCCTGCATGACCAAGACGCACGCTTCATCTTTGCCGACATTGCAGGCGCTGATGCAATCGAACGTGAGGGTGCGTGGTCGCTGGCGTTGCGCCTGAACCATCAGACGCCGGCGGAATGGCCAATCCCGATGCGGAATCGCCAAGAGGCCAAGCGCTGGGCGAAGATCTTCGCGCTGGCTGTCACGCAGGAGCTTTGAACGCGGGCAGGGCGATCACGCGACCCGTTGTTACTCCGTCGTGCTCGGGTTCCAGTACACCTGGGCAATGTGCGGCTGCGATTGCAGCGCGCTAACGATGCGATCCAACTCGCTTGCGTTCACCGCAGTCGACATCAGCATGGCTTCAATCTCCACGTGGTCTTCACCAAACGGTTCGACCGACAAATCGCTGACCGGATAGCTGGCCTCTTCCAGCAGGCGCTCCAGATCGGCCAGTGCCTCTTTCTGGCGCTCGCTGGTAGAAATGATGCACATCGTGTACGTGACTTCGCTGGCCTGATTGTCTACCGGAGGCTTATTGCGACAAAGCCACCCGTGGTGAACCGCATCAACCGCACGCCGCTGGACATTGCCTGAATTCGATACCGGCTCATTCTACCGGAGGCTTATTGCGACAAAACCCGCTAACGCAACCCTGTCTGGTTGAACGTGAACTCGAAGTCGGTGAACTGTGGGCGGCGATGCGCGGCCGCTGTGCGTCCACACAAATGAAATAGACGCGCTCGGCGTCTACAGAAAAATCAAAAGGCTTCACCGAAGACGGCATCACATCACGATCGAAGCCACGCCGCGCACTTGTGGCTAATCCTGACGGACTCGAAGCGGTCAAAGACACAAGCGTGGGGCCGCATATCGGCTCACCTTGCGCGTAATCTACAACGGGGATTTCAGCTAGAACTTTTTCCCCCACTGGACGGTTACTAGCGAACAGACTTGAGCCTCGCGGCGCGGGCGGATGAAATGGCGCACGGTGTTCAGAATTCTTGAGAATTCGTCCGTGGCAAATCGGTTAGATTATTGGGGAGCGTCATAGGCTCATTAGGTACGTGCAATTCGTACGACTATCCCTTTGCAGCCAGACGCTCCCTCACGTCTGGCTGTTTTTTTCATGGTATTGAAGTTTGCAGCGAAGTGCCTGACATTGGGGCATACACAATCAGATGAGGCGCACCTCGAAGAGCCGAGCGTGCGACTGCCAGAGCTCTGTGTTGCAACCGGGATTTGAAAGTCGACCGTGGTCTGTCCGCGCCTACGGCTTCAATCGTCTTGAAGATTCCGTCTATGAGTCCTTCGGCGTCACGCTGACATCGTTGGTCTGGTATACCAACACCTTCGGCCCGAGGCATATCCAATCCATTCGCAATCGCATTCAGTGATGGCACGCAAGCAAGAGCCTGTTTTGATGCACTCGATATCCAGCCAACCACTCGTCTTTGACGAGCTCGCTCATCTTGCCGCTGCTCTCGACACCATCGGATCGATGAATATCGAAATGCTCGATGGCTACTTTACAGCATTGATTTGCGGGCCCGACATAGTGCTGCCGAGCGAGTATATGCTTGAGGTATTCGGCGCGGAAACTTCCCTCCACGTGGATGACCAGTTCTCAGACATCCCTAGCCTTTTGAGGCGTCACTGGAATGCGATCGCAGCGGAACTGCACTGTACTCTGACGGAGCAGAACGCATATATGCCGATCTTGATCGAGCGAGATGATGGTGTCGCGCCCGGCAACGACTGGGCACACGGGTTCGTGCGTGGCGTTCAAATGCGCCCAGGAAGCTGGGATCACCTTATCCATGATGAGGATCACTGTGGCTCGATGATGCCGATCATGATCCTGCATTACGAAAACGATTTCGATCCGCAGCTGCGACCACCACCTATCCCCTCCGAAAAACGCGATGCGTTGTTGGAAGTGATGATTTCTGGAATAGCAAATATCTATCATTTCTTCGAGCCGTACCGACAGTACGAATGCAAGCCGGCCGGAGCACATTTTCCGCAGAAAGCGCTAGCACCGAACATTGCCCATGGCCTCACCCATTGTTTCGAGGACTACTCTCTATTCTTTAACGTAGTACGAAGCCTACATTAGATTCAGAGCGACTTTCAGTCGCGCGAATGGATATTGCATGAGGCAAACTATGGCATAACGGGCTCTGTCGCGGTTAGGGAGCGAGGACGAGAAGAGGCCCGAGGGCAGCACTGATTTATGCTGCCAGTGAATAGAATTGCTCTGAGGACGGATTGCTCCCTTCGTGACACTGCATCTGGCCCTTGGCAATCATGTGCATGATCTCGATACCGCCCAACAGGATGCGCGCGCAGCGAAAGTTCTTGAATCCAAGCATCGGTCGGGTCAGGCGTTGATGGCTCGATGGGTCCTGCTCGACAATGTTGTTCAGGTACTTGACCTGCCGGATGGTGATGGGAGTTTCTCGTTGGGCGTTTACGTCGTGCAGGGCCGCCAGGCTGGATGGGCTGCCGTCGATGGTCACCGTGTCAGGCTGGCCGTGCTGCGCGATGGCCTTTGGCCAGCTTGCGGGCCTGTCAGAATTTTTGTGTTTAGGGCATAACATGTCGCCAAGGAGCATGTCATGCCACGTACAAACAAGACGAGCCAGGCCGCCGATCGTGAGCTGCCAACCATTCCCGAGGATCTGATCGCCCATTTCGTAAAGGGCCCAATGACTGCCGAGGCCGTTCAGGATGCCTCAATGGCGTTCAAGAAGGCCCTCATCGAGCGGGCCTTGGGCGCCGAGCTCGGCCATCATCTGGGCTACCCGGCTGGCGCTGAACGCCCAGCCGGCACGGCCAATCAACGCAATGGCAAGAGCGCTAAGACGGTCTTGACAGAGGATGGTCCGTTGCGAGTGGACATCCCGCGCGACCGCGACGGCAGCTTCGATCCGATTCTGATTCCCAAGCACGAGCGGCGCTTTACCGGGTTCGACGACAAGATCATCGCCATGTACGCCCGCGGCATGACTGTGCGCGAGATCCAGGCGTTTCTGGCCGAACAGTACGGCACCGAGGTCTCGCCCGAGTTCATCAGTTCGGTCACCGATGCGGTCATGGACGAGGTCACCACCTGGCAAGCCCGCCCGCTGGAGGCGATGTACCCGGTGGTCTTCTTCGACGCGCTGCGGGTCAAGATGCACGAGGACGGCGTGGTGCGCAACAAGGCCGTCTATCTGGCCTTGGGTGTGCTGCCCGACGGCACGCGCGACATCCTGGGCCTGTGGATCGAGAGCACCGAAGGCGCCAAGTTCTGGATGAAGGTGTTCAACGACCTGAAGACCCGTGGCACGCAGGACATCCTGATCGCGGTCACGGATGGCCTCAAGGGCATGGAACAGGCTTTGAACGCGGTGTTCCCGGACACGACGCTGCAGACTTGCATCGTGCACCTGATCCGAAACAGCGTGAACTACGCCGGTTGGAAAGAGAGCCGCACCGTCGCGGCAGCGCTCAAGCCCGTGTACACCGCGCCCACTGTTGAGTCGGCGCTGGCCGAACTGGCGGTCTTCGAGCAGAGCGAATGGGCTCAGAAGTACCCGCCGATCGCCGCGGCCTGGCGTCGCGCCTGGGACCAGGTGATCCCGTTCTTTACGTTCCCACCGGCAATCCGCAAGATCATCTACACGACCAACGCCATTGAGAGCATCAATGCGCAACTGCGCAAGATCATCAAGACGCGCGGGCACTTCCCTAGCGACGAGGCTGCAACCAAACTGCTATGGCTGGCCCTGCGCAACATCACCTGCAAGTGGGGCAGTTCAACGCATGACTGGAAGGCTGCCATGAACCAGTTTGCGATTCTCTATGAGGAACGCTTCACCCACCCGCATCGCTGAGATAATGCTGGCTCACCGGCTAAGTTGACGGTGAGCCTTCAACTGCTCTGAACACAAAAACGCTGACAGGCCCCAGCTTGCTCAACGGTGGCTGCTCCAGGGCTCGTACCAAAAGTAAAGGCGGCGGCTCTGGTTTTTGGTATAGATGTCGGCTGGTGCCGTACGGCGGATCTGCGCTACCGTGAACGCCAGCCGCGCCACCATCACGTTCGAGTAGCGATCTCGCACCGGGATGCCCTTTATGGCATGCAGTATCTCTGCCGGGATTCCCGTCGCGCTGTGAGTGCCAAGTACGCAATATCCCCATCCCTCCGATTTACAATGCCAAAGTCGTCGGATCGCCGAACCGGCCATTCGCCGTCTCCTCCGCGCAGTCGAATCGCGCTGCTCTGTTGATCAAGTCATCCGCTCGAAGCGACGGGCGAACGCCTGGCAACCGCCAACATCTCACATCGTCATCTGGACGACCACTCGCATCGTCAATATCGGATATCGATGATGACGCTATCGGTATAAGCGCCGACGGGCGGCGTCGCCTGGTCCGCGTAGATCTTCGCGGTATAGGGAAGCGACTGAGCCGTCAGCCCATCGGACAGCCCCGAGCTGGCGACACGATTCGCCGTAGCATCCCAGGCAGCCGGGTTGCCAGAATTGAACAGGTCATACTGCAGCCGGTAGCTACCGCTGGCCATTTGCCGTCGCCCGTCCGATGCCACGTTCATCCCTGGGCCTATGCCGACCGTGTAGCTCATGCCTTTGGTACAAACCAGCGAAATGTTACTGTTGATTGCCTGGAATGCGCCAACCAACGGCGCCGATCCAAAATCGATATTCGGCGCTGTCACGACACAATCGTTGGTAACCGTCAGCGTCAATGTCACAGTTGATGTGCCCGAGCCCACGTCACGTCCGAGACATAGACCGAGAAGACCAATCCCGCTGCAATAGTTCCACTGCCAGTTGATGGTCAGGGTGTCTGTATAAACGCCGGCAGCCACATTGCTCCCGGTAATGGTCCGGAAATACAACGGCAGGTATCCCCCAGGCCCGCCCAGCAGCCCGAGAATGTTCAGGCCTTGCCCGCTCGCGAAATCGTACTGTTGTCCCGCATTCAGCCGTACCGTATATCCGCTATCGGCAAATATTGCATACGGTATGGTGTCGCCATTGGAAGCGACAAGCTTTGTGGCGTTAGCCGATTGGATCGTGGCATACACGTGGTCGCCGCTGCCGAGCACGGAAAGCAACGCCCCCCCACAGCTCAGCCCCGCGTTGGTCGTTGATGTACTTTGCGAAGCGTTGCGCACCACGAAAGACGTTACCGAGCCGAATGTGGCCGGCACCGCCCCCGTCACTGAACAGGCGGCATGACCAGCTTCCGTCAGCAATACCAACAGTACCAGCACAAAGCCGGCAGCTCTGGCAGCCCTCTCGAATATGTTTCTCATGCTCTCCTCGCCTGCTGGTGATAAGGCGCCGGCCTTATACCCGGCGTCGGTAACGATGCGGTCCGGAATGGCTCCGCTTGGAGCGCCGGTCCGCTTTCTCATAACTCACCGCCTCGCACGACGGCACTTACGCCACTCAACCCGTCGTGCGCGCACGGTTAATCCGCGCCCCTTCGGCGCGCCGGTCCGTTCGCGCCACAACATGGGAGCAAGGTCGCAGCAGCGACGTTGGACCGGTATCAAACCTGCAGCGCAAATCACGCCGAGGGCGATTCACACACCAACGGGCCGATTTTCCGTATCGCCTTATCTCCGCTCACCTCCATGGTGAATTCCGCACTGCATTTCGCACCATCCGGCGTCACGACGTTCAGATGATTGCGGCGCACAAGATTCTCGAAATACGTTGCGCCATCGACACCGATCAAGCCCCGCCGGCCGGACTCGACATGCTCGACCTGCGCTCCCATCGGTAGTGGCCTTGCCTGTTGATCGACGAGCGCAATATCGGCCGCGATCACCTCCTTGACGGGAAAGGAAATCAGTGCCCCGCTCCTGGCGCGGACTGCCACAGTCCTTTCCACTTCATGTGTGATGACATTGGCGGGCAGATTCAGCGGGTCGATCTCGTACTTGCCGGCGTAGTACGAGGGTGCCCACGGCACCAGCAGCCGACCGCCGCCATTGGTCTTGCCAATCAGCTGGTTCTCGTACCGAACTGGGACGTCCGCATAACCTTGCGTGTCCACGACGGCAAACGCATCGTCGATCCGGTTCGCGGCCATGATGCCTCCGCCCATTGCCACGAGCGAACCCTGTACGTCCAGCGAGCGCGTGTACGGCTGGGCCGCGTTGCCCTGTCCATAGACGCCCGCTTGGACCTGCATCACAGGGGTTCTCCACGTCGCACTCGCCTGCTGATAGTTGGGGGCCCCGGCAGAATAGCCGAGGTCGACCCCGACTCCACCATCGCTCGGAACGGCGCGGCTGTACTGCAGGCGTTGGGAGAACTCTCCGTTATCGTCCCTGGAAAGCCCGGCACTAATCGTGCCGACCTTGCCCTCTAGCGGCACGATCAGTTGTAGCTGCGCCATCAGTCCCTTTTGACCGATGACTTTATTCAACGATGCGTAAAGGTTCGCCGAGCCGAATACCCCCCGCATGTACGAAAAATTGGCCACCCGTGTGCGAGTACCATCGGCTCCGCGCACGTCGAAGAAGCCGGTGCCCAGAGTCCCCCCGCCTGGGCCCAGATTGACGGCCGCAGTAGCCTGGTTAACTACCCGGGACGAGCGAACCTGCTTCGGCATGTCGTAATCGGCCAGATCCCGAAAACCTTCGCTGCGTTGCTGGTGGCGCAAGGCTACGCTGAAATACCTCGATGTATAGCTGTAGCCGGCCGCATACTGCTGCCCCGCCAGCCCCTCAAGGTAGCTCTTGGAGGCCGCGAGACTCACGATTCCAAGATTTCCGATCTGCGTACTGATACCTGCACCCCCGACCCCAAAACGCTGGCCACCCTGCACTTGCCCCTCAAGCGTCACCCTATCGTTCAGACCGTAACGACCGGTCGCCGAGACCCCAAATTTCCCATATGAGAAAGAGCTCAGCCCATACGCGCGGCGTAGTGCGCCCGCCGATACCGAATAGGTGAACAGGCCCCTTTTTAGCAACGATGTGGCTACGTAGAACGGCACCGATACCGAAACCTGCCGCCCCAAGGCGTCAGTGGTGACAACGGTAGCCTCGCCGGCGCCGTTAATGGACGGCACATTGTTCAGCGTAAAGGGGCCAGGATTCGCCTGCTCCGTTCCGGCCTTGCTGCCGTTGATGAACAGGTCCACCGCCGTGGGCACCGCGGCCTGCCCACTGAACTGCGGCAAGGGATAGGTGACGATATCCGGGCGCGCCTTGAAGCCCCGCTCGATCGACAGACCGCCCATGCGCACGGCGCTGGTCCAAGGTAGGGCTCCGGTAATGAGGTCGCCCGCCGTATAGGTCAACAGTCGATCGTGCTCGGAGTACACCCACGAGGTGTCGTACCGGACGTAGCGGTTTGCACCCGGTGCATTGTCGGCCCCGTAGCTGCGCCGGTATATCCCCGAGTTCGAGATACTGCCCCACGTGTCAAAGATGCGCTGCTCTGTCCAGGCTGAGGTGTAGGTTCGCCCTCCCACTGGTGAACTGGTATAGATGTCATAGTTGAACAACATCCCCAGGCTCACCGCCGCCGGCATCCTGCTGACGGGACGCCCCGTGCCAAGGACCTGGTCTGGGAGCCAATCGGGGGGCAACCGGATATGCAGTCGCTGGACAGCGCTTTCGTACTGGACCATGACGCCGTCGATGGCATCGAGCGCGACGTATTCGTCATCGCGGGCATTGGTGGCGATCGAAACAGCCCGCGCATCCCGTGCCTGGACCATGTAATGCCCGTCGATGAAGCGAACCGGAACCACTTTTCCCGTCGGAAGGCCGTTGACTACCAGTTCCAGATAGAGCCGCTGCCCGGGCGCCTCCGCTCCGCCGAACGGATAAGCGTCACGATCAGGCTTGGTGCCTTGTTCTGCGTAGCTGATGCGCACGGCCGTCGACAGGATCAGCGCCACTGCCCAGACAATTGGCCGGACTGGCGGCAAACAGGTAGAGTTGCTTACGGATTTTCCCATTCTGTTATTTCTCACCGCATGCGATGCATGCCGCTCTCGAGACACCCGTTAACAAGCCCGCCTACTCCGACGCAATGCTGACGCTTTCCTTCCCGTTTACGCTTGCCACAATCTGCCTGACCCCTTGCAGCGACACCGACTTCGGAACCTCCCAACGCATGATCGACCCCGGCAACACATAGCCAAACAGTCCTTCGGGCAACGCCGTCTTGCGTTCCCCCGTCACGACTGCCATCTGTGTCAGCTTTGCGTGTACGGCGCCGCTATTGCGGATGAAGATCCAGCGCTTTCCCCCTTCCTCCTGGATACGCCAATGCAGCACCGGTAGCGCCGCGCTTTGCGCATTCCGCCGCTTCTCAGCGTCCACCTTGGTCCAAATGTCGGTGCCCGATACGAACAGTGGGATGGAATAGTGCATCTGGAACTTGATCCCCAGCGACGGGCCAAGTCCATCCTTCTGGCTGGACTCCGTGTCGGTATCGGGCCGGGGAATCTCGTCGACGAAGACACGATAGGCATTCTCCTTGCCGGGCCCGACGGCGACCTGCTTGATCAGTCTTATCAGTTGCCGCTTGCCAGGCGCAACCGTCGCCATTGGTGGGCTTCCGGCAATGTCGTTCTGAGCGGCGTCGTAAACGTCCTGCCCGTCACGCTGCGTCCAGCCAACGACGCGGACCTGCAAAGTGAGGGGGGTCTTGTCGCGGTTCTCCACCCAAAGCGCCACAGCCGGTTGATCGTGCTCGATCACAGGATCAATTGGCCAGATCATGAGGGCCGACGCGGCACTTGCCTGGCCCGCAAGAGCCATCGGCGCCACTGCAATCGCGGCACGGTGGACCCTGAACGCCAGCACCCGAAGAGCGGTTGCCATCGAAGAATTTCTCATTACATTTCTCTCTCTACCGGTCTGCATCAGTAGCTCAATGTCACTTGCACAGTGTCCGTATAGGTCCCGGAGGGTGCGGTGCCCGCGCCCGGCAACGTGAGCGCCCCGTACACCGGCAAGCTAACGGTCCCCGATACTGTCTGATAAACCGTCTGCCCGACTGGAATGGGCTGCGCATGGGCAGCATCCGAGTAGAGCTGGTACGGAATGAGAGCACTGCCGGACATGACCTGCAGGTTGCGTTGCCCCCCTGCACCGGGATGCAACCCGCCATCCACGGTCACCCCAAGCGACGTTCCCGGCGAGCACTGGATCTGTACAACTGAGCCGTTGGATTGCGCCGTTGCATTGACGGGTCCAGTGGCAGTCGCAGGATGCACCCCGAAGTCCAGCGTTCCGAAATGGACGCCGGATGTCTGATTGGAGCCCACAACGCCGCAGCCAGCCACGATCCGCGCGGTGACGGTAAACTGCTTTTGGGTTGGCAACTGCGTCTCCGCCCTGCCAGCAGATGTCAGCACGGCAATGGCAAAAGCGACTACCGTTACGATACGACTGAACATGATCGGTCGCCTCACGGCACCTGGCAGAGTGACCGCCGGTGCCGCTTCCCCCTCGATGGATACGATGCGGCCCAACCGCGCTGCTCATTTGACGTTCACCAAGCAACCGTAACAGCCAGCGTGTCGGTGTAAGTTCCCGCGGTCAATGCGGCCGGAGACGTCTTGTTGATCCGGCCATAGATCGGCAGCGGCGTGGCCGTGCCTTGATTCACGGCCACCGTCACGGGTGTGCCCGCGGTATAGACGTTGGTGCGCGCCGAATCTGAAAAGACCTCATATGGCACGAAGACGTTGTTGCCGTTGGTCAACGCACGCGAGCCGACACCGACGGTAGCCCCCTGGCCTGCATGCTGACCGCCATCGACCGTCACGTTGACCGAGGACACACCTGTGTCGCAGGTGATCGTCGAGTTCTGCGCGGGGCTACCACCGCCGGCCTGTGCCGTCAGCACACCGGTGAAAGTAGCGGGTTGAGTGCCAAAATCCAGCCTACCGAAGTTTCCCGACGTGACCGGGCCACTACCGTTATTGACGACGCAGCTCGACGTCAGAACGAGCTGAGCATCGACGGTGCCTGAGATCTGGCCGGCCGCGTGTGCGCCAACACTGGCGGACACGATTGCCATCGCTGCGGCGAGCTTGAATGACGCTTTCATGACTTCTCCTATCGATGTAGGGCTGCTCAGATATCTATCGCCAGCTTGGCGTAGTGAGCCATCAGCCCAATGTGACTCATAAAGTCCCTTATTGGCCGGAAGATGATCCTGAGTCTGAAGCCGCTATCCGGCTATCCGGAGCGGTTTCAAGTCAGGCGCTTGGCGCGGCCCTAACGCGGGCAGGCGACAAGCTGCCGGCGCAGTTCATCCTCGCGGATAGGCGTGAATGGCTCTGTCGCGGTAAGGGAGCGAGGACGAGAAGACGCCCGATGGCACCACTGACTTATGCTGCCAGTGAATGGAATTGCTCTGCAGCGGACGGATTGGGACGATGCGAGTTCGTCAGCTGGCTTTTCAAGTTGATGAGTCCTTTGTATACGCACTTCTCGCGTCTGAGCAACTAGCCTGTACCCGGACGAAATCCGTTGCAGCTGTATATCCTGCCTTTCCAGTTTTTTAGAAGCTCCGATACAGTCCAAGACTGCCATCCCATCTATTCGGCCAGGATGGAGTTACCAATTCAGGTTCTAGCAGACAACGACCTCGCGGTCTCGTCGGGTATTGCGCAGGAATTCAAGTATGTTGACGTGGCTTGTATGCAATTTATCAAATTAAAAAAACCTAATTCTGAGCAATTCTGACTTCCCCCCCAGATTGGCAAGAACCAGCAAACTAAGTTGTACAATGCAGTGGGGGGAATGTGTCGCACGTAAGGTTTTAGAGCAGTACGGAGACCATCCGCGTCTGGGCAGCGATCAGGTCCATCGCATCGATAGTCGGTTTTGCGAGTACAGATCAGTTAGGGGCTGAGTCAAATAGGAGTTGTCAAGCGTTGCGGCCCGATGGTGTAGCCGCATCGGTGCATGGAACAGAAGCTGACGTAAAGGGCTTCGCCGGACCTATCCGGAATTTTGTGTACGAGGCATATCATGAGAGGTAATGACCATGGATATGCCGATGAAGAAACGTACAGTCGCGTCTCAGGCAGCGGCCCGCGGGCCGCTGCCGGCTTTGCCGGCCGGCTTGCTCGACGAACTGGTTAAAGGACCGATGACGCCCAGCGAGGTCCAGGATCTGATGCTGGCCTTCAACAAGGCTATCATCGAGCGGGTGATGGGCGCCGAGATGAGCATGCACCTAGGCTATAAGCCTGTCGATCCCAAGCCGGCCGAGCAATCCAATGCACGCAACGGCCTCACCGGCAAGACTGTGATCACCGACCGCGGCCCGGTGCGGGTCGAATTGCCACGCGACCGCGGTGGCAGCTTTGAGCCGGTCTTGATACCCAAGCATGAACGGCGTCTTACCGGATTCGACGAGCGCATTATTGCCATGTATGCGCGCGGCATGAGCGTGCGCGAGATTCAGGCATTCCTGGGCGAGAGCTACGGAACCGAAGTCTCCCCGGACTTCATCAGCTCGGTCACCGATGAAGTCATGGCCGATGCAATCGCGTGGCAGAGCCGCCCGCTCGAAGCCATGTACCCGGTCGTGTTCTTCGACGCGTTGCGGGTCAAGATCCGCACTGACGGCGTGGTCAGCAATAAGGCCGTGTATCTGGCATTGGGAATCCAGGCAGACGGTCAACGCGATGTGCTGAGCTTGTGGGTCGAGCAGACCGAAGGACAAGCGCTGCAGGACTTCGCCGACGGCCCGTGGGGCGAAAAGCTGCCGATGATCGCGCAATCGTGACGAGGCGCCTGGGAGCACGTCACGCCGTTCTTCGTGTTCCCGCCCGAGATCCGGCGGGTGATCTACACCACGAATGCCATCGAAAGCCTGAATGCAGCTGCGCAAGACCATCAAAACCCGAGGGCACTTCCCCTCGGATGAAGCCGCTGTCAAACTGCTGTGGCTGACGCTGCGCATGTGCTCGCCAAGTCGGGTCGAACGACCTATGACTGGAAGTCCGCGATGAATCAGTTTGCTATTCTGTATGGCGAGCGACTTACCGCGGCACGGGGCTAACAGAATTCAAAACCGCCTCGCTTTCATTCGTCATATGTATTGCACCCTACATAAAACGACACGTATTCCCCCGATGGTAAAGTGCATATTGCGCAGAGTTAACTTGATTAATCTCTCATCGGAAGCCTTGAGTGCATCACCCTCATGGATGGCTCCGATAAGTAATAACCCTGCACCCAGTTCACACCCACCCTCCGAGCAACCTCCAGGTCGCCCGGGTTCTCCACGCCTTCAATGACGACATCCTTACCAATACCTTTTGCGAGATTTACCATGCCTAGGAGCTGAGATACTTCGCTTTTTTTACTTCTTGCTGATGCGATATATTTTTTGTCTATTTTTATCAGATCCGGTGCATTGATCTCAATTGCTGTCTCTATGCTATGACCAACACCAAAGTCGTCAATTGCGATTCGACATCCCAGCGCTTGCATACGTTTGGAAAAAGACCGGCTACTCTTTTGTATTACGGGTGCCGTCTCTGTAATTTCCACCACAAGACGCTCCGCGATATCAGGCCGAGCCTGTAACTCGAGCATCGTCGACCCCCACCAGATGTCTTCCGTCGTGCTTTGCGCAGAAATATTGACGCCGAGTGAAACCGTCGGCTCCATCTTGAGGATTTCCACTGCCCTCTTCACGTTATAGCGGTCCAACGGGCGCATCAGACCTGCCTGTTCTAGCGTCGGAATAAAATCTCCAGCCATCGCGATGTGCCCGTCGTCGCCAACTCGGACACGTGTTAAGCATTCGAGATAGGGGATTCTCCGCATGTCCGAACTGTCAAAAACCGGCTGAAAATGAAAGAACAGTGCGTCATTGCCAATTGCCTGGAAAACGTGCTCCGCGACGCACACATCCAGCTGTGCCCGTGGCGAGGCGAACGGGGCGTCGAACTGATCAGCAGCTAACATGCTACCCACGTCATCTTCGTCCACTATCACGGCGTTCAGTTCGGCCAGCGATGCAACCCCCCCTCTGGCATGCCAGCTTCAGACATAGCCACGCCAGCGCCTCTTCAAGGTCTTGATGCTCCTGTTGAACTGAGGCACGTGTTCGACATGCCATCGTGGCTACAGTTAGCCGCCCCTCGATTCTCTGTCCAGAGGAAACAACCCTCAAGTCGAGGTCAGTACCTATTTCGCGGAGGTGCAGTAGAAGCGCCCCTTCTACCTGCAGCAAGATTGCCTCTCCGTACGTCAGCCTCAGCGCTGCCACATTGCTGAGGATTATCATCATACGCACATGGGCCATTGCGTTCTCCATCAGAACTTTTCGTTCTGCTCTCAGCATCTCACTGGCAGCAATACAAATTTCTGAACTTTTTTGAAGTTCCCCTGCATCAACATTGCTGCCGGGCGCCATAGACACTGCCAACCTTAATGCCTTGTGCAATCTTCCAAAGGCGGGAGCTAACGTTTGTGGGAGGCCGCGAACAACGGAGCAGCCTCGCGAATCTCTGGAGACATGGCATCAACTCAGGTTTCGACAGTCCCCTTTGGGGGCGCCGGACAATCCTGAATAGTTGTTCGCACGGAGGAAGCAATGTCAATTTAGATGCCAGACTACCGTGAGAGCTGGCCACGCCGTGGTCGCTGCGTCGCAGTTTGCCTCCCGCAATGCGGTTACGAGCAAAACTCCCTTCAGTGCGTGATCGAGCAGCAGCAACGCGGTTTTTGGTAAGCCAACGGAGGTCTGCGAGGCGTTCGCAGCCGGGCTGCCCCATTCGGCAAACGCGAGTGCCTGCAAGGCTCGACGGGGACACCGCGCTCCCAAGCCGGAGCCCTCGAACTTTACGCTGCGACATGTTCGAAAGAAGAGACCTTCGAACATATCGCAATACGAACGCAAACCATGCTGCGAGTCCACCAAGAGAGGACGGTCGCGTGCCAGTCGCTCAGCACAATTAGTCGTAGAAGCGTCTTTTTATGCCATCCCCTCCATGTCAGGATAGATGTCGCCCCGCCGCCTTTCGATGAAGGACAATGGAGGGCGGAAGCGGTTGGAGAATGAAACGCTATCCGGCGGAGTACAAGGAATGGGTGGTTGAGCAGATGATGCCGCCCGTGAACCGATCGGTTGTGGAGTTGGCCAGGGAGACGGGTGTCACGACGGTGAGCCTGCGCACCTGGCGCAACGAGGCGCGAGAGCAAGGACGAGTTGTGCCAGGCAACGGCAAACAGAGCGATAAGTGGTCCAGCGCGGACAAGTTCCGGGTGGTGCTGGAGACGGCGCCCCTGAGTGAAGCGGAGCTGTCCGAATACTGCCGCAGGAAGGGCATTCAGCCAGAACAGATCCGGCAGTGGCGTGCTGCCTGTGAGCAGGCGAATGCGAAGACGCCGCCCAAGGCAGACACACAGCTGCGCGAGGAAGCAACCGCGAAGAAGCGAATCCGTGACTTGGAGCGTGAGCTGAAGCGCAAGGACGCCGCGCTGGCGGAAACCGCAGCGCTGCTGGTGCTAAGAAAAAAAGCCGAGGCGATCTGGGGAAGGGACGAGGAGGATTGATCAACGTCTCGGATCGCCGCGAGGCCATTGCGTTGATCGATGAAGCGGTAAAGAGCGGCGCGCGCCAGGCCCTCGCGTGCGAGGAATTAGGTCTGAACGAGCGCACCTTGCAGCGCTGGCGCCATACGCCTGAGGATGGACGACCGGGCGCGCAGCGTCCGGTGCCGGCCAACAAGCTCAGCGAGGCCGAGCGTGAGGCCGTGCTGGCCGCGGCCAACGAGCCCGGCTGCGAGGGCCTGACGCCGCACCAGATCGTACCCAGGCTGGCCGACGAAGGCCGTTACCTGGCCTCGGAGTCGACCTTCTACCGCGTGCTCAAGGCCGCCGGCCAGGCGCGCCGGCGCGGACGCGGCCACGAAGCCAAGTCGCGTCCGTTGACCACCCACCGAGCCGACGGACCCAACCAGGTGTGGTGCTGGGATATCACGTGGATGCCCACGACGGTGAAAGGTCGCTTCTTTTACTGGTACATGATGCAGGACATCTACAGCCGCAAGCTGGTAGTCAACGAGGTGCACGAGAGCGAATCGGCCAACCATGCCAGCGAACTGCTGTCGCTGGGCTGTTTGCGCGAGAAGACCGCCGGCCGGCCGCTGGTGCTGCATTCGGACAACGGCAGCGTCATGAAAGGAGGGACGATGCTGGCGATGATGGGTTACCTGGGCGTGCAGCCCTCAGTACAGTCGTCCGCGTGTGAGCAATGACAACGCTTACGCGGAAGCGCTGTTCCGCACAGCCAAGTACTGCCCGCTGTGGCCGGATCGGCCATTCGATACGCTGCAGCAGGCGCGCGATTGGGTCCATCGGTTCGTGCGTTGGTACAACGAGGAGCACCGCCACAGTGGCCTAAAGTACGTCACGCCGAACCAGCGGCACCGCGGTGAAGCGCCGCCCCTACTGGCGCGACGCACGATGCTGTATCAGGCAGCCCGCGCCCGACATCCGCAGCGCTGGTCGCGAGGGATCCGGAATTGGAAACTGGATCCAGTGGTCTTCTTGAACCCCGAACGAGCTGAGCAGGAGGCTAGGGAGCACCGGAAAGCAGCATAACGGCGGACGCGACAACTACCTTGACACACACCGCATCACGCTAAAAAGCAGTTCGGGTAACGAAAAATCAGCTATCCTCTGTAATCCCGCACCACTGTGCAATAAACAAGGCGATAGACTTGGTAATCATCCGCAACGACTCGATGTGGACGCGCTCATCAAATCCGTGGATATCCAATGACTTCGGCCCATAAACCAGAGTCGGCATCTCACCATAAATGACGAAGACCCGAGCATCTAAATAACCGGGCGTCGTGAAGCTCTGCAATTCATTCTCGAATGCATGACGATGACAATCCCGCAGAGTATTCTCGGCATCCGATCCTTCCTCCAAAACATACCCTTCCGCATAAAATCCGGTGAATGTCACCTCCGGTTCGCTGCCGCCGAGCCGCGGATCAGATACCGCATTACGCAGGCACGCTTCGATTTCTGCTCTCGCCTCGTCCGCAGTTGTTCCGGGGTAAATTGCAGCTCGAACATCAAACTCGCACCATGGCGGTACAGTTGAAGGCCAGTCTCCACCTTCGATTTTACCGATGTTGAAGTTGATTGGATGATCCAAATCTTCGAAATGGCGGTGGCAATGATGCTGGCTATTCCATTTCGCCTCGATACCACGGAGCGCCTCAATCGTCGCATAAGCCGCATCAATTGCATTAAAGCCGTTCGCCATCTCCCGGGTGTGCGTGGGATGCCCTTGTACACGGACTTTGAACCAGAGAACGCCGACGTTGGCCCGTACAAGCATATTCTCTTCGGGTTCCGGGATGATAACCGCGTCCGCTTTGTATCCACGCAGCAGAGCCGCCAACGCACCATTTCCCGTACATTCCTCTTCCACCACGGACTGGAAATAGATGGGAGCCGCTGGCGCATAGCCAATAGCCCGCAATGCATCGTAGGCAAAGAGATTTGCCACTAGTCCAGCTTTCATGTCAGCAGCGCCGCGACCGTAGAGCCAACCCTCTACGATAGCGGGATCCCAAGGGGAGCGACTCCACATCTTCTCAGGACCTGTCGGCACCACGTCGATGTGCCCATTCAGAATGAGCGAGCGTCCCTTTTGTTCGCCGGGTCGATATGTTCCGACGACATTGAAGGCATTCTCATAGGAGACTGTGACAGGACCAAATCCTGGATGCGAGCAAATATCTGCCTCATCTATGCGCCAACGGTCCATAGAAAATCCCCGTTTTCGCATAGCTTCGTACAGGAAATCTTGTGCAGTGTGCTCTTGGCCTCGGAGAGACGGATAGCGAATCAGATCCTGCGTGAACTTTAGTTGAGCGTCGAAATGATCATCCACCGACTTCATGATGCGCTGGACTTGCGCGGCCGTCAAAGGCGTAGATTGCGTAGTGTTTGTCATAATTAATAAAATAAAAATTAATGTTATAGAACGCCAGATTGGGGATTCCAGAGTGGGCTTCTCGATTTTTTTTCCTTGTGCGCAGCTAGCCCGATAATTGAAAACATGGTAATCGCTGATAGTACAGAATAGAACATCGCAAGAGGCAACCACTGATCTGGATACTGGTGAGTTAGCCAGGTTCCGATCAAAGGTGTCATACCACCCGCAATAGCGCCACAAAATTGGTATGAAAGCGATATCCCCGAGTATCTAATATGCGTTTCAAATGCTGAACTAATAAAGCCGGCCATCGCAGAGTAAATGGTCGCCATGAAAACGAGAGCAATTGACAAGCCACCAACAATTCCCAGAGTGGAGCCTCCGGTCACGAGTATGAACATCGGATAGGGAGCAAGAACCGAGCATCCGGCGGCAACTACAAGGACACGAACATTTCCGAGACTGTCGGCAAACCAAGCCGCAACAGGTTGAACAAAAAATTGGATGATTGCCACAAAGAACAGACAATCAAGGACGTGTGCTCGATGCAGTCCTAATGTCTGCGTTGTGTACGACAACATGAACGTGTTCGTGAAATAGATTCCACCAATGGCTACGGTACAAACTCCCATAGCTAAAAGGACTGTCCGCCATGATGTGCGCAGAACCTCCTTGACAGGAACTTCTGCGTTCTTATGCTGCTCCATAGCTCTTTCAAAATCGGGGGACTCGCTTACACCGATTCGAATGAAATAGCCCACGAATAGAAGCACCGCGCTAAGCAAGAATGGAATACGCCACCCCCACCGAAAGCAGGTCCGTCTCATCAAGAGTGGTAAGTGCGCGGAAAGCCAGGAGCGAGAGAATCAGTCCCGCCGGACTTCCGAGCTGTGCGAAAGAAGCCCCGAATGTTTCTACGCTTGCGTGATGCATGTTCTCCTGCCAGTAGCACTGCTCCACCCCACTCGCCTCCAACGGCTAGTCCCTGCGCAAGGCGCAATACGTAACAACATAGGCGCTATGATGCCGGCTTGCCTATAGTCTGGCAGTAGGCCAATGCCAACAGTGGCCACGCCCATGATAACCAACGTAGCCATGAGCGCTTTCTTCCTGCCTACGCGATCTCCGAGGTGTCCAAACACTACCCCGCCTAACGGACGTGCAAGGAAGCCAACGGCGAATGTGCCGAAGGACGCCATTGTGCTGACAAAGGGGTCGGCCGTGGGGAAAAAAATCTTTCCGAAGACCAGCGCAGCGGCTGTGGCATAGATATAGAAGTCGTACCACTCGATAGTGGTGCCAATAAACGCGGCTAAGGCCGCACGGACGGGCTGCCGGGTTGCCTCCGTGTGTTCTGGAATGCTCATGCGTCTCCACTATGGGAATCTTTTGAAGTTGTATTTATCGTTCCACGTAGACATTCGGTCAACTTATGTTTTGAACGCACAACTTAAGTTAAACTAATGTCATCAACACGATCAACCGAATGCGTGGCCTTGAAGTTTGAACGCCGCACGACCTAACTTAAAAGATCCTCGCCTATGTTGGAAAAGAGTCATGATGATGCTGCTGCCGAACGAGTCAGCGGCCGACTGGATTGGAACCTGTTACGAACTTTCTTGGTCATCTCGCAAGAGAAGAGCATAAGCGCGGCGGCGATAAAACTTAATGTCACTCAATCGGCAGTGAGTCAGGCACTTCGGCGATTGGAGGCCCATCTCGATAAGCGGCTCATTGAAGCGTCACCACTCGCGTTTCGCGATAACACTTGCCGGCGAGGAAGTGCGGCGTGCTGCAGAAACGATATATGGAAACGTAGCCGAATTGGTCAGCGATGTTATGCAAGCCAAGGAAGAAGCTATAGGCCGTATACACGTGCTCACGGCGAGCAGAATTCACTCCGCGGTTTACGACGAGTTCTGGTCGCAGTTCCACCGACGATACCCCCGAATCGAAGTCAACCTTGATGTACGTCCTAGCAGCGAAATTGTTAGCATTCTGCAGCGCCGGGGCGGTACCGCTGGCATCGGCCTATGTCGCCAAAAACCGGCGGCTCTGGACAGTAAGAGTCTCTCTACAGCAACGGTACGCAATATTTTGTGGGGCAAATCACCACCTTTATGGACGTCGCGACTGTCAGGTGGAGGACCTGCTAGGTGAAAATTTTGTATCATTCAGCAGCGACGTATTTGGAGACAGCTTGTCTCCATTGGCCATTTTCCGCGACGAGCAAGGATTCTCGGGCAACATCGTTGCAACATCATCGCATCACGACGAGGTTAAGCGACTGTTGATTGCAGGATTTGGAATCGGCTGCCTGCCAGAGCACAGTGTCAAGGAAGACGTTGGCGCAGGCCGCCTTTGGCGGCTTCCCCCGGAGGACGGCGTATGCACTGTGGAGCTGCATTTTTTGTGGAACAAGACGGGCCATCGAAGTATGGCCGAATCTCTGTTCATTCGGGAATTCTCCGAACACCTTGACCGGTAGACGTGGGACGAACGGCTAACCTCGTATTTGCCTGGAAAGCCTGCCCGCCTCGATAACCATAAATGAGAGCTTTGAAGTCAAAGGTACCCCAGCGGACGAGGCCATCCGCCGAAGCCAAAATCCACCTCGGGACTAGTTGTACCCAAGAATCGCGATGGTACGAGATTCTGCATCCTGGGAGAAAGGAGCAGACCGTACGCGATGGAATCTACATTTTCCCCCGGTGAGAAAATCGTAGCTGATTGACGCATCGGTGCGATCGAGTCCGTCGGCAATTCCTGCCGGCCTGACACACCGGGGTGAAACGGAGTTTTCATAGATTACTGATAATATTTACGGAATCATATCGATTTTTATTACTAGATGAGGTTAATCCATGTCGTTTTCAGGTCAGTGTATTTATCGATAGCGTGCAATGATTTATCTCTACCGGATCCAGACTGCTTGACGCCACCGAACGGAACCGTGACATCCCCGTCCATGTAGCAGTTCACCCACACGAGACCAGCCTTTAGCATTCGGGAGACTCGATGGGAACGTGATACATTGGCAGTCCAAAGTCCTGCGCCTAGCCCATAAGGAGAGTCATTGGCCATCCGGATCGCCTCGGCTTCTGTGTCAAAGCGTGTGACAGTGAGGACCGGACCAAAAATTTCCTCACGGATAATAGATAGGTTCTGGCTTTGGCATTCAAAAATCGTTGGTTGTAGGTAGTAGCCACCACTGTCAGCCAAAACACGGTCTCCCCCCAATCGCAAGCGGGCTCCCTCTTCCTTGCCCGCTCGCACATAAGAAAGTACTCGATCCATCTGGGCAGCGTCTACGATTGCGCCCATTGGGGATCGCGGATCGAGAGGATCCCCAGGTTGCATAGCCATAGCGATGGCCTCTAGCCGATCCATGAACCGGTCATATATGCTGGACTGAATGTACAAACGGGAGCCTGCGATGCAAATTTCGCCCTGGTTGCTAAAAATTCCTGTGGCTGCCGCTTGCGCCGCACGGTCCACGTCCGGGCAGTCGTCAAATATGATATGCGGCGATTTCCCGCCACACTCTAGCCACACACGCTTTAGATTGGACTCTCCGGCATACTGCAGAAAGCGCTTTCCAGTAGCGGTCGAGCCTGTGAAGGCGATACAGTCGACATCGGGATGAAGCCCCAGAGCCTGTCCTGCAGCTGCACCAAGTCCCGGGACAACATTGAAAACCCCCTTTGGAATGCCAGCCTCTTCCGCAAGCTCCGCAAGTCGCAAGGCTGTTAAGGGGGATTGCTCAGCAGGCTTGAGCACGACGCTGTTTCCTGCCGCGAGCGCTGGCGCAAGCTTCCAGCTGGCCATTAGAAGTGGATAGTTCCAAGGTACTACTGCTCCAACGACGCCCACCGGTTCACGGGTGATCGTGGCGAGTACGTTTGGTCCCGTCGGGGCAATCTCATCATAGATTTTGTCGATTGCTTCCGCATACCACGCATAGGTTCTTGCCGTCTCTGGAATATCGTAACCCATGGTTTCAGAGATCGGCTTACCCATATCCAGCGTCTCAAGGACAGCAAGCTCCTCCTGATGGGCTTCGATGAGAGCTGCCAAACGCAACAGCGTGGCCTTGCGAACGCTTCGAGGCGCATGCGCCCATACCCCTTCTTGAAAAGCTCGGCGGGCCGCTGCCACCGCACGATCCACCTCCACTACCCCGCATGCCGCAATTGCCGCAATAGTTCTTCCGGTGGCGGGATTGACTGTATCAAAGGTATGGCCGTCAACCGAATCGGTCCATTCGCCATCAATGTAAGCCTTCGTCCGGAGCGGTACGCGGCTGGCGAGCTCCTTCCAATACGCGAGGTCTTGCATGTCCTTCATGGTTCTATCCTGATTTTTCTGGCACCGAGCGCTTGAGCAAGCGAATCTCACTAGACCGGGCGCCGTAGAAGTTGCGCGGGGACGTATGTGAGTTGCCTATATTGCAGGGCGGAGCATAATCTCGCTCCAACTCATACTGTCATTTCAGCGGACCGCGCCTATTGGCAGAGGCGCGCGCCAATCACGTGGATCTCTTCTAGCTCATCGGATTGTGGTGCCAGAGCTTTGTCGCGCAACAGCTTCCGCCCGAATCTGGGAGAGTGTTAATCCTGGCGCGATGCCGTCCGGGTCATAACGCAGTTCGATGAGTGCGGGAAGTTGATTGGTGTCCGCGAACTCTAGTGCACGCTTGAAAGCTGGACCGAAATCTTCTGTGCGGTCGACAACCTCGCCGTGGCCGCGATAAGCGCGCGCCAAATCTGCAAACTCTGGGTTTTCAAAACCAAGGGCGATTGTACGTCCAGGAAACTCACGCTCTTGGTGCGCACGAATTGTCCCCCAAATGCCGTTGTTGAAGACGATTACCACGATCCCAGCCCTATATTGCATCGCTACACCGAGCTCTTGCAGATTCATCTGGAAGCATCCGTCACCTGCGAAGCAAATAACTGTCCGTTTCGGGTTTTCCAACTTCGCCGAAATCGCCGCAGGAAGTCCATAACCCATGGAGCCGACGGTTGGAGCTAAACTGGTGCCCACGCCTTTGAAGCGATGATAGGTGTGAGGATAAAGCGCGTAATTTCCTGCACCTACCGTGAGGCATGCATCATCAGGCACGTTATCGCGAACGTAACACGCCACTTCGTTGAGATTCAGGGAGCCCGGGGCCGCCTTTGGCTCCTGCTCACCAAGATATGCACGATGCGCTTCGTGACCCGCATTTCCACCCTTATGCGGGCGCAGAGGTACGAGGCCGTCTACCGCAGTCGCAAAGGACCGCACATCAGCAACGACCGGCAACGCTGGATAGAACACCTTGCCAAGTTCATTGGCGTCCGGATAAACGTGGACCAGCTTTTGCTTTGGCAGAGGGCTTTCGATAATAGAATACCCTTCCGTGGTCGCCTCGCCCATTCGAGTACCAACCGCGATCAACAAGTCGCTTTTCTGGATACGGCGGCGGAGCGAATCCGGCATACCCCAGCCCACATGGCCCGCATAGTTTGGATGGGTATTGTCGAAGCACTCCAGCCTCCTCCATGCGACACCCACGGGCAGTGCAAAGCGTTCCGAGAATGCTTCCATACTACGGGCGGCATTCGGCGTCCAACCGCTTCCACCTAGAAGAAGAAATGGACGTTCGGCCGAAGCGAGTAGCTCGCCGAGTTCCTCTATAGCGGCTTGCGTAGGAGCAGCGTCCCCTCGGCGATAGCGAGGTACATCCCTAACGGCTGCTTTGCCCCATAGAGTGTCTTCGGGAAGCGCCAGAACGACTGGCCCAGGTCTGCCACTAGTCGCCACCGAAAAGGCACGCGCAATGAATTCGGGGATGCGGTCCGTCCTGTCAATCTGAGCAACCCATTTGGCCATCTGTCCAAACATGCGGCGGTAGTCGATTTCCTGGAATGCTTCACGTTCATAGAAGTCGCTGACTTGGCCGACGAATAGAATCATCGGCGTGGAGTCCTGATACGCAGTATGGACCGCGATGCTAGCGTTGGTTGCCCCAGGCCCACGGGTAACGAAACAAACTCCGGGCTCGCCAGTCAACTTTCCATAGGCTTCGGCCATATACCCGGCACCGCTTTCCTGACGGCACACGATTGGCTTGATTTTGTCCTGACGATCATAGAGGGCGTCAATGCACGGTAGATAGCTCTCGCCGGGCACCAAGAAGACTCGCTTCGTTCCTTGAGTGACAAGTTGGTCAATGAGAATTTGGCCACCGTTTCGCACGCTCTGCGATGGCTGTTCGGAAAATGGTTGCATGCTGATTTTATCCTTGTGCGACGAACGCGCTTCCGCCCGGAGGCCCTATGCGCGTCATATACGCGTGAATGGGAGAAATGCGTCTTAGCTGTCCAGCCCGCCCATGCAGAGATATTTGGTCTCGAGATATTCTTCAATTCCTGCGCTCGAGCCTTCTCTGCCGAGACCGGACTGTTTGACGCCGCCAAAGGGGGCCACCTCGTTAGATATCAGACCGGTGTTGATACCCACCATGCCGTATTCGAGTGCTTCTGCCACACGCCAAATTCTGCCGATATCGCGTGAGAAGAAGTAAGACGCCAGCCCAAATTCCGTATCGTTGGCCATTTCAATTACTTCGGCGTCAGAATGGAAGCGGAATAAAGGAGCCAATGGGCCGAACTCGTCCCTCTTTGCGCCACCCGCATTTCTGGCGTTACTCCCGCCAATACCGTCGGCTGAAAGAATGTCCCGCCTAACCGGTGCCTCTGACCGCCCAACAATACGGTAGCGCCTTTCTCCACCGCATCTGCGATGTGCTGTTCCACCTTAGCAACCGCATCCTCATTAATCAAGGGGCCCTGCAACACACCAACTTCGACACCGAACCCAACTTTAAGCTCCTGCACAGCGGCAACTAGCTTCTCCGAGAACGCGTTGTACACCTTATCATGTACGTAAAGTCTGTTTGCACAAACGCAAGTTTGGCCGGCATTACGGTATTTCGATGCAATAGCGCCTTCGACCGCGGCGTCCAGGTCTGCATCTTCAAACACAATAAAAGGTGCATTTCCCCCAAGTTCCAGCGATAGCTTCTTGATGCTTGGTGCAGACTGCCGCATCAGAATCCTTCCAACCTCGGTCGAGCCCGTAAAGCTGAGTTTTCTGACAATAGGGCTTGCAGTTAGTGCATCACCGATTTCGATAGAACTCGATGAATCGCCTGTTACGACGCTAAAAATGCCATTGGGTACTCCTGCTCGCTTAGCAAGCAAAGCCAGCGCCAGTGCGGACAGGGGGGTATCTTCCGCAGGCTTTAGGACCATCGCACAACCTGCGAGAGCTGGACCCACCTTCCGCGTGATCATAGCTAGCGGGAAGTTCCAAGGCGTGATGGCCGCGCAAACTCCTATCGGCTCCTTCACGACAAGTAGCCGCTTGTCCATTGCTGGGGTGGCGAGAATTTCTCCGGAGACACGCTTAGCTTCTTCCGCAAACCATTCTAGAAAAGACGCAGCATATGCCACTTCGCCCCTTGCTTCGGCCAACGGCTTTCCTTGCTCACTGGTCATTAGAAGCGCGAGGTCGTCGGCGTTTGCCAGCATCAGATCGTGCCAGGTACGCAGGATCTTTGCGCGTTCTTTCCCAGTTGTCCTCCGCCAAGCGATCTGGGCCACACGGGCCGATTCTATAGCTCTGTTCGTCTCAGCCGCTCCGAGCTTCGGAACAGTAGCAATGACGGAGTGGTCTGCAGGATTCGTTACCTGAAACGTAGTGCCATCGTCTGCACTAATCCATTGGCCGGCCACGAAGGCTTGACTGCATAGTAGCGAGGTATCCTTCAATTGCATTTTCGTGTACTCCGGCAGATCACGCAGTCAGGGTTTCAGCAAGGATGGCCAGGGCCTCATCCATAACAGAATCGGATATGGTAAGGGGGAACAGGAAGCGAATAACGTTGCCGTACACGCCACAGGACAGGTACAGCAAGCCGCGCTCTAGTGCCCGGGATTGGACTTGCTTGGTGAATTCAGCATCGGGGGTACCGTCTGCTTTTTGAAACTCCACCGCGATCATTGCCCCCATACCTCGAACCTCCGCAATTTGCGGCACTCTTGAGCGCAAGCCATCGAGTCGATCTCGAAGCCGGTTACCAAGCACCGTCCCGCGCTCAACCAAGTTCTCCTCCTCGATCACGTCCATAACCGCCAAAGCGGATGCAACAGCTAGCGGATTCCCTGCATAAGTGCCACCGAGTCCGCCGGGTGCCGGTGCGTCCATCACTTCCGCGCGACCGCATACGGCAGAGAGAGGCATGCCCCCTGCCAGGCTCTTGGCCATCGTAGTCAGGTCAGGGGCGACATCAAAATGCTCCATCGCGAATAGTTTCCCCGTCCTGCCAAATCCGGTCTGCACCTCATCAGCGATGAGGAGAATTCCATGCTCGTCGCAGATCGCGCGGAGGCCTTGCACGAATTCCTTCGGTGCGACATTAAAGCCGCCCTCACCTTGCACCGGCTCGAAAATGATAGCGGCGACCCGTTTCGGGTCGATGTCTGATTTGAAAAGCTGTTGAATAGAGAGCAACGCATCCTGGACCGAAATTCCGTGAAGACTGTTAGGATACGGCGCATGAAACACATCACCGGGGAATGGGCCGAACCCCACTTTATATGGAACAACTTTTCCGGTCAGAGCCATACCCATCAGGGTTCGGCCATGAAAGCCGCCAGAGAAGGCAACGACACCAGGCCTCCCCGTTGCCGCCCGTGCAATCTTGATGGCGTTCTCCACGGCCTCGGCCCCTGTGGTAAAGAACGCCGTTTTCTTATGGAATGCTCCGACCGCGCGCGCGTTGATTTTTTCCGCGAGCTCAATGTAGCTCTCGTAAGGCACAATTTGATACGCCGTGTGAGAAAACCGGTCCATCTGCTGGCGTACGGCTGCGACGAGCCGAGGATGCCTGTGACCAGTGTTAAGCACGGCGATGCCGGCAGCGAAATCGATGTACCGATTGCCCTCGACGTCCCAAAGCTCCGCATTCTCGGCTCGCTCGGCATAGAAACTACACATTACGCCAACTCCGCGGGGAGTTGCGGCGTCTTTACGACGAACCAAATCTGCGTTTTTCATGGAGACTCCTGACTAGGGCGGCGCTGACCGCCTGCTACGTGTAACTTAGAAAAAATGGGTGAGTGTGCCCTTAGTGCCCCAAAATTGGGCGGGTGGCCTGACCAATTTTGGCAAGATTTCGTCCGACAGGCAAGAGTTTCATGGGGCCAAATCCGCGCGAAGGTGGGTAAAGGATCGTATAGAGCACTTTCTGCTCGCTGGCTCGGCGGGTTGGCGTCCGGCTACACGACTGCGCTCGAAGCTTCGAGCTATAATTGGCCGGACCGTTCAGGCACACCAGAAAATTCAATGTCCTCTCTTCAAGCCGTAACCGCACAACGCCTGTACCGCCTCATCGCCGACCAAATAGCAAGAAAGATCGCCGCAGGGTACTTTCCGCCAGGAGCGCGCTTGCCGGCTGAACGCGAGCTAGCCGAGCAACTAAATGTCGCCCGATCGACGGTTCGTGAAGCTCTCATCGCCTTGGAGATCGGCGGTTTTGTGGAGGTAAGAGTAGGAAGCGGAGTGTTTGTCGTCGACACTAAAGATCGCCCGCCAGTACCAAATGATGCTCGGCTGATCGACGTCGATCCCGAAGTACCGAGTTGGCATCAGGGTCGAGAGATGAGCCCTTTCGAACTGTTAGAAACACGTGCTTTAGTCGAACCGGAATGCGCTGCGCTGGCCGCAATTAATGCAAGCGGCGATCAACTATCGGCTATTGAAGAGGCCCATCGCAAGATGGACCCAACCCAAAGTCCTGAGGCGAGCGACTTCGCGCACGACCGTGCGTTGCACGAAGCAATTGCATCCGCAAGCGGAAACACTGCGTTAGCTTCGGTAGTAATGCACATCTGGCAATTGTGCGAAGCCAGCGCGCTCTTCAAGGGGCTCGATAAGCACTTTATCGATGCCGGAGACTATCGCCAGGCCATTGACGAACACTCCAGAGTAGTAGCTGCAATCATCGCACGCGACCCGATCCGTGCGCGCCACGCCATGCAACCACCCGCGTACCTCATCTCTTGGCAATTACTGCCCGCGCATCGCGGGAGGTTAACGAATGAAGCCTCGGTTGTTGCGAGTCCATTTGCAGACCTAAGCCTTCAGCTCGTTTTGACTGCCTTACCACGGCGCAAGCACCATGGTCCGGCCACTAGGCCACCAGACCTAGCGTTAGTACCTATAACGGCAGAAGGCAGTCTTAGGTAGGATTCAATTGGCCGGACCACCCGTCTCATTTGGACCCCATGGATCCCAAACACATCGGGTGGTCAGACCAGTTCGCGCGAGGAAAGCATGGCCTTCTCAGTGCTTGAACTTCTGTCACTCTTACCCTTTGGATAGGTTTTATGGACACGACACACGACACGCCAACGCCGGCAGCGGCAAGTGCGCCCACAGTGAATATGCGGAGGGTGGCCATCGCGAGCGTCATTGGCACAACGGTGGAATGGTACGACTTGTTCATTTTCGCGACCGCTTCGGCGCTCGTGTTCAACAAGGTGTTTTTCCCTGCTTTCGACCCACTCGTTGGCACCTTGCTCGCGTTCGGCACCTTCGCGTCCGCTTATCTTGCTCGGATGGTGGGAGCAGCCCTATTCGGGCACTTTGGGGACAAGCTGGGCCGGAAGTCGATGTCTGAGTTTCGCTGGTGATGATGGGGGTCGCGACCTTTGCAATCGGGCTTCTCCCTGACTATTCCTCAATCGGCGTTTGGGCCCCCGTTCTATTGCTAACGCTACGCGTTGTCCAGGGTTTAGCGCTTGGCGGTGAGTGGGGCGGCGCGGTACTCATGGCAGTGGAACACGCACCGTCCAATCGCCGTGGTCTTTACGGTTCCTGGGTCCAAATCGGGGTCCCCGCCGGCACCCTGATTGCGAACTTAGCATTCCTCGCAAGCAACGCAATGCTTTCCGATGAAGCCCTTCTCTCCTGGGGCTGGCGCATCCCTTTCCTGGCTAGCATTCTTCTCGTTGGCGTAGGCATGTACATTCGCCTGAACACGGCTGAAACTCCCTCCTTCAGCAAAGTAAAGGAGAACTCAGCGCAAGTTAAGATCCCACTTGCGGAAGTGCTGACGAAATCTTGGAAGCAGGTCATCCTCGGCGCAGTGGCCACCATGTCCACTGGCACCGCTTTCAATCTGATCGTCGCGTTCGGACTGACATAACATACGGGACACAAACCCTTGGCTTCTCCCGCAATCATATGCTTGCGATAGCGTTGATTTCCTGCGGCCTGTGTATTGCCCTGCTCCCTTTGTTTGGACTGTTGTCTGACAAGGTGGGAAGGAAGCCCGTAATTGTTGGAGGCATTATTGCCGAAGCGCTTCTGGCATTCCCGCTCTTCTGGCTCCTCGATACCAAGAGCTTTGGCTTTGCGCTGCTTGGTTACCTCCTGATGATGAGTGCATTCGCAGCCAACTATGGTCCAATCGCCACCTTTCTCGCCGAGCTTTTTGGGACAAAGGTGCGCTATTCCGGTCTGTCAATTAGCTATATGCTTTCCGGCCTACTGGGCAGCGCCGCGACACCCATCATTACGACGGCTCTCCTCTCGGCTACAGGCAAAGGATCTTCTGTTGCATGGTACATGATCGGCTCCTCGGCTCTTTCCGTCGCTGCACTGTTGATGCTGGCAGAAACGCTGTCTCGTGCCTCGGACGCCAACGCTCTCGCAAACACCGGAGTATCGTCTTCGCGTTGAAGATGCCTCTTTCGGAACAGGAAGCTGAAAATGAAATGCGAAAGCGAACTCGCACTACTCTCGAAGCTTGAACGGGTCAGCCTACCCACATTGGGACATTTTCTTGAAGACGGGTTCATGAGCTATGAGGTCCGCTCGCTCGTGCCTGGCGCGCGGGTAGTCGGTACGGCCGTCACATTGAAATTGGCGAGCCCGAATGCCTACGCAGTTAACCGGGCTTTAGCTGTGTTGCGTCCAGGCGATGTGCTCGTTATCGATTGCTGTGGCAACAGGACACATGCGTGTGTTGGGGCGGTTACTGGCACAGCCCTTCAAAGCGTCGGCGCAAAAGGGGTCATCGTTGACGGCCTCGTAACGGATATCACCGAACTCAAAGAAATGCGGCTACCCGTATTTGCTCGGGGAACCACAGCGCTTACGACCAAAAAAATCGACGCTGATGGAAGCGCTGTAAATGTACCTATTCTGTGCGGCGGCGTAGAAATTCACCCAGGTCAAATCATTGTAGCTGACGATAACGGCGTCCTGTTCTCGCCGTCGATGCTGCAGCAACAACGGTTGACACAGCACTCGCCTCTGACGCCGCCGAACCTGCCGTCTTGGCCAGGCTAAGAGAAGGAAATCCGGTCCGAACAGTGTTAGATATCGCACCTTTACCAAAAGAATAATATTGTCTATGGCATCAGATCCCAAAGTTGCGGCCACCGCACCTCAGGTGGAAGCTGGCTTTTTGTTCCGGGCCTTGACAGGCAACGGCACCGACAAGCGCGAGAAGTCCGCGCCGACGTCGTAGTCGCAGATCTTGAAGAGTTCACGAAAGCAGACGAGCGGCCACAGGCATATGTGGCGATCCAGGATCTTATGGCTGAGTGCAGACAGAGCGGTGTCGTAGGAGCAGTACGCGTCAACCAGCTTGGCCGCGGTGGCAAAGAAGACTTGCGGGGCGTCATGCCTAGCGCGCCGGCCGCAATTTTTCTTCCGCATGTCGAAAGAGCGGCCCAGATCATCGAGCTGGATGAAGAAATATCCAAGCTTGAGAAGGCGTTCTCTCGCGCACGGAACCACCGAGATTGTGCCAACGCTCGAGTCCGCTCGGGGCGTGGTCAATATTCAGTCGATCCTTGGAGCGAGTCAGCGTGTTACAGCATGCCTATTGGCAGCCGAGGACCTCAGTGCGAGCCTTGATGTAGTTCGCGGCGCGGATGCCATTGAACTGCGTCACGTGCGCTCCCGCTTCCAGGTAGACTGTACCGCAGCCGATTGCGTTCCAATCGATTGCCCCTTTAGCTACAACGACTCCAACGCGATCAAAGCCGATCTTGCTTGGGCCCGCCGCATTGGATTGAAAGCTCGATGCACCGTTTACCCTCAACAGGTGACCTATATCCACGCGGCCTTCTCTCTTTCCGATGCTGAGCAAGCAGCCGCCATAGATGTGTTGAGAAGATTTGAAAGCGGCGAGAAAGATTGCTTTGGGATGACAATCGATCCTCCGGACTACTATACCGCTATGCGTTTGCTCTCTCGCCAAGCGCAGCTTTCAGAATGGGAGAATAAGCCCTGACAGCGCCCTCTGTAGCGCTGTTTTTCGGCCTCGACGTGTCTGTTTCGACGACTTTCGCTGTGCCGCTGCAATCCCCCGCAGCACTAGCAGTGCCGCTGAAGTACCTCCAGGGAATGTCGGCGCCACGACAGGCTGAAGCGTTGATTCGAGGACTCCACCCAACCCCAGATTCATGCGCGGCGCTGACACCTTCACGGAAAGCTTATTCACCATGAGGCGGCAGGAGGCTTTCGTGCCGAAGTCCCACCCGCTGCGCTCTATCCGCGCCATGGCCAACCAGGCGCAGGTGAAAGACGCCATCAGCCGGATTCCGGAGTGACAGAATTACTTTGTTCTTACGCCAGCGGATTGCCGGCGAGGTAGTCGTCTTCGGTCAACAAGGCGAACAGCGCGCTCAGGATCACCAGCGCCTGGCGCACGCTGGCCGGCGACAGCGGCCCCGATGATTCCGTCAAAGTGGGACGGCAGTCCGGGTGCCGCGCGCGCGCTTTTTCCTGGTGCCGGCCAAGACCCCAAGATCCAGTGGGCGGCCGGTTGCGGGTCCGGCCAGGAAGCGTTCGTAGCCGAGCAGGTCCTCGGCGTATCTGCCGCCCACATAATCGAACAGCTTCAGCCGTCGACGGTGCTGCTCCGCGCTGCAGAGAATCGCGTATTGGCCAGATCTTAGTCACCACGTCGGTGCCGGCGCGTGAGCCAGCCAAGACGTTTGCTCACCCCACCAGCAGTCTCGCAAAACTCAGCTCGTGGCCGTCGGGATCGCTGATATGGAAGTACCGCTCGCCCCACTCGGCATCGCGCGGGACGGCCTCGGGACACAGCCCGTGTTCGAGCGCCCGTTGGTGGATGGCGTCGACATCGTCGACATGGAAAATGATGCGTCCCCACCCACGACCATTGCCGGCTGACAGGCTGCGCAATCAGGTTGAGATAGCCCATGCCCGCGTGGAAGCTGGTGAATTCCGCATCGGCGCATCCATAGCGGATCTGGAATCCGAGCGCCTGGTAGAAGGCAACGGCTCGCGACATGTCGTGGGTGGCGAGTGTCACGGCGTTGATCGAGGAAATCATCGGCATTGGGGGGCGTGTTTAACCGGACTAGATCAGACTAGCATGCGGCCATCGTCCGCGAAATGCCAGTAACGGCCCGGGTAAGGGCCGGAATGCCTTGGTTTTCGCAGTCGCCTGATCAAAGGCCCGGCTGGTGCCGGACACCGATGAACTGATCGCCGAACGGGCGCGCTACCGCCGCGCCAACGACCTGCTCCCGACTCCGCAGCCCGGCGAGGCGCTGCCGCTGGTGCTGCCGATGATCGGGCGCGGGCAACGCGAGGGGCGCGTGGATCGTCACCCGGGCCTGTCACGCGGCGCGCTGCACCTGATCTTGAAGGAAGTGTTCGCCTGGCGGCAGCGCGCCTGCGTGCGCGGGCCCGAATGGGAAGCGTAGGCCGATGTCCTGGCCAGTGCCTCGGCCCACTGGCTGCGCCACACCGCCGGCTCGCACATGATCGACCAGCAGGTCGACCTACGCTACGTGCGGGACAATTTTGGGCACAACTCAATCTCCACCACCAGCGGCTATCTGCACAGCGAGGATGATGAGCGGCACCGAGACACGCAGGAGGACATGTACTCGCGTTTCAATGCGCGTAAGGAAGCCGCGGAGGCCGGGCTCAAGACGCTCGCAAACGAGCTCGACCGGCACCGGCGGCTGAACCGAGCGATCCGAGTTGGCCGGGCTCCAGACATTCTTGTGGCTATCCTTCACGTGATGACACGGCTCAATATCGCCGAGCATTTCATCGTGATTGGGACGCATGCTCTCTATGCGTATGAAGCCGCGGCCGGTGTTCGCCTGAAGGAGCGCGCTCTCGCCACTCGCGACGTCGATCCTCTTTGGGATACGCGCAAACGCGTGCAGTTTGCTGCTCTGAATGAAGAACTTGGATCTCTCGATGCTGGACCTCCTACGCAAGGTAGTTAGCACGTTCGAGATTCGGGATGATCAACTCTTTACGGCAGTGAACGCAAAAGGCTTCGAGGTGAACATCCTGCGTCGCGAGGCCGCCGATCTTGACCCCCACCCGCTCCAACTGACAGACGACGAAGACGACCTCTGGGCAGTGCAGGCGCGACGCGCAAATGTCTTGCTGGGGGCGCCTCCATTCTCTGCACCCGATCGTGTCCGTGACCGGCAGGATGGCGCGGATGACGACGATCAGTCCAGCGGCGTTTGTCGACTTCAAGCGCTGGATGGCGTCGACCGCAGATCGCGATTCGCTCAAGATTTCTCGCGACAGACTGCAGGCATCGATCGTGGAAGAGCTAGCCAACCGCTTCCGGCTCGGTGTTTAGCGAGCCGCGGTTTTACCGCATTGGTGCGCCGCCGGCGTGCGCGACGCGCTGGTCACCATTGATTTCCGTCCCCTC
>NZ_CP189845.1:0-121856 GCF_050271075.1 Cupriavidus sp. H39
CATCTTTCGCCACGCCAAGCGCCCGGTGGGGAAAAGCTGGCGGGCACGAGACCTACATCCTGGTACGCGGCCAGTGGAAGTATCTGTACCGGGCGGTTCTAAGGATTCGTTGTGCCGTAGTAACGCAGTGTCGGTGGAGCCGATCAAGCATGGCGACCAGCGCTGAACACGATTGATTTGCCGCTGTGATAAAGGCTCGCTGTCCCCATTGTTCCCGAGACGGAGGTAGTTTGCCACCGGACGGCTTTAGGATGAAGAGCTGGCCACTCGACAAGATTCGAAAAAGTTCAGAAATCCGGATTACTGCCCGTGCGATGCTGAAAGCAGAATGTTCGCGGAACGTCTTGTGATCGAAATTACGGAGACGTCACCCGTAATCAAAAAAGTAGCCGGTCTGATCCGGGATCTGATAAAAATATATAAAAAATACATCGCTTACATAAGAAGTAAAAAAGTTACTTGTTTCACTTGATCGGTATGGTCAAGCTTGCGAGGCCAGGGTGTCGTAATTGAAGGTGTATAGAGCGAGATTGAGCTAGGACTGATCCTTTCGGCGCCGATCCTATCTACAAAGCATAACGATGATCCATAACAGGGTAATCAAAATGAGTGATGCGGCGTTGAAGATGGTGGAATTTTTCAGATCGAACTGGTTGACCGTTGCTTGTCGATCGTCACAGAGGCGCCGCCGCCACCCGAGAACATTCCGGACTTGCGCGTCTCCTGCGACGTAGTCAGTCGGAACGTGCTTTTTGTGCAGGGTTGGATTTTGCGCGAATGGGAGTAGGGCAGGGGTGCTGGTTGGACGTGACTGAGGTCAGCGCAGAGTGGGGCAGCCGTTTCACGGTGGGCAGGGTCAAAAGGTCCCATTCTGCTGGAACGGGGCCGCAGCAATGGCCCGCTCCAGATCGCGCCGCTTGACGTTCGGCGGCGCGCGATGGGGCCGGGCGGGTTCACCTTGCAGCGTGCGCGATGGCCCGGCCTGCTGGCGACTGTCGCGCTCCGCCTGTACCTGCGCCGTGATGGCCAGCACGTGTCCCAGCCGCTTGTTGTCGACGGTCGCGCCGAGCCGGTCATAGGAGGGAGTGGGCAGGGACGCGCCGTCGGCCCACAACTCGATCCTGCCGTCCGGGTACTCGGTGACCTCGAGATAGCGTTGGCATCGACCGGTTGAATCCGCATTCCAGCTCCCGCCATTCGAGCTGATGAAACCGTGAAGTCGCCGATTTCCGTTTGAGAAAATCCCCTCGCCCTCGCGCCCGAACTGGATTTAGCTACTCCTACTTCACCGGAGGTACGTCGTGTATCAGTAAGTTCAAAATTCGTCAGATTTCCGGCGTTAAGAAGCTGCTACCTTTGCTAGCAGATGCCTATACGTATCCCCGTGCGTATCGCATCTCTGAGTTCGCCAGACGATGCGTGTCGTCTGGCTTTTTTTTTGGTTCGGCGTCGAACTACCAGGAAGGCGGCACCAATCTTAAGGAATAAGCAGTGGTCAGCGCGGAAGCCATAGGCCATGCGCTTGAACACCTTGATCCGGTTGTTGATGCATTCGACCAGAATGGTACCCGAGGGCGCCAGGGAGGGCTTGAGCCGTCGGGAGAACTGGAGCAGCGGCTCGATCCCGCTGCTCATGGCGCGGTCGTACTTGTCCTCCCACAACCGCCTGGCGTAGCCGCGGTCGGGTAGTCCCACAGGGTCTTGAGATCGCCTCCTGGGCACGTAGACCGCCATCAGTCCATTGTTGGCCGCCAGAAGTTCTTTGAGCCGGATCGGGTCGGCTATCGTTTTCCGTTCTCCCGGTTGCGCAGAAGCAGCCAGCGGGAGGATTTGACCACCTTGCGAGCCATCCGGTCATCGCGCAGACGGTTCGCCTCGTCGAATCGAACCCTGTCGATGATCTCTCGGCAGTACTTGGCTACCACATGAAATGTCCGATTGAGCGAGGGCGGTGGTTTGGTCTGTGGGCTTCTTTTTATGGAGTCCAGTAAGGCAGTACTGCTTTGAAACAATTTTTGTGCGTAGCCTGCAAAGCCGTCGCTCTGCTAGGAGGCGCGCTACTCGGTGGAGGGCCTGCCGAGCAAGGACCGCCTGGCCCCCGAATACCAGACCGTGTTGCCTGACGAGAATCGGCTGGCGCAAAGAGTATCGGGAACTTGCGGATGTCGTGGTCATCTCAAGCATTATCCGACGAACCCCTGCCCACGTATTGGGCAATATCTACATCATCAATTTGCTCCGGACGCATGAAGCGCTCGGCATAGCGGCGATACACACCGGAAGTCAGGAAGAGTTCGAAGAGTTCCGGATCGAGATGATGCTGCGCGGTGGCCATCGCCATGATCCGGACGGCTTCGGACAGTTTCTTCGCCTTCCTGTACGGCCGGTCGGCGGCCGTGAGCGCTTCGAAAACATCAGCGATGGCTAGCATCCGGGCCAGAGGGCTCATGTCTTCACGGCGCAGGCGCCGCGGGTACCCTGTGCCGTCCATCTTCTCGTGGTGGCTGCCCGCGATTTCCGGCACCTCGCGCAGGTGCTTCGGGAACGGCAGGCGCGAGAGCATGATCTGTGTCTGCACTATGTGGTCTTCGATCTTGAAACGCTCTTCTTCCGACAGCGTTCCCCGCGCCACCAGAAGATTGTGCAACTCGCCACGGTCATATAGATGCGCGGGCGCCTTCAGCTTGAAGCCCCATGGGTTGTCCTCAGGGATGATGTCTCGGGCTGTGCGCTCGATCACGTGTTCTGGCTTGTTGGCCAGCAGTGGCTCCTCTACGGGCAGCGGCGCGACCGGGATATGCACCATGCGCGCCAGCTCCTCTTGCGAGAGACCGAGGCGGTCGTCCAGCGTGCGCGTCCACCTGCGGGAGGCGATGCGCTGCAGCCGCTCATTCTGCGGCGCGTCCATGGACTCGCCGCCCTGGTTGCATGTGGCAACAAACGCGAAATCCTCATCCAGCGCCTCTAAATCGACGTCGCGCCGGCGCCGAGCGGTCTCGCCGTCCTCGCCGGCGGCGAGCGCACGCAGGTAGACGATTTCGGCGTCGCGCTTCAGGACTTCGAAGCGCATGCGCACTTCGTGGATGCGATTGTAGAGCGTCTCAAGCTTGGTCGCCTTGTCAATGATGTATTCAGGCGTAGTAGCCTTGCCGCAATCATGGAGCCAGGCGGCCACGTGCAGCGATTCCCATTGCGCGCTGGTCATCTGGAATGACTTGTAGGGACCGTCGATGGCATTGCATGCGGCGCTGGCCAGCATCTTGGCGATTTCCGGAACGCGCTTGCAGTGCCCGCCAGTGTGCGGGCTCTTGGCATCGATGGTGCCGGCCAGCAGCCTTATGAACGCATCGAACAGCTCGCTTTGTGCGCTCGTCAGGGCGCGCACTGCGAGCGCACCCGCGCACAGGTTGGCGAGCGTGTCGACAAAGCTAAGTTGGGCGCTCTCCATCGACGTATCACGCAGCACCAGGATCACGCCCTGAAGCTCACGCTGGCGCGTGGCCAGCGGGATCGCCGCCGCGTGGCATGGGGAACCGGCTGCCAGGGAAACAAGTTGCGACCCCAGGAGGTCATCCGGAGTCAGCACGCCTGCCCGCGGCGCGAGGTCGCTGGCGGAGGAGCGGACTAGCGGCAAGGCCTGCGACACGTCTACCTGCGGCAGCGTCGGAGCGACATCCGACCCATTGCGGTCGAACGCCACGGCCGCTTTCAACTTATCGCCGTCCGCCAAGTACAGCACGCCTGCGCTGCCACTAGCGGCGTTGATCATCTTACGCAACAGCACCGGCAAGAGTTGATCGAGCGGGCTTTCCGCCGAAACAGCTTGCACGATGTTCAGGAAACGCTGGATGGTCTGCCGCATCTGTTCCGTTGCGTCGCCAAGCGTCCTTACCTCGCCGATGTGCGAGCGAACGGCGACAGGATGCAGGAAGTCGAACCGGCGGATGGCCTCAACGCTATCGGCCAGCACGTGCAACGGTTGGGCGATACGGTGCGCGACCAGCCAGATCAGCGGCAAGGACAGCAGCACAATCAGGCCCGTGGCCCCGATGCTCAGCAACGCCTGCTGCCGCGCGCCCTTCAGCAATTCAACCTGCGGGACTGCGGAGACCAGGAACAGCGGCTTGCCACCTGTCGGCGTCAGCCTGTCGACTGTGGTGTACCAAGCCTCGCCCCCAGCGGAGATCACTTCGTGTCTGCTGGCCGATCCGCCCAGAGTCCGCAGGCCGGCGGCCAAATGCGTGAGGACAGGTAAGCCATAGTCCGCCGGTGCCACAAGCAGGCCCGAGTGGATGACATCTGGCGCCGATCCGGATTCCGGAGGGTTGCGGTCGATTGCAATAACCTGGCCTTGTCCGTCCAGCAACGCCAGCACCGAACGCGCGACGGTTTTCTTGCGCGCAAGCATCTGCCCCAGTGCATCAAGCCGGAAGTCCCCACCGACTACGGCGCGGCGCGTGCCGGTGACCAGGGCCAGCGTCGATCCCGCTTGCTGGTCAGAGAAGAAGATGTAGGGCTCGGTGCGGATCAACTCGCCCTCCGCCATGGCTTCCTTGTACCAAGGCCGCTGCCGTGGATCGAATCTCGTGGCGAAATCCGAAGCGTCGACGGTCTGGATGATGTTAAGTCCTGCATCCAAGAAGTAAGCCCACCCCCGCGCCACGCCATTCGCCCGCTCAATGTTGCGCACGAGATAGACAGCTTGCTTGGGAGCATTGACGGCAGTGCGATCCGTCTCTCCGCGCAGCGGCCTGACGTAGAAGAAGCTGCCGTTCGCATAGCCCAAGTACAGCGACTGCAGCGCCGGCGAGGTGTCCAGCGCAGCGCGCACGAGTGCCAGCAGCGCCAGCCGTTCGTCGATCGACTGCGCCTCGGCCAGTGAACTATGGCTGATTAGCTTGACCGCCATCTGCGCTGGCGCGATCAGCTCTTTGACCTCGTCAAGCGTTTCGCGGCTGATCCGATGCGTGGCATCGGACGCCGCACCCTCCAGCGCCGACTTGGTCATCAGGAAGTTGATGCCGCACGTCAGCGCGCCAACCACCAGAACTAGGGAGCCGAATAGCACCCACAGGTGAAGGTGAAGCGGGTAACTCCTGCTTGTTTGCATATGCCCTTCCCTTGCTGGGTACTGCTTGCTCAGTTGACGCTGAGCCGAGCTTGATCGCAGCCGGACTCCGCCTTTATTCGCTCAGTACTTGCCGTTCATCGCGCGAAATGCGTTCGGGACTCGGCAAGTCCACGATCAGGATCGCACTCACCATCCTGACATCTGTCTCCTTGCCAAATCGACAGCTGATCGGTTCAAGGGCGACATCATCTGCTCAACCACCTATTCCTTGAATTCCGCCGGATTGCGCTTCCTTCTTCAACTGCTTCCGTCTTTCCATTGACCTTCATCGAAGGGTGACGGGGCGAAAACTATCCTGACATGGAGGGAGATCAACTGAATATAGGTTCAATCAGATTGGATTGGCATGAAACTGGCGCTAGCGCTCGCGCAACGCCTCGGCGGCGCGGCGCAGCGGCTTGAGCAGGTAATCGAGCACGGTGCGGCGGCCGGTGCGGATCTCGGTGGTGGCGACCATGCCGGGCAGGATCGGGTGGCGCTTGCCGTCGCTGGTTTCCAGGTAGGCGTGATCGGTCAGCACGTAGACGCGGTAGTAGTAAATGCGCTTGTCGACCTGGTCTTCGATGGTGTCGGGCGAAATCCGGTCGACGCGCGCCGGCAGCGTGCCGTAGATCGACGGCTCGAACGCCGTGATCTTGACCGTGGCCGGCTGCGCCGGGTGGATGAAGGCGATATCGCGCGGGCTCAGCCGCGCCTCGATCAGCAACTGGTCGCCCAGCGGCACGATTTCCATCAGCACGCCGCCGGGGCTGACCACGCCGCCGATGGTGGAGACGCGGATGTCCTTGACGATGCCGCGTGCCGGCGAGTTGATGGCGGTGCGGCGCAACTGGTCGGCACGGCCTTCGCGCACCTTCAGCAGCGGGCCCAGGTCGGCCATGGTGGTGGCGTAGTCGGCCTTCAGCGCCACGTAGTATTCGCTCTGCGTGGCGGCCAGTTTGGTCGAGAATTCGGCCACCTTCTGCCGCAGCCGCAGCACCTCGACTTCATTGGTCGCACCGGTGCGCAGCAGCGGGATGGCGATCTGCAGCTCGTTCTCGGCCAGCCGCAGCTGCTCGCGCAGGTTGCCGACATTCTCGCGGAAGGCACGACGGTTGGCGGTGAAGAGCTGGCGCTCGCGATCAACCATCGCGGCATTGCCCGCCAGCTCGGCCGGGAAGGCAACATTGGCGGCATCGTTCATTTCCGCGTGCAGCCGTGCCGCGCGCGCCTGCAGTGCCGCGATCCGCTCCAGCGTCTCTTCCATCGAGGCGCGCGCCTGCACCGGGTCGAGCGTGGCCAGCTGCTGCCCGGCCTCGACCACGTCGCCCTCGCGCACCGCCAGCTCGGCCAGGATGCCGCCTTCCAGGCTCTGGATGATCTGGCCCTTGGACGCCGGCGTCACGCGGCCCTCGCCGATCGCCACTTCATCCAGCCCGGCCAGCGCCGCCCATAGCAGGAACAGCGTCAGCGCCGCCACGATCACCCACAGCAGGTAGCGCGGGCCCGTGGGCTCTGCGCCGATGCGAATCCAGTCCGCGCCCGCGGCCGCTTTCGTGTCCATCCCCGTGCCCATGTTCAGCCTCCTGCCGCATCCAGCGCACTCACGGCCTGCGCGCCCTTGCCGCGCAGCGCGGCCAGCACCGCATCCTTGGGGCCGTCGCGCACGATGCGCCCGTTGTCGACGACGATGATGCGGTCGACCAGTGCCAGCACCGCGTAGCGGTGCGTAGCCACCACCAGCGTGCGCTGGCCCAGCCAGGGCCGCAGCCGCGCGATCACGGCCTGTTCGGTGGCCTCGTCCAGCGACGCGGTAGGCTCGTCCAGCAGCAGCACGTTGGGCGCGCGCAGCAGCGTGCGCGCCAGGATCAGCGCCTGCTTCTGGCCGCCGGACAGGCCCACGCCGTTCTCGCGGATGGTCAGGTCCAGCCCGTGCACCTGGTTCAGCAGCAGCCGGTCCGCGCACGCCAGCCGCAGCGCCTGCAGCATCGCTTCATCGGTGGCGAGCGGATCGGCCACCAGCAGGTTGTCGCGCAAGGTGCCGTAGAACAGGCTGGATTCCTGCATCACCATGCCGACATCGCGGCGCACGTCGGCGGGGTCGATCAGCGGCAGCGGCGTGTCGTTGAACAGGATGCGGCCCTGCACCGGCGTCGCCAGCCCGCCCAGCAGGCGCAGCAGGGTGGACTTGCCGGCGCCGACGCGGCCCAGCACCGCAATGCGCTCGCCGGGCGCGATCTGCAGCTGCGGGATGTTGAGTACCGGCTTTTCCTGCGGATCGAAGCCGTACACCACCTGCTCGAAGCGATACCGCCCCACCAGCGCGGGCCGGTGGTACGCGTCGCGCGCCGGGTCGTGGTCCAGCGGCAGGCTCAGCAGCGCGTCCAGCCCCTGCTTGCCGACGCGCGCGTTCTGGATGCGCCCCAGCACCGCGGGGATCTGCGACAGCGGCGCGATGGTGCGGCTGGTCAGGATCGAGCAGGCCAGCACCGCGCCGAACGACAGGCCGCCGTCCAGGATGCCATGCACGCCGGCCACCAGTACCCCGACATAGGCCAGTTGCTGCACCGTCTGCGACAGGTTCAGCAGCAGCCCGGCGATAAAGCGCTGCTTCAGGCCGATCTCGCCGTTGACCGCGTTGACCCGGTCCCACAGCTTGCGAAAGCGCGGCTCGGCCTGCAGCGTCTTGATGTCCTCGGCCCGGTAGATCGATTCCATCAGGATCGCGTTGCGCAGCGCGGCCTCGCTCATGCCCTGGGTCGACAGCCGCGCCAGCGGAATCTGCGCCACCAGGCCGGGCAGCACCAGCAGCGGGATGGCCGCCAGCGGCACCAGCACCAGCCAGCCGCCCAGCAGCCAGATAATGACCAGGAAGCCGGCCACGAAGGGCAGGTCGATCAGCACCCCGAGCGTGCTGGAGGTGAGCAGCTCACGCAGCTGCTCCAGGTCGCGCAGCTGCGCCACCAGCGTGCCGGGCGAACGTGGGCGCGCATCGTTGCGGATATCCAGCACGCGCGCGAAAAACATCGCCGACAGGCGCTGGTCGACCTGCTTGCCGAAATGATCGGCGATCGAAACCCGCACGGTGCGGATCAGCAGCTCCAGCACCAGCGCCAGCGCCACGCCGCTGGCCAGCACCCACAGCGTATGCAGCGAGCGCGCCGGCACCACGCGGTCCCACACCTGCATCGCGAACAGCGAGGTGCCCACTGCCAGCAGGTTGCCGAACAGCGAGCCGGCGCCCAGCTCCGCCAGCGTGCGCCAGTTGGCGGTGAAGATGCTGCCGAGCCAGCCTTCCGGGCGCGCCGCCAGATAGGCATCAAGACGGCCGCTGCGAGGCGCCACCCGTTCGCGCACCAGCAGCAGGCGCACGGCGCCGTCGGCCTGCCGCGCCAGCGCCGCCAGTGCGGGAGTGCGTTCGATGGTGCCGGCCTCGGTGGGCAGCTGCAGCACCGCCTTGCCGTCGGCGATGCTCGTCAGCAGGCCCACCTTGGCCCCGTCGAGCGCCACCAGCGCGGGCAGCAGCAGCGACGACAGTGCGGCCGCGGGCAGCTCGGCAAACTGGGCCGACAGGCCGGCGGCGGCTGCCATCTCGACCACGGCGCGGTCCGCGTCGGCGCGGTCGGCCCACGCGGCGGCGCCGCGCACCAGTTCCGGTGAGGGCGACAGCCCGAGTTGGCGGGCCGTGAGCAGCAGCGCGTCGGCCCAGGCCTGCGCCGGCTGCCCCGGCTGCTCTGGTGCGCCGCCGTGGTGGGGTGTGGCGCCGGCGGGCGTAGTGCCGGCAGGCGGCGTATCAAGGGTGGCTTGCACTGTCGTGCTCCCGCAGCAAGGCCACGAACCTGCCGGTGGCGGCGTGCGCCTTGATGCGCGCCAGCATGCCGTCGGCGACCGCGCCGATCCATTCCTGCTCGGCCAGGAAGATCTCGCGCTCGGGATTGAGCACGTCGGTCAGGGTCCGCTTGTTGAGGATGTATTCCTGCCAGTACAGGTCGCGCGAAGCGCGCAGCAGCGCGATCATCCGCGCATAGCTTTGCGTGCGCGCCGCGGCGCCGGAAGCCTCGGTGGCGGCGGAATGCAGCGTGGTACGGGCCAGCAGCCGTTCATTGTCCAGCGCCTGCTGCGCGGCACGCTGGCCGGCGCGGGCGGCGTCGATGCGGTGCCGGTTCAGCCCGCCCAGCGAAAAGTCGCCGGCGATGGCCACGCCGATCCAGGTGTCGTCGTTGGCATTGGCGCGTCCGGTCGAAACCGAGCGGCTGACGCCGACGCTGACCGACGGAAAGCGCTCGGCCTCGGCCAGCGTCACGCGCGCATGCGCGGCCTCGGCCGCGGCCGCGGCGGCCAGCACCTTGGGCGTGTGCTCGATGTCGTCGCCCTCGTCGCCCAGGCCGCGGACCTCGTCTTCGGTGCGCGCCAGTTCGGCCACGCGCTCGGGCCGCACGCCGATCAGCTCGGCCAGGCGCGACGCGGCCACGTCGAAGCGGGTACGGGCGCGCAGCACCTCGGTGCGGGCACGCTGGATCGCCACGTCCGCCATGGTGCCGTCCGAGCTGACCGACAGCCCCGCGCGCACGCGCTGGCCGATCTTGTCGCGCGTGACGGCAAGGGTCTCGAGCTGGCGCTGCGCGGCCGCCATCATCGCCTGGCTGGCGGCCAGTTCGATATAGATCGAGGCAGTGTTGTAGGCGATCTGCTCGACCGTGTCGGACAGTTCATGGCGGCGCTGTACCAGCGAGGCGTCCGCGGCGGAGATCTTGCTGGCGGTGCGGCCGAAGTCGTAGAGCAGCTGGCTGACGCCCACCGATGCGCGCGCGCCCATGTCGTTGCCGCCGCTGCCGAAGCTGCCGCCATAGCCCGGGCGTACGCCATATTCCAGCTTGGGGTACCAGGCCGAGCGCGCCACCGCGATCTCGGCCTCGCTCTGCGCCACCACCGCGTTGGCGCGGCCGATATCCGGATGCCGCGAGATGGCGATCCCGACGGCCTCGTGCAAGGCCATGCCCGCCAGCGGGATGCGCAAGGCCGCCCGCACACCGTCCGCTGCGGCGGCACCCGGCGCCGGCGCGGGGGCCAGCGGGGCCGTGGCGGCCAGCGCCGGCACGCCGGCTAGCGCTGGCACGGGCGCGGCGCCAGCCGGCCCGGCCATCAGCGTGGTCGCGAGCAGTGTGGCGAGGAAAGGTCTTGCCGCGCGCGAGGCGGAGGAACCGGGAAACAAACCGAGGCCGAGGCCTGGGCCGGCGCTGGCGCCGGCGTCAAGGGTCAGTCTGACTGTGAACAAGATGGCGATGCCGTCCGGATGTGTACATTGCACCGGCATGCATGCACGCAAGCCGGTGCCACGGCCGGCCCGGCTGCTCGCGCATGCCGCCGGGCCGGGGGCTGCAGGGTCAGACCAGGATCTGTTGGTTGGCCAGCAAGGTCTCCAGGTTGGTGGTTACGTTGGTCAGCGTCACCAGCGTTTGCGCGCTGTAATTGGTGCCGGCGCCGTCGCGGTCGATGGTGATCACGGTGTCGGCGCCCGACTGCGCGGCGCTGAGGTATTGGCCGATGTTGTCGCCGGCATCGATGGTGGGCACGCCGTTCTGGTAGTGGGCGGGGCCGTTGGCGTCGGCGGCGTAGCCCTCCAGCAGCGCGGATACATCGAGCACGTCATTGCCGGCTTGCCCCGGTGCGGTGCCCACGGTGAAATCCGTGATCGTGTCGGTGCCGTTGCCGCCGGTGTTGTCGTTGCCGCGCGCCTCCCAGAGAAACACATCGGTGCCGGCACCGCCGCTCATGGTGTCGTTGCCGGCGCCGCCGATCAGCACGTCGTTGCCGGTCTCGCCATTGAGGAGGTCGTCGCCGGCGCCGCCTCGCACCAGGTCGTTGCCGTCGCCGGCATTGATGGTGTCGTTGCCGTCGTAGCCATAGAGCCGGTCATTGCCGGCGCTGCCCGTGAGCGTATTGCCGGTGGCATCGCCTTCGATGATCGCCGACGGCTGGCTGGCGCCGAGCAGGTTGGTCAGCACGCCGGCGCTGACCAGCTGGCTGCCGGTCGACGTGGTGGTCAGGCCGGTGGTGTCGGTGGCGGTGATCGTCATGGCGTCGAGCAGGCTCAGGCTGACGCCCAGCAGGCCGCCTTCCAGCGTGATCGAACCGAGCAGTTCGTTCAGGCTCAGGTTGTCGATCGGCCCGCCGCCGATGGCGGAGATCGACAGTGTCGACGATGGGCCGATGAGGCCCAGGATGCCCGGGTCGTTCACCACATTGAAGGTCAGCCCCAGCTCGGCCGCCAGCGCGAGGCTGGCGTTGAGCCGCTGCATGCCAACGCCCAGCAGCCCGCCATACTCGATCACCACGCTATTGATGTTCTCGTTGTAGTCGCTGGCGGTGAAGAACTGCTGCGCGCTCAGGTCGATCAGCCCCAGCAGGTTGGCATCGGCAATGCCGAGCAAGCCGCCGGCTTCATTCACGGCAGCCTCGGGCGCCACCTGCTGCGCCACTGTGAAGCTCTGGGTGGTGACCGCGCCGATGTTGCCGGCGCTGTCGGTCACGTGGGTGGTGATGGTGTAGGTGCCGTCCGCGAGCTGGCCCGGCGCGAACCATTGCCATGTGGTGCCCGTGACGACGGCATCGGTCCAGGTGGCGCCGCCGTCAATGCTGACTTGCAGCGTCTCGTTGGAGGCCAGCGCCGCGCTGAGCGTGCCGCTGACGACGGGGGTCGTGTCGCCGGTAATCCAGTCGCCGGCGGTACCGGTGTCGTCGGTCAGCGCGGTGACCGTCGCCGTGGCGGTCGGCGCGACCGTATCGACCGTCAGGTTGAAGGCGGCGGTCGGCGTGCTGACGTTGCCCGCCGCGTCGGTCGCGGTAGCGGTCAGCGCGTAGGGGCCATCGGTCAGCGGCGTGGTCGGGGTGAAGGTCCACGCGCCGGTGGTGGGGTCGGCAACCGTGGTGCCGAGCAGCGTGGTGCCGTTGTAGACGCTGATGGTGCTGCCGGCATCGGCGGTGCCGGCGAGCGTCGGCGTGGAGTCGTTGGTGCTGTCGCCGGAGGCCAGCGGGCTGGCGACGGGGTTGTCGTCGGTGACGCTGGTGATGGCCGGCGCGGCCGGCGCGAGGGCATCGACGGTAGCGGTTGCCGGCGTGCTGGTGTTGCCGGCGGCATCGGTGGCGGTGACGCTGATCGCGGTGCCGTCGGGCAGCGGCGTGCCGGGCGAGTAAGTCCAGGCGCCGGTGGTGGCATCGGCCGTGACGGTGGCGTCGGGCGTGCCATTGCCGTCAAGGTCGATATCGATGGTGCTGCCGGGGTCGGCGCTGCCGGAGATGGTGGTGCCGTTGGCCTGTGTAATGACCGGGGCAGCGGGTGCAGCGGTGTCGACGGTTAGGTTGAAGGCAGCGGTCGGTGCGCTGACGTTCCCCGATGCATCGGTAGCAGTGGCGGTCAGCGCGTAGGGGCCATCGGTCAGCGGCGTGGTCGGGGTGAAGCTCCACGCGCCCGTGGTGGCATCTGCAACGGTGGTGCCGAGCAGCGTGGTGCCGTTGTAGACGCTGATGGTACTGCCGGCATCGGCAGTGCCGGCGAGCGTCGGCGTGGAGTCGTTGGTGCTGTCGCCGGAATTCAGCGGGCTGGCGACCGGATTGTCGTCGGTGACGCTGGTGATCACCGGGACCGCGGGCGGCGCGGCGTCGATGGTCACCGTCGCGGGGCCGCTGGTATTGCCGGCGGCATCCGTAGCGGTGACGCTGATCGCGGTGCCGTCGGGCAGCGGCGTGCCGGGCGAGTAAGTCCAGACGCCGGTGGTGGCATCGGCCGTGACGGTGGCGTCGGGCGTGCCATTGCCATCGAGGTCGATGTCGATGGTGCTGCCGGCGTCGGCGCTGCCGGAGATCGTGGTGCCGCTGGCAACGGTGATGCTGGGGGCAGCGGGTGGCGCCGTGTCGACCGTCAGGTTGAAGGCAGCGGTCGGTGCGCTGACATTCCCCGATGCATCGGTCGCGGTGGCGGTCAGCGCGTAGGGGCCATCGGTCAGCGGCGTGGTCTGGGTGAAGGTCCACGCGCCGGTGGTGGGGTCGGCAACCGTGGTGCCGAGCAGCGTGGTGCCGTTGTAGACGCTGATGGTGCTGCCGGCTTCGGCGGTGCCGGCGAGCGTCGGCGTGGAGTCGTTGGTGCTGTCGCCGGAGTTCAGCGGGGTGCTGACGGGGTTGTCGTCGGTGACGCTTGTGATGACCGGCGCGGACGGCGCGAGGGCATCGACGGTAGCGGTTGCCGGCGCACTGGTGTTGCCGGCGGCATCGGTGGCGGTGACGCTGATCGCGGTGCCGTCGGGCAGCGGCGTGCCGGGCGAGTAAGTCCAGGCGCCGGTGGTGGCATCGGCCGTGACGGTGGCGTCGGGCGTGCCATTGCCGTCAAGGTCGATATCGATGGTGCTGCCGGCGTCGGCGCTGCCGGAGATGGTGGTGCCGTTGGCCTGTGTGATGACCGGGGCAGCGGGTGCAGCGGTGTCGACGGTCAGGTTGAAGGCAGCGGTCGGTGCGCTGACATTCCCCGATGCATCGGTCGCGGTGGCGGTCAGCGCATAGGGGCCATCGGTCAACGGCGTGGTCGGCGTGAAGCTCCATGCGCCGGTGGTGGCATCGGCAACGGTGGTGCCGATCAGCGTGGCGCCGTTGTAGATGCTGATGGTGCTGCCGGCATCGGCAGTGCCCGCGAGCGTCGGGGTGGAGTCGTTGGTGCTGTCGCCAGAGGCCAGCGGGCTGCTGACCGGGTTGTCTTCGGTCGCGCCGGTGATGGCCGGTATTGCCGGCGGCGTGGCGTCCAGCGTCAGCGTGAAGGCGGTGCTGGGTGCGCTGGTATTGCCCGCGGCGTCGGTAGCGGTGACGGTCAGGCTCACGGCGCCGTCGGGCAATGGTGACGTGGGCGTGAAGGTCCAGGCGCCGGTGGCGGCATCTGCAACGGTGGTGCCGATCAGCGTGGCGCCGTTGTAGATACTGATGGTGCTGCCGGCTTCGGCGGTGCCGGAGAGGGTCGGGGTGCCGTCGTTGGTGCCGTCGCCGTCGGCGCGCGGGCCGGTCGACGGGGTGGCGTCGTCCGTGACGCTGCCAATCACCGGCGCGGCCGGTGCGCTGGCATCGATGGTGGCGGTGGCCGGCGTACTGGTGTTGCCAGCGGTGTCGGCGGCGGTGACGCTGACCACGGCGCCGTCGCCCAGTGCCGGCGACGGCGTGTAGGTCCAGTTGCCGCTGTCGTCGGCCGTGACGGTGGCATCGGGCGTGCCGTCGCCGTTCAGGTCGATATGGATGGTGTTGCCCGGCTCGGCGGTGCCGGCGATCACGCTGCCGTCGCTGGGCGTGATCGTGGGCGCCGCCGGCGCTGCGGTATCGACCGTCAGCAGGAACGGCGCGCTTGCCGGGCCGGTATTGCCGACCGCGTCGGTCGCGGTGACCGTCAGCGCGTGGTTGCCGTCGGCCAGGCTCGACGGCGGCGTGAAGCTCCAGCGGCCGTTCGCGTCGGCGATGGCGGTGCCGAGCAGGGTGGTGCCGCTGTAGATGCTGATGGTGCTGCCCGCTTCGGCGCTGCCGGAAAGCGTGGGCGTGGTGTCGCTGGTGCTGCCTCCGGCAACGATCCCCGTGCCGGCATCGTTGCTGACCGCGCTGATCACGGGCGCTGCCGGTGCCGCGCCATCGACGGTCACCGTGGCCGGCGGGCTGGTGTTGCCGGAGGCGTCGGTTGCGGTCACGCTGACGACGGTGCCGTCGGCCAGCCGCTGGGGCGGCGTGTAGGTCCAGTTGCCCGCGGCATCGGCGCTGACGGTGGCATCGGCCTTGCCGTCGCCGGTGAAGTCGATGCCGACCGTGCTGCCGGCCGGGGCCGTGCCGGACAGCGCGGCGCCGTTGGTGGGCGCCACCTTGGGCGCGGCTGGCGCAACGCCCCCGCCTGCCCCGACGCCACTACTGCCGCCGCCTCCGCCATCCCCACCTCCACCGCTGGCCGCGGCCGCGATGATGCCGGCACCGGCCGCTGCGCCCAGCAGCCCCAGCAGCAATGCCGTGGAAGTGCTGTCGCCGATCGGCTCGAACAGCATGGCCTCCTCGGCCACGCCGTCGCCCTGCGCGCCCAGCGCCCGGCTGAAGTCGGCCAGCCATTGGCCGTCTTCCTGCACGAACACCAGGTTGTTGTACTGCGCCCCGTTGGTGAAGAAGCCCTGGATGCGCAGCGTGCTGCCATCCCGCATGGTCAGCAGCAGGTCGTTGCCTTCGCGCGCGAAGTTGGCGACGCTGTCGCGCTGCGCCGCGATCAGGAAGTTGGCGGGGCCGTCAGGTGAGGCAACGGTGCGGGTGCCGGGGGTGACAGGAACATCCGTGTGGTTGAGCAGAACGCCTGACGAAACCATGCTGACTCTCCTTCATCCTGAGTGATCGGTACGTAGTGCATGACTAGTGTACGGAGGCGTAAACCGCAAAATCTGAAGGATTGTCAAAGGAAGGAACTATCCGCTGGTGCTGCGGGCGAAAACCCGCCCTTCCCATTCGTGCGTTGCATGGCGTCTCCTGGAGTTGCGGTGAGGAATGAATACAGGCCCGGTCTGGTCGAAACTCTAGCCGACTGCCGCGCTTGCGTGAAACTCAATCGCCGACCACGGGCATAAGCATTATTGATCGGCCAAGGGTGGCGGTTTGAGCGACCCATCTGCCGCAATGCGCCCGGCCACCAGTTCGCGCAGCACTTCCGCCACGGCTTCGGCCGCGCTGGTTCGCGGCAGTGCGCGCGGCCAGCATAGGGACAGCGTGCGACGCAACTCCGGCACGATCAGGTGCCGCGGCACATCGCTGTCCGCCTCGGACAGCGATGACGCGGGCAGGATGGTGCAAGCCAGGCCTTCGCGCGCGGTTGCCAGCAGAAAGGGCAGTGAGTCCAGGTCGGCCACCACATTGAGCGGCACGCCCGCCTGTGCGAAAGCCAGTTCGACCACTTCGCGCAAGCCCTGCGAGCCGCTTGGCAGCACCAGTGGCAGGTCGGAAAGTGCCTTGACTGTGACGGTGGCGCCTTCTGCGCCGATCTTCGACTGCGGCTTCCCAAGCCTGCGCGCAACTGAAAGCGCCCCGACGAGGTAAAGTGATTCACTGGCAAGCCGCTCGAGGTCCACCGCGCGCGACGGTACATCACGGAACAGGATGGCGAAATCGAGCCGATTGTGGTCCAGCAGTTCCGAGATATAGCGGCTCATGCTCTCAAAGAGCTGGAGCCGGATCTGTGGATAGCGGTCCCGCACTGCGCGGATCAGCGGCATGCCGAATGCTGCTGCTGCGGTGGTGGGCAGGCCGATGGCAACCATACCGGTGACATCCATGCCCGCTACCCGGACCTCGGCGCCGGCGATCTCCACCTGCCGCAGGATATTGCGGGCGTGGCGATACAGGGTGCGGCCGGCTTCCGTCGGCTTCACGCCCTTGGCGCCGCGGTGGACCAGCGGCACGCCCAGTTCTTTCTCCAGTGCTGCTAGTTGCTGACTGAGTGCCGGCTGAGCCACGCAGACAACCTCGGCGGCCCGTGTCAGGCTGCCCTGGTCGACAATGGCAATGAAATAGCGCATGGCGCGCAGGTCCATGACAGGCTCCGGGGGTTTCCAAGGTATTTATTTTACTTATGCCGCTCTCAGTAATTGGTATTTCCCAGTCCCGGCCCGGCCCGGTAGATTGGCGGCAGGACATTGCGCAAAACCGGATATCACCATGGCTCACCCGCTCGAAGGCATCACCGTCGTTTCCCTTGAACAGGCGATCGCAGCCCCGTTCTGCACCCGTCAGTTGGCGGACCTCGGCGCGCGCATCATCAAGATTGAGCGGCCCGGCATTGGCGACTTTGCCCGTGCCTACGACACGCGCGTGCGCGGTATGTCTTCGCATTTCGTCTGGACTAACCGCTCCAAGCAGAGCTTGACGCTCGACGTCAAGCACGCAGCGGCTGCGCCCGTGCTGGCCGGCCTGCTGGATCGCGCGGACGTACTGGTGCAGAACCTCGCACCCGGCGCGGCCGCGCGCCTCGGTCTGGACTTCGACACCCTGAGCGAGAAATACCCGCGACTGATCGTGTGCGATATCTCGGGCTATGGCAGCGACGGCCCGTACCGCGACAAGAAGGCCTATGACCTCCTGGTTCAGAGCGAGTCCGGTTTTGTCTCCGTGACCGGCACGCCGGAAGATGGGGTCAAGGCCGGCGCGTCGGTGGCCGACATTGCGGCCGGCATGTATGCCTACACCAATATCCTTGCCGCGCTACTTGAACGCGGCAAGACGGGACGCGGCAAGCGGATCGACATCTCGATGCTGGAATCGATGGTGGAGTGGATGGGCTTTCCGCTCTACTACGCCTTCGACGGCGCCGAGCCGCCGCCGCGTGCGGGGGCGGCGCATGCCACCATCTACCCCTATGGTCCGTTTCCGACCGGCGACGGCAAGACGGTGATGCTGGGACTGCAGAACGAGCGCGAGTGGGTCGTGTTCTGCCAGGCAGTGCTGGGGAACCCGGAGCTTGCCGCCCACCCCGACTTTGCCAGCAACAGCCTGCGCAATCAGAACCGCGCTGCCCTGCGCGCGCGCATCGTCAAGAGCTTCGCGGCTCTGACAGCAGCGGAGGTGGTCGACCGGCTCGAGGCTGCCAAGATCGCAAATGCGCGGGTCAACACCATTGCCGACGTATGGGACCACCCGCAGCTGGCGGCGCGGCAGCGCTGGCGCCGGGTCGACACGCCGGTCGGTCCCGTGCCGGCCTTACTGCCGCCGGGCATGACAGAGGCGCGCATGGACTCGATTCCGTCGTTGGGCGGCAGCACTGATGCCATCTTGGCCGAGCTGGGTCAGTCCGACGAACAAATCGCCGCATTACGATCGGCAGGCGCCATCTGAGAGGAGGCAACCATGTCGATCGTCAATTCGCGCAGCTATCTGTTTGTTCCGGCCTCGCGTCCGGAGCGCATCGCCAAGGCGATTGGCTCGGGTGCCGATGCGGTCATTGTCGATTTCGAGGATGCGGTTGCGCCCGTCGACAAAGAGCAGGCACGCGAAGGGCTTGTGGCTCCATGGGCGAAACTATGCGTACACGCCGCGGCGGCTAATGTCGCCATGCTGGTGCGCATCAATGGCGCCGATACCGCGTACTACGAGGATGACCTGGCCTGGTGCAGCTCGGAGGGTGTCTCAGATGTCGTCCTGCCGAAGGCCGACGCGGCCGGCGTCAACGCGCTGGTGGCGGCATTGCCAGGCGTGCGCTGTTTCCCGCTGGTCGAGAACGCCGCCGGCTTCGCCGGTTTGCGCGAGCTGGCCAATGCCGGCAACGTGGTACGGCTGCTGTTCGGCAGCATCGACCTGATGTTCGACCTCGACATACAGGATGAGTGCGAAGCGCTGAACTACTTCCGCAGCCGGCTGGTGTTTCATTCCCGTGCAGCGGGATTGCTCGCACCCGTGGATGGCGTTTGCACCGCGATTGGCGACGACGCAGCACTTGCCGCAGAAACGCGCCGCGCACGGGCCTTCGGCTTTGGTGCCAAGCTGCTGATCCATCCAGGCCAGGTCCGTGGCGTGCACGACGGCCTAGCGCCGTCTGTCGCGGAGCGGCGCTGGGCCGAGCGTGTCACTGCCGCAGCCGCCGCAGCGAATGGTGCGGCCGTGGCTATGGAGGGCAAGATGGTGGACCGTCCAGTGCTGGAGCGAGCGCGCCGGATCCTGTCTCGTACCTCATGACGCCGCGTTTCATTCCGTTACCACGCCCTAATTGCCACTGCCTTGATTGCCGTCGGCTCGATATTGCCAGCCACCGCAGCCCAACCCTCCTCAGCCAAGCCAGAGAAACCGGTAATCCTTTGCGCCTGGAGGCGCCACCGGCATGGTGGCGCGCCTGATTGGTGCTGAACTCAGTAAGAAGCTGGGTCAATCTTTTGTGATCGAGAACATGTCCGGTGCCTCTGGCACCATTGGTGCCAATCAGGTGGATAGGGCGAAGTTGAACCTTGCTGGTAGGTGCCGCGGACACTCAGGCAATCAATCTGGATCTGTTCAAGGGACATCTGAGAAGTCGATTGACGGTTTCCAGCCGGTCAGCATGTTCACGACTTTGCCCGACGTACCGGTAGTCGATCCTAGGTTGCCTGCAGCCCGGTTGGGGAACTGGTTGCCTACGCGCGCAAGTCGAATCAGCCTCTCAGCTTTGCATCTTCGAGAACCGGCATTTCCATCCATCTCTCGGTGAACTGTTCAATTCCGTGACCGGACTGAAGTTGACGCACGTACCTTACCGTGGCAGTTCGCCAGCTATCATCGACCTGATGGGGCTGGCAAGTGACGCTGATGTTCGACAGCCTACTTTCGGCATTGCCCAATATCCAAAGCGGGAAGCTCAAGGCATTGGCTGGCACATCGGCGAAACGCAGTCGGCAGTTGCCCAATGTGCCCACGATGAAGGATGCTGGCTTTCCTGACTTCGTGCTGGGGTCTTGGAACGGCAGTCTCGCTCCGGCAAAAAAAACCGGCGGAGTGGTCGACAAGCTCGATCAGACGATTCGCACCATTGTCGCTCAGATCGGTAGAGAGACACGTGCCGATGGTCCGGACGCATTCCATGCCTTTATCCAACAGGAGTACAAGCGTTGGGCAAATGTCGGTCAGACGGCGGGTATTGAAAACAGTAAGGAGGTGCGCGAAGAGAGTGGCGCGTGCCACCCGCACTTTATCGGGGAAGACGGCGGCGAAGACTGCGGGACGTCGACAACTGACATCGGGAACCCGGCATCGGAAATGTTATTTCCCGCCGCCGTTCGACTTCTGGCGGGTGGCAAAATGCAGCGTACCGAATGTCTTCCCACCTAGATGGCCACCACCCGATACGTCCACAACGGCAAGGTTATATCGCGCGGTCAGTCGACCTGTGCGCCCGAAGTCTTCACTATGCGGGCCCACTTGTCCATGTCGGATACCAGTGTCGCGCTGAGTTGCTGCGGCGAGCCCGTCAAGACCTCGGCTCCCTGAGCGGCCAGTTTGTCTCGAAGAGTCTTGTCCGTGAGGATTGCCTGCATGGTCTGCGCAAGCTTCTGCGTCACATCCTTCGGCGTGCCCTTGACGGCGAAGAGGCCGACCCACAGGTCGCCGCTGTAGCCTGGGACGGTTTCGCCGATCGCAGGAATGTCCGGCGCAAAGGGTGAGCGCTTGGCGGAACTGACACCCAGCGCGCGCACCTTGCCTGCCTTGATGTGAGCCAGGACTGACGGAAGACTGGCAAAGGCCAGCGGTACCTGGTTGCCCAATACATCATTCAACGCGGGGGCAACGCCCTTGTATGGGACATGCTCAAGCTTGATGCCCGCCATGCCGTTGAGCATCTCACCTAGCAGGTGGTTCAACGTGCCATTTCCGGCTGACGCAAAGCGGTAGTAGTCTGGCTTTGCCTTCGCCATGGCAATCAGCTCCGACAGCGACTTGGCGGGGAAGGCGGGATTGGCCACAAGCACATTTGGCACGCTCGCCACGGGCGAGATTGGCTCGAAATCCTTGATCGGGTCGAACGGAACCTTCCGGTACAGCGAGGGGTTGATGGCCTGCGTGCTGCTGATTGTCATCAACAGCGTATAGCCATCTGGCGTAGCGCGTGCCGCTGCCTGGGTGCCAATATTACCCCCGGCGCCCGGACGGTTTTCGACTACCACTTGCTGGCCCAGCCGTTGCGACAGCGTCGCAGCGACCAGACGCGCGACGATATCGTTGGTGCCGCCGGGCGCCTGCGGCACGATCATCTGGATGGGCTTGGAAGGATAGGCGTCGGCGGCGTGAGCCTTCACGCTAAACAGCGGCAGGCATGCGGCCAGGGCAGCGGCGGCTGCCAAGGCGCGGCGGGTACGTTGCATGGTGTCTCCTGGGGTTGCGGTGGGGCATGAATGCACGCCCGGTCTGGTCGCAACTCTAGCCGACTGCCGCGCTTGCGTGAAATTCAATCGCCGACTACGGGCATAAGTTTTATTGATCGGCCAAGGGTGGCGGTTTGAGCGACCCACCCGCCGGCATGCCCACGCCCACCAGTTCGCGCAGCACTTCCGTCGCGCCAAGCGCATCGCGTCATTCGATGTTGGAATCGATGGGAACTGGATGGGCTTCCCGCTGTACTACGCCTTTGAAGGCGCCGAGCCTCCGCCACGTGCCTATGCGAGTGCACGCCACCACCATCTACCTCTATGGTCAGTTCCCGGCTGTTGATGGCAAGACCTTGATGCTGGGGCTGCAAAACGAGCGGGAGTGGGTGGGGTGGGGTGCCAAGAAGTGCTGGCCGAACTCGAATTCGCCACGCATCCCGACTTAGCCTGCGGCACTGTATCGATCGCGGAGTGCGAACAGACGCGGCCCCCTGTCACGCCCACAGATAATTTGCGCGAAAACGTTGCAAATCGACCGACAGCTCCTCGCCCAAGAAACGCTTGGAGTGGCTTTATTCTTGCTCGATGCTCTGCAGTGCAGCCTAGAGAGAGACAGACCACACTTCCAGCACGCGTTCCTGCCTTTAGGCGTGGTCGCACATCGACCTGACGTAGCGTGGCAACCGCTTGCAGAAAGGCCTCGCGACCAAATTGTTTGCCGGAGCGAGTACGAACGGCCTGGACCGAAGAAGCCAGTGATGCGTTCCTGTGGAGTTGCTTTGATCGCAAGCCCCGGCGCTATCGCGGCAGATGCGCGAAACACATGACCCCGTATCGCCGTGTCCGCCTGTATTCGCATCCGTGTTGGACAACAGCAACCCGTCCACTTTTCCGTCGCCTTTAGGGCAGCTAGTAACGCCAACATGCCTCAGAGAGAGTGGCCCGCCAGCAAAGCGCTCCCCGCGCGCTATTGCAGTACGTCAGCAAGGCGGCCGCCAAGCTTTCCAGACCCCAGGACGCTAAAAGTTCGGCGCGACGCAAACTCGTCCGCGCTTCAGGATGCTCATTGTTCCATTGCATGACACCAATCGGATGCTGCTTTACGGTGCCTTACAAAACGCATAATATTTTCTGAATGATGCAAAAAAGCTATCCAAAATAAGGGGCAAAATGACTGCAAATGTGACTATGGCTCAACTAAAGCACTTCCTGCTGGTAGTCGACCACGGCGGGTTCCGTGTTGCGGCTACCGAGGCATTCCGGTCACAGCCTGCGCTGTCGCGTTCTATCCGAGAGTTGGAGCAACGTATCGGCGGAAGGCTGTTCGAAGCCGGGCGGGCAGAGTTAACCATGTTTGGGGCAGGGTGTGTGCCCTACGCGCGGGAGTTGGCCGAACACTTCGACCGCGCGGTCAGTGCGATGCAGAGGCTCGCGGACAGAGAGGAGGGTGTACTTACCATTGCGTCGGTGCCGACGGTTGCGACGCAATGGCTGCCGGACTTGGTACGCCGTTATATCGAGCGCCATCCGAAGATCGAGATCCGCATTCTGGACGATAATTCCCGCAATATCCAGGCAATGGTCCTGGCTGGCGAAGTGGACTTTGGCATCTGCAGTCGCGTGGGCGTGGAGTCTCGCCTTCAGTTCCAGTCGCTGGTCAAGGACAGCTTTGGTCTGGTCTGTCGAGCCGATCATGCACTGGCCGGCCGGCGCTCGATTGGCTGGAATGAGCTTGCGTCCCTGCCGATCATCGGAACGGTAGCGCATCAGCAAATCGAGGGTGTGCCGGAGATGGAGTTACTGGCAGGCAGCCATTTGTTTGTGTCAAACATGCTGTCGCTGATTGCCATGCTGGAGCAGGGACTGGGCGTAACCGTACTTCCATCGCTGGGTGTGCCGGCGAGCGCGCGCGGCCTTGTCTTCGTGCCACTGAAACGCCCCAAAGTGCACCGGGAACTAGGTATTCTTTCATTGAACCGCCGGTCATTGAGCCCAGCAGCAGCGACCATGGCAAAGATGCTGATGGAGCACGCTGCGGCCGCTGCGCCCACTTAAAATTTGTGCGAGTAGCGAAGATTGTTCCAAATAGCCTTGCGCTACATTGCGAAGATCCATATCGTGGGCAGCACGATTCGGTGCCGTCAAGACGGGACAAGGAAAGCAACGTTTCCGCCAAAGAGGTTGCACTCAAGGCGCTCGATCTGGCCAAGGTTTCGGCATTCGGCCCGCCGGGGCTGCGTTATTACGGCCTTGGCGCCCCCGTCAAGGGCGGATTGGACTTCGCCCGCGTGCCATTATGGCTTGCGCGTGCTGGCTGAGAACGTACTGCGCCATATCGGTACTAAGGACGTCGAAACAGCAGACTTGGACCGACTTCTCGCCAGGCGGCCTGGGTAGGACGATGTGACGATGTGATGAGGCGATGGGCGGGCACTGCATGACGCATTGGCCGACCGATGCGCCGTCAGGCGCGATCTTTTCGTTGGACGCGGAAACTACAGACATCCGCAAGCCGCCATTCCTGGATCGCTCCAACGTAGGCCATGATGGGTGTGTTGCCGCGTGAATTTCCTTCTGGCGTTACGCGCAAGACGCTCAGCCCGGATGGCGTGCCTGTCGCTAGTTCCAACTTCGCCTCAAATACTGACTGGCATACGGGTCGCTACGATCAACGAGTGCTTAAACTCTATATATTTTTCGCGCGCGATGCAGTACAAGATTGCCTGGCATACGAGAGGGGAAACTGAAAACTCAGTCGAGTATTCTCCGGCACTGGCGTACAGTGAAATGATCACCATCGGGGGTTTTTACCTTATGCTCCACACCCTTCTCCAATCGCTCGAGGTACGCGGAAGACGGGGTGTTTCGGAAATCGGTGAAGGTCATTCTAGTTTAGCATTGGTATATAGGCGTTCACTGTCCGAATTGCAAGTAGAGCAAAGTGATGTGTCTCAGTGAGCGGAAGGAGAAGCGTTGGTGTATCAAGGGTTCGAAAGGGGGAAATAATGCCAACACAAGGATTGGAGTTTACAAGTGACGGCCCATGAGTTGAAGGTACGAACAGCACAGCAGGACGATTACGAATGGATCGTTGCCGCGCATGGAGACGTCTATGCCACGAAGTTCGGTTTTGACAGGAGTTTTCAGGACAGCATTTCCAAAAAGATGCATGCATTTCTCCAGCTACCCAGTGCATTTGATCGTGTCTGGGTTGCATTGATAGGAGTACACGGGTGGCGTCGATTGCAATCTCCGAAAGACCTGGAGATCTGGCATTTCTCAATTTCGTTCTAGTCCTGCCTGAATATAGAGGCAGAGGCGTGGGGTATGCAATGATGAGGATGGCCCTAGAGTATGCACGTACGCACTCGTTGAAGGAGGTACAGCTGGAGACCTACAGCTGCCTCGTAGCCGCAAGAGCGCTCTATAGTCGACTGGGGTTCCGTACATCGAAAGTGGCGCCGGACAAAAAGGCGTTTGGGCAGACATTTCAACAAGAGTTCTGGACACTAACTCTCTAGGCACAACGCTTGCGGTCGGGCCAGAATCGCCAGTAATCTCCAGACGTTTAGAGCCAGCAGGGCGGGCACCCACTATCAGAAGAAGGTCGAGGACACGCGCGCCAGCGTGGCAAGACAAAGAATTTCTCGCCGGAGCTGTTGGAGATTCTGACTAGGCTTGAAGCCCACAAGGCGAACATAAACTACGAGGATTGCAGAAGAAAAGAAATGTAGCCTGATTCGATCATCCCTGGGGGCCGATCCGTCGCCAATATTACGGACTGGTGAGTAGCTAGAGAAGCTTAGCAGGCTGCTGAAGTACTCACCACGGAAGAGGTGCGGCTTCCCCTGGTAGGGCTGGCGGGTTCGCGGTGTTTCCCAATCCGGGAGTTCGGTATTATTGCCGCAAATTTTTTTCGCTTTTGTCGGCCACTTCCGCCATGATTATCGCGACTACTGAAACTGCGGACCGATTTGTCCCGGCGAGCGCATTTGCACGAGGTTGTAGGCGGCGGTCCGCCGTGCGCTCCCAATATGGTTGCGTCACATCCAGCCAATCGATCTGCCCATTCTCCGATCGCACTGAAGCGGCATCCACTGCGCGCTTCCCCGTACCGCGAAGACTTCGCCGCCCGCTTCGGCCAGATGGCGCGATATCACCGAGCTGGACAGAAGTCCTTCCACTTGACTGAGCCGGCCTAGCCTGAATCGAGCTAAGCCGTGCCAACGGGACAATGCCGAAATTGGCGATAAACAGAATCCTTGATGGATTCATTATCTATCGCCAGCACGATCCATCAGGCATCAATGCGAATTTGCACTCCGTAAGGCGTGTAGATCGGCGTTGCCTTGAAACCCTCCACGGCGATAGTAGTGAACTGTCCGCGAACACTGCTGCCAGTGATGACCGGAATGGTTTCGCCAGCCTTCGGAGCATATCCATTGACAAAGACGATGCGCAGCGTGCCACCGGCAATCGTTGTCAGCCCGGCCACCGTCATGCGGCCCTGGCCATTCAGGCCGACGCGCATATCGAGCGTGGTGCCGGCCAATTGCGTGAACTTGCCTGCCATGGCGACGCTTTCCGGCGCGTTGATCACCACTGAGCCAGCGCCCAGATAGACATCGCCAGTACCGAACGCCTTGGCGGAAGCGGCTTCGAGAACGCCCCCAGCTACCTGCGTGCCACCCGAGTATGTGTTTGCACCGCCGAGCTTGATTTTCCCGCTGCCGGTCAGTGTGAACTTGCCTGTGCCAGCAATATCGTTGCGCCACGTATCCTCTGCATTGAAACCACCCTTGCTCGCGTCCATCGATACCACGACGTTGCCGTTAAACGCGCCATAGCCATCCCCAGCGGCAAACAGGTTCAAGCGGCCCCAACCTTCGGCATCATCCATGAGCGGATAGCCGGACTCCAATTCTGTCGTCTTCAACACCACGCGACGCTGATCGGCACTCAGATAAGGGAAGCGCGTCTCCAAGATCACTTCAGCCCCTTTGGGCACGGATGGCTCTAACGACTTCGAGCCGATCTGCGCGAAGCCGAATGTCATGCGGCGCAGATAGTTGGTCTTATTGGCGGCGTAGTCGCTGAATCGGTCATTGGCCGGTGTCCCGGAGCGCGCAAAGTTCGCAAACGTGGCTGGCGTCGTCCCCGTCGCTGCCATCAGTGCGTTATGGGCTTGGGCATAGGCCGACGCCTTAAGCGCAGCATTGCTCGGCGCATAGAGATTTGCGGCAGCACCGGCGATAGCGTTCATACGGCCACCAATGACGTCTAGCGGAGAATGCATGCCGGACATGATACGGTTCTCGCCAAGCTCCATGCCCCGGCTCAGCATCTCCTGAAAGCGCTCTGGTACCAGGTATGCCATAACAAGGGAGTTGCGAATCGCTTCGGCAGTATGGCCACTAATGAAGCCCCCATCGGTGCCCGGCGTCTGGCTCTTCGCAGGCACCAAGGTTGGTACAACGATCACATTCGAGCTCCAGCGATATGGGCGCGCATACTTGTAGAAGCGCTTGGCGGGCTCCGTTGACGAATTGCTATTGGCTTTATTGATGAGCGCCACCACGTCACCGAACGTCGGGTTCGCCTCGCCAGATACGCCGCCATTGTTACCGCCATCGTTGTAGAGCACCGTGGTGGCATCAGGGGGAATACTAGTAATGGTCGTCGTCTGCTGAGCTGCGGCGCGCCAGGACGCCGTGAGCGGCCCCATGCCATCTGTTACGCTGTAGTTCTTACCACGACGATCGTCATAGTAGGCGGCCTCCGCCTGAGCGGCAGTTCTGTTGGCGGTAGTATTAACCACGTATTGGATGTTGGCTTGATGGATCGCAGCGTTGACTACGGTTCCGCCCGCCGTACCGTCGTCGGGCACGCCAGTCCACGAAGACGGTACAACGGCAGGGTAGCCGTCCACCGCTGGCGCCGTCACACCCGCATCAACTATGCGGGTGAGCGGCTCCCATACATTTAGAAAGCCCTGCAGCAGACGCACGCCTGCATTGGTCTCCAGAGTGGCATAGCGTGCATCGCCCCGTTGATTCGTCGCGACGTTGTCGACGAAAGCGGGTACTGACGCAGATACTGGTGCGCTATCGACATAACCCGGATCGGGAGGCGGTGCCGGGACAGCCAGCGGTATGATATTGGAGCTATTGTCGTTGTCACCACCGCAGGCGCTGAGAAAAAGTGCGAGACATGCGACCACGATCCCAGACGGCATCGCTGACTTGGAAAAATGCATATGAAAAGAGTCCATGAATTAAGAAGACAGGAAAGGCATATAGGCTATGTCAATAAAAAGTCAAATTCATGAATCGCGACGTTCTAATGCATCAACTTTTCTGAAAAATTGTCAATATTGATCCGGCATCTCATGAACTTGTATCAGACCGGCATACTTCACCTAACACTGCTGAAAGTAGCGTCGAATGCGTTCGGGCTGTTTCTGAAAACTGCCCAGATGGCTCGATGCAGCTTTGACGAGTTGCAGCCTGGTGCGAGCTGTGCCCGCGGGGTGACGGCTTGCTTGATATTGGCCTTGGCTATCTCGTCGAGAATGAGTTCCGGGCTGTAGCTGGGCGGGTAGATCACCTCGACTTGCTCGACGTGCGGGGCGAGCTAGGCCTTCACCGGCTTGCTGTGATGCACTCTCAAGTATCGAGAATCAGGGGCACCTTTCGGGCAGACGCGCAGCCTGTTCCCCTTGCCTTGCAGTTTGACCTGGCACGACCGCTAACGCGCAGGTCGCACAAACCAAGGTCGAGCACCTTCGTCTGCACCCTTGGCGATAGGTGACGGCGAACTATTGGCATGGCCGTCCCGGACGTTCGCCGCCGCGTTCAGAACAGCCGCGATCCCACCGGAATCGCGGGCGCGCACTCAACGTTGCGATCCGCCATCAGAAGATATGCCTGACTCCAGCCACGATTCCGGTCTGGCTGACACCAGGGGCAACCATCGTCGAAGTGATAACGCCGAGGTTCGACTTGCCCTTGTTATTGATGTACGAAGCGCTAACGTAGAGATCGGTCCGCTTCGACAACCCGTACATCGTTTGAAACACATAGCTCATCGAATCGTTCGGCGAGTTGCGTCGATCCGTGTAGTACGCGCCAAGGTTAAGCCTCAGGGCAGGGGTCAACGCGTATCCGCCTCCCACCCAATACAGGTTGGACCGGATACCAGTCGTCGGCGTCAGGCCGCCCTGCAGATACCGATACCCGGCAATGGCAGAGAACGGACCGGTGGTGTAGATCAGGCTTGCCACATAGCGCCGCTCGACAGCGTCCGCGTTCGCTACCGAGGTGCCGCGGCGCTGGTCATAGGCGATCGCCATACCGACGTTTCCGAGCGTATAGGATGCACCTGCGCTCATCTCCTGGCCCACCCGCGGGGCGCCGGGAAATTCACCGCCATTGGCGACGGTCGAATCGTAGCCTGCGCTGTACAGGCCCGTTACGGTCAACGCACCAAAATTGCCCGTGTACTTCACGGCGTTGTCGGGACGGCCCGCGAACTGAGCATCCTGCGAAATCAACGAGTAGGTTGCATAACGCAGTGGATCGAGACCAGCGAACAAATCGAAAAGGGTGTTGTTCTGGCGGCCCAGGGTGATCTGGCCCCAGTTGCCATAGATGCCGACAAAGGCCTGCCTGCCAAACAGCCGTCCGCCTTGTGCCATGGCGCCCGTGTCAATGCTGAAGCCGCTTTCGAGCACAAAGGTGGCACCCAGACCGCCGCCCAGGTTCTCTTTGCCCCGCAGGCCCCAGCGCGAACCGGAGATGCTGCCGGACGAAACGCGATAGGCGGATCCTGAGCCGTCCATACCGGCATGGCTGACGTACTCGAACCCTGCGTCGGCGATGCCGTACAACGTGATACTGCTCTGTGCCTCTGCGCTCGCTGCGAACACCGTTCCGACTGCGGCGGCAACCAGGGTTTTACCGATCAACCTCACTTTCTCCTCCCTATTTTGTCTTGGCTTATTCGGCCAAAAATTACGAACTGGCAGATCTCGTATTTCTATATCTCTGTCAATACAGCTGCTAAGAAACGACCCTACTCGAGATCGCAGCATCGGTTTCTGAGCAGATCTTAATGACACGTACGCATTGGCCACGAAACAACAGGCCACGCCGATCGGCGTGCCAAATCAGCTTGCTTCGTTAGTTCATTTCGCAGGGCGCCCTATACTCGGGCCGCACGCGGTGGCTATGTAACCGGTCGTCGCGCAAGTAGTTCGCGGGCGCCAATTTTCCGCTTCAATGACGGGACCTGGGGATGGCCGTCGACGCCTCGGAAAGCTGGCCCAGCACCAAGCGCATCATTCCGCCCGCACGCCAGACCTTGAGCTCGTTTGCCGTGTCGATCCGGCAATTAAGTTCCAGCGCTTCGGAAGATCCGTCAGCACGGCGCAGGGTCGCCCGAACAGCGCCACCCGGGCGCGCTTGCTGGTCGAGCGATTCGATGCGGAGCGTCTCCGTGCCGGCGAGGCCAAGTGTCTTGCGAGTGACATCCGAAGGAAACTCGAGCGGCAGTACACCCATCATGATCAGGTTGGAGCGATGAATGCGCTCGAAGCTCTCGGCAATCACCACACGCACGCCGAGCAGGCTCGTGCCCTTGGCAGCCCAGTCTCGCGACGAGCCGGTGCCGTATTCGCGGCCGGCGACGATCACCAAGGAAACGCCGCGCGCCGCATACCGCATGGCTGCGTCATAGATCGGCATGACCTCGCCTTCAGGAAAGCACTTCGTCTGGCCTCCGAGCACGCCGGGCACCAACTCGTTGCTGAGCCGGATGTTGGCGAAGGTGCCGCGCACCATGACTTCGTGGTTGGCGCGCCGGGAACCATAGGCATTGAAATCGACGGGCTTTACGCCGCGTTCGCGCAAGTACAGGCCCGCCGGACTCTCGGCCGGGATGCTGCCAACTGGCGAGATGTGATCGGTGGTCGTGCTGTCGCCAAGCATCAACAGAATGCGCGCGTCCACGATATCGCCCGTCTGCGCCACGGGACTCGTGTCAAAATGATCAAGGAAAGGCGGCCTGCGGATATACGTGCTACTCGCATCCCACGGAAACACCACGCCGGACGGCGCATCGAGCGCGCGCCACTCGGGACTGCCGTCGAGAATATTCCTGTACTGTGTCTCGAACAGAGTGGGGGTCAGGACGTTTTCCAGCACGGCCTGTACCGCTGCGTCGTCCGGCCAGATTTCACGGAGATAGACTGGTCGGCCATCGCTGCCGTCGCACAGGGGGTCGCGCGTCAGATCAATCTGAATATTGCCGGCGAGCGCATAGGCGATCACCAGTGGCGGAGACATCAGATAGTTGGCCCGGGCCATCGGATGGATGCGAGCCTCGAAATTACGGTTGCCGGATAACACGGCCGTTGCAATGATGTCTTCGCGGTGAATCTGATTTTCAACAGCCTCATCAAGTTGGCCGGAATTTCCGCCGCAGGTCGCACAGCCGTAGCCCGCAACTTGAAAACCCAATGCGTCCAGGTCAGCCTGCAGACCGCTTGCTTCCAGGTACGCACCCACCACACGCGAGCCCGGTGTCAGTGATGTCTTGATCCACGGCCGTGGCTTCAGACCACGCGCGCGGGCGTTGCGGGCCAGCAGTCCGGCAGCAATCATGACGGCAGGATTGGAAGTGTTCGTGCAACTGGTGATGGCCGCGATGATTACAGCGCCGTCGGATAGCCTGTCCCGTGCAGGAGCGCCTGATGAAAAGGCCGCGCGGAAGCTGTCGCAGATTGCGTCCAGTTCAACGCGATCCTGCGGGCGTTTCGGCCCGGCTACGCAGGGGGCGACGTCCGACAAATCAAAATCGAGCATGCTGCTGTACTCGGGATCCCGGGCGTCATGCGCACGCCAAAGACCCTGCGCCTTGGCATACGCCTCAACGAGCGCTACGTGCGCCGCGTCTCGGCCACTAGCCGTCAGGTATCGCAACGTAGCTGCATCAATCGGGAAGAATGCTGCCGTGGAACCATACTCAGGCGCCATGTTGGCAATCGTGGCGCGATCCGTGACGGCAAGCGTATCGAGCGCCGGGCCGAAGAATTCGACCAGTGCATCGACGACATTGAATGCCCGCAATTGCTGGGTGAGCGTCAGCACGAGGTCGGTGGCTGTCACACCGGCGCGCAGACTGCCGCTGAGACGCACGCCTACAATTCGCCGCAGGGGCACGGTTATCGGCAATCCGAGCATCGCCGCCTCGGCCTCGATGCCACCCACACCCCAGCCAAGCACCCCGATTCCATTGACCATGGTGCTGTGGCTGTCCGTGCCAACCATGGTGTCAGGAAAGACGACGACATGGGCGCCTTCCTCCTGCGTACAGACAATGCTGGCAATGCGTTCGAGGTTGATCTGATGCACGATGCCGTTGCCAGGCGGCACGACACGCACCTTGCTCAGTGTCGCGGTGGCCCATTTTGCCAGGCGGTATCGCTCCGTATTGCGCTCGAACTCACGGCCCAGGTTGTAGGTCAGCGCTCCGGCGTGACCTGCCTGGTCCACGATGAGCGAATGATCGATGACGAGATCAACCGGAATCCTGGGATTGATCCGCGTAGCGGCCTGACCCTGGGCAACTATGGCATCGCGTAATGCTGCCAGGTCTACGAGGGCGGGAATTCCCGTGTAATCCTGCATAAGCACCCGGGCAGGATGGAACGGCACCGCAATCACATCTTCCAACTCCGGCCGCCAGGCCAGCAGGTGACGCAGGTCTGCCTCCTCGACATCATTGGTGCCGATATGGCGTAGCACATTCTCGGCCAATGCCCGCAGGCAGAATGGAAGGCGCGCAATAGCATCGGCACCGCCCGAAGTCGTGGCAGCGATGCTGTAGAAATGCAGCCCCGGTTGCGCGGGCACCGTAGCTTCGATCGAATCAAGCGCCTTGAGCGCAGCCTCTCTGACGGACACGTTGTCTTTCCTTCGTCGCCTGCCGGCGCCGTTATCGAGCCGACACGATAAGGACGTTCAGTATGTGTCTCAAGGCAATTTGGAACAGTTTTGATGAACCGACGAACCTGTTTAAAGACTGCTGGCCCGCCGCAACGGATTACGTGATCCATCAGGGCAATCGCACATGGCAGAGATGACCTTAGGCAGCGGACGATGCGGAAAATGCATCATTCAATAGAAATTATGCGTTTAGCGATGTGACAGGAGAGCGCATACGATGGCGATATGCAACAGGACGCCAAACACTCTGAACTACCGAAGGATCTGCTCCCGGACCACGTGCTGGGACATGCAGGAGCGGTGCTGCTGGGATTGCCTGGCGGTGGATGCTCCCCGGCAATTTTCGCCAACACCCAGCATGACGCCTTACTGGTCTATGGCGTCGACTGGGCTAGTTGGCCCGGCCCCTGGAATGTCGAAAATCTGGCGACACGCCTTGCGCATGCGTTGCGGAAGCGCGCAGGTCCGACGCTGTTGGCGGGCCATTCCCTGGGAGGCATGATCACGCTGCTGACCGCGCTCAAGGCCGGCAAAAAGGTGAACGGCCTGCTGCTGTCCAATACCGGTGCCCACACAGGCGGACATGGCGATGCGAGCCTGCCGGACCGGGTGCGCACGGCCTGGACGGAAGAGATCAGCGATGCATTCCTGCTGAGCTGCTTCCTGCGCCCGCCGCCACCGGCGTTGTGGCAAGAGATGCGTGACTATATGGCGCGGATCAACCGTGATGCGTTTCTTGAAGCGGTTATCACGCTGCGTCGGATCGATGTGCGACCGCTGCTCGGAGAGATCGCGTGCCCTGCCGTGATCGCGCACGGGCGACACGACCGGCGTCGCCACATCAGCTTTGCGCAGGAACTCGCCGATGGCATCCCGGACACCGCGCTGATCTTGATCGACGGCGGACATACCCCGATGATCGACAATCCGCAGGAGTACCGGGCAGCCCTGGACGCGCTGGTGCAACTGACCAAGACCGGCGGTTGATCCATATAGACATAGGAGGAGAACATAATGAACAAAGCGAGACGATCGGCACTACGCCTTGCTCTTGCTGCCACGGCGATGGCGGCTGGAATCGCACCAGGTACGGCGCTGGCGCAAGCAAGCCCATGGCCGAATCGCCCGATTCGCCTGTTGGTTCCTTCGGCGGCGGGCGGCGCGGCAGACTTCGTCGCGCGAACTTTCGCCAGCTTCCTGCAGAAGCGTCTGCCGCCGAACGCCACCGTGGTGGTGGAGAATCGTCCTGGCGCAGGCGGCATCGTCGGCACCGAGGCTGCCAAGAACGCGCCGGCCGACGGCTATACCTTCCTGATCGCCTCCAATTCCACGCACGCGGCCAATGTCAGCCTGTACCGCCGCCTGCCCTACGATCCGGTGAAGGACTTTGCGCCGGTCGGCATGTTCGGCACATTCGGCACGATCCTGATCGTGCCGAAGAATGGCCCGTTCATGTCAGTGCCGGAGCTGATCCGCTACGCGAAGGCCCATCCGGGCAAGATGACGTACGGCTACTACAGCTCCTCATCGCGCGTTCCTCCTGAACTGCTGCGTGTACGAGCAGGGCTCGACTACACCGGAGCGCCTTACCGGAACATCACACAGATCGTTACCGACATGCTCGGTGGACAGATCCAGTTCGCCTTCTTGGATTCCCTGTCTGCCGCTCCAGCGCTGCAAAACGCGCAGCTGGCTGCGATTGCCGTGACGTCATCGCAGCGCATGCGGCAGCTCGCGGGTGTTCCGACTGTGGCAGAGAGCATGCAAGGGCTCGAGGTACAGGGTTGGCTCGGTCTTGCCGCGCCGGCTGGCACGCCGGAGGACGTGGTCAGGCGGATGAGTGCGCTTGTCTCCGAGGCTATCGATGACCCCAACGTGCGCACCGCCCTGGAGCGGCAGGGCATGACCCCTCAGGCGATGACACCGGCGGCCCTGCGCGCGCACATGGTGGCAGATCGCTCCCGCTGGGCCGGATGGGTCAAGGCGGCCGGCATCGAAGCGGAATAGTCGCGCACAGCGATGGGGATGGACCGGGCGACACGTCTCGCCCGACATCGATAACACACCAGAGATCGGACAGATGACCGCAATCATTTGCGCGGGGACTCCCGAGCGCCACGCCCGTGCACGACAGGCACAGTTGCTTCAGGCAAGCGTGATGCCAGACACCTGTGCCCCGGACTCCAGCCTGCTGGTCAGCACCGTACTTCGCCAGGCGGACTGGGCGACAGGCTGCCAGGCTGCGACTCTGCAAGCGTTCGCGAAGGGCGGCGTCGTCCGGCATCTGAAGCGTGGCGAAGTCGTGATGCGGCGCGGCGCCCCTGTCAGACATCTTGGCATCGTGGTATCCGGGGCCCTGCAAGTGGGAATTCACGCCAGCAGCGGCAAGCGCATGATCACCGGCTACCTGGGTTCGGGACAGCTGTTCAATCTGGTGCCATTTCTGGATGGGGGCGTGGCAACCAACGACCTCATTGCCCACACTGATCTGACGATCTGCGTTCTCAACAAGTCTCTGGTCGAGATGGCGCTGTCGTCGGACGTCATCCTGCTGCGTGCCTTCATGCAGGTACTCTGTTTACGGGCTCGCCGCTCCCTGTCAGACCACGCTGATCTGCTGCTGGTGACGTTGCGGCAGCGGTGCGCCAAAGTCCTGCTGAACCTTGCGGCGGACTACGGCTCGCCGCACTCTGAAGGGGTCTCGCTCACGCTCCGGATGAGCCAGGCGGAGTTTGCGGACCTGGTGGGCTGGTCCCGCCCGAAAGTGAACCAGGAACTGAAACGAATTGAAGCAGAATCCATCATCCAGGTGTCGTACTCCCGTGTGCTGATCTTGGACATGGAGCGGCTTAAGGCAGCTGCATCCGGGGAATGAGGCGATTTGTATTGACGGGATCATGTGCGCGTGAAGTGCGACTTCGTCAGGCAGTCGGACGGTTCCACGGCACCAACCACGACCACGACCACGGCCACGGTCGCCGCCCGGTATCAATACGGGTCGCTGCCGTAAGAGTCGGAGAGCTGTCCACGGGGACCCACGGAAAGAGGAGAGGAAATTGATGTGGTGTGTGAGAAGCGGTTGAGCGTGGTTCGAGAACGCTGAGCTTCAGGGATTGAATTGGTTGCAGGACCCAAGCCGAATCACCTTCACAAAGGTTCAGAATTTGGCGCCAAACGCTGTGTCATGATGGAATCAAAAAAAATGGGTGCGTGCTGTACACGGCGCAATTTATAGTCCGAAGAAAGCACACTGTTCTAGGAATGACTCTCTGGGATCAGGAGATCTCTACACGCATGGGCCGTCCGACGTCTTCCCATAGACGGCTGGAGCGGAAGCTTGCAAATGATTAAATAAAAGCAAGCGAAGAAATTCACAAGAAGGATGAAGTGTCTAGCCACGACACGTTTATGAGATAAAGAAATGGGCGGGGCAAGAAATCTGATCTACCTGGTGGAGGACGATGAAGCTCAGGCGAAATACTTAGAGTTGGTGCTGAATGGGTTTGGCTTTGACGTCGGAATATTTTCGACCGGTGATCGAGTCATGCGAGCCATTCAGCGAATTCTGCCTGATATCGTCCTGCTGGACAGACGTCTACCTGATATCGACGGACTAAGGGTATTGGCTTGGATCCGCCACAGCTATTCCCGTCTTCCCGTCATTATGTTGACAAATGCAGTGCACGAGCGTGATCTCGTTGAGGCGTTTGAAGCAGGCGTAGATGACTACATGGTCAAGCCGATCAAAGAAGTAGAACTTCTCGCCAGGATTAGAGCGCAGTTGCGTCGAGCCAAGCAAGTGTTGGACTCGCAATTGGAGTCGTTAAAAGTCGGAAGTTATGTGGTTCGGAGCACTGAGCGTGCAGTTTACAAAAGATCTGGTGAACGTATAAACTTGACGCCGAAGGAATTCGAAATTTTCCTGATCCTTGCTAGGAATATCGGAAGTATTGTGCCCCGCGATACCGTCCTCTCGCTAGTTTGGGGACAATCGACAGAAGCGCAGAATTCGAGAAGCCTGGACACCCACATCTACAGGCTGCGGCGGCGGCTGAATCTCTGTCCAGACGGCGGGGTGTTATTGCGTGTTGTTTACAGCCAAGGTTATCGGCTGGAATATATCTCAAGCGAGCCGTCGGAATTCTTAGGCAAGTGAGGCCATCATTTGGCGCCGACGATCTGACCGTCAATGGTCTACTCGTCGAACATACCCATCAAACATTACGCCGCCAAATTGCAGCTGCCACTGCGCAGCCTGCTCAGCCACGGGCAGATCATCGCATAAGCCTACGGACGTCACCTGCTGATCAAACGTCTGGGCGACGAGGAGCACACCGTGGTGGCGCGGCTGACCGAACTCGGTCGTAATCGTTATGGCGCCGCCTTCGCAGCCATAGCGAGCGTTGGAAACCATCGCCAGGTAAAGGCTCGCCCGACGAGATGGCCGATGTGGTAGTCACGCTGCTGCACCCATATCTGCAGCCCGATTATTATTAAAAGATGTTGTACTCGTTTGACCTGTCATGGCCTAGAACGTTTGTCCCATGTGAAGGGCGCGTCGGCGATCCGATCGAGGAGCCAGCATCGAGCTGCCGCGCACCTTCCGGCTGATCAACTGTCAGGTGGCAAAGTTGCCCCGGGCGGCTTTGCATTCCCGTGCTGTCCGGTACGGCTCGAAGAAATGATAGATATGGGCAATTCCAGAGATCATCGCCTCCAACAACGCATCGCGTTTTTCGGAGGGGATCGGTGGTGGTCGCAGCTGCGGCTCGGAATCGTCTTCGTAATGCAGGATCATGATCGGCATCATCGAGCCACAGTGATCCTCATCATGGATAAGGTGATTCCAGCTTCCCGGGCGCATTTGAACGCCACGCATGAACCCGTGTGCCCAGTCGTTGCCGGGCGCGCCACCATCATCTCGCTCGATCAAGATCGGCATATATGCGTGCTGCTCCGTCAGAGTACAGTGCAGTTCCGCTGCGATCGCATTCCAGTGACGCTTCAGCAGGCAAGGGATGTCTGAGAACTGCTCCTCCATGTGGTGGGAAGGCTCCGCACCGAACACCTCAAGCAAGTACTCGCTCCGCCGCACGATGTCGGGCCCACAAATCAATGCTGTAAAGTAGCCGTCGAGCATTTCGATATTCATCGAGCCGATGGTGTCAAGAGCGGCGGCAAGATGAGCGAGCTCGTCAAACGCGAGTGGTCGGCTGGATATCGGGTACATAAAAACAGGCTCTTGTTTGCGTGCCATCACTGAATACGATTGCTACTGGATTGGATATACCACGGGCTGAAGGTGTTGGTATGCCCGACCAACGATGTCAGCGTTGCCAGCGTGACACCGAAGGACTCATAGATGGCCTCTTCAAGAAGATACAGATGGTTGAAGCCGTACGCGGCGGACAGACGACTGTCTATTTTCGGAAGAATTGGAATATCCACCAAGAACCTGCAGAGGCGGGTTGAGCGGACTATATCCCGCATGCATTCTCCTTCAGCGAACAGCAGACGTGACACGTCACTAGCGGACAGGCGCAGCAACGACGCAAACTCCTGTCGCGTCCAGTTTCGACCTGGCTGCATATAGACGCTTCGGGCGAGGGAGTGTGTCAGCGGCTTCCTGTTCTGCGGCGACGAACTTCCGGTATCGGCCATCCCGAAAGGTGGATTTCCACATGCCTGGCTAGTGCCAATCAAGGGACTCGCCAGGTCATTTCCAACATGAACCTGGACACGCACAATGGAATTTTCCAGAAGATGCAAGTCAAAGCGGGTGAGCGATGGCAAGATCGTCTGTCGCCCGCGCCGTAGTTTTCTTGGCACCGATCGGTCTTTGCACCACGCCGTTTGCCGTTCCAGATCGACGGAGACCTCATAGGGAAAGGCAAGCTGGCGCAAAACAACGTCCCTATATTGGTAAGCAGAGAGGACGACGCAGCCATCGGGAAGATGAGAGACATTGCTGCCTTCTGCATCTCCGGGACGGTTGGAAGAAGCGCCTGGCGGTCCGGTGCCAGCGTGACAATTCCGATTCATGGGCTCAGCGGGAGATGCCGCATAGGGTGGCACGTTTGGCCAGCAGAGCGCTTCCGACGCGCGATGCGTTCGGTCGTCCCATGGCCTCGGAGATGAATGGTCCTGCCTTCACGATTGCGTTGAGATCGATGCGCGTGAGGCCATCCAACCGGAATGCGCTAGCGGCGGCTTCCATTACATCCTGGACGCGCCCCGGGTTACCGGCGCCAATGGGGTGTCCGTGCGAGACAGAATCCAGCGCTCGGTCCCTTCACGCAAGACTCGAGGTTAGTTCACTTGCAGGCCCACTCAATTCGCACGGATCTTGGCCTGCTCCACCAGCTTGCCGAAGCGTACGTATTCGTTGCGCATCTTCTGCATGGTGGTCTCACCCTCCAGATAGCTGGCTTGCACCCCGAGGTTGGCGAACTGGCGCTTGACCTCCGGATCGCTCATCAACTGGCGCACAGCATTGCTCAGCACAGTGCGCGTGGCGGGCGGCGTGGCTGCCGGCGCGAAGAGGCCCACCCAGGCAATCACGTCGGCCGACGGATAGCCCGCTTCGGTGATGCTGGGCACCTGCGGCAGGTCGGGCAGGCGGCTCGACGACGTGACCGCCAGCGCGCGCACCTGGCCCGACTTCACACGCTGCACCGAGCCGATGGCAGTGTCGAAGGCAAATGTCACTTCGCCGGACAGCAGCGCCTGCACGCACTGCGCGCCGCTCTTGTAGGGCACTTCGATGACGTCGGCGCCGGAAGCCACCTTGATCGCCTCGCCCGACAGCTGCGCGGTGCTGCCGACGCCGAACGATGCGTAGCTGATCTTGCCCGGCGACTTGCGCGCGGCCTGCACCACATCAGCGACCGTCTGGTACGGCGATTGCGGCGAAACTAGGATCAGGTTCGGAAACGACGCCAGCGTGCCGATGGCCGCGAAGCTGCGCAGGGGGTCATATTGCACGTTCGACATGACTTGCGGGCTGATGGTGAAGGCCGCATTGGAGCCGAGAAACAGGGTATAGCCGTCGGGCTCGGCCCGCGCCACCGAAGCTGCGCCGATCGTGGTGCCGCCGCCGGGGCGGTTTTCCACTACCACCGGCTGGCCCAGCGCGGCGTGCAGCTTCGGTCCCAGCATGCGGGCCATCAGGTCGATGGTGCCGCCGGCCGCGTAGGGCACCACCAGACGAATCGGCCGGCTCGGGTAGTCCGCAGCGAGCGTGCTGCCGGCGGAGCCGGCGAAGGTCGCGGCAACGAGGACGATGCGCAGCGTTTTAATGGATTGCATAGTTGTCTCCTCCAGGTGTTCCGTTTGGTCAGAACTGTTCTCCGCGTGCAGCCTTGTCCTTCAGAAGTTGTGGCGGCGCGAAGCGCTCGCCATAGTGTTCGGCCAGGTACCTTGCGCGCGCCACCGCCTTGTCCAGTCCGTATTGGTTGAGGAACTGGAACACGCCACCCGTCCAGCGTGGAAAGCCGATGCCGAGCACCGAGCCGATGTCGCCGTCGCCCGCGCTGTCGAGCACGCCTTCCTGCAGGATGCGCACCGATTCCAGCGCCATGGAGAACAACAGCCGGTCCTGCTTGTCCTGCTGCGGGATCTGTTCGTCCGGGCGGACGAAGTGTTGCGCCAGTCCGCTCCAGAACACTTTGCCGCCTGCGTCCGAGTAGTCGTAGAAGCCGCCGCCGGCGGCGCGGCCCTTGCGGCCGAAATCGTCGAGCATGCGCTTCATGACCGCATCAGCCGGATGCGCGGGCAGGGGGCGGCCTTCGGCCGCATGCGCGACTAGCGTCTCAAGCCGGTTGTTATAGGACAGGCTCAGGCTGACTTCGTCGAGCACCGCCAGCGGACCGGTGGGAAAGCCGGCAAAGGCCGCCGCCGCCTCGATCGCGGCGGGATCCTGCCCTTCGCCCAGCATCGCCACGCCCTCGCGTGTGAAGGTGCTGAACACGCGGCTGGTAAAGAAGCCCCGGTTGTCATTAACGACAATCGGGGTCTTGCCGATCTGCATGACGAAGTCCAGTGCCTGCGCCAGCGTTTCCTTCGAGGTCCGCTCGCCCTTGATCACTTCGACCAGCTGCATGCGGTGCACCGGCGAGAAGAAATGCATGCCGATGAAGCGGTCCGGGCGCCCCGAGGCCGTGGCCAGGCCGGTAATCGGCAGCGTGGACGTGTTGGATGCCCAGAACGCGCGGTCGGCCAGCAGCGGCTCGGCGTATTTCGTGATCTCGGACTTCAGAGCAGGGCTTTCGGGCACGGCTTCGATCACCAGGTCGACGTGGGCGAGGTCCTCATAGCGTTCCACAGGGTGGATGCGCCCCACTATCTCGCGGCGGCGTGCGGCATCGATCTCGCCCTTCTCTTCGCGCTTGGCGAGCAGCTTGTCGGCGGCATCGCGCGCGCCGGCCGCCTGCGCCAGCGTGGCGTCCTTGACCCACACGTCGACGCCGCGCACGGCGGCCACATAGGCGATGCCCTTGCCCATCATGCCCGCGCCGAGTACGGCCAGCGTGCCGATCTTGCTCTTGGCCACTCCCAGCGGGCGCTGCGCGCCCGACTTGATCTCGTTGGCACGGAACCAGAAGGTGCGCAGGATGTTCTTGGATACCTTGCCGGTGACGAGCTGCACGAAGTAACGCGATTCGATGCGGCTGGCGGTGTCGAAGTCCACCTGCATGCCTTCGACCGAGGCGCACAGGATCGCTTCCGGCGCCGGGTAACAGCCCTTGGTCCTGGCTCGTACCGCGGCAGCGGCGGTGGAGATCCAGCGCTTGGAGTCGTCCGCATCGTTCCAGCCGCCCGGCGGCACGTAGCCCTTGACGTCCCAGGGCTGGGTGCTCACGGGGTGGCCGATGATCCAGGCGCTCGCGGCGTCAAGCAGCGCCTGCTTCGAGTCGGCCAGCGCGTGGACCAGCCCGCTCTTGACGGCTTCGGCAGGGGACATGAGCTTGCTGTCCTGCAGATACGGCTGGCTTGCCGCCAGGCCGACCAGGCGGGTCATGCGCACCACGCCGCCGGCGCCGGGCATCAGGCCCAGCGTGGCTTCGGGCAGGCCGAACTGGACCTTGGGCCTGTCCAGCGCGATGCGATGGTGGCAGGCCAGCGCGATCTCGAAGCCACCGCCCAGCGCGGTGCCATTGAGCGCGGCCACCACGGGCTTGCCCAGCGTTTCGAGCCGGCGCAGGGTGTTCTTGCCAAGCTCAGTGGCTTCGAACAGCCGCTGCGCGTCGGCGGGCTGCATCTTGTAGAGGCGGTTCAGGTCGCCGCCGGCGAAGAAGGTCTCCTTGGCGGACGTCAGAATGACGCCGGCGATGTCGGCTTTCTCGGCTTCGAGGCGGGTCACCATGTCGGCAAAGCACTGCCGCATGGCGTCGGACATGGTGTTGACACTTTGTTCCGGCGCGTCAAAGGTAAGGGTGACGATGCCGTCGGCGGATTTTTGGTACTGGATCGGGGCTTGCATCTCGGGGTCTCCGGCAGGGCAGGCTGAATAGGCTGCGCGCGTTGTTCTGGATGTCTCAAGAGGGCTCAGAGGCGTTCGATGACCGTGGCCACGCCCATGCCGCCGGCCACGCACAGCGTGGCCACGCCGTAGCGCTGCTGCCGGCGCTCCAGTTCATCGAGCAGGGTGCCGACGATGATTGCGCCTGTGGCACCGATAGGATGGCCCATGGCGATGGAACCGCCATTGACGTTAATCTTCTGCAGCGGCACGTCGAGCGTCTTGGCAAAATGCAGCGGCACCGCGGCAAAGGCTTCGTTGACCTCGAACAGATCGACCTGGTCGGCGCGCAGGCCGGCCTTGGTCAGCGCCTTCTGCGTGGCCGGCACCGGGCCGGTCAGCATGAGCGTGGCTTCCACCGAGGCGAGGCCGGTGCCCAGGATGCGCGCGCGTGGGCGCAGGCCAAGTTCCTGCCCGATGCGCTCGCTGCCGATCAGCACCAGGCCGGCGCCATCGACGATGCCCGAGGAATTGCCGGCGGTGTGCACGGCATCGATGCGGTCGAGCTCCGGATACCGCTGGCGGGCCACCACCGCGTTGGCCGCGCCAGTTGAGCCGCCAAAGGCCGGCTTGAGCGATGCCAGCGAGGCCGAGGTGGTTTCTGCGCGAATGTATTCGTCGTGATCCAGCACCACCAGCCCGCTGGCATCACGCACCGGTACCAGCGAGCGCGAGAAATGCCCCTCGCGCCGGGCCGCGGCTGCCAGCGCCTGCGAGCGCAGCGCGTACTCGTCGAGCTGTTCGCGGCAAAAGCCGTGCATCGCGGCGACCATATCGGCACTGAACCCCTGCGGCACATAAGCGATCTTCAGGCTGGTGGCCGGGTCATAGATCCAGGCACCGCCGGAGGCGCCGAGGCCCAAGCGCGACATCGACTCCACGCCGCCGGCGACGATCAGGTCATGCCAGCCCGAGCGGATCTTTTCCGCGGCGATATTGAGCGCTTCCAGGCCCGCGCCGCAGAAGCGCTGCAGCGCCATGCCGGGCACCTGGGTCCAGCCGCCCGGTGCGCACAGCGCGGCGATGCGGGGCAGGCAGGAGCCCTGGTCACCGACCGCCGAGCTAATGCCCATGATGAGATCGTCCACGCGCCCCGGGTCAAGGTTGTGGCGCTTGCGCAAGGCTTCCAGCAATGTGACGACAAGATCAATCGGCTTGATTTCATACAGCGCGCCCGCGCCGGGCTTGCCCTTGCCGCGCGGGGTGCGAACGGCATCATAGATGAATGCGTCGGTCATCGTGTCTCCTAAAATTGAGATTAGTGTCTCGAAAATGTTTGCGGCGGTCAAACTTTTTGCTCATAATTTAGAAAAAGGAGAGTCAAAATGAAACGAAAGACTCAAATTCGAGAGCAACATCAGGGTTCACAGTCTGAAAGTGCCGAAAGCGGCTCAAGTGGTGCGCTGGCGCGCGGCATCGGCATCCTCCAGGCCTTCAGTCCCGAGACGCCGGAGTTAAATGCTCGCGACCTCATGGCTGCCACGGGGTTGCCGAGACCGACGCTGTTCCGTCTCGCCGCCACGCTGTGCGAGGCTGGCCTGCTGCGCTATGACGAGCTGACCGGCCGCTTCCAGCCGGCGCCGGGAATGGCGCGCCTCGCATCGCCTCTGCTAGCTCGAGTACACATCAGGCAACTGGCCTTCGGACCCATGCAAGCACTGGCTGATCGCGTCCGAGGACAGGTCTCGCTGGGGCTGGGCGCCGGGCTCGACCTGGTTTTCATCGAGCTGGCCCAAGCCAAGGAATGCGAGACGGTGCGTCCCGCGATGGGCAGTCATATTTCGCTGTCGCGCACGGCAAAGGGACGGGCCTACCTTTCGGCACTGCCGCCAGAACAGGGCCAGCGCTATATCGACGCAATGCTCGCCACCGATCCCGAACACGGTGCCTGGCTGGCCGATCGCATGTCGGACGCGCGCCGGGATTTGGATGAACGCGGCTTCTGCATCAGCCAGGGCGACCTGCAGCGCCAGCTCGATACAGTCGCCGTGCCGGTTCGGGCCAACACGCCAGAAGAGATCTATGTGTTCGCCTGCACCGTGCCGACCTTCGAGTTGCAGCCGGGACAGCTGGTGGATGACGTGGGTCCTCGCCTGGCCACGATGGCGCGCAGCATCGAAGCTGCTATGGGCATTTCCGCCACCACTTACAACTGACGGATGCCTGGTTGAACTAACGGAGCCCGCGGCTTGTACGCGTGCCGGACACAAAAGAGAGAAGAGACAATGGAGACACTTCAGACCGTAGACCGGCTCGCCCACTGGGCGCAGGTCCAGCCGGACAAGGCCGCCGTTCGACTGATCGACGGGGACGCGGCACTGGCCCTAACCTACGGGGAACTTGACGCGCGCGCCAACCGGGTCGCGCGATGGCTTATCGATGCTGGCCTGCAGGAGGGGGAGGGCATCGCCCTGCTGATGGAGAACCACCCGGCCATGTTCGCGCTAGCCTGGGGCGCGCGGCGTGCCGGGCTCTACTACACGCCGGTGAGCGCGCACCTGAATCCGTCGGAAGTGGATTACATCCTGCGCGACTGCGGCGCAAGGCTGCTGGTCGCCACGCGAAGGACCGCGGAACTGGCTGCGGCAACCGGTGACGGCTGGACCGGCGACAAGTATTTGCTAGACGGCGACGCACCGGGCTTCCTGTCCTTCGCACAAGCGCTTGCCGGCTACGACAGCGGCGCTCCGCTGCCCGAGCGCAAGGTGGGACGCGACTTCCTCTACTCCTCCGGCACCACCGGCAAGCCCAAGGGCATCCGGCGCCCGCTGGTGGCGTACGCCGACCGCTTCCGCGACGCCTATGACGCTGTGGTCTGGCGCGAATTCTTCGGCTTCGGCAGCGACACTGTCTACCTGACCATGGCGCCGCTTTATCACGCGGCGCCGATGCGCAGCGTGATGCGCAATATCGACTGGGGTGGTGAGAACATCGTGTCGAGCCGCTTCGACGCTGCACAGGCCCTTCGGCTGATCACACAATACCGCGTCACGCACAGCCAGTGGGTGCCGACAATGATGATCCGCCTGCTGGCGCTGCCCGATGCCACGCGCGCGCAGGCAGACCTGTCGAGCATGCGGGTGGCGATCCATGCCGCCGCGCCGTGTCCGCCGGACGTCAAGCTCCGCATGATCGACTGGTGGGGCAAGATCTGGTACGAGTACTACGGCGGGTCCGAAGGCATCGGCCTCACTGCCGTCGACAGTGAGCAGTGGCTGAGTAGGCCTGGCACGGTCGGTCCCGCGGTGCTGGGCAAGATCCACATCAAGGATGAGGCGGGCCAGGAGATGCCAGCAGGGCAGCAGGGCCGCGTCTGGTTCTCGGGCACGCCGCGCTTTGCCTACCATAACGATGCGAAGAAGACCGCGGACGCCTACGATGCACAGGGCTGTGCGACCTTTGGCGATATCGGCCACGTCGATGAAGACGGCTATCTCTATCTGTCCGGGCGCCGCACTGACCTGATCCTGTCCGGGGGTGTCAATATCTACCCGCTGGAGGTCGAGAACCTGCTCGCTACATACCCCGGCGTAGCGGATGTCGCCGTCATCGGCGTGCCACATCCGGAGTTCGGCGAAGCCGTCAAGGCGGTGATCGAGCTGCAGCCAACGCAGCAGGGCACCCCGGAGCTGGCCGAGGCGCTTATGGAGTTTTGCCGCCAGCATATCTCGCACGTCAAATGCCCCCGCAGCGTGGATTTCGTCACAACGCTGCCGCGGCTGGAGAACGGCAAGCTTTACAAGCGGCTGCTCATCAGTCAGTACGCCGCCGCCGCGGCGGCAGACCAGACAGCAGGCAACTGAGCCGCACGTCCCGCCAGTCCAGTCAATCATCATTCAAACGAGACATCCGATATGCGCACAGCCCTCCGTGAAGATCACGAACAGTTCCGCGACCAGGTTCGCAAATTCATCCAGCGCGAGATCGCGCCCAACCACCACGAATGGGAAAAGGCCGGCTGCGTCCCGCGCGAGACCTGGCTCAAGGCCGGCCGCGAAGGCCTGCTGCTTTGCGCCATTCCCGAGCAGTACGGCGGCGGCGGTGGCGACTTCGGGCATTCCATCGTCGTTATCGAGGAACTGATGCGCGTGCTGGCCACCGGTCCGGGCTTTCCGCTGCATTCCGACATCGTCGCGCCCTACATCCTCGCGTACGGCACCGAGGCGCAGAAGGAACGCTGGCTGCCGCCGATGGCGCGCGGCGAGAAGATCGGCGCCATCGCCATGACTGAGCCTGGTATCGGCAGCGACCTGAAATCGCTGCGCACCACCGCGCGGCGCGACGGTGACAGCTATGTCATCAACGGCCAAAAGACATTCATCACCAACGGCTCCAATTCTGACGTGGTGATTGTGGCGTGCAAGACCGATCCCGCCGCTGGCACGCGTGGTATCAGCCTCATCGTGGTGGAAGGCGGCACGCCTGGTTTTACCAAGGGCCCGCTGCTGGAGAAGATCGGCCTGAAGGCGCAGGACACGGCTGAGCTTTTCTTCGACGAAGTTCGCGTGCCGGCCGTCAACCTGTTGGGCGAAGAAGGCAAGGGCTTCAGCTACCTGATGCACCAGCTGGCGCAGGAGCGACTCATGATCGCAGTGCGCAGCCCGATCGTGATGGAGACCATGCTGGAAGACACCATTGCTTATACCAAGAGCCGCAAAGCCTTTGGGCAGCCGGTGTTTGACCTGCAGAACACGCGCTTCAAGCTGGCGGAAATCAAGGCGAAGACGGTGGCCTGCCGCATTTTTGTCGATCACTGCATCGCACTGCATTTCGAGAAGAAGCTGTCGACCGATATGGCGGCCATGGCCAAGCTGTATGCCTCCGAGGCGCAGGGGCAGGCGGTCGACGAACTGCTGCAGTTGCACGGTGGCTACGGTTTCATGCGCGAGTATGGGATCGCGCGTGCCTTCGTGGACAGTCGCGTGCAGCGGATCTATGGCGGCACGTCGGAGATCATGAAGGAGATCATCGGCCGTAGCCTGTAATCTGGAAGAACCGGCGGTCGGTCACCCGGGATCGGCGGCGGCCGTCATCGCAAACGGCAGAGGGGCGCGTCATGCCGATGCTTGTTGGAGGGGGCAAAGAATGCTGTCGGGAATAAAAGTTGTGGAGATCTGCGGTATCGGGCCAGGGCCGTTCTGTGCCATGCACCTTGCCGATCTCGGCGCAGACGTCATTGCGGTCGAACGCCCGCAAGGCCAGTCGGCACCTGATGGCCAGCTGTTGAACCGTGGCAAGCGCTCGATCGTCGCAGACCTGAAGACCCCGGAGGGCCGCGACATTGTCTTGCGGCTGATCGAGGGTGCCGATGTGCTGATCGAGGGTATGCGACCGGGGATCATGGAGCGCCTAGGCCTTGGCCCGGATGCGTGCATGGCGCGCAATCCACGGCTGGTCTTCGGCCGCATGACCGGCTGGGGCCAGACCGGTCCCCTGGCCCAGGCTGCTGGGCACGATAACAACTACATCTCGCTATCCGGTGCGCTGTACTACGCCGGCAGGGCAGCGGAACCGCCTTCATCCCCCTTCACTGTCATCGGTGACGTCGGCGGTGGCGCGCTCTATCTTGCGGTGGGCATCCTGTCCGGCGTCCTAAATGCGCGCAGAACTGGGAAGGGCACCGTAGTGGACGCGGCAATCGTTGACGGGTCAGCCCATATGCTCCAGTTGATCCTGAGCGCAAGTCGCAAGGGTTTCATCGGCGGTGAGCGGGGGGGCAACATTCATGACAGCTCGCATTTTTACTCAACCTATCGCTGCGCTGACGGTGGCTACATCACGGTTGGCTCGATAGAGCCCCAGTTCTACGCATTGCTCCTGGAGCATCTCGACCTTGCCGGCGATCCGCGCTACAGCGCGCAATGGGACCGCCAGCAGTGGCTGGCATTGCACGGGCATCTGACCGGGATCTTTGCCAGCAAGAACCGAGCCGAATGGTGTGCGTTGCTGGAAAGCACCGATGTCTGCGTCGCCCCCGTCCTCAGTCCGGAGGAAGCAGCCAGACATCCGCACAACGTAGCGCGGGGCATCTTCTTTGAGGGCGATGGCCAGCTTCAAGCAAGCCCAGCCCCACGGTTCCACGGAAGGACCAGGACACCTGGTCCGATACCAAGGCGAGGGCAGCATACCGAGGAAATTGAGAACGCACTCAATACCCCGGGACATGACCAGCTCTGGCGCAACTGAAGCCGGTCCGACAATTCTGGCGCGAGCGACTGTGGGGAACAACTCAAGTTTGAAGCCTTGGGCATGCTTGAACTGCTGCTCGAACACGGTGAAGCGCACTATGCGCGCATTAGGGGCGAGCTCGGCATCGTTCAGATGTCAAACCTCAATCTCAGCAAGGATCTTAAATGGACTTCCAATTTTCCGAAGAGCAAAAATCCATCGTGGAGGCCGTGCAGGCGGTCTGCGCGCGATTCGACATGGACTACTGGGACCAGCTCGACAGGTCTGGCACCTATCCGCATGAGTTCTACAAGGCGCTGTGCGAGGGCGGGTGGCTGGGCGTGGCGATGCCGGAAGCGTTCGGCGGCGCCGGCCTGGGCATTCTGGAAGCCGCCCTGGTGACGCAGACCATCTCGCAGTCGGGCGCGGCTATGACCGGAGCATCGGCAGTGCATATGAACGTGTTCGGCCTGAATCCGGTGGTGGTGTTCGGCACCGAGGAACAGAAAGGCCGCTTCCTGCCGCCGCTGATCGCGGGGCAGGAGAAAGCCTGCTTTGGCGTAACCGAGCCGGATGCGGGGCTCGATACGACCAGGCTCAAGACCTTCGCCAAAAAGGTGCCGGGGGGTTATTCGGTGAGCGGCCGCAAGATGTGGATCTCCACCGCGCAGGTGGCGGACCGAATGTTGCTGCTGGCGCGCACGCAGACGCTGGAATCGGTGAAGAAGCCGACGGAAGGCCTTTCGCTGTTCTATACCAAGGTAGACCGCAGCAAGATCGAGATCCGCGAGATCGACAAGATGGGCCGCGCTGCTGTCGACACCAACATGCTGTTCATCGACGACCTGTTCATTCCGGAGGAAGACCGCATTGGGGAGGAAGGGCGCGGCTTTGAATACATCCTGCACGGGCTTAACCCGGAGCGTATCCTGATCGCGTCCGAAGCTGTCGGCCTGGGTCGCGCCGCGCTGGCCATCGCCACGCAATATGCCAAGGAGCGCGTCGTGTTCGGCCGTCCCATCGGCATGAACCAGGGGGTGCAGCATCCGTTGGCGCAGGCATGGATGCAACTCGAAGCGGCCAACCTGATGATGCTCAAGGCCGCCGCCCTCTACGACGCTGGCGAGCCCTGCGGCGCCGAGGCCAACACCGCCAAGTACCTGGCCGCAGAAGCGGGACACAACGCTTGCCAGACCGCCATCCTGACGCTGGGCGGCATGGGCTATTCGCGCGAGTACCGCGTCGAGCGATTGCTGCGCGAGTCGTATATTCCGCGAATCGCGCCAGTCAGCCCGCAACTCATCATGTGCTTCATCGCCGAACGCGTGCTGGGTCTGCCGAAATCATACTGACTTCCCGCTGGACCACCTATGGCCGCCACGGCTCGCGTTCGATGTGCGAGCCTCTAGCGCATGACCGGCGCCGCGATTTTTCGCGGCGTTGACACCGATCGCGACAATCGATCGGGGATTGATTCCATCAAGAAGGATAGGACAACCGATATGAAGCTCGAAAACATGTCTGCCGTGGTTACCGGGGGCGCCTCCGGCCTGGGGCTGGCCACTGCGCGCCGCCTGCTTGAGCGCGGGGTCGCGGTGGTAATCGCGGATCTGTCGGCGGAGCGGGGCGCGGCAGCCATGCAGGTACTTGGCGACAAGGCGCGATTCGTGCAGGCGAACGTCTGCGAACCCGAGCAGATGGACCGCGTATATGACACTGCCGAATCGCTCGGCACACTGCGCGCGCTGGTCCATTGTGCGGGCCTGGGCGGTACCGTTCGGCTGGTCGAAAAGGATGGCAGCCCCGGATCGCTGGAGAAATACGAGTCGATCGTGCGGATCAACTTGATTGGCACCTTCAACTCGCTGCGACTCGCTGCTGCGCGCATGGCAAAGAACGAGCTTGTCGACGGGGAGCGCGGTGCCTGCGTGCTGACCGCCTCGGTGGCTGCCTACGAAGGTCAGATTGGCCAGATTCCATATGCATCGGCCAAGGCCGGCGTGGTTGGCATGACGCTGGTGGCGGCTCGCGATTTGGCGCAGCGCATGATCCGCGTATGCACCATTGCGCCGGGCGTCTTCGATACCCCCATCCTGGATCGCCTGCCGGAGCAGGTGCGCGCGGCCCTCAGCGCGTCCGTTCCACACCCCGGACGCCTTGGCAGACCCGACGAGTTTGCTTCGACCGCCTTGCATATTCTTGAGAATCCCATGCTCAACGGCGAGACCATCCGTCTCGACGGTGCCATTCGCATGACGCCGCGTTGAGGGCACGGCGGTAGCTTCTGTCAAGGCGCCTGAAGCGCTTCCCGGGAGGTAACAGATGTGCCTTCCGGGATGTGATGCGCTTCGTGATCTTGCAAGAGGCGGATCGATCCGGCCGGCCAGTGGCTTGACAACAACACGATGAAGTGGAGGAGAAGACCATGCATTCCAAGCTGTTCGGTTTCGCTTTGATCAGGGCAATGCTGGCATTGCTGCTGGCGGCCCCATCCTTTCCCGCCAACGCGGCGCTGGCCGAGCCAGCCTGGCCGGAGCGGCCTGTCACCATTATCGTTCCGGGCGCCCCAGGCGGGACCATCGACATTCCAACCCGCCTGGTGGCACAGAAGCTTGCCGGCTTGCTGGGTCAGCCAGTCATCGTTGACAACCGCCCGGGTAGCGGCGGCATCATTGGTGCCCAGGCTTTGCTCCGGGCGCCGGCCGACGGCTACACCTTGGTTGCAGGCAACACTGGTTCCCACGCCATCAACTACAGCGCCTACAGGCAACTGCCTTATCGCCCGACGGATTTCATTCCGCTTACCGATCTGATCGTGTTCCCGAACGTGCTGGTGGTCAACGCGCAGTCTTCGATCAGGACGGTGGCGGATCTGATTGCGCAACTCAAGAGCCGGCCGGGACAGCTCAGCTTCGCCTCCGCCGGAATCGGCCAGACAACGCACCTGAGCGGCGAAATGTTTGGCATGCGCACTGGCACAGATGCCATTCACGTGCCCTACCGCGGCTCGGTCCCGGCTACCACCTCGCTCGTTGCCGGCGAGACCACCTTCATGTTCGACAACCTGACGCAAGCGCTGCCGCATATCCGCGCTGGCAAGTTGCGTGCGCTGGCGGTCACCAGTGCCGAACGCTTGTCCAGTCTTCCCGATGTGCCGACCATGTTGCAGGCAGGAATCAGTGACTTCGTGGTGACGGGCTGGGCCGGATTTTTTGTCTCGGCCAAGACTCCTCCGGCCATCGTCACCAAGCTGCAGGACAGCCTGATCAAGGCCATGCACGATCCGGAAGTCGTGGCCAAGATCAAAGACATGGGCAGCATCCCCGGCGGCCAACCGCAGCCAAAGTTCGCTGCGTTCGTCAACAGCGAGCAGCGGCTTTGGGGCCAAATCGTCCGCCATTCCAATCTCAGCCTTGACTAATCTGCAAACCGGGCCGCGTGCGGCAGCCGCCGCGTGGCACCGAGAGCAGCCTGGCGGGGCATCGCGCTATTCTGGAAGACACCATGACCGAAGGAAAGATCTCTATTACTGAAATGCTCCGCGCTGGTACGCCGGGGACGCATGCAGGCGTGCCGGAGGGCTTTGTCGCCTTGGAAAAGCTCGGCGGCTACATGGCTGACTTCGGGCAACTCTACATTGACGCGGAGCGCCGAATCCTGGCGCTGCGCATCGGTGAAAATCATCTGAATAACCTCGGCATTCCCCACGGCGGCATGCTCGCGACGCTCGCGGATATGGCGATTGGCATGATGATGTCGCTGGAGACCGGGCGCACGAAGAGCGCCGTTACAGTGAACCTGAGCCTGGACTATCTGGATTCGGCACGGCTTGGTGACTGGGTGGAAGCGCACGTGGAATTCGACAAGCTCGGCTCGCGCCTGCGTTATGGCACCTGCCGGATGTTCTGCGGTGAACGTTATCTGCTGCGAGCGACGGCGATATTTTCCGTGCTGGCGCCGCGGGTTTAGCCCAGACTGTTTCGTTGCTTTTGGCTTTGCGACAAAGGTGGAGCCTTCCGTTGTTAGTCCATTCCGCAGCAAGAACAAGGCACTGGTGCGCCTGACGATCACGCAGTCCGAGCTGTTTTCAGGCTGGACCTGGGAAAGGTCAGGGACAGTCTCATCAAGACCACTGAAATTCTCGTGATGGAAGCCGGCTCCTGCTTTGCACAAGTCGGGGAATGGACGAAATCCCTGTATCTGCTTGCCAGCGGATCGGTCAGGCTGACCCGCCAACTGTCAGCCGGACTCTTGCTGGGCGGGCCGGCTTCTTCTGCCGCGAGATTTCCACAGTCTGTCGGCATTGGATCACTCGCCGAAGTTGGGCTCATCGATGCGCAGACCATGCGCGAGTTCGGCCATTCTCACGAAAATTGGAGCCTAACTGAACTTGATGTGGTTCAGTCTAATGAGACTATCCTAAGCTAGCCTCCGTTGCAGCAGCATGTACGCTGCCGCGCCCAGCGCCAGCACCGCAATCAACCGATAGATATCCTCGCAAGCAATTAGCTTGGCCTGCTGCTCGATCATCCCGTTCAGTTGCGCAAGCGCGCCCAGATGGGCCTGGGCCGCATCGAAGCCGCGCGCGGCCAATGCCGCCTGCATGGCAGCCATCCAGTGTTCGGTCTCGGCAGGGCGCTGACCCACGGCGTGCAGCAGGCTGTCTTGCACCGCGAACTGGCGGTTCTGGAGCAGCACCGCACCCAGCGCCGAGGCAAATGAGCTGGCGACTTGCCGCATTAGGTTCTTGCTGCGGTAGCCATGGCCGAATTCATCGGGATCCAGCGCCAGGAACGTCAGCCCGGCAATGGGGATGATCACCAGCACGCCGAACAGGCCCTTGCCGACCAGCCCCCATGCCAGCGCCGGCGGACCGGCGTCGGGCGGCATCTGCGAGAACCACCATGCCGTGGCGGCCATCAGCACCAGGCCGGCGACCATCAGCGGCTTCTTGCGCGTCAAGTGCGGCGCCACATGCAGGTAGACGAAGATGCCGGCAAGGCTGACCAGCGCGGCAAAGGTATTGAGCCAGCCGGTGGTGGCCAGCGGGATCTTGAGCGCCTGCTCGGCATAAATCGGGAACAGGTAGCCGCTCAAATTGCTGATCATGTAGTACACGAAGTACATCGCCAGGCCAGTTAGGTACACGGGGTGGCGCAGGGCGCGCAGGCGCAGCACGGGTTCGCTGTGGTGCCACTGGTGCAACAGGAACACGGCCAGCAGCGCCAGGCCCGCGGCGGCCACCAGTGCGAGCCGCAGTGGGTGCGAAAAGACGTCGAAGCGCGCCTCGGTCAGCGCCGCCTGCAAGGTCACGATGGCGGCGCCGAACAGCAGCAGCGGCCCGAGCGCGGGGCTGCCGGTATCGGTGCGCGGCTCCGCATCCGGCAACAGCAGCCAGGCACCCAGCGTGGCCAGTGCGGCGAACGGCAGCACGCCGTAGAACACGTCCTGCCATACGCCATGGTCGATCAACTCGGCGGCGAAGGCCGGGCCCAGCGCCGAAGCCAAGAAGATGCCGATCATGAAAATGCGGGTGGCGCGTGGGCGCGCCGTCGGGCCGAACAGCATGTTGACCAGGATGCGGCAGCTGGTGAACAGTGCGCCGCCGCCCACACCCTGGATAAAGCGCGCCATCACCATCTGCGGCAGCGCATGGCTGGTTGCGGCCACGACCGTGCCGGCCATGAACAGCAGCAGCGCCCCCGTCAGGTAGTGGCGGTAGCCGAACCGGCGCGACAGCCATTGCTGCTTTAGGATCATCAGCATGCTACCCACGGCGTAGGCCGCCTGCACCAGCGCGAAGCTGCGCGGGTCGGCGTCGAGGCCGCCGACGATATGGCTGGAGGCGAACACGAACATGATGTTCTCGAGGAACTCCACGCCGGTGGCCAGTGCCAGCAGCATCATCAGGAGGGTCTGGCGCTGCCGGTGGCTCAGCCAGCGCAGCCACCGCATGCTGACGCGCAATCGCCACAGAGGCTGCCAGGGTGAGCCGGGATTCATGACTGGAGCCCCTCCAGGGTCTGGTGCAATTGGGTCAGCGCACGCGTGGCGCTGGCCAGACCGCCTGCGCCGAGCGGCGCCCAGGTCTCGCCGTAGGCGGCATGCACTGCCGGCGCAGCGCGTTCAAGCAGCCGGCGGCCGGCAGGGGTCAGGGTCAGCTCCAGGCTGCGCCGGTCGCTGGCCGACGCCCGCCGGCGCAGCAGTCCGCGCGCTTCCAGACCGTCCAGCAGCCGCGTCATCTGCGTGCGGGTGGCGTCGAGCGTGGCGCCCAACTCGGACGGGATGCTGGGATCGCCCTCGTCGGCGGCCAGCATGCTCAACACCAGATACTGACTCATATCCAGTTCAAAGGCTGCCAGGGCCTGGTCGATATGGCCGCGCAGCAGGCGCGCGGTGCGCAGCAGCAGCCGCGAGGCTAGGATCAGGTCGCGCGGGGCCTCGGGGTGGCTGGCGCAGAAACGGTGGATACGTTGTTCGAACGACATGGCAGGAGTCTCAAACCGCCTGCGGCGGATCAATGATGGGCAATAAAATTTCAAATGTAATTATATCAAATGGAGCTAATTGCGTCAGACCCGTCACCGTTGGCGGTGATTTGGATAGCTCCGGCGTCGCGCTGCAGGACGGCACGTCTGGTGGCTATGTCGGCAGATGGGGCACTTACCAATGGAGCCGACAGATAGCCGACACTTGCCCGGCAAGACCAGCGCTCGGCAACACTGATCAATGCCAACGGCGTCACGCTGGGCGGCAACGGCGACGTACAGTTTGTGGATGGACGCCAACACGGCAGGCGCTCAATGAGCTCAGACCGCGCGATGGAGAGCGCCGCCGGCCAGGCATTAAATAATGCGGGTGGTCAGGCCCATAGGGCCCCGGCTTCACCGAAAATGGCGCGGACGGTGCACTCAGCAACGTTAGCGGTAGCATTGCCTTCGCCGGGAACAGCGCTATCAACTGCGCCTGCGCCCAGCCGAACGCTGCCGGGGCGCGCCAAGCGTACAGCCCGCACGGCGTGCGCTCGAACAGCAGCGTGCCTGCCTCGCCTCCCAAGCTGCGCCAGTGTCTTGGACAGGCCGGACCGGCTCGTGCCGAGTGTGTCGGCGCGCGATCAAGTCCGTGCGGAAGCGTACCGGCTGCGTCAACAGCACAGGGCTCCGCGGCCGACCAGCGTCAAGGGCGTGTCTGCCACGCCTTCGCAAGAGTCGAGGCCGATCTCCGTGGCAACGTCGGGCTTGCCGTAGGTCGCTTCGAAATCTCGCGTATCTGCGCGGCGACACGCTTAGCCGACGTCTCGCTTCGACGCGTCCGTCGATGGCGTCGTAGAAAACAGACCCTGGCAGGGGCGCTTGCGCAGCAGCTCTTCGAACTCGTTGGGAAAGGCTGGTCGGCCATATCGACGCGGAAGGATACTCGCGCCTCCAGCCGCCATGTCGGAATGCCACCGTCGAAACTATCGAACCGCTCCCGGATCGAGTCGCCTCACGCTCGAAACCCCGGAACGCCAGGGATGATGTCATTCAGGAAATCAAGCGAGTATGCGCGGGCGGCAGATCGCCAGCCTCGGCAGCGGACTCGGGAAGGTCCGCCGGGTAGGTTAGAACCAAAACCCTCGCTATTTCGTCTTGTTTGACTAATTCAGCGGGACTGTCCCCCTCAGATGAACGCGGACTATTGCGGAATCAAACGCCAGATCTCCTTACCATCCGTAGCAGTCCCATCTTGTCCATCAAGAAATCGATGAAGACGATAGTGGCACGCGACTGATAACGGTTGGGCATGTACATCAGGTAGATGTGGTTCCGATTGATGCTGAACTGATATTCGGGAAGCACCTGTACCATCTCACCTGCCTGGGCACGCGACCGGGCCACGTATTCGGGCACTAAGCCCACGCCGAGGCCGCTCAGGATGCAATCCAGCACAAAGGGATAGCTGCGCGACATGAGGGTTGGAACAAAGTCAATCTCCTCCTCGTGGTCGTTTTTAGCCGCCGTCATGCGCACACGACCATTTATCCCACCTGAAGTGATGATAGGGGTGCGCCTGAGCTCTGCCAGAGTCTGCGGCAAACGATGCTGGGAAGCCCATTGCGAGCAAGCACACAATGTGTAACGGACCGGCCCCAAATCCCTAGCCACCACCATGGGCGGAGGCTCCGGAGTGACGCGGATTGCAACGTCCACCCCGTCCTTAACGAGGTTGTCGATGAAGTTCTCCAGACGCACGTCCAGAATGATGCCAGGGTGCTTCTTCTTGAACTCAATGAGCCAGGGCCCCATGACCAACTCCCCGAAGCCGGTAGGCGCGCTCAAGCCAATTTTGCCTGCCAGCCTATCGTCGCTTTCGCTCGCGCTCACGGCATCGCGCATCAGCGCCGATTCATGCACGATGTTCCTGGCATGCTCATAGACCTGCTGGCCCATGTTGGTGAGCTCCACACCCTGGGGTGTGCGACGCAACAATTCGGCATCCAGTGCTTTTTCCAGCTGGGCGATGTGATAGCTGACATTGGCGCGCGACATGCTCAGGGCGCGAGCCGCCTGGCTGAGATTTCCTCTATCAACGATTTCCACAAAGATGGTGAGCGCTTGTAGATCCATTCTGGCGCCGCATTTCTTCAAGACGGCTACGTTCAATCCCGCGACCAGTTTTGCGGCGATCACCAAGATATACGACCTGCCCAACGTGATCGCGATCAACAAATCTTCGTTGCCGGACGTGACCGATCTGAAATCGCTGTTTGCCAAATCCAAGGCAAGCGCGCAGCCTTTGATGTACACCAGCTCGGGAACTGGTAGTTCAGGTCATCTGAGCATGGAACTGATGAAGTCCAAGGGCTTCACCAACATGCAGCACGTGGCCTACAAGGGCAGCGCGCCTGCGATGAATGACACACTGGGTGGCGTGGTGCCGGTGATATATGCAGACATGGTCACCGCTTTGCCGCAGATCAAGGGCGGCCGCCTGAAGGCGGTGGCCGTGGGCACGGCCAAGCGTGCAAAGGTGCTGCCCGATGTTCCCACCATGGCCGAGCAGGGATTTGGTGGCTACGAGGCATCCTCTTGGGGCGGCCTGGTGGCCCCGAAAAACACGCCTCAGAACATCATCGACCGGGTCAGTAAAGAATCGCAACAGATTTTGGCCAGCGACGAAATAAACGAACGCTTCGAGAGAATCGGCGTTCTTCCAGCCTTTCTCACCTCGGTCAAGACGCAGGAGTTACTGCTGTCCGACTTTACGCGTTGGGGCAAGGTGATCAAGGACAACAACCTCTCGGCCGAATAGCCCTTCGCGGCATCGAAACAGATCGCCCGTCCAGTTGCGGGCGCAGGCAAGTCACGCTTTCGTAAAGCGACAAAAATCGACCGCATCATGAAGACACGCATCACAGATCTGCTCGGCATCCGCTATCCCATCATTCAGGGTGGAATGCAGTGGGTGGCCCGAAGCCCGCTGGTCGCAGCCGTATCCGACGCCGGCGGACTCGGGGTGCTCACTGCGCTGACACAGCCCTCGCCCGAAGAACTGCGCAAGGAAATTCACAAAACCCAGACACTTACGTGCGCGCCGTTCGCGGTGAACCTGACGTTCCTGCCAGCACAGAACAAACCGCCGTATGACGAATTCATCGACGTCATCATCGAATGTGGCATCGGGATCGTGGAAACCGCGGGCAACAACCCCAAGGAATACCTGAGTCGGCTGCACCAGGCCGGCGTCAAGGTCATTCACAAATGCACATCAGTACGACATGCGCTTTCGGCCCAGAAGATTGGGGTGGATGCGGTCTCGATCGACGGGTTCGAGTGCGCGGGTCATCCTGGCGAAGACGATGTTCCGGGGCTGGTACTGATACCCGCTGCGGTCAAGGTCCTCGACATACCAGTCGTCGCCTCGGGCGGTATCGCTACCGGTGCGGGCATGGCCGCGGCGCTGGCGCTAGGTGCCGAGGGCATTAACATGGGAACGCGCTTTTTGGCCACGAAGGAATCCCCTGTCCACGATGATCTAAAGCAAGCGCTGGTCAGCGCCAAGGAGACGGATACGCAACTGGTGCTACGCACCTTGAACAACAGTTCCCGTGCGCTCAGAAGCAGCGTGACACAAGCTGTGGTGGACATCGAGCGTCGCCCCGGAGGTTGTCAATTTGAAGACCTGCGCCACCTCGTCACTGGACAGCGTGGCAAGGCGGCGCTTGAGTCGGGCGACATTGACGATGCCGTGATTGCTGCGGGGCAGTGCGTCGGGCTCATCGACGACGTGCCCTCCTGTCAGGAGCTGATAGACCGCATGGTGCGCGATTGCCGTGACGCCTTCGCGCGGGGAAGCGGGCTGTTTCTTTCCTGATCTTGACATCTGCAACGGACGCCCATGTTTCATCCCATACGCCCCATACGTAGCCTCGCGGACATTGAGATCATCGAGAAAACGCCGCTGGATGTGCTGAGCCAGCCCCAATCCACTTATGCCCTGTTTGAGGCCTCGGCCCGCGGTCATGGTGCAGGCGCCGCTCTGACCTTCCTCAAGACGGCCGATGTCAATGCGGACCCTGATCGCTACACCTACGCGCACCTGCTGAGCAAGATCAACCAGACGGCCAACGCGCTGCACAGTTTGGGCTTGGGTACCAGGACACCGTGGGCATCATGCTGCCCGGCTGCCCCGAATACCATTTCGCACAATGGGGCGGCGAAGCCACTGGCATCCAACCCATCAATCCCTTGCTCACGGCGGAGAAAATATCGTCGCTGTTGAACGCCACCCGTGCCAAGGTCCTGATTGCCTGGGCCGACCACGACGATGCGGGTATCTGGCGTAAGGTGGCGCAGCTCGCCACAGGCATCGAGCATGTTCTGTACGTAACCCACACGGGCGCCGTGCCTGATGCCAAAGGCATCAGCGCGTCCGTGCAGAGTTTCGCCGAACTCATTGCCCGCCACCCCGCGGACCGACTGCTCTCGAGCCGCACAATCGGTCCGGGTGATGTCGCGGCGTACTTCCATACCGGGGGCACCACCGGCTCGCCCAAGCTGGCGGCACAGACGCACGGGGCTCAGGTCTACACCGCCTGGGCTAGCGTACAGATGCAGGGTCTGACCTCGAACGACCGCACCATCAACGGCTATCCGCTGTTTAATGTGGCCGGGGTGTTGCCTGGCTCGCTGGCGTGCTTTTCTGCGGGTGCCGAGGTCATCATTCCCACCAAGGAACTGTTTCGCAACAAGGACGTTATCGCCAATTTCTGGCGGCTTGCAGACCACTATAGGCCCACCATCATGTCCGCGGTACCTACGGTGCTGTCGGCGCTCTCGGATATAGACCTGGGTGGGGCGGATATATCCTCCATCCGCTATTTCCGCACCGGTGCCGCGCCGCTCAGCGAAGAAACGGCGCGACGCTTCAAGAAGCACACTGGCTTGCACGTTCACGAAAGCCTGGGCATGACCGAGATGACTGGCATCTCCACCATCTCACCGCCAGGCGTGCATGCCAGCGTAGGCCACGTCGGCTTCAGGACGCCACATGCGTACATCCGCATCGGCAAGTTGGACGCTAACAGCAATCTCACGCCCGACGAAGCAGCGCCCGGCGAGACAGGCATGGTGCTGTTCAAGTCGCCAAATCTGTTTGCGGGCTACCTGGGCCAGATCGACAGAAAGAGTTATTTCACGGACGATGGATGGCTAATCTCGGGCGACCTTGGCTCGCTGTGCCCCAATGGTTTGCTCAAGCTGCACGGGCGCTCGAAAGATCTGATCATTCGTAGCGGCCACAACATTGATCCGCAAGTGATCGAACAAGCTCTGGAAAGGCATCCTGCCGTGAAAGCCTGCGCCGCGGTGGGCGCACCAGACCCCTATGCGGGCAAGGTTCCAGTGGCCTTCGTCACGCTTAAGGAAGGCCATATAGCAGATGCCGAATCTTTGCGCGACTTCGCCGCCCGGCACGTAGACGAACCACCTGCGCGCCCAAAGTACGTCGAAATCGTGTGCGCGCTACCCACCACCAACGTGGGCAAGGTCTTCAAGCCTGAACTGCGCGGCATGACCAAGCAGCGGTATCTGGAAAAAGAGCTGGCTACTATCATGCAGCGCAAACAGCTGCCTTCTCCTCTGTGGCCGAAAGTTCTCTTTAATGAGACCCGAGGTTTCGTTCTGCACGATCCGCGAGGCTGCCTCTCGAACGCGGACCTGCAAACTCTTCAACATCAGGTGCAATTCATCGGAGCAAATGTATGTGTAGAAGCCTGATACATCTGCTTGTGCGAGAAATGGACGCCACCCCCACTTCGACCATCTTCAACTTACAACAAGCCAGGAGACGACCATGACCTCTTCCGCCGCACGCGCCAACTTTCAATGGGACGACCCGCTGCTGCTCGACCAGCAGCTTACCGACGACGAGCGGGCGGTGCGCGATGCCGCCCGCGCCTACAGCCAGGAACGGCTTGCGCCGCGCGTCCTCGAAGCCTTTCGCAAGGAACAGACCGACCCGGCCATCTTCCGCGAGATGGGCGAACTGGGCCTGCTGGGCGCCACGATCCCAGAGGCCTACGGCGGCGCCGGCCTGAACTATGTCTGCTATGGCGTGGTGGCGCGCGAAGTCGAGCGCGTCGATTCGGGCTACCGCTCGATGATGAGCGTCCAGAGCTCGCTAGTGATGGTGCCGATCAACGAGTTCGGCAACGAGGCCACCAAGCGGAAGTACCTGCCGAAGCGCGCGAGCGGCGAGTGGATCGGCTGCTTTGGCCTCACCGAGCCGAACCACGGCAGCGACCCCGGCAGCATGATCACCCGTGCGAAGAAAGTGCCCGGCGGCTACAGCCTGACCGGCGCCAAGATGTGGATCACCAACAGCCCGATCGCCGACGTGTTCGTCGTCTGGGCCAAGGACGACGAGGGAGCCATCCGCGGCTTCGTGCTCGACAAGGGGGCCAAGGGCCTGTCCGCTCCGGCGATACACGGCAAGGTCGGCCTGCGCGCGTCGATCACCGGCGAGATCGTGATGGACGAGGTGTTCTGCCCCGAGGAAAATGCGTTCCCCGAGGTGCACGGCCTCAAGGGTCCCTTCACCTGCCTGAACAGCGCGCGGTACGGCATCGCCTGGGGCGCCTTGGGCGCGGCTGAAGACTGCTTTCACCGCGCCCGCCAGTACGTGCTGGACCGCAAGCAGTTCGGCCGGCCGCTGGCCGCCAACCAGCTCGTTCAGAAGAAGCTGGCCGACATGCTGACCGACATCACGCTCGGCCTGGAGGGCTGCCTGCGCCTCGGCCGCATGAAGGACGCTGGCACCGCCGCGGTTGAGATCACCTCGATCATGAAGCGCAACAGCTGCGGCAAGGCACTGGACATCGCCCGCGTGGCGCGCGACATGATGGGAGGCAACGGTATCAGCGACGAGTTCGGCGTCGCGCGCCACCTTGTCAACCTCGAAGTTGTCAACACCTACGAAGGCACTCACGACGTGCACGCACTGATCCTCGGGCGTGCTATCACCGGGATCGCGGCCTTCAACTGAGCGTGACCCCATAGACGAACTCAACGGTCACGACATCGAGGACCTGCGTCCCGGCATGCACGCGGCGTACTCGGAGACGATCACCGAAGTCGACATCGTTCTGTTCGCCGACGTCTCCGGCGACAACAACGCCGTGCGCACCAACGAGGAGTTCGCAGCGACGACCGCCTTCCTCCGCCGCATCGCGCACGGCTTCCCGACGGCCAGCGTGATCTCAGCGACGGTGGCTAAGCGCCTGCTCGGGCCGGGCAGGGTCTACTTCGGCCAGCGGCTGATGTCCACCTGGACCCCGGATCGGTAGCTCTGCTTCGGCTCTTTGATGGCGAGGTGGTGACTATCGTTGCTGAGCGGCGCTATAGCGAAAAAAGGAATTGCGGCTCTTAAAAGACCTTAAGCAACGCAAGACCACGAACCGGCGCGAAACAAACGCCGGTTCGATAGCCGTAACACGGCTCCTAACGCTTCTCACTGGCCGAAGCATCACTGAGAAGCGGCCACTGATCGTCAAGGCACTAGGCATCCTACCTTTAGTACTGCCAATACGTTGAGCATCGTCCCATCGTCAGAAGCCATTCCCGCGCAACGCCGCGTTGGGGCGGTTGACCGTGCGGGTCTTGGTGCTTGCTACGCGCGAGCACTCCAACCCAGCCTGGCACGGGGAGCAAATCACACAGCCCCATAGCCTTCGAGATAGCGGTATGCGTGCTGGAGGAAGCCAATATGTCTCTGTATGCCTTTTGCTCCCTTTGCCTGTTGCAACTGGATCGGCCTGGCCATGTTCCGCCTCACCCCAAGTTAGTGAAGTCGGCCACACTACGCACTACAAGTGGCGAAAACGCCTTCGCCTATCGCTGCTCACACTGCGGCGAAACGCTATTGCTGGCTTCGGCTGACGGTGAAGCACCGGACCGCTGGATGCGTCTAGCGGCCGACGATTGGAGCTAGGGCTGGTGTAGCCTGAGGTGGCGATGGTGATCACGCGCGGCGCCTTCACACGAGCGCTACGCGGTCCGCGGCGCAGATAGGCCAGCTCCGCTGGCGAACACGGCTTGCGAAAAGAGCTGGCGTGCCGTGAGGTCAAGGTGGGTTTGCACTGCGGACTTTATCTTGCGCCGACTGCAGCCAGGGGTTCGTGGGACTGTATGCGAATTTCGAGAGGCTGCTCCACCGCGATCCGCACTTGCCTACACCGGCAGTTCACCATACACCTTGTAGCGTCCCTTGCCGTCCCGCTTAGCTGCATAGAGGGCGGTATCGGCTTTCAAAAACAGTTCGCTGCTCGTCTGGCCATCTTCGGGGGCGCATATGGCAACTCCAACGGTTGCAGAAGCGCGGATACAAAGGTCGTCAATAGAATAGGGGTGAGACGCAAGCGCCACGGTTGCGGCAGCCACGCGTGCGGCGGCATCGCGGTCGGGGATTCGCTCCAAGATGATTGCAAACTCATCGCCGCCGATTCGAGCAACTGCGTCGCACTCCCGAACGCAGGATGAAAGTCGCTTGGCGAAAAGCCTCAGCAACTTGTCCCCAACGACATGTCCATAAGTGTCGTTGACCGGCTTGAAAGCGTCCAGATCGATGAGCAACAGCGCCATTGGGAGATTGTCGGTATCGGCACGCTCCTTCGCAAATGCCAGCTGTCGGTCAAATCCCTTGCGGTTGAGCAACTCCGTCAAAGGGTCAGATTGGGCTTGCCTTTCAAGCATCCTTACTCTTTGACGCTCAGCGGTCACGTCTCGAATAGAGATGTGTAGACCCACGACGGTGTCCCGCGCATCGTTCCACGCGGGCTGGTAAGTCGCGTCTAGGCATTCAACCTCGTTCCTAGGGTTCCAATCAAAGCTGACCGTGGAGCCGCCGAAGGCTCGATCAAGGTAAGGCTTGATGTCAGCATAAGCGGCAGCCCCCCAAAGCTCATGGATAGTAAGGCCAACTATCTGTTCAGTAGGGCGGCCAAATCGTCGCTCGTAAGCGTTGTTGACAAACACGTGGCATTCGTCCCGCCCGACATAGCACGCGAGGTCCATAGTGCTTTCCTGAACCACCTTGTGCAGCTGACCCAGGGGAACCAGCAGACGTCGAACTACCAACCACACTAATAGCACCACGACTGCTAGGCCAATAGTTGCCGCCAGGAGGAGCTTGTATCGCACGTCCACGAGCGGCGAGAATGCTTCCTTTGCAGGAAAAGTTCCAACAACTTCCCAACCCGCACTGGCGAGCAGATATCTCGCAACGATAGGTCGCGTAGGCCAGACAAACTCCCATGGATGTTGGGGACCCAACGTCCCGCAAGATTCGCCGAAAGCCTTCGCTGACGTGAGCAGCTTTGACCGGTCAGGATGGATGACGTAAAGAGGATTCTCGCCTGAAGAGATGAGGCAGTAGTAGCCCGTGGTCCCAATACGATTGTGATTTAGCTCCTGCAGGAAGCTTTCATGCAGAAGATACAGGCCGCCGGAAAGGATGGCGCGCAGGCGACCATCTTCAGCTCGGATGGGAATTGCCATGAATATGGACAGCGTGTCGGTACCTCTACTTATCAGCGGCTCGGATATGGCAACGGATGCACCGTGGACGATTTGCTGGATATAGCCGCGATCAGCCAAGTTCATCTGCTTGGTTTGGATTGGCGTCGTGTTGAACGCGACCTCACCATCCGGCCACACTAAGAACACTGTACTGAAGGCCTCGGGAATCGAAACCGCTTGCGCGGCGAGTTTTTTCAGTTCATGTGGGGGCCGCTCAAGCATCGGGGCGAGTTGGCTGGCGATCCGGCGTAGGATCAACTCACGACCTTCGAACCGGTCGTCCAGTCGTTCAGCCATCAACTCCACTCTCTCATCTTGCTGAGACTGGAGACTATCCCTCAGGATGACGTAGGCGTCGTATTGGATGACGGCCAATACACCAATCATGAGCACTACAACTAGCGCGGTCGCTGCCGCCGCTCGGAACTTCAGGGACAATCGCACTAGCTCTACTCTTCTGTCCGCCGCCGGAAACCGGTGGCCGTGATGAAGCGTCTCTTCTTCATCGCCCCATCTCATGCGACCGACTTGCTAACGTGACAATACCGCCCCCGCCTTTCGCGAGAGCCAGGCATCCATGCGCCGGCGACGTGTCCTGATGGCCGGCGAACGGGAGTGCGAGCCGATACATGATCCCGAAGAGAAAGGTGGACGACGCCATGGGAGCGATGCTACTCAAATCGGTGCCGTTGGATTGTCAACAAATCTGAATCGCGGGCAGGGCGGATGGTTGCTGGTTAGGCCTGGCTTCTCGGCAGCCTGCTTCATCCGCACGCAGTCCGCTTCCCAGGTGCTCGGTCCTCTGCAGGCCCCACCAGCTTGCCCCCACCTGTTGGAACGCATCAATGATTGCCTTCAGCGCTCGATGAATGGGAAGCCGCTGACGGACTCGAAGCGGTCAAAGACACAAGCGCTGGCGAATCCCCGCATAGTGGCCCAGCGGACAATCTACCGAGACGCCGAGCTCCCGAACCCTGGACACGCACAATTACCGGGTCAGGCAACGTCGGAATCCGGGGCCGCATCTCGGCATCACTTTGAACGTAATCTATAAGCGGGGATATCAGCTCGAACATGTTTCCCCCCGGGGCGACCACTAGCGAACAGACTTGAGCCTGGCGGCGCGTACGATGAAATGGCGCACGGCGTTCAGAATTCCTGAGAATTCGTCCGTGGAAAACAGGTTAGATTATTGGGGGAGCATCATAGGCTCCTTAGGTACGTGCGTTTCGTACGACTATCCCTTGCAGCCAGACACTCGCTCTCGTCTGGCTGTTTTTTTCATGGTATTGAAGTTTGCAGCGAAGTGCCTGAGATAGGGGCATACACAATCAGATCACGAGGCGTGCTACTCGCTGCAGGCCCTGCCGAACAAGTGGCTGGCCACCGAGCACTGTGCCGTGTTGCCTGACGAGAATCTGCTGGCGCAAGTATCGGGCATTTGCCGACGTCGGGGCTGTCTCAAGCACTACCCGGGGAATCCCTGCCCAAGTACTGAGCGATATCTACATCATCAACTTGCTACGGACGCATGTACTCCTCGGCATAGCGTCGATACACACCGGAGGTCAGGAGCAGGTCGAAGAGTTCCGGATCGAGATGCTGCTGCGCGACGGCCATCGCCACGATACGGACGGCTTCGGACAGTGTCTTTGCCTTCCTGTACGGAGGGTCGGCCGCCGTGAGCGCTTCGAAGCCATTCAGGCCCATCGCGAGGGCGGTGACAAGCATAAAGGCGGCAGCTTTGCGCATTCCGCAGATCAACTTCAGTCGTCGATGCGGGCCGAACGAACGCTAGCTGGACGTGATCTTCCGCTCATCCTGTCGCCACCCGGACGCGTGTTCTGCGCAATCCCGTCCTCGCCGCGGCCCGCCGGCAGCAGGCTCAAGACAGTGGATCAAATTTAACGCAAGAACATCGCGCCAAGGATGCCACCTAACTCGTGCCGCCGTGCTACCGACATCCGGGACGCGGTGGACACAATGCTGAGCGCAGCCTCCGCACCCATAGCCAGCGGTAACGCATAACCCACGCCGGCTACCCCTTCGGCGCCCGCCAGGGCGTAACCAAGCTTGCGACTGCGTTCGACCCCGCGCATCATCCTTAGCAGGCTCAGGCCGCCGGCCTCGTATTCGGCGCGGTGCCGTGCAAAGTGCGCGCGCACCGCATCGTTGTCGAACTTCGCCAACAGGGCCATGCTGCCCGTCCCCTGGCCTAGCAAGCGGGACGTGCCGGTCAGCGTATGGAAGGACTTGATACGGTGGCCGCCTTCTTCTGCATGCAAGCAATGCCCGTAGTCGCCGAGGCGTACGATCAGGAAGACGGTATCGCCAGTGAGCCGTGCCAGCGCCTTCATCTTGGTTATCAGCTCGCTGTTGAGCGGCGCTCGGTTCATTGCGCGCAGACCCAGCGCCATGGCGGCGGTGCCCAGGCGATAGCGCCTACTGCTGGAATCACGCTCCACGTAGTCCGCGGACTCGAGAAAGCGTGCCATGCGATGTGCGGTCGTCCGGTCAATGTCTGCCTTTGCGGCAAGCTCCGGCAGGGTCAGCCCCACGTCCTGCTGCTCGGCCACTAGCTGGAGGAGGGCGAAAGCGCGGGAGAGGCTTTGTACGCCGGCGGGTGCGGTGGACTTAGGAGGCATGGAAGGGGGCGGCAAAACAACTTCGGAGTCCGGGACCGAATCCTGTCGTTCCCCGGGGCGGGCATAGGTTGTTCACATTGTGCACGAACTGCACGATTGCAATTGTCCAGCGCAGCGTCATGGTTTGCAATAGATCCATCCCGGAACCTCAATCATGCGCCATGATCCCCATAGAATCCCGCATTGACCCGTCCTCCGACGCCTTCGCCCGCCAGCGTGCCGGCATGCAGGCGCTGATCGACCACCTGCATGGGCTTGAGCAGCGCGCCGCAGCCGCCTCCGAGCGGGCACGGCCGGCCTTTGCAAGACGCGGTGCACTGCTGCCTCGCGAGCGCATCGGCCGCCTGTTGGATCCGGGCGCGTCGTTCCTGCCCATTGCGACGCTCGCGGGCTTCGGCATGGACGACCCGGACCATGAGACGTCGATTCCCGGCGGTTCGCTGGTTGCCGGTATCGGCTTCGTCTGCGGCGTGCGCTGCATGGTGCTGGCCACCGATTCCGGCATCGACGCCGGCGCCATGACCGAAGCCGGTAACATGAAACTGGTGCGCTGCCAGGAGATCGCGCTGGAGAACCGGCTGCCGTTCATCCACCTGGTGGAATCGGCGGGCGCCAACCTGCGCAAATACCGCGTCGACAAGTTCGTGCGCGGCGGCGCGCTGTTCTACAACCTGGCACGCCTGTCCGCGGCCGGGCTGCCGGTGATCACGGTGGTGCACGGCTCATCCACCGCGGGTGGCGCCTACATGCCCGGACTGTCCGATTACGTGGTGATGGTGCGCAATCGCGCACGCGCCTTCCTGGCCGGCCCGCCGCTGCTGAAAGCCGCCACCGGCGAAATCGCCACTGACGAAGAACTGGGCGGTGCCGATCTGCACGCCACGACCAGCGGCCTGGCCGAATACCTGGCCGAAGACGACGAGCACGCCATTGCCACCGCACGCGACATCGTCGCCAGCCTAGACTGGCCCAAGGTGGTGCCACCGCCCGCACAGCCTGCGCAACCGCCACGCCTGGATTCGTCTGAACTGGACGGCGTGATGACGCTGGACATGAAGCGCCCGGTCGACATGCGCGAGGTCATCGCCCGTATCGTCGACGACTCCGCCTGGCTGCCGTTCAAGCCCGACTACGGCCCGGGCACAGTGTGCGGCCACGCGCGCATCGAAGGAAACACGGTAGGCTTCATTACCAACAATGGTCCGATCGATCCCGCCGGGGCGACCAAGGCCGCACAGTTCATCCAGCTGTGCAACCAGTCGGACACGCCGATCGTGTTCCTGCAGAACACCACTGGCTTTATCGTCGGGCGCGCCTCGGAGGAGGCTGGCATGATCAAGCACGGCTCCAAGTTGATCCAGGCGCTGTCGAACTCGAAAGTACCGCAGATCACCCTATATTGCGGTTCCTCATTCGGGGCGGGGAACTTCGGCATGTGCGGAAGAGGGTTCCGGCCGCGCTTCTGCTTCTCCTGGCCCAACGCACGCACCGCCGTGATGGGCGGCGAGCAGGCCGCCATGACGCTGGAGATTGTGGCGCGCCAGCAGGCCGCACGCAAGGGCGTAGCGGTCGACGAGGCACAGCTCAAAAGCCAGACCGCAGAGATTGTTGCCAATTTCGAGCGCCAGGCTAGCGCCTTCGTCACCAGCGGGCTGCTGCTCGATGACGGTGTGATCGATCCGCGCGATACCCGCGCCGTGCTGGCCTTCGTGCTGGCCACCGCGCGCGAGGCCAGCCTGCGCCAGACACATCCCGTGCAGTTCGGCGTGGGCCGCTTCTGACCGAACGCTATCCAGACAATAGAATTCCAGGAGATCAACATGCTCTACAACGAAGAACACCGCAACATCATGGACAGCATCCGCCGCTTCGTTGCGGCGGAGATCAATCCCTTCGTCGATGAGTGGGAAGCCGCCGAAATTTTTCCGGCGCACGAGCTGTTCAAGAAAATGGGCGACCTCGGCTTCCTGGGTATCACCAAGCCGGTGGAATACGGCGGCCTGGGCCTCGACTTCTCGTACGCCGTCGCCGCCGCCGAGGCGCTGGGCTATGCGCGTGCGCAGGGCATCGGCATGGGCGTTGGCGTGCAGACCGACATGGCCACGCCTGCGCTGACCGCCTTTGGATCGGACGAACTCAAGCGCAATTACCTGGCGCCGGCCATCGCAGGCGACATGGTGTGTTCGATCGGCGTGTCCGAAGCCGGCGCTGGATCCGACGTAGCCTCGCTCAAAACCCGGGCCGTGCGCGACGGCGACGACTACGTCATTACCGGCTCCAAGATGTGGATCACCAATGGCACGCAGTCCGACTGGATCTGCCTGCTGTGCAACACCTCAGAGGGGCCTGTGCACAAGAACAAGTCGCTGATCATCGTGCCGCTCAAGGAGGGCGGCAAGCGCGTACGCGGCGTGGAGGTGCAGAAGATCAAGAAGTTCGGTATGTGGTGCTCCGACACCGCGCAGATCTTCTTCGACGAAGTGCGCGTGCCGGTGCGAAACCGCATCGGCGAGGAAGGTCTGGGCTTCATCTACCAGATGAAGCAGTTCCAGGAAGAGCGCCTTAACGGCGCCGCGCGCCGGCTGGCTTGCACCGCCCTGATCGAAGAGACCGCTGACTATTTGCGCCAGCGCATTGCCTTCGGCAAACCGCTGCTGGACAACCAGTTTATCCAGTTCAAACTCGCCGAGCTGAAGACCGAGATGGAAGCCCTGCGCGCGCTGGTTTACATGGCAACGCAGACCTATATCGAGGGCGGCGATGTGATTGAACTGGCCTCAATGGCCAAGCTCAAGGCCGGGCGTCTGTCGCGCGAGGTTGCCGACTGGTGCATGCAATTCCAGGGTGGCATGGGCTATACGTGGGACAACCACGCCTCGCGCGCCTACCGAGACTTCCGCCTCGGTTCGATCGGCGGGGGGGCTGACGAAGTGATGATGCAGGTCATTGCCAAGCAGATGGGCCTGATGTCGCGCGGCTGACGTGATGGGGAAGCAAACAACTGCGACGACTGCCATGCCCGACACCTCCCTTACCGATGCGGTGATCGTGCGCCGCGCCAGCGGCGTGCTGTTCGCCACACTAAACATCCCTGCCACCCGCAATGCGTTAGCACCCGAAGTGGTAGCCGCGCTGGCGGGCGCGGTAGAGCAGGCCGAAGCGGACTCCGAGGTTCGCGCGCTGGTGCTGCGTGGCGCCGGCGGTATCTTCAGTGCCGGGGGCAACGTGGGCAACTTCAAGGCTCGCCTTGATGCCGACACCAGCCAGGAAGACCCGGTCGCTACACGCAACCGCCAGTTTGGTTACTTCATGCAGCGCCTGACCATGCTTCCGGTGCCGGTGATTGCAGCCGTGGACGGCGCAGCGATGGGCGGCGGCATGGGGCTGGCGTGCGCCGCGGACATCGTGCTGGCCACGCGCGACGCACGCTTTGCGCTGTCGGAAACCACGCTGGGCATTATTGCCGCGCAGATCGCGCCATTCGTGGTGCAGCGCGTTGGCGCCACGACCACGCGCCGCCTCGGCCTGACCGGCGAGCGCGTCAGCGGCAATGCCGCCGTGGCCATCGGGCTGGTCGACCAGTTGGCGGCCGACAGCGCTGAACTGGACAGCCTCCTCGCCGAGTGGTTGACACGTATCGGCCGCTGCGGCCCGAACGCCAATCGCGTGTTCAAGACGCTGGTGGGCCGCTGCGGCCAGGAGCCGGCCGGTTCGCTGCTGGACGAGGCCTCGCACTTGTTCGCGCAGTGCATGCGGCGCGAGGGCGCCGAAGGCGTAGCCGCCTTCCGCGAAAAGCGGGACGCGAACTGGACGGTCCGCTTCGACGTCGGTGCCGTGCGCGCCGCGCAGGCGGTAGTCTGACCTTCCCGCCAGCCCCTTCCAGATAATTCAAAGGATTCCCATGTCTGCAACCAGCCGACCCTTTCATACGCTGCTCGTCGCCAACCGCGGCGAGATCGCGGTGCGTATCATGCAAACCGCGCGTCGCCTCGGGCTGGCCACCGTGGCCGTCTATTCCGAGGCCGACCGCCAGAGCCCGCACGTGGCCTTTGCCGACCGCGCGGTCTGTATCGGCGCTGCCGCGCCGCGCGAGTCGTACCTGAACGTTTCAGCCATCATAGAAGCCGCCCGCTCCAGCGGTGCCGACGCGATCCATCCAGGCTACGGCTTTCTGGCCGAAAATGCCGCGTTCGCCGAGGCCGTCACCGCAGCCGGGCTGGTCTTCGTCGGTCCGCCGGCCGAAGCCATCCGCGCCATGGGCAACAAAGCGGAAGCCAAGCGCCTGATGCTGGCAGCCGACATGCCCTGCGTGCCCGGCTATCAGGGTGCGAGTCAGGATGACGCCACGCTGCTGGCCCAGTCGGAGTCCATCGGTTTCCCGCTGATGGTCAAGGCAGCGGCGGGCGGCGGCGGGCGCGGCATGCGGCTGGTGCGTGACGCGGCGGCACTGCCGGCCGCGTTGACCAGCGCGCGCTCCGAGGCGGCTGCCGCGTTCGGCTCCGATGAGCTGATTCTCGAGCGCGCGGTCATCGCACCGCGCCACGTGGAGATCCAGGTCTTTGCCGACACCCACGGCAATGTGATTCACCTCGGTGAGCGTGACTGCTCGGTGCAGCGCCGCCACCAGAAGGTCATTGAAGAAGCGCCGTCGCCCGCCGTCGGCCCGGCGCTGCGTGGACGCATGGGAGAAGCCGCCGTGCGCGCGGCAAAGGCAATCGGCTATGTCGGTGCCGGCACCATGGAGTTTCTGCTCGACGCCGACGGCAACTTCTACTTCATGGAGATGAACACGCGCCTGCAGGTCGAGCATGCGGTGACCGAGGCCATCACCGGTTTCGACCTTGTCGAATGGCAATTGCGCGTGGCGGCGGGAGAGCCGTTGCCGGTGACGCAGGACCAGGTGAAACTCAACGGCCACGCCATCGAGGTCCGCCTGACGGCGGAGGACGTGCCCGCCGGCTTCCTGCCGCAGGGCGGGCCGCTGCTTCGCTGGCGACCGCCAGGTGCGGGCCGCGACGTGCGCGTGGACCATGCGCTGGAAGAGGGCGGGACCATCCCCACACACTATGATTCGATGGTCGCCAAGCTGGTCGCGCACGGCGCCGACCGTGAAGAGGCACGCCGCAAGCTACTGCGCGCGGTGGAAGACTGCGTGCTGTTGGGCGTGCCGACCAATCAGGGCTTCTTGGCCGCTTGTCTCGCGCACGCGGCCTTCGCAGGCAATGATGTGCACACGGGATTTGTGGACGCCCATATGCAGGCTGCGCTCCAGGTCGCCGTGCCGCCGCAGCATGTGGCGGCAACCGCAGCCCTGGCTGCATCAGGCATGCTCAGTAGCAAAGGCAAGCCGGCTTCGCTGGCGCGTGCCGCCTCCAGCATTGTGCTGAACTCGGCAGGTAAGGCGTGGCAAATCACCCTGTGGGTAACCACTGACGGCTGGCGCGCCTGTCTGCGCGAGCGCGGTGAGGAACAGCCGCAGGTTGAATGCACGCTGCGCGTGCTGCGCGCCAATGGTACCAACGGGACGGCATTGGTCGAATGCGATGGCGTGGTCTATCCGCTGGTTTTCGCCGCCGACAAGCACGTCCTGCACCTGTTTCAGTCTGGCCATGCCTGGCAATTCGAGCTACACGATCCGCGCCGCCGCCGTGATGCCGGCGACGCCGACGGCGCGCTGCAGGCGCCGCTGACGGCCCGGATCGTTGCGGTCAATGTGACCGAGGGCGAGCGCGTGGAAGCGGGCCAGGCACTAGTCGTGCTGGAGGCCATGAAGATGGAACACACCATCGTCGCCCCTTTTGCCGGCGTGGTGGTGGAACTGCCCGCCCGAGCCGGTGGTCAGGCTAGCGCGGGTTCGCTGCTGGCGCGCGTAGAGGCCGACGCGGTCGCGAAGGAACAGGCATGAGTGAATCCGTGAACACCGAAAAGATGGTGCGCATCGGCGGCGCCTCCGGTTTCTGGGGCGATTCCGCCATCGCCACGCCGCAATTGCTGCGGGTGCCGGGCCTGCAATACCTCGTCTACGACTACCTGGCAGAAACCACCATGTCGATCCTGGCGCGTGCCCGAGCCAAGGATTCGGCGCTGGGCTACGCCACGGATTTCGTTCATGCCGCGATCGGCCCGAATCTTAGTGAGATCCTGCGACGAGGCATCCGTGTGATCGCCAACGCCGGGGGCCTCAATCCGCAGGCGTGCCGTGACGCGCTGATGAAAGTCGCTGAACAGCAGGGGTTGTCGCCCCGCATCGCCGTGGTCAGTGGCGATGACGTGCAGCCGCAGTTTCAGCAATGGTGTGCAAACGGATTGACTGACCTCGGCGGCAATCCGGTACCGACCGCCGAACCGTGGTCGGCCAATGCCTACACTGGCGCGCAGGGCATCGCCCGGGCCTTGGCACTGGGAGCTGATATCGTCATTGCCGGTCGCTGCGTAGACAGCGCCGTGGTGGTGGGTGCGCTCGCCCACGAGTTCGGCTGGAGCTGGACGGACTGGGACCGCTTGGCCGCGGGCACGCTGGCTGGCCACGTGATCGAGTGTGGAGCGCAGGCCACAGGCGGACTGTTCACCGACTGGGAGCGTGTACCCGGCTGGGACTGCATGGGCTATCCGGTGATTGATTGCGCGCACGACGGTAGCTTCGTGCTGAGCAAGCCAGATGACACGGGCGGCTTGATCGAGCCGGCGGCGGTCGCTGAACAAGTATTGTATGAGGTAGGTGATCCCGCCAACTACCTGATGCCGGACGTGACGTGCGATTTCCGCATGGTGCGCACCGAACTGGTCGAGCCGGGGCGCGTCCGGGTGCAGGGTGCCCGTGGCCGCGCACCCGGCACCCATTACAAGGGTAATGCGACCTGGCAGGACGGCTATCAGATCAGCCTGATGATGGCGATCCGTGGAATCGATGCACCCGCCAAGGCCCGTCGTACCGCCGAGGCCCTGTTGGCGCGCACCCGCGCCATGCTGGCCGAGCGCCAGATGCCGGACTATACCGAGACCGTTGTCGAGCTTCTCGGCTGTGAATCCCAGTATGGTCAGCATGCACGTGCATTGCCGACGCGTGAAGTGGTGCTCCGCATCGCCGCGCGCCATCCGCTCGCAAAAGGTCTGGGCTTTCTGCAGCGTGAATGCTCCTCGGCGGGGACTTCCATGGCAGCCGGCACGCGCTCGTCGTTTGCGGGGCGTGTCGACATCCAGCCGGTGGTGAAGGTGTTCTCCTTCCTGGTGCCAAAGGCAGATGTGCCAATGCGGGTGGAGTTTGAGGGCAGCGTGCTGCTGTTACCCGAAGCCGCAGTCAGTACGCCGCAGGAGCCGCCGGTCGGGATCGACCTGCCAGCCCTGCCGGCGGTACCCGAGGAGCCGAAGGTGGGGCGACCACTGATTACGCTAGCCTATGCGCGCAGTGGCGACAAAGGGGATGACGAGAACATCGGCGTGATTGCGCGCAAGCCTGAGTACCTGCCGCTGCTGCGGGAGCAGCTTAACCCGCAAGCCGTGCGCGAGTACTTCGCCCATCTGGTGGAGGGTGAGGTTGAACGCTTCGATGTCCCTGGCCTGCATGCGCTGAACTTCCTGATGCACGGGGCACTGGCTGGCGGCGGCGTGGCGAGCCTGCGATCGGATCCGCTGGGCAAGAGCTTTGCGCAGATGCTGCTGGACTTTCCGCTTTCCGTACCGCGGAGCTGGGCGTAGGCCTGGCCCGTATACCCAGTGCGCCGAAACAGGCGCCTCATTCGACGAGGAAGAGACATGACCCGACTCAAGCCCAAGGCGCGCATCCGACGCTTGCTCAGCCTGAGCCTGTTTGCAGGGCTCGCTGCTGCATTGCCAGCAATGGCGCAGGGTGACGCCTATCCCAATCGCCCGATCCGTGTGGTGGTGCCCTACACGCCGGGCGGCGTCTCCGACACAGTGACCCGACTGGTGATGCTGAAGCTCGCCGAGCGCATTGGCCAGCCTGTGGTGGTGGAGAACCGTCCCGGCGCCAACGGCATGATCGGCTCGGACAACATTGCCAAGTCCGCGCCAGATGGCTATTCGCTGCTCGTTGTCGTTGCCGCGCACGCCATCAATCCCAGCCTGTATCCGAAGATGAGCTTTGATCCGCTCAAGGACCTCACTGGAGTCAGCATGATCGGGCGGATTCCATTGCTGCTGGTCTCGAGCGCGCAACTGCCACCCACCAATGTGAAGGAAATGGTGGCATGGGGCAAGGCCAACCCCGAGAGAATGGCTTTTGCCTCGAGCGGTAACGGTTCAGGTGCGCATCTGGCGGGCGAGCTGTTCTCGCAAGCAGCCGGCCTGAAGATGATGCATGTGCCGTACAAGGGCATTTCACCGGCACTGCCTGACCTCTTCACGGGGCAGATCGCCATCATCTTCGATTCGGTGCAGACCATGATGCCGCTGGTGAAGGCCGGCAAGGTACGTGCGCTGGCTATTTGTAACCCGACACGGTGGCCGGCCGCGCCGAATGTGCCAACCATGGCCGAGGCCGGATATCCGGCGGTGACGGCGGGTAGCTGGATCGGGCTGATTGCGCCGGCAAAGACGCCGCCGGCAGTGCTAGCGAAGCTGTCGACGGAAATGGATGCCGTGCTGCGGCAGCCTGATGTGCAGGCCAAACTGATCGACTATGGCATTGATCCGGTCGGTGGCAAGCCGGAGCAGTTCCAGACGTTCATCAAGAGCGAAGCGGTGCGATGGGGCGAAGTGGTGAAGAAAGGTGGGGTGAGGCTGGAGTAAATGAGGGCGGCGTGTTGGTCGGGCGGATCCCGCCCGACTTGCGCGCCTCCGTTGCTGACATCCAGTAAAAAAAGGGAGGCGCTTTGCTTCCCTTTTTTTCAAATTGTGCCGCGGTTTTCCCACACTCGTGCTCGCGGCCAGCAGAATTAAGGGGTAGAAATACCACAAGCGCGCTGGCGGAAGGCCACTCCTTCAGCGCGCGGCCGTGTTTACAACACGCCACGCGCCCGATACGCGCGGACCTCCGCTTCCGTCATGCCCAGCATTTCACGCATCGTCTGCTCGGTGTGTTCGCCTAGCTGCGGCGGCGCGCGCATCTCTACCGGTGTGGCCGAAAAGCGCAGCGGACTCCGTAGCGACGGCGCATCTACGCCGCTTGCATGCGGGAGTTTCATCAGGAGTCCGCGGTGTTTCACCTGGGGGTCCGCAAAGACCTCGTCCATGCTGTTGATCGGCCCGCACGGCACAGCCGCTTGCTCCAGGCTGGCCACCAGATCGGCGGACTTCCACGTGCCAATGCGCGCAGCGATCAACTCGCGCAGCAGCGGGCGGTTATTGACGCGCTCCATGTTCTGGCCAAAGCGTTCGTCCGTGATGAGTTCCGCGCAGCCCAGCACCTTGCACAGCGCCGCGAACTGGCCGTTGTTGCCGGCGGCGATGATCAGGTGTCCATCGGCGCAGCGGAACACCTCTGAGGGCGATGCGACCGGATTGGTATTGCCGGCGCGCTGCGGGACTTTTCCGGAGATGTGATAGCCCAACGCGAGGTGTCCGTTGGCCGCAACTGAAGCGTCGAGCATGGCGGCATCGATGTACTGGCCCTCACCAGTGGCCTTGCGATGGTAGAGCGCTCCCATCAATGCCACGGAAGCATAGAGGCCAGTCAGGATGTCAGTTAGCGGAATTGCAGTGCGCATCGGTGCGCCACCGGGGCTGCCGTCAGGTTGGCCGCAGGTGCTCATCAGGCCCGCCATCCCTTGCAGGATGAAGTCGTAGGCGGGACGCGGGGCATAGGGACCGTCGGGGCCGAAGCCGGTCACGGAGCAATAGATGATGTCGGCGCGCAGCGCGCGGATCGAGTCGTAATCCAATCCGTATTTCTTCAGGCTGCCGGCCTTGTAGTTTTCCACCACGACGTCGCATTGGGCCGCCAGGCGGCGCACCAGGTCCGCGCCCTCCGGCTGCGAGATGTCGACAGTGACGGACTGCTTACCCCGGTTGCAGCACAGGAAGAAGGCTGAGTCGTTGGTCTGCTGGCCGTCAGCGCTGGTCAGGAATGGCCCCATCTTTCGGGTGTCGTCACCATCGCCTGGCTTCTCAATTTTGTAGACGGTGGCACCCATGTCGGCCAGGTTCTGTGTGGCCCACGGGCCGGCGACAACCCGGGTCAGGTCGAGGACTTTGATGCCTTGGAGAATTGCGCTCATGTCGTTGCTGGCAATAATTGTAATAATAAAAAAGGATCCAATAAAAACATGATCCTACGAACCCACACATCGCGCAATTTGCGAGTACAAAAGTATGGCTATTGCCAAGCCGCACAGAGCTGGGGAAACGGCGATATCTCCGCTTTGGCCTGCCTGTGCCGCTCGTGTTCCGAGGCGTTTCATCGGACGCGGCGATCATTGCACCATATTGATCTCGCGTGCGGCCATGCCCCGGGCGTACATGGCGATGTCGACGACAAGTCAAATTCTGAGGTCATCCATGTGGAGCGAAGGTTCCGCACCGAAAACCGCGAGCATATGCTCGCTCGGCAGCACGATGGGCGAGAGAGTCAAAGGCGAGTGGTGGGGTGGATATCGAGTGCCTCAAAACGGTCTCTTATTTACGTGCCATCAATGAATGCGTTTGCTAATGAATTGGATATGCCGCGGGCCTGGCATACCAGCAACAGCGTGACGCCGAAGGGAGCTCATAGACGGACTTTTCAAGAAGATGCAGATGATTGAAGTCGTACGCGACGGCCAGACCACTGTCGACTTTCGGGAGATTTGAAATATCCACCAAGAAGCTGCAGAGGCGAATTGAGCGGACGGTATCCCGCATGAAATTTTTGTGAACGGCGATGCAGAAGCGACGTCCGGAAAGCCACCTCGAGGGGCGGCGAGATGCTGTGCAATGGCTGGGCAACGGCCTGCAGCGAATGCAAAGCACCGGCTGCTTTGGGGTCAACTTGACTCGCTATCGTCAAGTTGATAGTGACGACGACCTTCAATCCCAAGCGTTGCGCATTGAGTTCTTCACCCTGTGCTCTTGCTGTGCTCGTTGCTCGCATTCGACGATGACCGCTTGGGTAGCCCACAGCATCAGCGAGCCAGTAGTGAGTTTCGCGGCAAATGCCTTAAGCTCGTTCAGCGACATCGTCCCTGTCGAAAATGGATATTGTGGCATGGTGAGTGGTCCTGGATACGGGAGAATCTCAACGTCCAAAGGAGTATCCGCGTGCATGCGGAAAGGAACCCCGACTGCTACGAAGGCCTTCCCACTTGCACCCGGAGCTTTTGGTGGACGGCGTGGGGACCGACGGCGACTTGATTCTCGACATGGCACGAGTTCGGCGGGCACAACGGCGCGTCTTGCGACGGCATGATATGAGCATCTCATCAAGGAAGGTATCGTTGTGCCTGAACTCAGATGCTATGATCGCGTCGAATTTAGTACGCACCGGAGCGGAATGCCACCCGATTGTCGTCATCAGGCTCGCAGTCCAGTTCGAGTCTCGGGCATCGAAGCAGGTGGGAGTAGGGTGGCGCGGCATGCTGGTTCGCTTTCCTAGAATGTCCCGTTGTGTTCGGGGCGCAGCTTCCGGAAAAGTCCGGGTTGGGTTTACACGCCCAGTTGCTTAGCTGCTAAGTCCTTCATTATTTCTTCCGCTCCCCCCCCAATCATCATTACCTTGACCTCGCGATACAGCCGCTCTACACGGCTGCCGCGCATATAACCCATCCCGCCCAGCAACTGCACTGCGCGATCCGCGCAAAACTGGAAAGTACGTGTGGCCATGTTCTTGGCCATCGCGATTTGCGCCACTGGCGAGGCGCCGTCGTCCAGGCGTGCGGCCAGATCGTCAAGTAGGGCGCGCGTGGATTCGATGCGAGTGGCCATGTCCACCAGCTGGTGGCGAACCACCTGGTGGTCGGCCAGCCGCTTGCCGAAGGTGCGCCGCTCACGCGCCCACGCCAGCGCGTCGTGGAAGCATACCTGCGCATAGCCGCAGGCTGCTGCCGCGAGCGCCAGGCGTTCGTGGTTGAAGTTCTTCGTGATGGCGGCAAAACCCTTGCCTTCCTCGCCGATCAGGTTTTCCACGGGTACGCGGCAATCGTCGAAGAACAGCTGCGCGGTGTCGGATGCCCACCATCCCATCTTCTTCAATGGCGTGCGCGTCAGGCCCGGGGTATCGCTCTCGATCAGCAGCAGCGATACGCCGCTTGCGCCCGGGCCGCCGGTGCGGACCGCGACCGTGAAGTAGTCGGCCCGCATGCCTGAGGTGATGTAGAGCTTGGTGCCATTAACAACGTAATGGTCGCCGTCGCGCCGAGCGCTAGTGGACAACTGCGCCACGTCGGAACCGGCATCGGGCTCGGTGATGGCAAGCGCGGAGATTTTCTCGCCGGAGAGGATCTGTGGCAGCACGCGTGTCTTCAGCGCCTCGCTGCCCACTGCCGCAATCGGTGGTGCGCCGATGGTGTGCGAGAACAGCCCCGACGCGATCCCGCCCGAGCCGCCCCAGGCGCGCTCCTCGAACAAAATCATGCGATAGAAGGCATCGCATGGCGCGCCACCGTATTGTTCCGGGAAGCCAGGCTGGAGCAGGCCGGCTTCGGATGCCTTGTGGTAAAGCTCGCGCGGGAAGCTGCCTGCTTCGTCCCACGCCTCTGCGTTGGGGGCGACCTCTTTCTCGAAGAAGCGGCGCACACTGGCGCGGAAGGCTTCATGGTCGGCGCTGTAGTAGCGCGGATTGGGCGGTTGCAGAATCATGGTATCGGTCATTCCATGGTCGGCGCCAGGCACTGCGGCAGCGTATAGAGCGGGAAGCCGTTGAAGGGCTCGGAGCGCTGGTGCTCGGGCTGCGGCCAGGTGTGCTTGGCGTTGGGTACGCCGCCGTCGACACGGATCGTGGAGCCGGTGATGAAGGCCGCTGCCGGCGAGAGCAGGAACACGACTGCCGCGGAGACTTCGGCTTCCGTGCCCAGTCGCTGCAGTGGCACCTTGCGCGCCAGCTGGCGGATCTTGGCCTGGAACTCGGCCGGATAGGTGTCGAAGCCGCTTGAGGCGATCCAGCCCGGCGCCACCGCGTTGACGCGCACGCCAGCGGCGGCCCATTCGCAGGCAGCCGTTTCGGTGAAGGACAGCATGCCGGCGCGGGCCGCACCCGAATGGCCCATGCCCGGCATGCCGTTCCACATATCGGCAATGATGTTGACGATGGAGCCGCCATTGCCTTCCATCCATTGAGTGAAGCATTCGCGTGCCACAAGAAAGCCACCTGTGAGATTGTTGCGAATCACGGCTTCCCAGCCCTTCAGGCTGATGTCGCGCAGCGGCGACGGAAACTGACCGCCGGCGTTGTTGAAGAGCCCGTTGACGCTGCCGTGCGCGGCTAGCACGGCGGCCACCGTCTCGCGCACCTGCGCCTCGTCGCGGATGTCGCAGGTGTGCAGCGTGATGCGGCTGGCAGCTTCGGGGTCGGCAACGATGATCTCGGCTTTTACTTGCTCGAGTTTCTCCAACTTGCGGCCGGCTAGCGCGAGGCGTGCGCCAAGGCTTGCCAGCTCGTGTGCGGTACAACGACCAATGCCGCTGCCTGCGCCGGTCACGAGGACAGTGCGGCCGACGAATAGCTCGCGATGGAAGATAGAACGATATTGCACGCTGGTCTCCGGGATCATGGATTGGCCGTCAGTCCGAGGCGCTTGACCAGCTTGCCCTGGCTCTCATAGCGCTGGCGCGCGAAGGAGGTGTAGTCGGCGCTGTTAAGGTAGGCGGTTTCCTGATCGAGCCGTTCCAGTAGCTTCTGCAAGGTGGGGTCGTTCAATGCCTTGCGAAACGCGTCGTGCAGCACCTGCACGGCCTGCGGCTCCATGTTGCGCGGCCCGGCGATGCCGAATGGCGATGTCGACACCATGTCGATGCCGACATCGCGCAGCGTTGGTACGCGCGGCCAGCGCCGCGAGTGTTCGGCGGTCCATAGCACCAGCCAGCGCGCCTTGCCACTGTCGACATACGGGCCAATGCCGCCCGCCGTGACAGCGAGGTCGATATGGCCGCCCATCAGAGCGGTGATGATCTCGGATTCGCCCTTGTACGGCACATGGTTGAACTGGATGTCGAGCTTCTGGCCGATCTCCTCCATCGTCACATGCATGGTGCCGTTGGTGCCCGTGCTGCCGTAGCTGATCTTGCCGGGGCGCTTGCGAGCATCCTCGACCAGGTCCTGCCAGGATTTCCACGGCGCGTCGGCCCGCACCGCCACGCCCAGCGTGTAGCCGGTCAGGTGGATGACGTAGGTAAAGTCCCGCAGCGGATCGAACGGCGTCTTCTGCAAGTGCGGCAGCCGGAACACCGGCTCGGGCATCACGGTCAGGGTGTAGCCGTCTGGCTTCGCGCGGGCCACCACGTTGGCGCCGAGAACGCCGGCCGCGCCCGGTCGGTTCTCCACGATCACGGGCTGCCCCAGCGTCTTGCTGGCGCCGTCGGCCAGCGTGCGCACCAGCGTATCGGTGGCCCCGCCGGCCGCGAACGGAACGATCAGCGTAACAGGCCGTGTAGGAAAGGCGCTGGCGAGCGCCTGGTTCGATGCCAGTGCACCAAGTGGCGCCAGCGCCCACAGCGTCAGTAGCCCGAACGCGTCGCGGCGCCGGCGGTCGATGGTTTCCGTCGGTTGGGTTGGATCGCGCGTCATTGCGTATCTCCGTTTTGAATCGGTTGCTGCATCAGGACCAGCGCATCGAGGGCCACGGCACCGCGCCCGGCATCACGCACCAGCAGGGGATTCACTTCCATTTCGGCGAGGCGGTCACCCAGCGACATGGCTGCGTCAGACAACGCGGCAATCGCGTCGGCGGCGGCGCCGATGTCTGCCGGGGGTTTGCCGCGAAATCCTGTCATCAGCCGATACCCGCGCAGGCTGGCTAGCATCTCCTGCGCCATGGTGCGGTCCACCGGCAGCAGCCGGTGCGCCACATCGTGGAAGACCTCAGTGAAGATCCCGCCCAGGCCCACGGTCATGGCCGGACCGAAGACAGGGTCGCGCGTCACACCCACGATCAGCTCGCACACGCCGCTCGCCATTTGCTGTACCAGCACGCCACGCTGGCGTGCCTGCGGCATGGCTTGCGATGCGGCTGCAATCACCTCTGCCACAGCCTTTTGCACCTGCTGAGCGTCAGCCAGTCCGAGCCGTACGCCGCCGACCTCCGTCTTGTGAACGATATCGGGGCTTAGCACTTTCACTACGACCGGGAAGCCGATGACTTCGGCGGCGCGGGCGGCGTCCTCGGGCGTGGCTGCGGCGGCCTCGGCGCCGGCTGGCACGCCGAAGCCCGCCAGCCACTGCTTGGCCTGATGCTCGTCCATGGGGCTGGCCGGCAGAGAGCCCGCTGCGTGGGCGCTCGGCCGCGCGCGCAGTGCCATCCAGTGCGCGGCCGGCGCCGCCGTGCCGAGCCAGCCCACGTACGTACCGAGGGCCCTGGCCGCGCGCGCGCAATCGGGGAACAGAGCGACCCCGGCGGCGGCCAGACTGGCGCGGCTTGCAGGCTCGCCGGTGGTAGCGACGACAATCAGGCGATCGGTCTTGCCTGCCACCTCGATCAGTTCGTCGGCCATGCGGTCGAGGAGGTAGGCGGTAGCGTAGAGGAAGATGACGTCGACGCCGTCAGTGGCGGCAAGATTGTCCAGCACGGCAAAGGCCAGGCCGCTCCGGTTGAACAGCTGGCCGGTCAGGTCGACGGGATTTGCCACCGCTCCGAGTTCCGGGGCGCCCGCTTGTAGGCGCTGCTGTACGGCCTCGGGAAGCCGCGGCACTTCGAGCCCGGCTGCGCTGAGCAGGTCGGCAGACAGAGCACCCATCGCGCCTGATACGGATGCCACCACTACCCGGCGCCCGGCGCCGCGATGGCGGAAGCCGGTCAGGTAGGCCAGGTCGGCTAGGTGGCCCGGATCACCGGCCTGCATCGCGCCAACCTGGGCGAAGGCGGCGCGGTAGATGGCCTGGTTGCCGGCCAGCACCGCCGTATGGGATTGCGTGGCCGCCGAACCGGCCTCGCTCTCACCGGCCTTCAGCAGGATCAGCGGCTTGCTCGCCGCGCGCAGGCGCGCAGCGGCACTGAGGAAGCGGTTGCCGTTGCGCAGGCCTTCCACGTAGCCAACCACGGCGCCGGTCTGCGCGTCGTCCGCGAGGTAATCGAGGTAGTCCGCATAGTCCAGGCAGGCTTCATTTCCAGTATTGATGAACTGGTGGAAGCCGACGTCCATCTGCCTCGCCGTAGCGTAGACAATGGCGCAAACATTGCCGCTCTGCGTCAACAGGCTAACGGCACCCGGCCCATCCTGTGGCGGGAAGGCGCGGAAGGTTGTGGCAAATGCGGTAACGGCGCGCGTGGTAAGGTTGGCCAGGCCCATGCAGTTTGGTCCGGCAATTGCCATGCCACTCTCCCGGGCGAAGGCCGCCAGTGCGGCCTGGCGTTCAGCGCCGGCGTCACCGGCCTCGGCAAAGCCCGAGGCGTAAATGATGGCTGCTCGAATTCCCCGGGCGTGGCAGCGATGTAGCTGTGATAGCACTTCGTCCGCGGCAAGCGCGAGCACCGCCACGTCGGGCGCCTGCGGCAAGGATTCGACATCGGGATAGCACGACAGTCCTGCGATTTCCTGATATCGGGGGTTGACTGGGTACACCAGGCCCTTGTAGTCGAGGCGCTGCAGGTGGTCCAGCGCCACGCCGCCAATGCGGCTGGTATCGCGCGATGCGCCGATGATGGCAATCGAGGCGGGATCAAGCAGGTGCGACAGGGCGGCGCGACCGCTTGTGTTCGGCGTTTCGGAAAATGGCATTGGTGGCTCCATACTCCTTTTATCCTTCAGCTACGGGAAGCTGACCTATTCAAGCCCATCGTATCGGCGAGGACAAGCGTACAGGCCCCAGTTGTGCGCATTGTGCACACTAGATTGCGCTGACGGGCAACGCTGTCGCAGCAGTTCACGCGCGCCTTCTCTTCGAACCTTCCGAGAGATCAGCCTCTAGAGGAGCTTGGGCAATGTTTACCCGTATCCGAGAGCGGTCCGTTGAATTGGGCGAACAGTGTGACCAACCTTGCTGAGCAGGGTCGCTTCAAAATACGAAAAACGGTCGTTGTGAGCCAAAAACCCGGATTTTGATGAAGGACGCGCTGAGGGGCCTTGCTCGCTATGGGTGAAAATCCCCATTCACTATTTCAGGTAGGCCCGGCGCTGGTCCAACTCGCTTCATAGCACCGGTGGAAGTGCAAAGTGATCTTCTGTTCCCGTCATGAACCGGGGTATCGCTTTCGAGCTTGGAGGGGCGTCGGCAACGGCATCAGCCGCTTTAGCTTGGCAACTCTGTCCTTGCCAGTAGTTGGAACGGCCGACATTTCGCTTCGCCCGGTGGGCGCTGCTCCGAGCAATGTCAAGCCGTGCTTCGACCGCATCTTGCTCGAGCCGATGGGAGTGGGCCTCTCCAAGCTTAGGCTGGAAGCCACGGGCAATTTGTAGAAAGAACCAGCAGCTGCACACCGCGATCAGCAATCATCGAACAAGCGACAGCGACTTTCGACACCGGCGATCAGCGTGTGGAAACGCGCGTGCCTCAGGCTGCCATGCTTCCTCAGGTTCGCTCACCGGATACGGTGGTGTGGTCAGTCCCCCACTATGTCGCAGCAGTGGCGCCGAACTGAACACTTTACGTAACGCTCACTGGACCGTGATCGCGGAGTGCCGTGGCCATTCTGCGCGATGCAACTCGGCAACTGCCTCGCGTCCCAGGTCGGCGCTCTTGCATAGCGCTAGCACCGCGGGGTACATCGCCACCGCGATTCGTCCAATCCGACGACGGCCACAGTCGGGCCGAAGTCGTATGCTGGCCGGAGAATAGCCAGCGACTGGCGTCAGTGCTGCCATTGATACAGGAGACTGAAGCATGAAGCAGGGCAGGCGTCGTGTATTGAAGCAACTCGGACTTGGGCTTGCTGCGAGTCCCTTTGGCGGTATCGGGCTTGGAACGGCCGTCGCACAGGAAATCGCGTATCCCAAGAACGCGGTGCGGGTGGTGCTGCCGCTTTCGGCGGGCGGCTCCAGTGATGTGGCATTCCGGGTGCTGGCGGATGGCCTGTCCAAGGCCTGGGGCAAGCCGGTCGTGGTGGACAACCGCCCGGGCGCTGGCGGCATGATCGGCGCCGACGCAGTAGCCAAGTCTGCACCGGACGGCTACACCTTGTTGGCCACGTTAACCAATCTGGTGCAGGCCCCGGCACTCTTCGGCAAGGCCCCCTATAATGCGCTGCGTGACTTCTCTCCGATCGCTGAGCTGGCGACGCTGAATCTGGTGTGGGTAGTGCAAAAAGAACTGCCCGTGACCGACATCAAGAGCCTGATCGAATAGGCCAAGAAGCAGGGCCAGCCACTGCCTTATGGGACCTACGCCGTCGGCGGTACCGCCCATTTGCTGATGGAGACCTTCGGACGCGCCTATAGGTTGCCGCTGGTCCATGTGCCCTACAAAGGCGAGGCGCCACTGCTCAATGACATGCTCGGTGGCCAGGTGCAAGTCGGCATCCTCGGCCCTGGCAACGCCAGACAGCACGCTGGCCGCCTGCGTGCTATCGCCGTCAGCGGCATGTGCCGCTCGCCCTTCCTGCCAGACGTGCCTACCTTCAAGGAGCAGGGATTTACAGGTCTGGAGCGTCAGGGCTGGTTCGGATTGTTTGCGCCCGCGGGCACGCCGGCAACCATTGTCGAGAAGGTTAGTGCCGATGTGAACAAGTTGATGATGGTGCCCGCCATCCGCACGCGCGTGGGCGAGACCGGCTACGTCCTCACCGGTGGTACGCCGGCCGCTTTCGCCAGCACGGTGAAGACCGACGAAAAGTTTTGGAAGGAAGTCATTGCTGCGTCGAATATCCATCTGGACTAGTGCTTTGCCGTCGCTTTTGTGTCTGCCGTGAAAGCGGCAGAGCGAAAAGGTGTTACGAGCGTACCGCGGGTCTCGTCTTATTCGAGGCAATTTGCGGGGCCGCTGCACAGCATTGCGAGGTGGACCTGCAGGAGCCCATGCATGTCAATTCGGCCCGAAGAAGTGGTTGTGGGTTATTCGCATGCGGGTTGATCGAGGGAAAGTCGAGCTTTGCGGCGATCAGGAAGAGCACGGTGCCAGAACTGTCAGTGCAGCTCTAGCGGAGTCTCTGGCCTCAGTTCGGCCAGAAGCGCTTTTACGAACAAAAGGCAAGCAACATGTCAGATCGTTATCCTCATATTTTTGAGCCGCTGGACTTGGGTTTCGTCACGCTGAAGAACCGCATTCTCATGGGTTCGATGCATACTGGACTGGAGGAACAACCAGACGCATACGAGCGCATGGCGGCCTACTATGCCGAACGTGCTCGCGGTGGCGCTGGGATGATCGTCACCGGCGGCGTCTTCCCAAATATCGAGGCTGGTCGCGGATCTAAGCTGTCTACGCCTGAGGAGGCGGCGCAGCATCGCCTGGTGACTGACGCCGTGCATGCGGCGGCCTCCGACGTGAAGATTTGCATGCAGATACTTCACACCGGGCCCTTGGCCAATACACCCGACTGCGTAGCGGCATCAGCGGTGAAATCACGCGTTGGACGATACACGCCGAAGGAACTGACAGAGGACGGCATTGCAAAGGTGATTGCAGATTTCGCGCAATGCGCGCGCATGGCGCAGCTTTCTGGCTACGACGGCGTTGAGATCATCGGCTCGGCCGGCTACCTGATCAGTACTTTCCTGGTGGAGAAGACAAATCTGCGCACTGATCGGTGGGGAGGACCATGGGAACACCGCATGCGTCTGGCCCTTGAAGTGGTCAGGGCCGTTCGCTCCGCTGTCGGGACTGATTTCATCCTGGTGTTTCGCATCCCGGCAATGGATATGCTGGAAGGCGGCCTAGCGTGGGCAGAGGTTGTGTCTCTGGCTCAGGCTCTTGAATTGGAGGGCGTCGACATCCTGAGCACCCACTTCTGTTGGCATGAAGCACGAGTTCCCACCATTGCCACCATGGTGCCACGCGCTGCCTTCAGCAGTGTGACCGGACGGCTGCGTAAGCTGGTGAAGATACCGGTCATCACCAGCAACCGGATCAATATGCCGCAGACTGCCGAGGATGTGCTGGCGCGTGGCGACGCGGACCTGGTTTCGATGGCTCGGCCAATGCTCGCCGATCCCGACCTTGTCGCCAAGACGCGTGAGGGCCGTGAAGACGAAATCAACACGTGTATAGGATGCAATCAGGCTTGTCTGGATCACACATTCAGCGGCGGGAAGCAAGTCACTTGCCTGGTGAATCCCCGTGCATGCAACGAAACTAAGCTGAGGTTGGTGCGTGCGCAGCGCAGGAAACACATTGCGGTAGTTGGTGCCGGTCCGGCGGGCCTTGCCTTTGCTACGACAGCAGCCCAACGCGGGCATCGCATTACCTTGTTCGATAAGGCGGCGGAGATCGGGGGGCAGTTCAATCTAGCCAAGAAGATTCCCGGAAAGGAGGAGTTTCAGGAAACCCTTCGCTACTTCGGTCGCATTGTGGAGAAGCTGGGTATCTCGTTGCGGCTGAATACGCTTGCCGATGTGGAGATGCTGAAAGCAGCCGGCTTTGATGAGATAGTCGTTGCCACAGGCATCAGCCCACGCATTCCCGAGTTGCCCGGCATCGAGGACGCAAAGGTCGTCCCCTACATCGACGCGATTCTGGGCCACAAACCTGTTGGCAAGCGTGTCGCTATTATGGGAGCCGGCGGAATTGGCTTTGACGTCGCTTCCCTTATCACACACGCAGGCATATCGGCGGCACTCGACATTGAAACGTTCGCCCGCGAGTGGGGCATCGATTTCAGAAATCACCCGCCCGGCGGTGTAACCGGCGTGGTACCTGTGGTAGCGAAATCCGAACGCGAAGTATGGCTGATGCAGCGAAAACTAGACACGCTGGGAAAGAATCTGGGGCGGACAACGGGCTGGACGCATCGGATTGCCCTTCAGCGACGCGGAGTGCATATGGTCGCGGGGGTTGAATACCTCAAGATCGACGCCGCCGGCCTACACACCCTCGTCAATGGCGAGCCGCAGCTCTTTCCAGTCGACACCATCATCGTGTGCGCTGGCCAGACGCCGCTACGCACCTTGTATGATGGCTTGCGTAGCGCTGGTGTGCCAGCTAGCCTAATAGGCGGTGCTTACGAGGCGGCCGAGCTGGATGCCAAGCGGGCGATTGACCAGGCGACCCGGATGGCGCTGGAGGCATAGAACTACGTCAACGTGGGCGATGCAAGCGCGCTGTTATGCTCCGGCCATATGGCTTTTTCTCGGGGTGGAAGTCGCGCTTGAAGTTTCTCGGGCGTTACACACGCCGAGAGTGGTGTAGGCCCAGGCTGGATATCGACACCGCGTTCAGCCTGCAGTTTTCGCCAAGCCGCCCCCTGCAGGCGAAGTGTCCGAATCTTTTGAGGTGCTCTCAATGTGGTCTTTGGCATTCCTGCGGAATACTGCCGAAAGAATCGGGACGAAGCGGGCAGCACAAGCTCCGTGGGTTTCCCTCTTAACGTAGAGCGAAGGAATTGTGCCACCGTCTCGACTTCCATAGCTGCGGCCCCTGTGGGCAATTGCGGTGGCACTTTTGCTTTCACTTAGACGGAAGGCAAAAGTGCCATTTCGCACACAGTGCGCCTGAAGTTTGCCACTTCGCAACTTAGTCTTCGAGACCTGTCCCTAAGGTCTTGATCGATGGGAAATTTCCCGCAGTTCTCCGAGCCGGTCGCGCTTTCCCGACCCCCTGACGCACACCGGTTGGAAGCCTTCAGCCCGAAGCTGGGACGGCGGTTGACGTTCTACCGGCGCGCACTGCTTGACCTGTGGCTTGCCGATTTCTGAGTTCAATACGTCGACCGACAAGAGCTGGTTCTTCTCGCAGACGCCGGTATGGGGCGAGAGGGCAGCGTCGGGTAAGCAGGAACTGGTCGAGGCGGCGTTCTCAATCGGCAGCATGTCGTCGGCCGACCTCGCGGCCGCGCGCGTTTGGATGGGCGAGCGCAATCTCGTCGATTAGCACCTGGTTTGCGATTGCAGATCCAGAAGCCTGGCTAACGAACGCTGAGGGCACTGTGTGAATTTATCGGTTGTTTCGTCGATGCCGGTCCCGGGTACTGTCCTGATAAGCGCCCGTAATATTCAGTAGCCGGCGGATGATGATCCGCGTGCCCGGATCCCGTTCCACGCGCAGCGCGTAGGACTGGGTTTTGACAATGCTGAATGTGCCGGAGGCGCACACAGCGTTGCTCGAGCAAGCAGCGGTTCATGCGGCCAAGATGGACAAGAATGCGGCGAGGGGACGGAAATCAATGGTGACCAGCGCGTCGCGCACGCCGGCGGCGCACCAATGCGGTAAAACCCAGGCTCGCTAAACACCGAGCCGGAAGCGGTTGGCTAGCTCTTCCACGATCGATGCCTGCAGTCTGTCGCGAGAAATCTTGAGCGAATCGCGATCTGCGGTCGACGCCATCCAGCGCTTGAAGTCGACAAACGCCGCTGGACTGATCGTCGTCATCCGCGCCATCCTGCCGGTCACGGACACGATGGGTGCAGAGAATGAAGGCGCCCCCAGCAAGACATTTGCGCGTCGCGCCTGCACTGCCCAGAGGTCGTCTTCGTCGTCTGTCAGTTGGAGCGGGTGGGGGTCAAGATCGGCGGCCTCGCGACGCAGGATGTTCACCTCGAAGCCTTTTGCGTTCACTGCCGTAAAGAGTTGATCATCCCGAATCTCGAACGTGCTAACTACCTTGCGTAGGAGGTCCAGCATCGAGAGATCCAAGTTCTTCATTCGGGAGGCAAACTGCACGCGTTTGCGCGTATCCCAAAGAGGATCGACGTCGCGAGTGGCGAGAGCGCGCTCCTTCAGGCGAACACCGGCCGCGGCTTCATACGCATAGAGAGCATGCGTCCCAATCACGATGAAATGCTCGGCGATATTGAGCCGTGTCATCACGTGAAGGATAGCCACAAGAATGTCTGGAGCCCGGCCAACTCGGATCGCTCGGTTCAGCCGCCGGTGCCGGTCGAGCTCGTTTGCGAGCGTCTTGAGCCCGGCCTCCGCGGCTTCCTTACGCGCATTGAAACGCGAGTACATGTCCTCCTGCGTGTCTCGGTGCCGCTCATCATCCTCGCTGTGCAGATAGCCGCTGGTGGTGGAGATTGAGTTGTGCCCAAAATTGTCCCGCACGTAGCGTAGGTCGACCTGCTGGTCGATCATGTGCGAGCCGGCGGTGTGGCGCAGCCAGTGGGCCGAGGCACTGGCCAGGACATCGGCCTACGCTTCCCATTCGGGCCCGCGCACGCAGGCGCGCTGCCGCCAGGCGAACACTTCCTTCAAGATCAGGTGCAGCGCGCCGCGTGACAGGCCCGGGTGACGATCCACGCGCCCCTCGCGTTGCCCGCGCCCGATCATCGGCAGCACCAGCGGCAGCGCCTCGCCGGGCTGCGGAGTCGGGAGCAGGTCGTTGGCGCGGCGGTAGCGCGCCCGTTCGGCGATCAGTTCATCGGTGTCCGGCACCAGCCGGGCCTTTGATCAGGCGACTGCGAAAACCAAGGCATTCCGGCCCTTACCCGGGCCGTTACTGGCATTTCGCGGACGATGGCCGCATGCTAGTCTGATCTAGTCCGGTTAAACACGCCCCCCAATGCCGATGATTTCCTCGATCAACGCCGTGACACTCGCCACCCACGACATGTCGCGAGCCGTTGCCTTCTACCAGGCGCTCGGATTCCAGATCCGCTATGGATGCGCCGATGCGGAATTCACCAGCTTCCACGCGGGCATGGGCTATCTCAACCTGATTGCGCAGCCTGTCAGCCGGCAATGGTCGTGGGTGGGGACGCATCATTTTCCATGTCGACGATGTCGACGCCATCCACCAACGGGCGCTCGAACACGGGCTGTGTCCCGAGGCCGTCCCGCGCGATGCCGAGTGGGGCGAGCGGTACTTCCATATCAGCGATCCCGACGGCCACGAGCTGAGTTTTGCGAGACTGCTGGTGGGGTGAGCAAACGTCTTGGCTGGCTCACGCGCCGGCACCGACGTGGTGACTAAGATCTGGCCAATACGCGATTCTCTGCAGCGCGGAGCAGCACCGTCGACGGCTGAAGCTGTTGGATTATGTGGGCGGCAGATACGCCGAGGACCTGCTCGGCTACGAACGCTTCCTGGCCGGACCCGCAACCGGCCGCCCACTGGATCTTGGGGTCTTGGCCGGCACCAGGAAAAAGCGCGCGCGCGGCACCCGGACTGCCGTCCCACTTTGACGGAATCATCGGGGCCGCTGTCGCCGGCCAGCGTGCGCCAGGCGCTGGTGATCCTGAGCGCGCTGTTCGCCTTGTTGACCGAAGACGACTACCTCGCCGGCAATCCGCTGGCGTAGAACAAAGTAATTCTGTCACTCCGGAATCCGGCTGATGGCGTCTTTCACCTGCGCCTGGTTGGCCATGGCGCGGATAGAGCGCAGCGGGTGGGACTTCGGCACGAAAGCCTCCTGCCGCCTCATGGTGAATAAGCTTTCCGTGAAGGTGTCAGCGCCGCGCATGAATCTGGGGTTGGGTGGAGTCCTCAGATCAACGCTTCAGCCTGTCGTGGCGCCGACATTCCCTGGAGGTACTTCAGCGGCACTGCTAGTGCTGCGGGGGATTGCAGCGGCACAGCGAAAGTCGTCGAAACAGACACGTCGAGGCCGAAAAACAGCGCTACAGAGGGCGCTGTCAGGGCTTATTCTCCCATTCTGAAAGCTGCGCTTGGCGAGAGAGCAAACGCATAGCGGTATAGTAGTCCGGAGGATCGATTGTCATCCCAAAGCAATCTTTCTCGCCGCTTTCAAATCTTCTCAACACATCTATGGCGGCTGCTTGCTCAGCATCGGAAAGAGAGAAGGCCGCGTGGATATAGGTCACCTGTTGAGGGTAAACGGTGCATCGAGCTTTCAATCCAATGCGGCGGGCCCAAGCAAGATCGGCTTTGATCGCGTTGGAGTCGTTGTAGCTAAAGGGGCAATCGATTGGAACGCAATCGGCTGCGGTACAGTCTACCTGGAAGCGGGAGCGCACGTGACGCAGTTCAATGGCATCCGCGCCGCGAACTACATCAAGGCTCGCACTGAGGTCCTCGGCTGCCAATAGGCATGCTGTAACACGCTGACTCGCTCCAAGGATCGACTGAATATTGACCACGCCCCGAGCGGACTCGAGCGTTGGCACAATCTCGGTGGTTCCGTGCGCGAGAGAGAACGCCTTCTCAAGCTTGGATATTTCTTCATCCAGCTCGATGATCTGGGCCGCTCTTTCGACATGCGGAAGAAAAATTGCGGCCGGCGCGCTAGGCATGACGCCCCGCAAGTCTTCTTTGCCACCGCGGCCAAGCTGGTTGACGCGTACTGCTCCTACGACACCGCTCTGTCTGCACTCAGCCATAAGATCCTGGATCGCCACATATGCCTGTGGCCGCTCGTCTGCTTTCGTGAACTCTTCAAGATCTGCGACTACGACGTCGGCGCGGACTTCTAGCGCTTGTCGGTGCCGTTGCCTGTCAAGGCCCGGAACAAAAAGCCAGCTTCGCCTGAGGTGCGGTGGCCGCAACTTGGGATCTGATGCCATAGACAATATTATTCTTTTGGTAAAGGTGCGATATCTAACACTGTTCGGACCGGATTTCCTTCTCTTAGCCTGGCCAAGACGGCAGGTTCGGCGGCGTCAGAGGCGAGTGCTGTGTCAACCGTTGTTGCTGCAGCATCGACGGCGAGAACCAGGACGCCGTTATCGTCAGCTACAATGATTTGACCTGGGTGAATTTCTACGCCGCCGCACAGAATAGGTACATTTACAGCGCTTCCATCAGCGTCGATTTTTTTGGTCGTAAGCGCTGTGGTTCCCCGAGCAAATACGGGTAGCCGCATTTCTTTGAGTTCGGTGATATCCGTTACGAGGCCGTCAACGATGACCCCTTTTGCGCCGACGCTTTGAAGGGCTGTGCCAGTAACCGCCCCAACACACGCATGTGTCCTGTTGCCACAGCAATCGATAACGAGCACATCGCCTGGACGCAACACAGCTAAAGCCCGGTTAACTGCGTAGGCATTCGGGCTCGCCAATTTCAATGTGACGGCCGTACCGACTACCCGCGCGCCAGGCACGAGCGAGCGGACCTCATAGCTCATGAACCCGTCTTCAAGAAAATGTCCCAATGTGGGTAGGCTGACCCGTTCAAGCTTCGAGAGTAGTGCGAGTTCGCTTTCGCATTTCATTTTCAGCTTCCTGTTCCGAAAGAGGCATCTTCAACGCGAAGACGATACTCCGGTGTTTGCGAGAGCGTTGGCGTCCGAGGCACGAGACAGCGTTTCTGCCAGCATCAACAGTGCAGCGACGGAAAGAGCCGAGGAGCCGATCATGTACCATGCAACAGAAGATCCTTTGCCTGTAGCCGAGAGGAGAGCCGTCGTAATGATGGGTGTCGCGGCGCTGCCCAGTAGGCCGGAAAGCATATAGCTAATTGACAGACCGGAATAGCGCACCTTTGTCCCAAAAAGCTCGGCGAGAAAGGTGGCGATTGGACCATAGTTGGCTGCGAATGCACTCATCATCAGGAGGTAACCAAGCAGCGCAAAGCCAAAGCTCTTGGTATCGAGGAGCCAGAAGAGCGGGAATGCCAGAAGCGCTTCGGCAATAATGCCTCCAACAATTACGGGCTTCCTTCCCACCTTGTCAGACAACAGTCCAAACAAAGGGAGCAGGGCAATACACAGGCCGCAGGAAATCAACGCTATCGCAAGCATATGATTGCGGGAGAAGCCAAGGGTTTGTGTCCCGTATGTCAGTCCGAACGCGACGATCAGATTGAAAGCGGTGCCAGTGGACATGGTGGCCACTGCGCCGAGGATGACCTGCTTCCAAGATTTCGTCAGCACTTCCGCAAGTGGGATCTTAACTTGCGCTGAGTTCTCCTTTACTTTGCTGAAGGAGGGAGTTTCAGCCGTGTTCAGGCGAATGTACATGCCTACGCCAACGAGAAGAATGCTAGCCAGGAAAGGGATGCGCCAGCCCCAGGAGAGAAGGGCTTCATCGGAAAGCATTGCGTTGCTTGCGAGGAATGCTAAGTTCGCAATCAGGGTGCCGGCGGGGACCCCGATTTGGACCCAGGAACCGTAAAGACCACGGCGATTGGACGGTGCGTGTTCCACTGCCATGAGTACCGCGCCGCCCCACTCACCGCCAAGCGCTAAACCCTGGACAACGCGTAGCGTTAGCAATAGAACGGGGGCCCAAACGCCGATTGAGGAATAGTCAGGGAGAAGCCCGATTGCAAAGGTCGCGACCCCCATCATCACCAGCGAAACTAGGAGCATCGACTTCCGGCCCAGCTTGTCCCCAAAGTGCCCGAATAGGGCTGCTCCCACCATCCGAGCAAGATAAGCGGACGCGAAGGTGCCGAACGCGAGCAAGGTGCCAACGAGTGGGTCGAAAGCAGGGAAAAACACCTTGTTGAACACGAGCGCCGAAGCGGTCGCGAAAATGAACAAGTCGTACCATTCCACCGTTGTGCCAATGACGCTCGCGATGGCCACCCTCCGCATATTCACTGTGGGCGCACTTGCCGCTGCCGGCGTTGGCGTGTCGTGTGTCGTGTCCATAAAACCTATCCAAAGGGTAAGAGTGACAGAAGTTCGAGCGCTGAGAAGGCCATGCTTTCCTCGCGCGAACTGGTCTGACCACCCGATGTGTTTGGGATCCATGGGGTCCAAATGAGACGGGTGGTCCGGCCAATTGAATCCTACCTAAGACTGCCTTCTGCCGTTATAGGTACTAACGCTAGGTCTGGTGGCCTAGTGGCCGGACCATGGTGCTTGCGCCGTGGTAAGGCAGTCAAAACGAGCTGAAGGCTTAGGTCTGCAAATGGACTCGCAACAACCGAGGCTTCATTCGTTAACCTCCCGCGATGCGCGGGCAGTAATTGCCAAGAGATGGTAGGACATGGCGTGGCGCGCACGGATCGGGTCGCGTGCGATGATTGCAGCTACTACTCTGGAGTGTTCGTCAATGGCCTGGCGATAGTCTCCGGCATCGATAAAGTGCTTATCGAGCCCCTTGAAGAGCGCGCTGGCTTCGCACAATTGCCAGATGTGCATTACTACCGAAGCTAACGCAGTGTTTCCGCTTGCGGATGCAATTGCTTCGTGCAACGCACGGTCGTGCGCGAAGTCGCTCGCCTCAGGACTTTGGGTTGGGTCCATCTTGCGATGGGCCTCTTCAATAGCCGATAGTTGATCGCCGCTTGCATTAATTGCGGCCAGCGCAGCGCATTCCGGTTCGACTAAAGCACGTGTTTCTAACAGTTCGAAAGGGCTCATCTCTCGACCCTGATGCCAACTCGGTACTTCGGGATCGACGTCGATCAGCCGAGCATCATTTGGTACTGGCGGGCGATCTTTAGTGTCGACGACAAACACTCCGCTTCCTACTCTTACCTCCACAAAACCGCCGATCTCCAAGGCGATGAGAGCTTCACGAACCGTCGATCGGGCGACATTTAGTTGCTCGGCTAGCTCGCGTTCAGCCGGCAAGCGCGCTCCTGGCGGAAAGTACCCTGCGGCGATCTTTCTTGCTATTTGGTCGGCGATGAGGCGGTACAGGCGTTGTGCGGTTACGGCTTGAAGAGAGGACATTGAATTTTCTGGTGTGCCTGAACGGTCCGGCCAATTATAGCTCGAAGCTTCGAGCGCAGTCGTGTAGCCGGACGCCAACCCGCCGAGCCAGCGAGCAGAAAGTGCTCTATACGATCCTTTACCCACCTTCGCGCGGATTTGGCCCCATGAAACTCTTGCCTGTCGGACGAAATCTTGCCAAAATTGGTCAGGCCACCCGCCCAATTTTGGGGCACTAAGGGCACACTCACCCATTTTTTCTAAGTTACACGTAGCAGGCGGTCAGCGCCGCCCTAGTCAGGAGTCTCCATGAAAAACGCAGATTTGGTTCGTCGTAAAGACGCCGCAACTCCCCGCGGAGTTGGCGTAATGTGTAGTTTCTATGCCGAGCGAGCCGAGAATGCGGAGCTTTGGGACGTCGAGGGCAATCGGTACATCGATTTCGCTGCCGGCATCGCCGTGCTTAACACTGGTCACAGGCATCCTCGGCTCGTCGCAGCCGTACGCCAGCAGATGGACCGGTTTTCTCACACGGCGTATCAAATTGTGCCTTACGAGAGCTACATTGAGCTCGCGGAAAAAATCAACGCGCGCGCGGTCGGAGCATTCCATAAGAAAACGGCGTTCTTTACCACAGGGGCCGAGGCCGTGGAGAACGCCATCAAGATTGCACGGGCGGCAACGGGGAGGCCTGGTGTCGTTGCCTTCTCTGGCGGCTTTCATGGCCGAACCCTGATGGGTATGGCTCTGACCGGAAAAGTTGTTCCATATAAAGTGGGGTTCGGCCCATTCCCCGGTGATGTGTTTCATGCGCCGTATCCTAACAGTCTTCACGGAATTTCGGTCCAGGATGCGTTGCTCTCTATTCAACAGCTTTTCAAATCAGACATCGACCCGAAACGGGTCGCCGCTATCATTTTCGAGCCGGTGCAAGGTGAGGGCGGCTTTAATGTCGCACCGAAGGAATTCGTGCAAGGCCTCCGCGCGATCTGCGACGAGCATGGAATTCTCCTCATCGCTGATGAGGTGCAGACCGGATTTGGCAGGACGGGGAAACTATTCGCGATGGAGCATTTTGATGTCGCCCCTGACCTGACTACGATGGCCAAGAGCCTGGCAGGGGGCATGCCTCTCTCTGCCGTATGCGGTCGCGCGGAAGTGATGGACGCACCGGCACCCGGCGGACTCGGTGGCACTTATGCAGGGAATCCGCTAGCTGTTGCATCCGCTTTGGCGGTTATGGACGTGATCGAGGAGGAGAACTTGGTTGAGCGCGGGACGGTGCTTGGTAACCGGCTTCGAGATCGACTCGATGGCTTGCGCTCAAGAGTGCCGCAAATTGCGGAGGTTCGAGGTATGGGGGCAATGATCGCGGTGGAGTTTCAAAAAGCAGACGGTACCCCCGATGCTGAATTCACCAAGCAAGTCCAATCCCGGGCACTAGAGCGCGGCTTGCTGCTCCTGTCCTGTGGCGTGTACGGCAACGTTATTCGCTTCCTGTTCCCCCTTACCATATCCGATTCTGTTATGGATGAGGCCCTGGCCATCCTTGCTGAAACCCTGACTGCGTGATCTGCCGGAGTACACGAAAATGCAATTGAAGGATACCTCGCTACTATGCAGTCAAGCCTTCGTGGCCGGCCAATGGATTAGTGCAGACGATGGCACTACGTTTCAGGTAACGAATCCTGCAGACCACTCCGTCATTGCTACTGTTCCGAAGCTCGGAGCGGCTGAGACGAACAGAGCTATAGAATCGGCCCGTGTGGCCCAGATCGCTTGGCGGAGGACAACTGGGAAAGAACGCGCAAAGATCCTGCGTACCTGGCACGATCTGATGCTGGCAAACGCCGACGACCTCGCGCTTCTAATGACCAGTGAGCAAGGAAAGCCGTTGGCCGAAGCAAGGGGCGAAGTGGCATATGCTGCGTCTTTTCTAGAATGGTTTGCGGAAGAAGCTAAGCGTGTCTCCGGAGAAATTCTCGCCACCCCAGCAATGGACAAGCGGCTACTTGTCGTGAAGGAGCCGATAGGAGTTTGCGCGGCCATCACGCCTTGGAACTTCCCGCTAGCTATGATCACGCGGAAGGTGGGTCCAGCTCTCGCCGCAGGTTGTGCGATGGTCCTAAAGCCTGCGGAAGATACCCCCCTGTCCGCACTGGCGCTGGCTTTGCTTGCTAAGCGAGCAGGAGTACCCAATGGCATTTTTAGCGTCGTAACAGGCGATTCATCGAGTTCTATCGAAATCGGTGATGCACTAACTGCAAGCCCTATTGTCAGAAAACTCAGCTTTACGGGCTCGACCGAGGTTGGAAGGATTCTGATGCGGCAGTCTGCACCAAGCATCAAGAAGCTATCGCTGGAACTTGGGGGAAATGCACCTTTTATTGTGTTTGAAGATGCAGACCTGGACGCCGCGGTCGAAGGCGCTATTGCATCGAAATACCGTAATGCCGGCCAAACTTGCGTTTGTGCAAACAGACTTTACGTACATGATAAGGTGTACAACGCGTTCTCGGAGAAGCTAGTTGCCGCTGTGCAGGAGCTTAAAGTTGGGTTCGGTGTCGAAGTTGGTGTGTTGCAGGGCCCCTTGATTAATGAGGATGCGGTTGCTAAGGTGGAACAGCACATCGCAGATGCGGTGGAGAAAGGCGCTACCGTATTGTTGGGCGGTCAGAGGCACCGGTTAGGCGGGACATTCTTTCAGCCGACGGTATTGGCGGGAGTAACGCCAGAAATGCGGGTGGCGCGAGAAGAGACGTTCGGCCCATTGGCTCCTTTATTCCGCTTCCATTCTGACGCCGAAGTAATTGAAATGGCCAACGATACGGAATTTGGGCTGGCGTCTTACTTCTTCTCACGCGATATCGGCAGAATTTGGCGTGTGGCAGAAGCACTCGAATACGGCATGGTGGGTATCAACACCGGTCTGATATCTAACGAGGTGGCCCCCTTTGGCGGCGTCAAACAGTCCGGTCTCGGCAGAGAAGGCTCGAGCGCAGGAATTGAAGAATATCTCGAGACCAAATATCTCTGCATGGGCGGGCTGGACAGCTAAGACGCATTTCTCCCATTCACGCGTATATGACGCGCATAGGGCCTCCGGGCGGAAGCGCGTTCGTCGCACAAGGATAAAATCAGCATGCAACCATTTTCCGAACAGCCATCGCAGAGCGTGCGAAACGGTGGCCAAATTCTCATTGACCAACTTGTCACTCAAGGAACGAAGCGAGTCTTCTTGGTGCCCGGCGAGAGCTATCTACCGTGCATTGACGCCCTCTATGATCGTCAGGACAAAATCAAGCCAATCGTGTGCCGTCAGGAAAGCGGTGCCGGGTATATGGCCGAAGCCTATGGAAAGTTGACTGGCGAGCCCGGAGTTTGTTTCGTTACCCGTGGGCCTGGGGCAACCAACGCTAGCATCGCGGTCCATACTGCGTATCAGGACTCCACGCCGATGATTCTATTCGTCGGCCAAGTCGGCAACGATTTCTATGAACGTGAAGCATTCCAGGAAATCGACTACCGCCGCATGTTTGGACAGATGGCCAAATGGGTTGCTCAGATTGACAGGACGGACCGCATCCCCGAATTCATTGCGCGTGCCTTTTCGGTGGCGACTAGTGGCAGACCTGGGCCAGTCGTTCTGGCGCTTCCCGAAGACACTCTATGGGGCAAAGCAGCCGTTAGGGATGTACCTCGCTATCGCCGAGGGGACGCTGCTCCTACGCAAGCCGCTATAGAGGAACTCGGCGAGCTACTCGCTTCGGCCGAACGTCCATTTCTTCTTCTAGGTGGAAGCGGTTGGACGCCGAATGCCGCCCGTAGTATGGAAGCATTCTCGGAACGCTTTGCACTGCCCGTGGGTGTCGCATGGAGGAGGCTGGAGTGCTTCGACAATACCCATCCAAACTATGCGGGCCATGTGGGCTGGGGTATGCCGGATTCGCTCCGCCGCCGTATCCAGAAAAGCGACTTGTTGATCGCGGTTGGTACTCGAATGGGCGAGGCGACCACGGAAGGGTATTCTATTATCGAAAGCCCTCTGCCAAAGCAAAAGCTGGTCCACGTTTATCCGGACGCCAATGAACTTGGCAAGGTGTTCTATCCAGCGTTGCCGGTCGTTGCTGATGTGCGGTCCTTTGCGACTGCGGTAGACGGCCTCGTACCTCTGCGCCCGCATAAGGGTGGAAATGCGGGTCACGAAGCGCATCGTGCATATCTTGGTGAGCAGGAGCCAAAGGCGGCCCCGGGCTCCCTGAATCTCAACGAAGTGGCGTGTTACGTTCGCGATAACGTGCCTGATGATGCATGCCTCACGGTAGGTGCAGGAAATTACGCGCTTTATCCTCACACCTATCATCGCTTCAAAGGCGTGGGCACCAGTTTAGCTCCAACCGTCGGCTCCATGGGTTATGGACTTCCTGCGGCGATTTCGGCGAAGTTGGAAAACCCGAAACGGACAGTTATTTGCTTCGCAGGTGACGGATGCTTCCAGATGAATCTGCAAGAGCTCGGTGTAGCGATGCAATATAGGGCTGGGATCGTGGTAATCGTCTTCAACAACGGCATTTGGGGGACAATTCGTGCGCACCAAGAGCGTGAGTTTCCTGGACGTACAATCGCCCTTGGTTTTGAAAACCCAGAGTTTGCAGATTTGGCGCGCGCTTATCGCGGCCACGGCGAGGTTGTCGACCGCACAGAAGATTTCGGTCCAGCTTTCAAGCGTGCACTAGAGTTCGCGGACACCAATCAACTTCCCGCACTCATCGAACTGCGTTATGACCCGGACGGCATCGCGCCAGGATTAACACTCTCCCAGATTCGGGCGGAAGCTGTTGCGCGACAAAGCTCTGGCACCACAATCCGATGAGCTAGAAGAGATCCACGTGATTGGCGCGCGCCTCTGCCAATAGGCGCGGTCCGCTGAAATGACAGTATGAGTTGGAGCGAGATTATGCTCCGCCCTGCAATATAGGCAACTCACATACGTCCCCGCGCAACTTCTACGGCGCCCGGTCTAGTGAGATTCGCTTGCTCAAGCGCTCGGTGCCAGAAAAATCAGGATAGAACCATGAAGGACATGCAAGACCTCGCGTATTGGAAGGAGCTCGCCAGCCGCGTACCGCTCCGGACGAAGGCTTACATTGATGGCGAATGGACCGATTCGGTTGACGGCCATACCTTTGATACAGTCAATCCCGCCACCGGAAGAACTATTGCGGCAATTGCGGCATGCGGGGTAGTGGAGGTGGATCGTGCGGTGGCAGCGGCCCGCCGAGCTTTTCAAGAAGGGGTATGGGCGCATGCGCCTCGAAGCGTTCGCAAGGCCACGCTGTTGCGTTTGGCAGCTCTCATCGAAGCCCATCAGGAGGAGCTTGCTGTCCTTGAGACGCTGGATATGGGTAAGCCGATCTCTGAAACCATGGGTTACGATATTCCAGAGACGGCAAGAACCTATGCGTGGTATGCGGAAGCAATCGACAAAATCTATGATGAGATTGCCCCGACGGGACCAAACGTACTCGCCACGATCACCCGTGAACCGGTGGGCGTCGTTGGAGCAGTAGTACCTTGGAACTATCCACTTCTAATGGCCAGCTGGAAGCTTGCGCCAGCGCTCGCGGCAGGAAACAGCGTCGTGCTCAAGCCTGCTGAGCAATCCCCCTTAACAGCCTTGCGACTTGCGGAGCTTGCGGAAGAGGCTGGCATTCCAAAGGGGGTTTTCAATGTTGTCCCGGGACTTGGTGCAGCTGCAGGACAGGCTCTGGGGCTTCATCCCGATGTCGACTGTATCGCCTTCACAGGCTCGACCGCTACTGGAAAGCGCTTTCTGCAGTATGCCGGAGAGTCCAATCTAAAGCGTGTGTGGCTAGAGTGTGGCGGGAAATCGCCGCATATCATATTTGACGACTGCCCGGACGTGGACCGTGCGGCGCAAGCGGCAGCCACAGGAATTTTTAGCAACCAGGGCGAAATTTGCATCGCAGGCTCCCGTTTGTACATTCAGTCCAGCATATATGACCGGTTCATGGATCGGCTAGAGGCCATCGCTATGGCTATGCAACCTGGGGATCCTCTCGATCCGCGATCCCCAATGGGCGCAATCGTAGACGCTGCCCAGATGGATCGAGTACTTTCTTATGTGCGAGCGGGCAAGGAAGAGGGAGCCCGCTTGCGATTGGGGGGAGACCGTGTTTTGGCTGACAGTGGTGGCTACTACCTACAACCAACGATTTTTGAATGCCAAAGCCAGAACCTATCTATTATCCGTGAGGAAATTTTTGGTCCGGTCCTCACTGTCACACGCTTTGACACAGAAGCCGAGGCGATCCGGATGGCCAATGACTCTCCTTATGGGCTAGGCGCAGGACTTTGGACTGCCAATGTATCACGTTCCCATCGAGTCTCCCGAATGCTAAAGGCTGGTCTCGTGTGGGTGAACTGCTACATGGACGGGGATGTCACGGTTCCGTTCGGTGGCGTCAAGCAGTCTGGATCCGGTAGAGATAAATCATTGCACGCTATCGATAAATACACTGACCTGAAAACGACATGGATTAACCTCATCTAGTAATAAAAATCGATATGATTCCGTAAATATTATCAGTAATCTATGAAAACTCCGTTTCACCCCGGTGTGTCAGGCCGGCAGGAATTGCCGACGGACTCGATCGCACCGATGCGTCAATCAGCTACGATTTTCTCACCGGGGGAAAATGTAGATTCCATCGCGTACGGTCTGCTCCTTTCTACCCAGGATGCAGAATCTCGTACCATCGCGATTCTTGGGTACAACTAGTCCCGAGGTGGATTTTGGCTTCGGCGGATGGCCTCGTCCGCTGGGGTACCTTTGACTTCAAAGCTCTCATTTATGGTTATCGAGGCGGGCAGGCTTTCCAGGCAAATACGAGGTTAGCCGTTCGTCCAGCGTATACCGGTCAAGGTGTTCGGAGAATTCCCGAATGAACAGAGATTCGGCCATACTTCGATGGCCCGTCTTGTTCCACAAAAAATGCAGCTCCACAGTGCATACGCCGTCCTCCGGGGGAAGCCGCCAAAGGCGGCCTGCGCCAACGTCTTCCTTGACACTGTGCTCTGGCAGGCAGCCGATTCCAAATCCTGCAATCAACAGTCGCTTAACCTCGTCGTGATGCGATGATGTTGCAACGATGTTGCCCGAGAATCCTTGCTCGTCGCGGAAAATGGCCAATGGAGACAAGCTGTCTCCAAATACGTCGCTGCTGAATGATACAAAATTTTCACCTAGCAGGTCCTCCACCTGACAGTCGCGACGTCCATAAAGGTGGTGATTTGCCCCACAAAATATTGCGTACCGTTGCTGTAGAAAGATTTTACTGTCCAGAGCCGCCGGTTTTTGGCGACATAGGCCGATGCCAGCGGTACCGCCCCGGCGCTGCAGAATGCTAACAATTTCGCTGCTAGGACGTACATCAAGGTTGACTTCGATTCGGGGGTATCGTCGGTGGAACTGCGACCAGAACTCGTCGTAAACCGCGGAGTGAATTCTGCTCGCCGTGAGCACGTGTATACGGCCTATAGCTTCTTCCTTGGCTTGCATAACATCGCTGACCAATTCGGCTACGTTTCCATATATCGTTTCTGCAGCACGCCGCACTTCCTCGCCGGCAAGTGTTATCGCGAAACGCGAGTGGTGACGCTCAATGAGCCGCTTATCGAGATGGGCCTCCAATCGCCGAAGTGCCTGACTCACTGCCGATTGAGTGACATTAAGTTTTATCGCCGCCGCGCTTATGCTCTTCTCTTGCGAGATGACCAAGAAAGTTCGTAACAGGTTCCAATCCAGTCGGCCGCTGACTCGTTCGGCAGCAGCATCATCATGACTCTTTTCCAACATAGGCGAGGATCTTTTAAGTTAGGTCGTGCGGCGTTCAAACTTCAAGGCCACGCATTCGGTTGATCGTGTTGATGACATTAGTTTAACTTAAGTTGTGCATTAGAAAACATAAGTTGACCGAATGTCTACGTGGAACGATAAATACAACTTCAAAAGATTCCATAGTGGAGACGCATGAGCATTCCAGAACACACGGAGGCAACCCGGCAGCCCGTCCGTGCGGCCTTAGCCGCGTTTATTGGCACCACTATCGAGTGGTACGACTTCTATATCTATGCCACAGCCGCTGCGCTGGTCTTCGGAAAGATTTTTTTCCCCACGGCCGACCCCTTTGTCAGCACAATGGCGTCCTTCGGCACATTCGCCGTTGGCTTCCTTGCACGTCCGTTAGGCGGGGTAGTGTTTGGACACCTCGGAGATCGCGTAGGCAGGAAGAAAGCGCTCATGGCTACGTTGGTTATCATGGGCGTGGCCACTGTTGGCATTGGCCTACTGCCAGACTATAGGCAAGCCGGCATCATAGCGCCTATGTTGTTGCTCATCTTGCGCCTTGCGCAGGGACTAGCCGTTGGAGGCGAGTGGGGTGGAGCAGTGCTACTGGCAGGAGAACATGCATCACGCAAGCGTAGAACATTCGGGGCTTCTTTCGCACAGCTCGGAAGTCCGGCGGGACTGATTCTCTCGCTCCTGGCTTTCCGCGCACTTACCACTCTTGATGAGACGGACCTGCTTTCGTGGGGGTGGCGTATTCCATTCTTGCTTAGCGCGGTGCTTCTATTCGTGGGCTATTTCATTCGAATCGGTGTAAGCGAGTCCCCCGATTTTGAAAGAGCTATGGAGCAGCATAAGAACGCAGAAGTTCCTGTCAAGGAGGTTCTGCGCACATCATGGCGGACAGTCCTTTTAGCTATGGGAGTTTGTACCGTAGCCATTGGTGGAATCTATTTCACGAACACGTTCATGTTGTCGTACACAACGCAGACATTAGGACTGCATCGAGCACACGTCCTTGATTGTCTGTTCTTTGTGGCAATCATCCAATTTTTTGTTCAACCTGTTGCGGCTTGGTTTGCCGACAGTCTCGGAAATGTTCGTGTCCTTGTAGTTGCCGCCGGATGCTCGGTTCTTGCTCCCTATCCGATGTTCATACTCGTGACCGGAGGCTCCACTCTGGGAATTGTTGGTGGCTTGTCAATTGCTCTCGTTTTCATGGCGACCATTTACTCTGCGATGGCCGGCTTTATTAGTTCAGCATTTGAAACGCATATTAGATACTCGGGGATATCGCTTTCATACCAATTTTGTGGCGCTATTGCGGGTGGTATGACACCTTTGATCGGAACCTGGCTAACTCACCAGTATCCAGATCAGTGGTTGCCTCTTGCGATGTTCTATTCTGTACTATCAGCGATTACCATGTTTTCAATTATCGGGCTAGCTGCGCACAAGGAAAAAAAATCGAGAAGCCCACTCTGGAATCCCCAATCTGGCGTTCTATAACATTAATTTTTATTTTATTAATTATGACAAACACTACGCAATCTACGCCTTTGACGGCCGCGCAAGTCCAGCGCATCATGAAGTCGGTGGATGATCATTTCGACGCTCAACTAAAGTTCACGCAGGATCTGATTCGCTATCCGTCTCTCCGAGGCCAAGAGCACACTGCACAAGATTTCCTGTACGAAGCTATGCGAAAACGGGGATTTTCTATGGACCGTTGGCGCATAGATGAGGCAGATATTTGCTCGCATCCAGGATTTGGTCCTGTCACAGTCTCCTATGAGAATGCCTTCAATGTCGTCGGAACATATCGACCCGGCGAACAAAAGGGACGCTCGCTCATTCTGAATGGGCACATCGACGTGGTGCCGACAGGTCCTGAGAAGATGTGGAGTCGCTCCCCTTGGGATCCCGCTATCGTAGAGGGTTGGCTCTACGGTCGCGGCGCTGCTGACATGAAAGCTGGACTAGTGGCAAATCTCTTTGCCTACGATGCATTGCGGGCTATTGGCTATGCGCCAGCGGCTCCCATCTATTTCCAGTCCGTGGTGGAAGAGGAATGTACGGGAAATGGTGCGTTGGCGGCTCTGCTGCGTGGATACAAAGCGGACGCGGTTATCATCCCGGAACCCGAAGAGAATATGCTTGTACGGGCCAACGTCGGCGTTCTCTGGTTCAAAGTCCGTGTACAAGGGCATCCCACGCACACCCGGGAGATGGCGAACGGCTTTAATGCAATTGATGCGGCTTATGCGACGATTGAGGCGCTCCGTGGTATCGAGGCGAAATGGAATAGCCAGCATCATTGCCACCGCCATTTCGAAGATTTGGATCATCCAATCAACTTCAACATCGGTAAAATCGAAGGTGGAGACTGGCCTTCAACTGTACCGCCATGGTGCGAGTTTGATGTTCGAGCTGCAATTTACCCCGGAACAACTGCGGACGAGGCGAGAGCAGAAATCGAAGCGTGCCTGCGTAATGCGGTATCTGATCCGCGGCTCGGCGGCAGCGAACCGGAGGTGACATTCACCGGATTTTATGCGGAAGGGTATGTTTTGGAGGAAGGATCGGATGCCGAGAATACTCTGCGGGATTGTCATCGTCATGCATTCGAGAATGAATTGCAGAGCTTCACGACGCCCGGTTATTTAGATGCTCGGGTCTTCGTCATTTATGGTGAGATGCCGACTCTGGTTTATGGGCCGAAGTCATTGGATATCCACGGATTTGATGAGCGCGTCCACATCGAGTCGTTGCGGATGATTACCAAGTCTATCGCCTTGTTTATTGCACAGTGGTGCGGGATTACAGAGGATAGCTGATTTTTCGTTACCCGAACTGCTTTTTAGCGTGATGCGGTGTGTGTCAAGGTAGTTGTCGCGTCCGCCGTTATGCTGCTTTCCGGTGCTCCCTAGCCTCCTGCTCAGCTCGTTCGGGGTTCAAGAAGACCACTGGATCCAGTTTCCAATTCCGGATCCCTCGCGACCAGCGCTGCGGATGTCGGGCGCGGGCTGCCTGATACAGCATCGTGCGTCGCGCCAGTAGGGGCGGCGCTTCACCGCGGTGCCGCTGGTTCGGCGTGACGTACTTTAGGCCACTGTGGCGGTGCTCCTCGTTGTACCAACGCACGAACCGATGGACCCAATCGCGCGCCTGCTGCAGCGTATCGAATGGCCGATCCGGCCACAGCGGGCAGTACTTGGCTGTGCGGAACAGCGCTTCCGCGTAAGCGTTGTCATTGCTCACACGCGGACGACTGTATGAGGGCTGCACGCCCAGGTAACCCATCATCGCCAGCATCGTCCCTCCTTTCATGACGCTGCCGTTGTCCGAATGCAGCACCAGCGGCCGGCCGGCGGTCTTCTCGCGCAAACAGCCCAGCGACAGCAGTTCGCTGGCATGGTTGGCCGATTCGCTCTCGTGCACCTCGTTGACTACCAGCTTGCGGCTGTAGATGTCCTGCATCATGTACCAGTAAAAGAAGCGACCTTTCACCGTCGTGGGCATCCACGTGATATCCCAGCACCACACCTGGTTGGGTCCGTCGGCTCGGTGGGTGGTCAACGGACGCGACTTGGCTTCGTGGCCGCGTCCGCGCCGGCGCGCCTGGCCGGCGGCCTTGAGCACGCGGTAGAAGGTCGACTCCGAGGCCAGGTAACGGCCTTCGTCGGCCAGCCTGGGTACGATCTGGTGCGGCGTCAGGCCCTCGCAGCCGGGCTCGTTGGCCGCGGCCAGCACGGCCTCACGCTCGGCCTCGCTGAGCTTGTTGGCCGGCACCGGACGCTGCGCGCCCGGTCGTCCATCCTCAGGCGTATGGCGCCAGCGCTGCAAGGTGCGCTCGTTCAGACCTAATTCCTCGCACGCGAGGGCCTGGCGCGCGCCGCTCTTTACCGCTTCATCGATCAACGCAATGGCCTCGCGGCGATCCGAGACGTTGATCAATCCTCCTCGTCCCTTCCCCAGATCGCCTCGGCTTTTTTTCTTAGCACCAGCAGCGCTGCGGTTTCCGCCAGCGCGGCGTCCTTGCGCTTCAGCTCACGCTCCAAGTCACGGATTCGCTTCTTCGCGGTTGCTTCCTCGCGCAGCTGTGTGTCTGCCTTGGGCGGCGTCTTCGCATTCGCCTGCTCACAGGCAGCACGCCACTGCCGGATCTGTTCTGGCTGAATGCCCTTCCTGCGGCAGTATTCGGACAGCTCCGCTTCACTCAGGGGCGCCGTCTCCAGCACCACCCGGAACTTGTCCGCGCTGGACCACTTATCGCTCTGTTTGCCGTTGCCTGGCACAACTCGTCCTTGCTCTCGCGCCTCGTTGCGCCAGGTGCGCAGGCTCACCGTCGTGACACCCGTCTCCCTGGCCAACTCCACAACCGATCGGTTCACGGGCGGCATCATCTGCTCAACCACCCATTCCTTGTACTCCGCCGGATAGCGTTTCATTCTCCAACCGCTTCCGCCCTCCATTGTCCTTCATCGAAAGGCGGCGGGGCGACATCTATCCTGACATGGAGGGGATGGCATAAAAAGACGCTTCTACGACTAATTGTGCTGAGCGACTGGCACGCGACCGTCCTCTCTTGGTGGACTCGCAGCATGGTTTGCGTTCGTATTGCGATATGTTCGAAGGTCTCTTCTTTCGAACATGTCGCAGCGTAAAGTTCGAGGGCTCCGGCTTGGGAGCGCGGTGTCCCCGTCGAGCCTTGCAGGCACTCGCGTTTGCCGAATGGGGCAGCCCGGCTGCGAACGCCTCGCAGACCTCCGTTGGCTTACCAAAAACCGCGTTGCTGCTGCTCGATCACGCACTGAAGGGAGTTTTGCTCGTAACCGCATTGCGGGAGGCAAACTGCGACGCAGCGACCACGGCGTGGCCAGCTCTCACGGTAGTCTGGCATCTAAATTGACATTGCTTCCTCCGTGCGAACAACTATTCAGGATTGTCCGGCGCCCCCAAAGGGGACTGTCGAAACCTGAGTTGATGCCATGTCTCCAGAGATTCGCGAGGCTGCTCCGTTGTTCGCGGCCTCCCACAAACGTTAGCTCCCGCCTTTGGAAGATTGCACAAGGCATTAAGGTTGGCAGTGTCTATGGCGCCCGGCAGCAATGTTGATGCAGGGGAACTTCAAAAAAGTTCAGAAATTTGTATTGCTGCCAGTGAGATGCTGAGAGCAGAACGAAAAGTTCTGATGGAGAACGCAATGGCCCATGTGCGTATGATGATAATCCTCAGCAATGTGGCAGCGCTGAGGCTGACGTACGGAGAGGCAATCTTGCTGCAGGTAGAAGGGGCGCTTCTACTGCACCTCCGCGAAATAGGTACTGACCTCGACTTGAGGGTTGTTTCCTCTGGACAGAGAATCGAGGGGCGGCTAACTGTAGCCACGATGGCATGTCGAACACGTGCCTCAGTTCAACAGGAGCATCAAGACCTTGAAGAGGCGCTGGCGTGGCTATGTCTGAAGCTGGCATGCCAGAGGGGGGGTTGCATCGCTGGCCGAACTGAACGCCGTGATAGTGGACGAAGATGACGTGGGTAGCATGTTAGCTGCTGATCAGTTCGACGCCCCGTTCGCCTCGCCACGGGCACAGCTGGATGTGTGCGTCGCGGAGCACGTTTTCCAGGCAATTGGCAATGACGCACTGTTCTTTCATTTTCAGCCGGTTTTTGACAGTTCGGACATGCGGAGAATCCCCTATCTCGAATGCTTAACACGTGTCCGAGTTGGCGACGACGGGCACATCGCGATGGCTGGAGATTTTATTCCGACGCTAGAACAGGCAGGTCTGATGCGCCCGTTGGACCGCTATAACGTGAAGAGGGCAGTGGAAATCCTCAAGATGGAGCCGACGGTTTCACTCGGCGTCAATATTTCTGCGCAAAGCACGACGGAAGACATCTGGTGGGGGTCGACGATGCTCGAGTTACAGGCTCGGCCTGATATCGCGGAGCGTCTTGTGGTGGAAATTACAGAGACGGCACCCGTAATACAAAAGAGTAGCCGGTCTTTTTCCAAACGTATGCAAGCGCTGGGATGTCGAATCGCAATTGACGACTTTGGTGTTGGTCATAGCATAGAGACAGCAATTGAGATCAATGCACCGGATCTGATAAAAATAGACAAAAAATATATCGCATCAGCAAGAAGTAAAAAAAGCGAAGTATCTCAGCTCCTAGGCATGGTAAATCTCGCAAAAGGTATTGGTAAGGATGTCGTCATTGAAGGCGTGGAGAACCCGGGCGACCTGGAGGTTGCTCGGAGGGTGGGTGTGAACTGGGTGCAGGGTTATTACTTATCGGAGCCATCCATGAGGGTGATGCACTCAAGGCTTCCGATGAGAGATTAATCAAGTTAACTCTGCGCAATATGCACTTTACCATCGGGGGAATACGTGTCGTTTTATGTAGGGTGCAATACATATGACGAATGAAAGCGAGGCGGTTTTGAATTCTGTTAGCCCCGTGCCGCGGTAAGTCGCTCGCCATACAGAATAGCAAACTGATTCATCGCGGACTTCCAGTCATAGGTCGTTCGACCCGACTTGGCGAGCACATGCGCAGCGTCAGCCACAGCAGTTTGACAGCGGCTTCATCCGAGGGGAAGTGCCCTCGGGTTTTGATGGTCTTGCGCAGCTGCATTCAGGCTTTCGATGGCATTCGTGGTGTAGATCACCCGCCGGATCTCGGGCGGGAACACGAAGAACGGCGTGACGTGCTCCCAGGCGCCTCGTCACGATTGCGCGATCATCGGCAGCTTTTCGCCCCACGGGCCGTCGGCGAAGTCCTGCAGCGCTTGTCCTTCGGTCTGCTCGACCCACAAGCTCAGCACATCGCGTTGACCGTCTGCCTGGATTCCCAATGCCAGATACACGGCCTTATTGCTGACCACGCCGTCAGTGCGGATCTTGACCCGCAACGCGTCGAAGAACACGACCGGGTACATGGCTTCGAGCGGGCGGCTCTGCCACGCGATTGCATCGGCCATGACTTCATCGGTGACCGAGCTGATGAAGTCCGGGGAGACTTCGGTTCCGTAGCTCTCGCCCAGGAATGCCTGAATCTCGCGCACGCTCATGCCGCGCGCATACATGGCAATAATGCGCTCGTCGAATCCGGTAAGACGCCGTTCATGCTTGGGTATCAAGACCGGCTCAAAGCTGCCACCGCGGTCGCGTGGCAATTCGACCCGCACCGGGCCGCGGTCGGTGATCACAGTCTTGCCGGTGAGGCCGTTGCGTGCATTGGATTGCTCGGCCGGCTTGGGATCGACAGGCTTATAGCCTAGGTGCATGCTCATCTCGGCGCCCATCACCCGCTCGATGATAGCCTTGTTGAAGGCCAGCATCAGATCCTGGACCTCGCTGGGCGTCATCGGTCCTTTAACCAGTTCGTCGAGCAAGCCGGCCGGCAAAGCCGGCAGCGGCCCGCGGGCCGCTGCCTGAGACGCGACTGTACGTTTCTTCATCGGCATATCCATGGTCATTACCTCTCATGATATGCCTCGTACACAAAATTCCGGATAGGTCCGGCGAAGCCCTTTACGTCAGCTTCTGTTCCATGCACCGATGCGGCTACACCATCGGGCCGCAACGCTTGACAACTCCTATTTGACTCAGCCCCTAACTGATCTGTACTCGCAAAACCGACTATCGATGCGATGGACCTGATCGCTGCCCAGACGCGGATGGTCTCCGTACTGCTCTAAAACCTTACGTGCGACACATTCCCCCCACTGCATTGTACAACTTAGTTTGCTGGTTCTTGCCAATCTGGGGGGGAAGTCAGAATTGCTCAGAATTAGGTTTTTTTAATTTGATAAATTGCATACAAGCCACGTCAACATACTTGAATTCCTGCGCAATACCCGACGAGACCGCGAGGTCGTTGTCTGCTAGAACCTGAATTGGTAACTCCATCCTGGCCGAATAGATGGGATGGCAGTCTTGGACTGTATCGGAGCTTCTAAAAAACTGGAAAGGCAGGATATACAGCTGCAACGGATTTCGTCCGGGTACAGGCTAGTTGCTCAGACGCGAGAAGTGCGTATACAAAGGACTCATCAACTTGAAAAGCCAGCTGACGAACTCGCATCGTCCCAATCCGTCCGCTGCAGAGCAATTCCATTCACTGGCAGCATAAGTCAGTGGTGCCATCGGGCGTCTTCTCGTCCTCGCTCCCTTACCGCGACAGAGCCATTCACGCCTATCCGCGAGGATGAACTGCGCCGGCAGCTTGTCGCCTGCCCGCGTTAGGGCCGCGCCAAGCGCCTGACTTGAAACCGCTCCGGATAGCCGGATAGCGGCTTCAGACTCAGGATCATCTTCCGGCCAATAAGGGACTTTATGAGTCACATTGGGCTGATGGCTCACTACGCCAAGCTGGCGATAGATATCTGAGCAGCCCTACATCGATAGGAGAAGTCATGAAAGCGTCATTCAAGCTCGCCGCAGCGATGGCAATCGTGTCCGCCAGTGTTGGCGCACACGCGGCCGGCCAGATCTCAGGCACCGTCGATGCTCAGCTCGTTCTGACGTCGAGCTGCGTCGTCAATAACGGTAGTGGCCCGGTCACGTCGGGAAACTTCGGTAGGCTGGATTTTGGCACTCAACCCGCTACTTTCACCGGTGTGCTGACGGCACAGGCCGGCGGTGGTAGCCCCGCGCAGAACTCGACGATCACCTGCGACACAGGTGTGTCCTCGGTCAACGTGACGGTCGATGGCGGTCAGCATGCAGGCCAGGGGGCTACCGTCGGTGTCGGCTCGCGTGCGTTGACCAACGGCAACAACGTCTTCGTGCCATATGAGGTCTTTTCAGATTCGGCGCGCACCAACGTCTATACCGCGGGCACACCCGTGACGGTGGCCGTGAATCAAGGCACGGCCACGCCGCTGCCGATCTATGGCCGGATCAACAAGACGTCTCCGGCCGCATTGACCGCGGGAACTTACACCGACACGCTGGCTGTTACGGTTGCTTGGTGAACGTCAAATGAGCAGCGCGGTTGGGCCGCATCGTATCCATCGAGGGGGAAGCGGCACCGGCGGTCACTCTGCCAGGTGCCGTGAGGCGACCGATCATGTTCAGTCGTATCGTAACGGTAGTCGCTTTTGCCATTGCCGTGCTGACATCTGCTGGCAGGGCGGAGACGCAGTTGCCAACCCAAAAGCAGTTTACCGTCACCGCGCGGATCGTGGCTGGCTGCGGCGTTGTGGGCTCCAATCAGACATCCGGCGTCCATTTCGGAACGCTGGACTTCGGGGTGCATCCTGCGACTGCCACTGGACCCGTCAATGCAACGGCGCAATCCAACGGCTCAGTTGTACAGATCCAGTGCTCGCCGGGAACGTCGCTTGGGGTGACCGTGGATGGCGGGTTGCATCCCGGTGCAGGGGGGCAACGCAACCTGCAGGTCATGTCCGGCAGTGCTCTCATTCCGTACCAGCTCTACTCGGATGCTGCCCATGCGCAGCCCATTCCAGTCGGGCAGACGGTTTATCAGACAGTATCGGGGACCGTTAGCTTGCCGGTGTACGGGGCGCTCACGTTGCCGGGCGCGGGCACCGCACCCTCCGGGACCTATACGGACACTGTGCAAGTGACATTGAGCTACTGATGCAGACCGGTAGAGAGAGAAATGTAATGAGAAATTCTTCGATGGCAACCGCTCTTCGGGTGCTGGCGTTCAGGGTCCACCGTGCCGCGATTGCAGTGGCGCCGATGGCTCTTGCGGGCCAGGCAAGTGCCGCGTCGGCCCTCATGATCTGGCCAATTGATCCTGTGATCGAGCACGATCAACCGGCTGTGGCGCTTTGGGTGGAGAACCGCGACAAGACCCCCCTCACTTTGCAGGTCCGCGTCGTTGGCTGGACGCAGCGTGACGGGCAGGACGTTTACGACGCCGCTCAGAACGACATTGCCGGAAGCCCACCAATGGCGACGGTTGCGCCTGGCAAGCGGCAACTGATAAGACTGATCAAGCAGGTCGCCGTCGGGCCCGGCAAGGAGAATGCCTATCGTGTCTTCGTCGACGAGATTCCCCGGCCCGATACCGACACGGAGTCCAGCCAGAAGGATGGACTTGGCCCGTCGCTGGGGATCAAGTTCCAGATGCACTATTCCATCCCACTGTTCGTATCGGGCACCGACATTTGGACCAAGGTGGACGCTGAGAAGCGGCGGAATGCGCAAAGCGCGGCGCTACCGGTGCTGCATTGGCGTATCCAGGAGGAAGGGGGAAAGCGCTGGATCTTCATCCGCAATAGCGGCGCCGTACACGCAAAGCTGACACAGATGGCAGTCGTGACGGGGGAACGCAAGACGGCGTTGCCCGAAGGACTGTTTGGCTATGTGTTGCCGGGGTCGATCATGCGTTGGGAGGTTCCGAAGTCGGTGTCGCTGCAAGGGGTCAGGCAGATTGTGGCAAGCGTAAACGGGAAGGAAAGCGTCAGCATTGCGTCGGAGTAGGCGGGCTTGTTAACGGGTGTCTCGAGAGCGGCATGCATCGCATGCGGTGAGAAATAACAGAATGGGAAAATCCGTAAGCAACTCTACCTGTTTGCCGCCAGTCCGGCCAATTGTCTGGGCAGTGGCGCTGATCCTGTCGACGGCCGTGCGCATCAGCTACGCAGAACAAGGCACCAAGCCTGATCGTGACGCTTATCCGTTCGGCGGAGCGGAGGCGCCCGGGCAGCGGCTCTATCTGGAACTGGTAGTCAACGGCCTTCCGACGGGAAAAGTGGTTCCGGTTCGCTTCATCGACGGGCATTACATGGTCCAGGCACGGGATGCGCGGGCTGTTTCGATCGCCACCAATGCCCGCGATGACGAATACGTCGCGCTCGATGCCATCGACGGCGTCATGGTCCAGTACGAAAGCGCTGTCCAGCGACTGCATATCCGGTTGCCCCCCGATTGGCTCCCAGACCAGGTCCTTGGCACGGGGCGTCCCGTCAGCAGGATGCCGGCGGCGGTGAGCCTGGGGATGTTGTTCAACTATGACATCTATACCAGTTCACCAGTGGGAGGGCGAACCTACACCTCAGCCTGGACAGAGCAGCGCATCTTTGACACGTGGGGCAGTATCTCGAACTCGGGGATATACCGGCGCAGCTACGGGGCCGACAATGCACCGGGTGCAAACCGCTACGTCCGGTACGACACCTCGTGGGTGTACTCCGAGCACGATCGACTGTTGACCTATACGGCGGGCGACCTCATTACCGGAGCCCTACCTTGGACCAGCGCCGTGCGCATGGGCGGTCTGTCGATCGAGCGGGGCTTCAAGGCGCGCCCGGATATCGTCACCTATCCCTTGCCGCAGTTCAGTGGGCAGGCCGCGGTGCCCACGGCGGTGGACCTGTTCATCAACGGCAGCAAGGCCGGAACGGAGCAGGCGAATCCTGGCCCCTTTACGCTGAACAATGTGCCGTCCATTAACGGCGCCGGCGAGGCTACCGTTGTCACCACTGACGCCTTGGGGCGGCAGGTTTCGGTATCGGTGCCGTTCTACGTAGCCACATCGTTGCTAAAAAGGGGCCTGTTCACCTATTCGGTATCGGCGGGCGCACTACGCCGCGCGTATGGGCTGAGCTCTTTCTCATATGGGAAATTTGGGGTCTCGGCGACCGGTCGTTACGGTCTGAACGATAGGGTGACGCTTGAGGGGCAAGTGCAGGGTGGCCAGCGTTTTGGGGTCGGGGGTGCAGGTATCAGTACGCAGATCGGAAATCTTGGAATCGTGAGTCTCGCGGCCTCCAAGAGCTACCTTGAGGGGCTGGCGGGGCAGCAGTATGCGGCCGGCTACAGCTATACATCGAGGTATTTCAGCGTAGCCTTGCGCCACCAGCAACGCAGCGAAGGTTTTCGGGATCTGGCCGATTACGACATGCCGAAGCAGGTTCGCTCGTCCCGGGTAGTTAACCAGGCTACTGCGGCCGTCAATCTGGGCCCAGGCGGGGGGACTCTGGGCACCGGCTTCTTCGACGTGCGCGGAGCCGATGGTACTCGCACACGGGTGGCCAATTTTTCGTACATGCGGGGGGTATTCGGCTCGGCGAACCTTTACGCATCGTTGAATAAAGTCATCGGTCAAAAGGGACTGATGGCGCAGCTACAACTGATCGTGCCGCTAGAGGGCAAGGTCGGCACGATTAGTGCCGGGCTTTCCAGGGACGATAACGGAGAGTTCTCCCAACGCCTGCAGTACAGCCGCGCCGTTCCGAGCGATGGTGGAGTCGGGGTCGACCTCGGCTATTCTGCCGGGGCCCCCAACTATCAGCAGGCGAGTGCGACGTGGAGAACCCCTGTGATGCAGGTCCAAGCGGGCGTCTATGGACAGGGCAACGCGGCCCAGCCGTACACGCGCTCGCTGGACGTACAGGGTTCGCTCGTGGCAATGGGCGGAGGCATCATGGCCGCGAACCGGATCGACGATGCGTTTGCCGTCGTGGACACGCAAGGTTATGCGGACGTCCCAGTTCGGTACGAGAACCAGCTGATTGGCAAGACCAATGGCGGCGGTCGGCTGCTGGTGCCGTGGGCACCCTCGTACTACGCCGGCAAGTACGAGATCGACCCGCTGAATCTGCCCGCCAATGTCATCACACATGAAGTGGAAAGGACTGTGGCAGTCCGCGCCAGGAGCGGGGCACTGATTTCCTTTCCCGTCAAGGAGGTGATCGCGGCCGATATTGCGCTCGTCGATCAACAGGCAAGGCCACTACCGATGGGAGCGCAGGTCGAGCATGTCGAGTCCGGCCGGCGGGGCTTGATCGGTGTCGATGGCGCAACGTATTTCGAGAATCTTGTGCGCCGCAATCATCTGAACGTCGTGACGCCGGATGGTGCGAAATGCAGTGCGGAATTCACCATGGAGGTGAGCGGAGATAAGGCGATACGGAAAATCGGCCCGTTGGTGTGTGAATCGCCCTCGGCGTGATTTGCGCTGCAGGTTTGATACCGGTCCAACGTCGCTGCTGCGACCTTGCTCCCATGTTGTGGCGCGAACGGACCGGCGCGCCGAAGGGGCGCGGATTAACCGTGCGCGCACGACGGGTTGAGTGGCGTAAGTGCCGTCGTGCGAGGCGGTGAGTTATGAGAAAGCGGACCGGCGCTCCAAGCGGAGCCATTCCGGACCGCATCGTTACCGACGCCGGGTATAAGGCCGGCGCCTTATCACCAGCAGGCGAGGAGAGCATGAGAAACATATTCGAGAGGGCTGCCAGAGCTGCCGGCTTTGTGCTGGTACTGTTGGTATTGCTGACGGAAGCTGGTCATGCCGCCTGTTCAGTGACGGGGGCGGTGCCGGCCACATTCGGCTCGGTAACGTCTTTCGTGGTGCGCAACGCTTCGCAAAGTACATCAACGACCAACGCGGGGCTGAGCTGTGGGGGGGCGTTGCTTTCCGTGCTCGGCAGCGGCGACCACGTGTATGCCACGATCCAATCGGCTAACGCCACAAAGCTTGTCGCTTCCAATGGCGACACCATACCGTATGCAATATTTGCCGATAGCGGATATACGGTACGGCTGAATGCGGGACAACAGTACGATTTCGCGAGCGGGCAAGGCCTGAACATTCTCGGGCTGCTGGGCGGGCCTGGGGGATACCTGCCGTTGTATTTCCGGACCATTACCGGGAGCAATGTGGCTGCCGGCGTTTATACAGACACCCTGACCATCAACTGGCAGTGGAACTATTGCAGCGGGATTGGTCTTCTCGGTCTATGTCTCGGACGTGACGTGGGCTCGGGCACATCAACTGTGACATTGACGCTGACGGTTACCAACGATTGTGTCGTGACAGCGCCGAATATCGATTTTGGATCGGCGCCGTTGGTTGGCGCATTCCAGGCAATCAACAGTAACATTTCGCTGGTTTGTACCAAAGGCATGAGCTACACGGTCGGCATAGGCCCAGGGATGAACGTGGCATCGGACGGGCGACGGCAAATGGCCAGCGGTAGCTACCGGCTGCAGTATGACCTGTTCAATTCTGGCAACCCGGCTGCCTGGGATGCTACGGCGAATCGTGTCGCCAGCTCGGGGCTGTCCGATGGGCTGACGGCTCAGTCGCTTCCCTATACCGCGAAGATCTACGCGGACCAGGCGACGCCGCCCGTCGGCGCTTATACCGATAGCGTCATCATCGATATCCGATATTGACGATGCGAGTGGTCGTCCAGATGACGATGTGAGATGTTGGCGGTTGCCAGGCGTTCGCCCGTCGCTTCGAGCGGATGACTTGATCAACAGAGCAGCGCGATTCGACTGCGCGGAGGAGACGGCGAATGGCCGGTTCGGCGATCCGACGACTTTGGCATTGTAAATCGGAGGGATGGGGATATTGCGTACTTGGCACTCACAGCGCGACGGGAATCCCGGCAGAGATACTGCATGCCATAAAGGGCATCCCGGTGCGAGATCGCTACTCGAACGTGATGGTGGCGCGGCTGGCGTTCACGGTAGCGCAGATCCGCCGTACGGCACCAGCCGACATCTATACCAAAAACCAGAGCCGCCGCCTTTACTTTTGGTACGAGCCCTGGAGCAGCCACCGTTGAGCAAGCTGGGGCCTGTCAGCGTTTTTGTGTTCAGAGCAGTTGAAGGCTCACCGTCAACTTAGCCGGTGAGCCAGCATTATCTCAGCGATGCGGGTGGGTGAAGCGTTCCTCATAGAGAATCGCAAACTGGTTCATGGCAGCCTTCCAGTCATGCGTTGAACTGCCCCACTTGCAGGTGATGTTGCGCAGGGCCAGCCATAGCAGTTTGGTTGCAGCCTCGTCGCTAGGGAAGTGCCCGCGCGTCTTGATGATCTTGCGCAGTTGCGCATTGATGCTCTCAATGGCGTTGGTCGTGTAGATGATCTTGCGGATTGCCGGTGGGAACGTAAAGAACGGGATCACCTGGTCCCAGGCGCGACGCCAGGCCGCGGCGATCGGCGGGTACTTCTGAGCCCATTCGCTCTGCTCGAAGACCGCCAGTTCGGCCAGCGCCGACTCAACAGTGGGCGCGGTGTACACGGGCTTGAGCGCTGCCGCGACGGTGCGGCTCTCTTTCCAACCGGCGTAGTTCACGCTGTTTCGGATCAGGTGCACGATGCAAGTCTGCAGCGTCGTGTCCGGGAACACCGCGTTCAAAGCCTGTTCCATGCCCTTGAGGCCATCCGTGACCGCGATCAGGATGTCCTGCGTGCCACGGGTCTTCAGGTCGTTGAACACCTTCATCCAGAACTTGGCGCCTTCGGTGCTCTCGATCCACAGGCCCAGGATGTCGCGCGTGCCGTCGGGCAGCACACCCAAGGCCAGATAGACGGCCTTGTTGCGCACCACGCCGTCCTCGTGCATCTTGACCCGCAGCGCGTCGAAGAAGACCACCGGGTACATCGCCTCCAGCGGGCGGGCTTGCCAGGTGGTGACCTCGTCCATGACCGCATCGGTGACCGAACTGATGAACTCGGGCGAGACCTCGGTGCCGTACTGTTCGGCCAGAAACGCCTGGATCTCGCGCACAGTCATGCCGCGGGCGTACATGGCGATGATCTTGTCGTCGAACCCGGTAAAGCGCCGCTCGTGCTTGGGAATCAGAATCGGATCGAAGCTGCCGTCGCGGTCGCGCGGGATGTCCACTCGCAACGGACCATCCTCTGTCAAGACCGTCTTAGCGCTCTTGCCATTGCGTTGATTGGCCGTGCCGGCTGGGCGTTCAGCGCCAGCCGGGTAGCCCAGATGATGGCCGAGCTCGGCGCCCAAGGCCCGCTCGATGAGGGCCTTCTTGAACGCCATTGAGGCATCCTGAACGGCCTCGGCAGTCATTGGGCCCTTTACGAAATGGGCGATCAGATCCTCGGGAATGGTTGGCAGCTCACGATCGGCGGCCTGGCTCGTCTTGTTTGTACGTGGCATGACATGCTCCTTGGCGACATGTTATGCCCTAAACACAAAAATTCTGACAGGCCCGCAAGCTGGCCAAAGGCCATCGCGCAGCACGGCCAGCCTGACACGGTGACCATCGACGGCAGCCCATCCAGCCTGGCGGCCCTGCACGACGTAAACGCCCAACGAGAAACTCCCATCACCATCCGGCAGGTCAAGTACCTGAACAACATTGTCGAGCAGGACCCATCGAGCCATCAACGCCTGACCCGACCGATGCTTGGATTCAAGAACTTTCGCTGCGCGCGCATCCTGTTGGGCGGTATCGAGATCATGCACATGATTGCCAAGGGCCAGATGCAGTGTCACGAAGGGAGCAATCCGTCCTCAGAGCAATTCTATTCACTGGCAGCATAAATCAGTGCTGCCCTCGGGCCTCTTCTCGTCCTCGCTCCCTAACCGCGACAGAGCCCGTTATGCCATAGTTTGCCTCATGCAATATCCATTCGCGCGACTGAAAGTCGCTCTGAATCTAATGTAGGCTTCGTACTACGTTAAAGAATAGAGAGTAGTCCTCGAAACAATGGGTGAGGCCATGGGCAATGTTCGGTGCTAGCGCTTTCTGCGGAAAATGTGCTCCGGCCGGCTTGCATTCGTACTGTCGGTACGGCTCGAAGAAATGATAGATATTTGCTATTCCAGAAATCATCACTTCCAACAACGCATCGCGTTTTTCGGAGGGGATAGGTGGTGGTCGCAGCTGCGGATCGAAATCGTTTTCGTAATGCAGGATCATGATCGGCATCATCGAGCCACAGTGATCCTCATCATGGATAAGGTGATCCCAGCTTCCTGGGCGCATTTGAACGCCACGCACGAACCCGTGTGCCCAGTCGTTGCCGGGCGCGACACCATCATCTCGCTCGATCAAGATCGGCATATATGCGTTCTGCTCCGTCAGAGTACAGTGCAGTTCCGCTGCGATCGCATTCCAGTGACGCCTCAAAAGGCTAGGGATGTCTGAGAACTGGTCATCCACGTGGAGGGAAGTTTCCGCGCCGAATACCTCAAGCATATACTCGCTCGGCAGCACTATGTCGGGCCCGCAAATCAATGCTGTAAAGTAGCCATCGAGCATTTCGATATTCATCGATCCGATGGTGTCGAGAGCAGCGGCAAGATGAGCGAGCTCGTCAAAGACGAGTGGTTGGCTGGATATCGAGTGCATCAAAACAGGCTCTTGCTTGCGTGCCATCACTGAATGCGATTGCGAATGGATTGGATATGCCTCGGGCCGAAGGTGTTGGTATACCAGACCAACGATGTCAGCGTGACGCCGAAGGACTCATAGACGGAATCTTCAAGACGATTGAAGCCGTAGGCGCGGACAGACCACGGTCGACTTTCAAATCCCGGTTGCAACACAGAGCTCTGGCAGTCGCACGCTCGGCTCTTCGAGGTGCGCCTCATCTGATTGTGTATGCCCCAATGTCAGGCACTTCGCTGCAAACTTCAATACCATGAAAAAAACAGCCAGACGTGAGGGAGCGTCTGGCTGCAAAGGGATAGTCGTACGAATTGCACGTACCTAATGAGCCTATGACGCTCCCCAATAATCTAACCGATTTGCCACGGACGAATTCTCAAGAATTCTGAACACCGTGCGCCATTTCATCCGCCCGCGCCGCGAGGCTCAAGTCTGTTCGCTAGTAACCGTCCAGTGGGGGAAAAAGTTCTAGCTGAAATCCCCGTTGTAGATTACGCGCAAGGTGAGCCGATATGCGGCCCCACGCTTGTGTCTTTGACCGCTTCGAGTCCGTCAGGATTAGCCACAAGTGCGCGGCGTGGCTTCGATCGTGATGTGATGCCGTCTTCGGTGAAGCCTTTTGATTTTTCTGTAGACGCCGAGCGCGTCTATTTCATTTGTGTGGACGCACAGCGGCCGCGCATCGCCGCCCACAGTTCACCGACTTCGAGTTCACGTTCAACCAGACAGGGTTGCGTTAGCGGGTTTTGTCGCAATAAGCCTCCGGTAGAATGAGCCGGTATCGAATTCAGGCAATGTCCAGCGGCGTGCGGTTGATGCGGTTCACCACGGGTGGCTTTGTCGCAATAAGCCTCCGGTAGACAATCAGGCCAGCGAAGTCACGTACACGATGTGCATCATTTCTACCAGCGAGCGCCAGAAAGAGGCACTGGCCGATCTGGAGCGCCTGCTGGAAGAGGCCAGCTATCCGGTCAGCGATTTGTCGGTCGAACCGTTTGGTGAAGACCACGTGGAGATTGAAGCCATGCTGATGTCGACTGCGGTGAACGCAAGCGAGTTGGATCGCATCGTTAGCGCGCTGCAATCGCAGCCGCACATTGCCCAGGTGTACTGGAACCCGAGCACGACGGAGTAACAACGGGTCGCGTGATCGCCCTGCCCGCGTTCAAAGCTCCTGCGTGACAGCCAGCGCGAAGATCTTCGCCCAGCGCTTGGCCTCTTGGCGATTCCGCATCGGGATTGGCCATTCCGCCGGCGTCTGATGGTTCAGGCGCAACGCCAGCGACCACGCACCCTCACGTTCGATTGCATCAGCGCCTGCAATGTCGGCAAAGATGAAGCGTGCGTCTTGGTCATGCAGGCGCACAGACCCGCGCTTCTGTTCCGCATCGGATCGCGCCATAAATGAGCAGGCCAACCAGCGCGAGCGCGGCAACGATAAACGGCATAATGGGATTCCTTGAATAAGATGGCTCGTCGGGGGAGTCTGTGGGTAGATTGAGGCGATTTACGAGGGGCAGAGGAAGCGATAGAGGGCTTTGTCGCAATAAGCCTCCGGTAGAATGAGCCGGTATCGAATTCAGGCAATGTGAGTGGTGGTGATGAACTCGGAGATTGCGAAGGTATTGAAGCGCTTGCACTATCCGCTGGAGGTGATGCTGACCTGCGTGCGCTGGTATGTCGCCTATCCGCCGAGCCCGCGTCATCTCGAGCAGATGATGGCCGAACGAGGCATCTCGGTTGACCATTCGACCGTGCACCAATGGGCGCTCAAGTTGGTGCCGGCGCTAAACAC